>NZ_CP017253.2:2033887-2649350 GCF_001735765.2 Clostridium taeniosporum
GATTTACCTGCACCTGTTTCACCAGAAAGAATATTAAAACCTTCGTTGAAATTCATAGTTACTTCTTGTATCAATGCAAAATTTTTAATGTTTAATTGAATTAACATATATACCCATCCTTACAATTATAGTGATATTCTTTTTCTTATTTTTGCTACTAATTCTTCTGCTTTTTCTAAGCTTC
The DNA here is from genome assembly GCF_001735765.2 of Clostridium taeniosporum. Classification (NCBI taxonomy): domain Bacteria; kingdom Bacillati; phylum Bacillota; class Clostridia; order Eubacteriales; family Clostridiaceae; genus Clostridium; species Clostridium taeniosporum. Next base: position 2,034,072 of record NZ_CP017253.2, read on the forward strand.
TAAGAAGTATAAATATTGTATTATCTCCTGCTACTGTTCCTGCAATATCAGTTCCTTCTAAATTATCTATAGCTTCAGCTGCTGCTGATCCTGAACCACTTATTGTCTTTATTACAACCATTTTGTCTACATTTTCTGCACTTATAACTGTATTAGATAGTATATTACTTAATCTATCAATTATATTCTTTTCTTCACCTGAAGATACAACATATTTATAGTTTCCAGATGCTCCTTGTACTTTTATAAGCTTTAAATTTTTAATATCTCTTGAAACAGTTGCTTGTGTTACATCAAAACCTTGTAATTTTAATTCTTCAGCTAACTCTTCTTGCGTTTCTATCTCTTTAGATGATATAATTTCTAATATCTTGGTATGTCTTTTTGATTTCAAATTTCTTCACCATCACATTCCTTAGAATTATTTAATACCTTATTTCTTATTACTCTAAAATAATCATAATCATTAAATAATAGTAATTTTAATGATTTTGGATTCTTTTTCACAGTTATAATAGGATTATCTTTCATTTCTATTGCTCTTTGTCCATCTACTGTTAAATATATTTCGTCTCCACTATTTTCTGCTACTATCTTTACAGTACTATCACCTTTTATTACGATTGGATGCATACTCTTTGTGTGAGCACATATTGGTACTATACTAACGACTTCTAAATCTGGATATAAAAACGGTCCTCCTGCTGAAAAAGAATAAGCTGTTGATCCTGTTGGAGTTGAAACAATAAGTCCATCTCCTTTAAATATAGCATATAACTTTTCATCAATAAATATCTTAAATTTAACCATTCTTGATAGTGTTCCTCTAGCTACAACTACTTCATTTAATGTTTTAATATTCTTTATTGACTCATTTATACTTACTTCACAATTTAGCATCATTCTTTTATGAATTTTACAATCTTTAATCATGAGTTTTTTTAATGCCAAATCTAAATCTGATATTTCTATACTAGACAAAACACCCAAATTTCCTATATTTATTCCTAATATAGGTGCTTTAAAGTCATCATTTAATTCTCTTGCTACTCCAAGTAGTGTACCATCTCCACCTAAAACAATTAGCAAATCTAAAAAACTTAAATCTAAATTTTTTATATCAAAGCTATTATATACCTTAATATTTTTTACATTACAAATAGTTTCAATCTTTTTTGTTACCATATTTAAAATTGTATTCTTATGATCTTTTGATGGATTTATAGCAATACCTATATTCTTCATAACCCCTCCAAAAATCCCTATAATTCTTTATGAGATTCTTCTACAACCCTTTCTATATCTTCAAGTTCAAAATTGCTTTCTTTTTCATTGTCTTTTGTGAAATAAACTAAGTACTCTCTATTTCCTTCTGGGCCCTTTATTGGAGAATATCCTACTCCTAAAATATTTAAATTTTCATTTTTAAGAAATTCAACTATTTCATATACAACTTCTTTATGTGTGCTAATTTCTCTAACGACACCCTTTTTACCTACTTTTTCACGTCCTGCCTCAAATTGTGGCTTTATCAATGCAACCACTTCACCATTATCCTTTAAAAGACCTAATGTTGCAGGCATTATCTTTTTTAATGATATAAATGATACATCTATTGATGCAAAATCTAAAGGCTCTCCAATATCTTCTAATGTAACATATCTTATATTAGTTCTTTCCATGCATACAACTCTTTCATCAGTCCTTAACTTCCAAGCAAACTGTCCATATCCTACATCAACTGAATATACCTTTTTAGCCCCATTTTGAAGCATACAATCAGTAAATCCCCCTGTAGATGCTCCTATGTCCATACATACCTTATCTTCTAAAGATATGTTATAAGATTTCATTGCTTTTTCTAATTTAAGTCCACCTCGACTTACATACTTAAGCGTCGGCCCTTTGTATTCTATATTAGCATTTATATTTATCTTTTCTCCAGCTTTATCAACTCTTTGACCATCGACAAATACTTTACCTTCCATAATACAAGCTTTAGCTTTTTCTCTAGAAGTAATTATACCCTTTTCTACTAAAAGTATATCCAGTCTTTCTTTTTTTTCTGCCATATATTATATTCTCCTTATTAATTATAAAGTTTAAGTATGGTACTACTTATACTTTCAGGATCTAATCCATATTTTTTATAAAGTACTTCTACATTTCCTTGTGGAATAAATTCATCATTATATCCTAATAATTTTATATTCCCATTATAATTTATGCAATTTAGATGTTGTAAAATAGCCGTTCCAAGTCCACCAGATATAATATTATCTTCTATAGTTATAATATCATATCCCTTTTCTTTTAAATCATTTAATAAATCTTTATCTATAGGTTTAATAAAAGTTGCATTTATAATTTTAGGATTTAGTCCTCTTTCTTTTAATATTTCTTTAGCTAAAATTGCATGTTGAAGCATCCTTCCACTAGCAATTATACATATTTTATTTCCTTCACTTATAACTTCCCATTTTCCATAATTTATTTCTGTTAAAACATTTAAATTATGTAAAATATCTTTACCTCTTGGATATCTTATTGCCACAGGTGAATTTTTATTTATTGCCCATTTTAGCATACTATATACTTCTTTTGTACACTTTGGTGCTATTATAGTCATATTAGGTATCATAGACAAATAACTTACATCCATAATTCCTTGATGAGTTTCCCCATCTTCTCCTACTATTCCAGCCCTATCCACAGCAAATATTACAGGTAAATTTTGAATGCACACATCATGTATTACCTGATCAAATCCTCGTTGTAAAAAAGTAGAGTATACTGCAAATACAGGCTTTAATCCATTGGCTGCCATTCCTGCTGCTAATGTGACAGCATGTTGTTCTGCTATACCAACATCAAAAAAACGTTCTGGATAAGTAGTGGCAAACTCTTTTAATCCTGTTCCATCCGGCATTGCTGCTGTTATAGCTACTACTTCCTTTTCTTCTTTTGATATATCAATTAATGCATTACCAAAAGCTTTAGAATATGTATATTTACAAGTTTTATTAATCTCTTCTTTTTTATTATTGCTAGGAGGTATTCCATGATACTTAGAAGGACTTTTTTCTGCTAATGAATATCCCTTGCCTTTTTGCGTAACCGTATGTATTATAACAGGTCCTTCCATATCTTTAACTCTGCTAAATACTTCATTCATTGCTTTTACATCATGCCCATCAACTGGGCCTATATATTTTATCCCCATATTTTCAAAAAACATAGAAGGCACAACTAATTGTTTTATACTATCTTTTATTTTTGATATTTTAGAAATAATATCTTTCCCTAAATCTGAAGAGCTAAGAGATGTATTTATATTAGTTTTTAACTTATTATATCTTTCACCAGTTCTTAATTTATTTAAGTATCTAGACAAACCTCCAACATTAAGAGAAATGGACATTTGATTATCATTTAAAATAATTATCATTTTAGTTTTTCTAAAACCTATATCATTTAAGGCTTCTAATGCCATACCTCCTGTTAAAGCTCCATCACCAATTACAGCAACTACAATATACTTTTCCTTTTTTAAATCCCTTGCCCTTGCCATTCCAAGTGCTGATGAGATTGATGTACTGCTATGTCCAGTATCGAAATAATCATATTTACTTTCATTTCTTTTTGGAAATCCACTTAAACCATCTAATTGTCTAAGATTTTTAAAATCATCTTTTCTACCAGTTAAAATCTTGTATACATAACTTTGATGTCCTACATCCCATACTATTTTATCTCTTTCAAAATCAAAAGATTTTATAAGACTTAATGTAAGCTCTACAACACCTAAATTAGATGATAAGTGACCTCCTGTTTTTGAAACACTCTCTATCAAAAATTGTCTTATTTCATTACTTAATCTTTTTGTATCACTAGCGCTTAAATTTTTTAAATCTTTTGGGAAATTTAAACTATCTAATAACGACTTCATAATAACCATTCCCTTTTTTAATTTAGTCTATTTAAAAGATTATAAGTTAATTCTTTTAATAAACTAGAATCTACACTTAAGTTGTCTAAAATTTTTATACATTCTTCAGTTAATATTTTACAAAGTTCTTCACACTTTTCCAACCCATAAACAGTTATGAAATTAGTTTTATTTAATTCTGTATCTTTATTTATTGCTTTACCTAATTCTTCTTCAGTTCCTATTACATCTAATATATCATCTTTTATCTGAAATGCTAACCCTAATTTTTTACCATATTCATTTAAAGCCTCTATATCTCTACTTGGAACATTAGCTAAAATCCCCCCTGATACTATAGAAACTCTTATAAGTTCGCCAGTCTTCTTTTTATGCATATATTCTAATTCTTCTTTTGATATTTCTTTTCCTTCACTTAATACATCAACAACTTGACCACCTATCATTCCTTCTGGCCCTGCTGCCTTTGAAATTTCATAAGAAGCTTTTAATACATTTTTTTCTAATTGCAAAGAACTTTTCATAAGTAATGTCATAGCTTCATTTAATAAAGCATCTCCTGCTAAAACTGCAATATTTTCACCAAAGATCCTATGATTTGTTGGCTTTCCTCTTCTTAAATCATCATTATCCATACATGGAAGGTCATCATGAATTAAAGAATACGTGTGAATCATTTCTATTGCAGCTGCTATTGGTAATACTTTTTTTATATCATCTTTATATAAAGAATAAGTTAACATAAGTAGTATTGGACGAATTCTTTTTCCTCCTATATTTACGCTATATGCTGCTGACTCATAAACAGTTTTATTATAAGAATTTTTGTTTGCAAAATAATTTTTTAAATATTCATCTATTATATTTTTTAAATTATCTATCTCCATCTTGACCTTCAAACTCCACTTCTTTCTCATCCTTAATTACAGATATTTTTCCTTCATATGAATTTAAAGTCTTATAAAGTTTATTAACTAATTTAACCCCATCTTCATATGCTTTCATACCCTCTTCAAGATTTAAGTTATTACCCTCTAATGTACTTAAAATGTCTTGAAGTTTATTTAACATATCTTCATAACTTTCTTTTCTTGGCATATAATATTCTCCTTACTTAATAGGTATAAAATTCCCTTTAACTTTACCATCACTTAAAGAAATTCGAATTTCTTTTTGGTCTTTTAATCTTGATGTTTCTTTAATGATTTCTTGATTTTCATCTTCTATTATAGCATATCCTTTATTAAGTACCTTTATAGGATTATTTGCGCTTAATAAACTATTTAATGATTCTATTTTTTGCTTTTCTCTCTTTATTTTTGTGTCTATTGCAAAATATAATCTATCTTTTAATTTATCAACTTCTATATACGAGTTTACTATTCTAGTCATTGGAGAATGTAATTTTAAAAGTCTCTTATTCGCTTCTAATTTATCCTTACATTCTCTTAATTTTCTTTGAATTTCACTATCCAATGTTTTAGATATGTCATAAATCCTTGTATTTATATCACTTAAGAGTGGAACTGCTATTTCAGCTGCTTGTGAAGGTGTTGCAGCTCTTATATCAGAAACAAAATCTGAAATTGTAAAATCTACTTCATGACCTACTGCTGAAATAATAGGAAGTTTTGAATTAAATATGACTTCTGCAAGCTCTTCTTCATTAAAATTCCAGAGTTCTTCTATAGAACCTCCGCCTCTTCCAATTATTATAAGATCAATATCTTGCTTATTATTAAAATATTCAATTCCTTCAATTATTTCTTTATATGCACCATCGCCTTGAACCTTTGCAGGATATAAAACTATATCTACTAATGAATTTCTTCTCTTAGTTACATTTATTATATCTCTTATTACTGCACCTGTTGATGAGGTTACAACACCTATTTTTTTAGCATACATTGGAATACTTTTCTTATATATCTCATCAAAATATCCTGCTTTTGATAGTTTCTCTTTAAGAGCTTCAAATTTTATAAAAAGTTCTCCTTGACCTTCTTTTTTAATTTCATCACAATAAAGTTGAAAACTGCCTGCAGCTGTATAAATAGATGCTCTACCTTTTACTATAACTTCCATACCATCTTCTAAAGCAATATTTAAAAGACTTGCTTTACCTTTAAACATAACACAGTTTACTTTGCTATTACTATCTTTTAAAGAAAAGTAAATATGTCCACTGCTATGAAACTTTAAATTAGAAATCTCCCCTTTTACAGAGAGATTATTTAAAATAAAGTCATTATCTATTATTTTTTTTATATAGCTTGTTAAGTCTGAAACAGTTAAAGTTTTAATCTTCATATTCCTTTAAAGCCTCACATGAATTTTTTATTAAAAGTGTTGTAGTTAAAGCTCCAACTCCCCCTGGTACTGGTGTTACAAAAGAAGCTTTATCTATTACCTTATCAAAATTAACATCCCCAGTTATTTTACCCTCAAAAGATGAAGTTCCAACATCAATAACTATTGCATCTTCTTTTACATATTCTCCATCTATAAACTTAGGTTTACCAATTGCCACTACTAATATATCTGCTTTACTACAAACTTCTTTTAAATTCTTTGTTTTAGAATGACATATAGTAACTGTTGCATTTTCATTTAATAAAAGTTGTGCTACTGGCTTACCTACTATGTTACTTCTTCCAAGTACAACTACTTCTTTACCAGTTATATCAATATTAAGGCTCTTAATTAAAGTTACAACTGAATTAGGTGTACATGGTAAAAATCCTTTTTCACCCATATACAATTTACCTTGACTTTCAAATGTAAGACAATCTATATCCTTTTTAATAGATATCTCTTTTATTATTTTCTTTTCATCTAAATGCTTAGGTAAAGGTAATTGTAATATAATTCCTTGAATACTAGAATCATCATTTAATTTATGTATTTCATTTATAACATCTTCATCATTAACCTTTTCTTCCAGTACAATTTTCAAAAAATCTACTCCTAAAGAATTAGCTACTTTTTCTTGACTTGACATATAATAAATTGATCCACCATCATTTCCAACTAATATAGATGCAATCTTTGGAATACTTAATTTATTGTTTTTTCTTTCTTCTACAAAAGTTTTTATTTCCTCTTTTATTTTTAATGCTACTTCTTTTCCATTTATAATTTGCCCCATTTTTTTCGCCCCTTCTAATCTATTTTTTTAAAATTTTATCTAAAACTCCATTTATAAACGAAACACTTTTTTCATCTGAATATTTCTTTGTTATTTCTAATGCTTCATTTATTGCAACTTTATTAGGAATTTCTTCATCATATAATAATTCATATACAGCTAATCTTAATATACACAAATTAACTTTTGATATTCTATCTATTTTCCAATTACATAAGTTATTTGATATAGCTTCATCTATATTGTCTTTATTATTTTCTACACCTATTAATATTCTTTTTATGTATGTTAAATCTAATTCTTTTATATTACCTTCATAATTATCTACAAAATTTTCTAAAGTTTCCTCACAATTATCAGTATTTAATGTCATTCCAAATAATAATTCCATTGCTTTTTCTCTTGATAGTTTTCTGTTCATCTGATCCTCCATGTACTTTAATTTCTTCTTAAATTCTTGTCATTTTTATTAAAATTTATTCTCTAAATAATATCTAGCATGGAAACACCCTCTGAAATTCAGAGGGTGAAATTAAATATTAATTAGATTCACTTTCTTCTTTTTTAGGCATATATATGTTCTGAACATACACATTCACAGCCTCTACCACTAATCCTGTCATAGCTTCAACTGTTCTTTTTACATTGTCTTGAACTTGTGAAACTACCTCCATTATTTTTACACCATACTCGACACTTAAATTTATATCTATAGTTGCTTTATCCTCAAGCAAAGTAACCTTTGTTGACTTACCTAATGATTTCTTACCTTTTAAAATACTTGATAAATTATTTGAGGCCCCTACTGGGTAATCACTAACACCTTCAATTTCTTGTGCTGCAATACCTGAAATAACGCTTACTACTTCATCTGATATCTTTACTATACCAACGTTATCTTCTCTATTCAAACTTTCCATGCTTTTCACCCTCCTAGGTTTTGTAATAACAAAACATGTTAATCTTACGTTTATTATAACAAATATGATTTAATATTACAATTACAATTAAACTTATATTATTTTTTTATACTATAATTATGTTATCTTTGAACTTGTATTATTACATCTTTTATCTTTGATACATTTTGAACTATTTCTTGGATAGCAACACTATCTTTTTCTTCAATAGTATTTGGTGACTTTACTATTACTGTTGCTTTATTATCATCTATCATACATAATGCATCTTCATAACCTTTATTTTTTATATTTAATTCAATTCTACCTTCATTATCTTTTCTTAAAATTCTTTCTTTCAATTCCTTATTTGCATCTTCTTTCTTTTCCTTAGGTGTATTTTCATCTGCCACTAATGCTTTTAAGCTTTGAATTGTTGCACTTTCTTGTTGCTCTCTATCACTTCTAGCTTGAAAGAAATATTCATTTTGACTCAATGTTGCTTTATCATCATCAGTCTTTTTCTCTTCTCCATTTTCTTCATTAACAGCAACATTTTCTGCTGATAATACTGCACTTAAATCAGTTGGATCATTCAACCCTCCATTATTTAACTTTGCTGCTAACACCCCTACACATAATATTAATGCTAACAAAGTAAAGATTATACCTAATTGTTTCCTTTTCATAATATTTTTCCTCCCATCCTTTTATCTTTTAAATTATATGCTACTTCTTCATAGGATATACATTAACCTTTTCTAAACTTAAGTTATATAACTTAGAAATTGCTTGTTCAATATTATATTTTGTTCTGCCATTTTCTGCTCCTTCTGCAACAACAACAACACCTATTATTTTAGGTTTATATGTTCTTAGTATAAATGGTTGATTCCCACCATCTTTACTTGTCATAACCACAGTTGCACCATCATTTTTTTGATTTGTTGTTCTTTTACCTCCTTCCGTATCTGTTTCTTCAGTTTTAGATACTTGAGCATTAGTATCATAAGCAGGAACTTTTTCTTCCCCACTTTCAAAAGAAATCATTACATCAACTTCTCCTACCCCCTCCATCTTTTTCAATATATTTTTTAATTCTACCTTTTGATTTTCTTCATATGTTTTTTGATCTGATGAAATATTTGTTGAAATGCTCATTTCCTTCTCTTTTGTATCCTCTTTTTTCTCATCATTATAAGTAATCTCATTATTCTTATTTATAGATTTATTCTTTGGTAATAATACATTCATTGCTATTAATATAAATGCCAATATTAAACAAATAGAAATAAGATTACTTAATTTTTTTTCACCTAATATTTTCTTTAGATCATTAAAAAACTTATTTTTATCCATAAACTCATCTCCTATTCCTCTATTTTATACACTTCGATTTTATCTTTAGGAATATCCAACTGTTCACTTATAAATGTCACTATTTCTTTATACTTTCTATTTCCATTATTGTTTTCTTCGCTATATTTCTTTTTGGTATTAATTCTTATTTTTTCAATCTTACTTATAGATTTTTCACTTATACCTATTCTTATTTTTTTTATATCAAAAAGCATTTTATTAAAATTCACCATACATTCGATATCACTTTTAAATTTTTTATTTGGATATTTAGATTTAAGTAAATTTTCACAATTCTTATTAAAGTTTTCTTCAAAAGCTTTTTTCCTTAAATCACTATTATCTGTTTTACTAATATCACTACTTTTTATTTCATCTTTATAATTAAGAAATATTTGTTCACAATCAGTAATAGACTCATAGATACTACTTTCCCCTTTTGAAATAATTCTTACTATTGGATTTAATATTATAGTTATTAAAACTAACCCTAATATGAATTTTAAATATTTCTTCATACTATTATTAGGACTTATAAGTTCTATTGCTGTTATAAATATAAGTGCAGTCACTAAAGTTGTTACTAATTCTTTTAATAAAGACATCATATTATCCTCCTACTATAAACAACCCTGAGGATGCAACAAGTGCTATTAATATAAAAAACATTAAACTAACACTTAAAACACAAGATATAATTAAAGTCATTGAATTTCCAGCTGCTGCTACTGAATTAGTTATTCTAGAATCACTTATTGGTTCAATTAAGGCTGCTGCTAATTTATATATAACTGTCATAAGTACTAACTTTACTATTGGATATAAAAGTATTAACACTATAATTAGTAATCCTATTGAGCTTATTGCATTTTTAATTATTAAAGAATACCCTGCTATAGCAGAAATAGCATCAGAAAATGTTTTTCCTACAATAGGTATAAAGTTATCAACTGCAAATTTAGTGGTTTTTAATGTAACTGCATCTATTGTTTTTGATGTAATTCCTCTAACAGTTAAAACACCTATAAAAATAGTTATTATTATTCCCTGCATCCATAAAGTGCACTGTTTTAATAGTTTACAAAGATTTATTATTTTATGGTCATTAGATAAATTGTTAGCAAATTCTAATACAAATCCCATTAAAATAAGTGGTATTATAATATTAGAATAAATTCTAGGTATAAATATAACTGCTGCTAAAATAATTGGATCTAATGTTGCTGCCTGGCTCAATCCACCTACCATAGCTATCATAGTTATAAGTACAGGTAATAATGCTGCCATAAAATCAGTAATATTTAATATAACTTCCTTTGCAACATCTATTGAGATAATAAAACTTTTTGAAAGTATCATTATTATTAGAGCATAGCATGCATAAAAAGCTATTTCCGATATATTATCATTTGAAAATGCATTTTGTAAATTTTTAATTAGTGAACAGATTATAACTATTGTAACTATTGATATAATAAGTTTTAATACGCTTCTTACTTCTTTAAACAATATACTTGTTAATGCCTTGCTTAAAGACTTTATAGAAAAATTACCTTCTCCATTTTTAATATATTCTTTTATATATTGAATTGGATCTAGGTCATTCATAAGCTCTACATTATTTTTCATTTTGTTTATATACTCATATAAATTACTTATTTGTTTTTGTGTATTATTATCTAATTTATCTACAGTTATTTCATCCATAACTGATTCACTTTTTTTAATGTCATTCTCATTACTTGTATTCAACTTCTGTTGTTCTAAACCATATACAGTATTTTTAGATACAAAAATACTGTTAAATACTGTCACCACAATAATACTTATCAAAAAAAATATTGTATATCTTTTTATTATCTTCATATCTATTTCACCTACATTATCTGTAGTATAGAGTTTAATACAGCCATAAGAATTGGGATTGCTAATACTAAGATCATTATTTTACCTGAAAATTCCACTTTAGTTCCTATACTTGAAGCTCCTGCATCTTTGCATAATTCACTTGTAAATGAAGCTAAATAAGCAATCGCTAAAATTTTTAATATAATCCCAATATAAAACATATCTATATTAGCTCTATCTGCTACAGTTTTTAAGAATATAATTATTTCTTGTACTTGACCTATCATAAAAAGTAATATTAAAGCACCAACTGCTAAAGAAATAAATGTAGTCATTTCTGATTTACTGTTTTTAAAAATTAAAGTTAGAAATAATCCTATAAATGCCAATGCTGCAACTTTTACTATCAACATAAAATCACCTACATTACAAACATAGTTTTTACTGTGTTAAATAAATCTCCAATAAGAGAAACAATCATTAATAAAAGTATTACAGTACCTGCAATATTAGTTATAGCTGCAACATCACCTTTTCCACTACTTGTTAATACCTTATCAAGTATCACAAGTAATATTCCTGCACCTCCAATTTTAAAAAGAATGCTTATATCATGCATAAAACTCACCACCTAAATTAAAAATATTGTAATCATAGCCCCTATGCATATACCTAAATATCTATACACTTTTATATTTTTTTTAGATTCTTCTTCTGCTTCTTTTATATTATTTCGTATATTTTCTATTACTAAATTAAATATTTTTTCTTGTCCATAAAGTCCAGATTCACCTAAAGACTTTATAAAATCTTTCAAAAAGTTCTTATCACTATCTAATAAATAAAAGTCATTTTCTAAAAGAATATATTCACTTTTAAAAGCACTATATACACTATCTGCTTCACCATCATATAATTTTTTATTTACATTACCTATTAGTGTTTTTAATGGTTTAATTGTATTTTTTTCAATATTGCTTAATGCTTCAGGTAAAGGTGTACTTCCGTATAAAATTTCATTTTGTAATATTATTAAAACTTTTAAAATTTCTTTAAGCTCATCATATCTTTTCCTAAAAGTTTCTCCGTATGAAAAACCAATATAAGAAGTAGTTAAAAATAGCATAAAAATAAATATTAATTTAAGCATATTTTCTCCTCACCTCTTAATTTATAAATCTTCTCTATAGTACCTACACCATTTCTTGAGCTTAAAATAATAGCTCTTTCAAGTATTCCATCGTCAATAAGTTCTTTAAATACTTTACGTTTATAGATATCGTCAATTGTAAATCCATGAATGCTTGTAATTATATTTACTCCAGAATTAAACGCCATAATTAATGCTTCAGTGTCTCCTTTAGTTCCAATTTCATCACAAATTAATACTTCTGGTGATAAACTTCTTATTGACATGATCATACCTTCTTTTTTTAAGCAATTATCTAAAATATCTGTTCTAATTCCTAAGTCACTTTGAGGAACTCCAAAATAACATGCCCCTATTTCACTTCTTTCATCGATTACAGAAACTTTTTTTCCATTTAATCCTAATGATTTCATTCCATTTGATATGTTTCTAGATATATCTCTTAAAATTGTTGTTTTTCCACATTTGGGTGGAGAAATAATTATTGTATTATAAATCCTACCTCCACTAGTTATATATTTCATAATTTTATTTGAACATCCTATAACTTCCCTACAAACTCTAACATTTATAGATGATATATTTCTAATAGTTTTTACTTCACCATTACACATAACACATTCGCCAGCAATACCAATTCTATGTCCACCTTTAATTGTTATAAAACCTTGTTTTATATCTTCTTCATAAGCATATAGTGAATAATTAGATATTTTTTGTATTATTGACTTCATCTCTTCATTTGACGGATTATAATGTATAATTGATTCTCCTTTATTTGAATAAGCTATTATAGGTTTACCTATTTTTATTCTTATCTCATAAACTTGTTCTACTTTATACTTATCTTTAAGTAAATTAAATATATTAGTAGGAAATATCTTTAAGAAATCACTATCATCTTTCATCTCACTTCCTCCTCTAATGTTTTTCTTAATTATTAATATTTATATAAAATTTAAAATATTACTGTTAAATAAAAAAAGATATGTAAATTTAAATTTACATACCTTTTAAAATTCATATATAAAGCTTTTTTCTTTACTTAAACCTATATTTTATAATGATTCTAACTGTAAAATTTTTATAATTCTCTACATAATAAAAACCACTAAAATACTGTAGTGCATAGATTTTTAACAACACATCATTTGTAAACCTAATACAAAAAATGATTCAACATATAATTTTTTTCTATTATTTAGGTATACTCATAATACCTATAAACATATATTAAATATTAAAAAAGTTATACTTATACTTAAGATTTTTAGAAATGTACCCTTTCAAAATGTAGTACAAAAATAATTGTACGACATATAATTGTTTTTTTGTTCTTTTAGGATACTCATCATAATTTTAAAATATATTACTCTAAAAATTATCTGCAAATTTTTTATTAATATAAATTTCTTAAAAATGAAAAAATCCATAGTAAAACTATGGACAGTTATATATTTATCCTTTGATATTCTTATTACAATATGGACACGGAATTTCATTATTATTTTTCAAAGTTGATTGTTCAGCAAAAATTGTATTTCCACAATGACAACAAGTAGCTTCTACATATTCATCTTCTAATTCGTTTAATTCGTCTATTGAAACCTCTTCAAAAAGTTCTTCTTGAAGATCACTTAAATCATCATCCATAAATCTTATATTTTCTTCTATCGCTTCTTGATTTACAGTTAATTCTTCAATTTTATTATCCATCATTTCTAATATTGATACTACTGATAAAAAATAACTCTTGTATTCTTCACTTTCTATTTTTGATAGATTTGACTTTAAACCATTAATTTGATTCCTTAAATTTTCCATATTTTTCACTTCCTTTTATAAATAAAGTTGCTAAGTTATTTCTTAGCAACTTTATTTAATATTAAAACTTTAAAATATATTTAAGAGATTAAACTCTTTCCATATATTCTCCTGTTCTAGTATCTATTCTTATAACATCACCATCATTAACAAACATTGGAACATTAATTGTTGCTCCAGTTTCAACTGTAGCTGGCTTTAATGAGTTTGTAGCTGTATTACCTTTAACACCTGGTTCAGTATAAGTTATTTGTAATTCAACAAAATTTGGTGCTTCTACTGAGAACGCATTTCCTTTAAAGAATTTTATAACTGCAAACATATTTTCTTTTAAGTATTTTATTGCATCTGCAACTTTTTCACCATCTAAAGGAATTTGTTCAAAAGTTTCTTGATCCATGAAATAGTATAATTCTCCATCTGAATAAAGATATTGCATTTCTTTTCTTTCTATTACAGCTTCTTGTAATTTTTCAGTTGGATTAAAAGTTCTATCTACAACTCCTCCTGAAATTACATTTCTAAGCTTAGTTCTTACAAAAGCAGCTCCCTTACCTGGTTTTACATGTAAAAAATCTGTAACTGTAAACACTTGTCCATCAAACTCAAAAGTTACACCTTTTCTTAAGTCTCCTGCTGATATCATTAAATATCCCTCCAAAATTTATAGAATAATTATAATCTAAATAATATTTAGATACTAAAGTTCAATTATTGTAAACTTCGACATAACAATGATATTTTATCAAAAGAAAGAAATAATTGCAATTATTTATCTCTACTTTCATCAAAAAGTCTACAAAATTATGATAAACAATATAAAAATATTAAAAGCATATTTTTATATTATATCACTTAATTCTATTATCAATGAACTTTTATCTTTATTATGCTCAATTTTATAATTCTTTATATCATAATTTCTTAATTTAACTAAGCTTGCCAGAAGGTCTTTCTTTTCACCTTCTATTTTTAAAGATATAAGCCAACTTCCATCATGCTGTTTTGTTCCTTTTAAGAATTCCACATTATTTAAACTTTTAAACTTATCATTTATATCAGATACACTTACATTTTTATAATCATTTTTAATTATACTTTCTTTACTTAATTCTTCTTCTTTAAAGTTACCTATATTATTTAAGATTATACTTTGGCATAATGACATAATAATAAGAATTATTACTAATACTTTATCTTTTCTCATTATTTAACTCTACTCCTAATATATAATTAACATTATCATTATTTATATTCTTTATATTTATGCTATCATTTATTTTCTTTAATGCATTTATATTATTAATTTTAATTTCTCCACCATTTTTATCTATAGAAGCATTTTCAACTTCATCTAAAAATATATTATTAATCCAACAAACTATGTCATTAAAATTAATACCCATTTCTTCAACTTTATATTCATTATTAATATAATTTATTGATCTATATTTATTTTCCCTATAGTCATATATATTTTTTAATGTAATAGGTAACAAGATTAAATTTAATATTAAAAATAAAAATTCTATTCTTTTAATATTATTTATTTCTTTTTTAAATTGAATATTATAAAACTTTTTTGGTATAAAGTTCTTGTTTTTTATATATTTTTTCATACAATAAATCCTCACAATTAATATTAATTAATTTAATTTTTTTGTTAACATCATTTAATGTAATTATTTCTTTATTTTTTATATTTCTATCTATATAAAAAATATTTTCTTTGCCATTATCTACACGGCCAAAGCTATTTATTCTATTAATTAAAATATCAAGATCATTTTCAACAAATGTACGATGAAAATTATTATCTTCTAATTCTAAATAATAATAAAATCCATAAAAATAGACTATACAACTAAAATCAGATTTATTCTTTTCTAATATTTCTGTTATTATCTCTTTAATAAGAAATTGAATTGGAATAACCTCTATATTATTTGATCCTTTTGATAAAGCCTCTAATCTATTTCCACCTTTTATAGAATAAATTGATATTAATGATTTTTTCCTATCATATTGGTAATGATATAATATATCATTATTCTTATGAAATTCTTTGCTTAGCTTATATTCGATATATGCATATATGTGTGACTTTTTTATGTTTTCAGTAAAATGTTTTGAATATAATTCTTCCTCAACTATTATAAATTCCCTATTTTTACTCATTAATTTTTCAACTTCTTCAAATTGCTCAAATAAATACTCTTTTTGCTTATATATAAAGCTATTTTTTTTAACAATTAAAATAGATTTTTTCATAACACACTTCCTTTAGTCTTTATTGTTTAAGATAATTTTTAATAAATTAATAATCATATTAGAATTCATAATTTATTTCCATATTTTTATACGTTGGAATTAAATATATTTTATTTTCTTTACAAATATATTTAAGCTCTCTAATTGTATTTTGGTCTGTTAATAAGTAAAATTTATCTTTTTTTATTTCATATCTTAATTCATTTAAATTATCTTTTATATTAAAATTTTCAATAAAAATCTCTTTATTTTTTAATTTATTTAATTTCGTATTTAATTTTAACAATGTATCTTCTTCATTAGGAAATAAATTATATATACTACCATTATCATTATATAAATGTGATATTTCATTATTATTTTTCATTAATATAAAACTACAGCTACTTATAAGCATGATTACAGAAAACGTTAACATTGTGCTTATAATAATATTACCTTTGTTTTTTATATACATCTAATAAACTTCCTCCCACTTTTATCGAGTATTTCTATATAAATCAAATTGCCTTTTTTTATTACCTTAAAATCCTCCACTTCTTTAAGTAATATATTAGGAGATTTTCTTTCAGGATATTTCGCTCCCAAAGCATCCTTATCATTTTGAATATTTTTACTTATTAATACAGTATCTTTATACCTATAAAGTACTAAATTTTTTTCATCAAACTCTACTTCTCTTATAGTATCTTTATTTAATATTGAATCTAAATTTATATAAAAATTTTGCATTTTATTATACATCTTACTTGTTTCTTTAGATTTTATATAAAACTTATAATTATCAAAAATCAAATTAGTTCCAATAAAAAGTATAATTGTTACAAAAAAAATATATACAATAGATTCTATTATGGTAAATCCTTTTTTCTTTTTATATTTAAACATATTCCATCCACCACATTTTTGTAAAACTCTGTTTTATATCAACATGTAAATTTTCTCTATCAATCACTCCATCAATTAAAATTTCAAGTTTATAATTATCTTCTTTTAATTTTGAAATTTTAATATCACTACCTTTAGTTAAATTTAAAATATCTTTATTCATTAGTTCATCATAAAAATTCTCGTCAAATTTTAATCCTATATAATTATAATCTAATATTTCCTTAAGATCATTCATTTTAGTATTATATTTTAATTCGTTTATAGTATTATACATTGCTCTATTTAATTCTTCTCTTAATATTCTTTCTTTTAGTATCTGATTGCTTTTAATACAAGTACTTATTGAGAAAGATATTATAAGTGTTAACATAAATATTGCTGAAATAGCTTCTATTAAAACACTACCTCTATTTTTCACTATTATTTCCTTTCTAAAAATCTTTTCTTCTACAAACTTCATTAATATTTATATAATCAATTCCTGGCAATACAGTAATTTCATACATATTATTTTTATAGTCCTTAAACCCTATAGTTTTTCCTTGATTTATATGCCCATTAGATTTTACTTGCATACATTCATTCTTTGTAAATATTTTCATCCAATTTGGTAAGATTACTTGTTTTATACGCTTTCTATCATTGGGTGAAAATATAATTTTATTTCTTATATTATCTACTTGAATTTCTCCATTTATTTTATTTTTCTTACAATATGCTTTACTATAAGTAAATAAATTTTCTACATCATAAAGTACTGACTCCCACTCTATTTTGTTTGAAATAACAGAATTAATATCTTTTACTGATGCAGTTAAAGAAAATATTATTAATATTATAGATAAACTTGCTATAACTTCTATTAATGTAAAGCCTTTATGCTTCATTTTATAATTCCCACCTTTAATCCATCAAATAAAGGAAGAATAAAAATTATAAAAAACAATGTAATTATTACTGATATGACTATTATAAAAAAAGGCTGTAATAAACTTAAATATTTATTAACAATTTTAATTAAAGATTTTTCTAATATAATACTTAATTCTTTTAAACCTTCTCCAACAGACCCACTTTCTTCTCTTACTTTTATTATTGCAATTGTATATTTAGAAAATATATCTGCATTAATTATAGATTCACTTAATGTATTTCCTTTTAGTATATCTTTATTAATTTCAATTAGTTTATTACTTATATAACCAGAATTCATACTAGAAGCACACTGTTTAAGTCCATAAGAAATATTCATACCACTATTAATAATAATAGATATTATGAAAACAATTACATATTCTAGAAATCTATTAAATATCTTAAACTTGCTTAATAAATACATATATTTTTTGCCCATTAGCTTTTTTATTATTATAAATGGTATTATAACTCCCCAGCACAATAAAAACATAATACTAATACTTATATTTTCTTTTATATACATACTTATTTCATAAATTTTTTGAGAAATGATTGGTGCTTTTATTCCTATAGATGAATATATGCTGTTAAAATTGGGTATAACTATTAAAACTAAAAATACAATTAAAGCTAATATACTTATAAATAATATTATTGGATATGCTAATGAACTTAGAATGTATTTCTTTATAAAAGCTCTTTTCCCATAGTACTCTTTAAGAGCATTTAATGCTTCATATAAGTTCCCCGAATTTTCTCCAATAGATATTATCCCTATGAAAAATTTAGGATATAACTCATAATGTTTATAAAAAGCAGCGGATAGTGTCTCTCCACTTTCTATGTTTTTAACAATTTGATCTATACTTCTTTTATATTCTTTAGTTAAAATAATTTCTTTTATTAAATTAAGAGCTTCATTAATTTTTATTCCATCCTTATACAATTGTGCTAGACTTCCAGAAATTAAACTTAGTTCATTAAAATTTATTTTCATGTACCTCTTATTAAGAAAATTATTTATTTTCTTAAAGATACTCATCTAATCCTTCTCCTTTCATAAAGCTTATATAATCCTCAAATGATATTTCTCCTATTTTTAATAAACTTTCTAAATCCTCTTTCATTCCTAGATTAGATAAGCAAGACTTGTCTTTATAAATATTTAGCTCATCATATTTTTCATCTAAAAAATATATAGCACTTATAAGTTTTCTTGATTCATACCCAGAATAGTTACAATATGAGCATCCTATTTTTTTATATAATTTAATTCCTTTATAACTATTTTTAGTATCTTCTTTTTTACAATTTTTGCATAAGGTCTTTATCAATCTTTGAGATATTATTCCTACAATGGAATCGCGTAATAGATACTGCTTTACCCCCATGTCTTCCAATCTAAAGAACACCTCTCTAGGTGTAGATGTGTGAATAGTAGTATATACTTTATGTCCTGTTATTGATGCTCTTACAGAAATTTTAGCTGTTTCTTCATCTCTAACTTCTCCAACCATAATTACATCAGGATCTTGTCTTAATATATTTTTTAAGCCATTTGAAAAATTTATATCTAGTTTTTTATTTAAACTCATTTGATTGATGTTGGGAATTATTGCTTCTACTGGATCTTCTAGAGTTGTTATATTTATATCTTCTTTATTAATTTCTTTCAATATAGTATACAGAGTTGTCGATTTTCCACTTCCTGTTGGTCCATTAACCAAAACTAAACCTTTTTTCAGTGACATAATTTTTCTTACTAATTCTAACTTTTCCTTTGAAAAGTATAGATCCTCTAATCTATAGTTAAAATTATTGCTATACAGTATTCTTATAACTATTTTTTCACCATAAACTACTGGAATAGATGAAACCCTTAAATCATAATTGTTATTATCATAATTTATAAGTATTTTTCCATCTTGAGGCTTTCTCTTTTCTGATATGTCCATATTAGCTTGCAATTTTATCTTTGAAGCTAAAGTTATATACTCAGATAAAAGCATTTTATTTACTAGAATTAACCCTCCATTAATTCTATATCTTACATCTACTTCTTTTTCATGTGGTTCAAAATGTATATCACTAGCATTTCTCATTATTGCATTATAAATCAAAGTATCCTTAAATCTCTCATCTTCCACTCCAAATATAATATTTCTTAAATATTCATAATTGGACTTACTTACTTTATTTAAAATAATTTCATTATTATAAATAAATCTTAAGTATTCTTCTGCATCTTCTTTGATTCCATATCCTAATACAATAGTCTTATTATTTTCTTGTTTTATAGGAATAACTTTATATTTATCACATATCTTTTTATTTATTTTTCTAGAAATGTTTAAATCTGCATCTCTAATTTTATATTCAATTATTTTTATCCCTTCTTCCATTATTTGTTAAACATTCTTCCCTATTATCCTAAATATATTCACTAAAATATAAAAAAATTGCCAAGTATACTTATAAGCTAATCCTTTATATAAGTTATCTACACATTTAACTTTACTATCAATTTTCTAATCTAAAAATGGCTATTCCGCACTTTTTAGTTGAATGTGAATAATTTATAATTGAGAGTTTTAGTTGAAAGTCTTAAAGACTTTCTTATAATATATTTTTTAAATTCCATTACATAATTTTTTATTAACCCTCAAATTTACTCTCTCAATTCTTAACTAATATTTATTTAAATCTAGATTTTATCAAGCTTTTAAGCTTTAAGAATCATATAATTTCTTTTATAAAAAAACGCCAAAATAAAAGATATTCTCTTATTTTAGCGCTTTTTCTACTCATTAAATTTTATAAAATAATAATCGTCAGCTTTATCTGATACCAAACTTATTGTATTATCAGCAGAACAACTATACACTGCTTTATTTTTTGAATTAGTATCCTTACCTATAAACAATATATCTCCATTCTCACTAATACTTATACCTTTATTAACCTCCACAATTGAAGGAAAATCATATACTATTCTCTTTACTTTATTTTTATATATTTTATAAAGAGATTCTTTATCATTATAAAGTTTTCCCACAAAATATATTTCATCACCTTTAATTACAACATCATATAACGACTCAATTTGATCTGTTAATAATGTTGCCTGTTTATTACTCTTATTAAACATCACTATCTCTTTATTATTATTAAAGTCTATTTGTAAAAAAACAACATTTTCTTTTAATGATTTTATAAATCCTAAATAACCTTCATCTATTTTATAAATGAGTTGTTCTTCATTATTATTTAAATTATATATAAAAATTCCATTTATTCCATCATCACTGACGCCATAATAAAGTATACTATTTTCATCATACCAATCATATAAAACACCTGATATAGATACTTTTGATTTGATTTTTATTTCTTTATTTTTAGATGTTTCAAATACTTTTAAACGTAACCCTTCCTCTTCTATAAAGTATGATATATATTTTCCATTAGGGGATATTTTTATGTCTGTAAATTTTGGATCTTTTACTTCGCTTTTTTCTCCATTATGTACAATATAATATTTTTCATCTTCAACGTATATATAATTTGAACTTGGTTTATCATAATCAACTATTGCTTCATTAGAATTACATAAATTATATTTATCTTCTTTGTAATTATATAAATTATATTTGTGTTCTTGATATTTTAATATTGCACCTTGGTTAATTTCAACTTCCTCTGCTACACTAATTGGTTGCTCATTCTTAGGTGAACACCCTAGCATAAGCAGAGGTAAAACAATAAACACTAAAATACTAATTTTTTTCTTTTTTAAAACACTCATTTCTATCCCCTCAATTAATTCCTTGAAAAATCAAGCTGTTTTTTCATATCAGCTTAACAGATTCTAATTCCTAACTATAAAATAATATTTCCTTTACAAATAAATTCTGCTGGACCACTCATATATACTCCATCTTCTAGAACTTCTATTATAAGAGTTCCTCCTGGAGCTTTTACAAATATTTTTTCTCCACTTACATATCCTAATTTTTTAGCAACTACAGCTGAAGCACAGCAACCTGTACCGCATGCAAGTGTGGCTCCTGCACCTCTTTCCCATGTATTTACACGTATATGCTTATCATCATTTACTTTTACAAAATTAACATTAGTTCCCTCTTTAAATAAATTAAATTTTTCTATCTTTTCTCCTAAATTAACTTCATACTCCTTATTTTCTTCAAAAATAACAGTATGAGGTACTCCAATAAGTAAAGTTGTCATATTATATGTCTCATTATCTACAACTATCTCTTTATCAATTAAACTATCTAAATTATTCAATGGTATATACTTTCCATCAAAACATGGCTTTCCCATATATACCTTTACATATTCCACTTTGTTTTCTTTTAATGTTAATTCTATTTCCTTGACTCCATCTCCAGTTTCAACAGAAAACTTAGTCTTGTTTATAATTTTATTTTCATAGACATATTTTCCAAAACATCTTATTGCATTACCACACATATTTGCTCTAGAACCATCTGAATTTATAATTACCATTTTAGCCATTGAATTTTGTGATTTTCTAACTATTATAAGACCGTCAGCGCCAATTCCAAAATGCCTATTACAAACTTTTTTTGCTAATTCACATTCATCTTTAATTTTATAATTAAAGTCTTCAATAAAAATAAAATCATTCCCTGCTCCTTGCATTTTATAAAATTCCATTTTAATATTCCCCCAATATATTTTGTTTAAGTAGATACTATATATAAATTTAACCAAATAACTCAATATTAATTAAACTAACTTTATATTAAATTATTAATTCCATTCTAACATATAATACCAAATATAAATATCTCTATTAAATTTAATCTTTATATGATTACTTTAACATATTATATGAATATTTGATAATAAAGTAACTATAATGTTATACTATTTTAAAGGCATCTTTTTGCCTATAGTCGTATTAAGAAAGGACGAATTACAATGGCACTAGACGGTATCTACTTATATAGTTTAGTTAATAATTTAAAAGAATCAATATTAGATTCTAAAATAGATAAAATAAATCAACCTGAAAAAGATGAAATCATTTTAACTTTAAGAAAGAATCGTAAAAATTCAAAACTTTTAGTATCTGCATCTCCAAGGTTTCCTAGAATACATTTAACTAATTCTAATAAATCAAATCCTATTAAAGCACCAATGTATTTAATGGTATTACGTAAATACTTATTAGGAGGTAGAATTACTAAATTAACTCAAGTAAATAATGATAGAATTCTAGTAATTGATATAGAAAATCGAGATGAATTAGGTTTTAATAGTATATATTCTCTTATAGTTGAAATTATGGGACGACATTCTAATATCACATTAGTTAGAAATAGAGATAATAAAGTTATGGAGTCAATAAAACATATAACTCCAGATATTAATACTTTTAGAGTTCTCTATCCTGGGGTTGAATATGTATATCCACCAAAATCTAATAAACTAAATCCAATGATATTTGAATATAATGATTTTAATAATTTTATATCTAATAATTCAATTGCATTTAATGAAAATTTCTTTTCCAAAACTTTTACAGGAATTAGTAACTTATTATCTTTAGATTTATATTATAACATTATAGAATCTAATTCATCACCTACTAGAGAAGAAATTTATGAATTTTTTAAGAATTTTACATCAAATTTGAATAAAAACTTATCATATAACATTTATGTGAATCTCAATGGAATATATAAAGATTTTTATTTTTTAAAATTATCATCTTTAGAAAATGATTTTTCTACAATACAATATAATGATCCAAACTTACTTATGGATGATTTCTTTTATAAAAAAGATAAACAAGATAGATTACATAATAAATCTTTAGATCTTCAAAAGTTAGTTATTACTAACATAGATAGATGTAAAAAGAAATCTAAAATATTACAAAAAACATTAAAAGACTGTGATGAAAAAGAAAGTTTAAGAATTAAAGGAGATTTATTAACCTCTTATATTTATAATGTTAAAAGAGGTGATACTAAAGTTTCTTTATTAAATTATTATAGTGAAAACGAAGAGTATATTGAAATAAAATTAGACCCTTTTAAAACACCTTCTGAGAATATTCAAGCTTATTATAAAAAATATAATAAATTAAAAGTATCAGAAGAATATGCAAAATCTCAGCTTGATAAAAACCTTAAAGAAGAAGAATACTTAAATTCTGTTCTTACTAACATTCAAAATGTAGAAAGCTATGAAGAAATAGGGGATATAAAAAATGAACTTGTTGAAACTGGCTATATAAGATTTAAAAAATCCGATAAAAAGAATAAGAAAAATAAAACCTCTAAACCTCATCATTTTAAATCTAGTGATAACATAGATATTTATGTAGGTAAAAACAACTTACAAAATGATTACTTAAGTTTAAAATTTGCAAATAAGAATTATCTTTGGTTACATACAAAAGATATTCCAGGATCTCATGTTATAGTTGCTTCATATGATGTACCAGACACAACTTTAGAAGAAGCTGCAATAATAGCTGCTTATTACAGCAAAGCAAAAAATTCTTCAAAAGTTTCCGTTGACTATACAAAAGTTAAGGAACTTAAAAAGCCAAATGGTGCAAAACCTGGAATGGTAATATATCATACAAATAAAACTTTAATAGTCGATCCAAAAAAATTTGAAAATTTAGAATTATAGATTACTATAATATTAAAAATTTTATATTTTTATAAATCCTAAAATCTTATATATATTAGTTATAAAAAAATGATAACCCAAAATTAATTTTGAGTTATCATTTTTTATTTACATAATATTAGTATATATACTAACTATTTTAATCCATTAAATTATTAATTAGTGTATCACCTGGATTTTTAATTTTATTATTATCAAAATACTGATAGTAATAACATTTAATTGTTCCATTATATAACTTTCTATTTTTAGTTGCTTTTAAATCTAACATTTTTTCAAAACCATCAATAGAAGTTAAAATATTAAAATCCCAATCATTAAGTTTTCTCTTCATTTGTCCCATATACTTATAAAGAGGTTGTAATGTTTCTCTTTCACCAATTCTTTCACCATATGGTGGATTTGATACTATAAAACCATTTTTTTTAGAACTTGAAAAATTCATAAAATCTCTCTTTTGGAATTTTATATATTTATCAACACCAGCTTTTTGTGCATTTTCCATAGCTACTTTCAATACCCTATAATTTATATCATATCCTATTAAATTTATTTCTTTGTCTTTTATTGCTTTCTTAGCTCCATCCTTAACCATAGCAAAAGTATTTTTTATATCATCAGACCATTCTTCTGCCACAAAATTTCTATTACATCCTGGCGCTATATTTTGAGCTATCATGGCTGCTTCTATAAGTATAGTACCTGATCCACAAAATGGATCTATAAGATCAAACTTTTCATTCCATCTTGAAATTAAAAGCATTGATGCCGCTAAAGTTTCTTTTAATGGTGCTATTCCTGCAAGTTCTCTATATCCTCTTTTATGTAATCCAGGACCAGTAGTATCTATTGTTAATGTTACTTTATCTTTTAAGATAGCTACTTCTATTTTATATGTAGAACCACTTTCACTAAAAGTTTCAATACCATAATGTTCACTCATACTACTAACTACAGCTTTTTTTACTATAGATTGGCAATCAGGTACACTATGTAATGTAGATTTTACTGATTTACCAACTACATGCATAATTCCATCTTTAGGTATTATTTCATGCCATTTCACATTTTTAGTTCCTTGAAAAAGTTCCTCAAAAGTTCTTGCTTCAAATTCAGCCATTTTAATTAATACTCTATCAGCAGTTCTTAAATGGACATTGGCTATAGCTATATCCATTTCATCCCCTTCAAATGTTACTTTTCCATTTTCAATTTCCAGCTCTTCATAACCAAGCGCTTTTAATTCTTTGGCTGTTATGCTTTCTATACCAAAAGTACTTGTTGCAATTAAATTATACATATTTTACTCCTTTTATAAACTTTATTCTATTAATTATTAGAATCATATATTTTAACAGAATCTTCTCCATCAATTTCATTTAACATAACTTTTATAACTTCGTTTTTAGATGTAGGTATATTTTTACCTACGTAATCTGCTCTTATAGGAAGTTCTTTATGTCCTCTATCAATTAAAACAGCTAATTGTATACCTTCTGGTCTATCTAAATCCATGACAGCATCAATAGCAGCTCTAACTGTTCTACAAGTATATAATACATCATCGATTAATATTACTTTTTTACCCTTTATAGTTGTCTCTATATCTATGCTCTTAACTGTAGGATCTTTTTCTACTATAGTAAGATCATCTCTATATAAAGTTATATCCACATATCCAACACTTACCTTTGTTCCTTCAATTCCTTCAATTTGTTCTGCTATTCTTTGAGCTAATGGATAACCTCTTCTCTTTATTCCTATAAGAACTACATCTTCTACCCCTTTATTTCTTTCAATTATTTCATGAGAAATTCTAATTAATGTTCTTTTTATTGCTTTATCGTCTAATAAAGTTGATTTTAAATTCATAATCCTTCCTCCTATAATTTTGTATTTTATCTTAATTTTTGTAATATTTCTTCAAAATATGGTGGTAAATCAGTAACAAATTCTATATATTCATTTTTACTTGGATGTATAAAACCTAACTTTTTAGCATGTAGCATCTGTCCCTTTAGTTTAAATCTTTGTTTTTTGAATCCATAAAGAGGATCCCCTACTAAAGGGTGACCTAATGATGCCATATGTACTCTTATTTGATGTGTTCTACCTGTTTCAAGTTTACATTTTATTAATGTATAGCCTGCATCATATCTTTCTAGAACCTCATAGTGAGTTACTGCTCTTCTTCCATCTGAAGTTATTGCAATTTTTAATCTATTCTTCTTATCTCTTCCTAAAGGTTTATCAACCGTTCCAAAATCATTTTTAAATCTTCCCTCTACTAATGCATAATATTCTCTATTCATCGAATGATCTTTTAGTTGTGAAGCTAATTTATTATGAGCATCATCATTTTTAGCTACTACTAATACCCCTGATGTATCTTTATCTATTCTATGAACTATTCCTGGTCTTATAATACCGTTTATACTAGATAAATCATTACAATGAAATAATAATGCATTTACTAAAGTTCCATTATAATTTCCTGGTGCCGGATGAACAACCATACCTTGTTCTTTATTAACTACTATTATATCCTTGTCTTCATATAATATATCAATATTTATGTTTTCCGGATCAACTTTTAATACTTCAGCTTCTGGTATTGTTATTACTATTTCATCACAATATTTTATTTTATAATTGCTTTTAATTGATTTATGATTTACTTTAATGTTTCCTTTTTCAATAAGTCCTTGAATAAAAGAACGTGATTTTCCATTCAAAATTTCACTTAAATATTTGTCTATTCTGGATCCTTCATCTTCTTTACTTACTGTTAAAATATTTCCTTCCATAAATAATAGCCTTTCTGTATATATTCTCTCAATATTATAATATAATCCTATACATTACTCAACAAATGTAATATAAATGATTAAAACTACATTAAAAACTTTTTATTTTTTAATGATAAATAAAAATACCTTTAAACTGTAATTATATACCACAATTTAAAGGTAAATACACTTAAACATATGAACAAACTTTATTCTTTGGCAAAGAAACTCTTTATTGCACTTAAATCCTCAGTAAGTGAATTTTTATCATAATCGATTAACTCTTCATTTGAAATGTCTACTGCCACTTCTTCATCTACATCTTTTTCTTTCACATCATTCTCTTCTATAGGCTCTGAAACATTATAATTCTTTATAAAATCTTTTTCTAAATCATCAAAAGTCTGAAGTTGAGTATTCATGAAATTTCTATATTTTGCTCTAAATTTAATAAATTCCTGCTTAACTTTTTCATATTCATCATTAATGCTTATTACATCATTATGAGATTTATCAAGAACTTTTTGAGCAGTTTCATTTGCATTTTTAAGCACTAATTCTGCTTCTTTTTGTGCAGTAGTCTTTGCTTGTTCAGCTGCATTCTGTGCTAAAACTAATGTATTTTGAATTGTTGTTTCTATTTGTGAATAATGATCAATCTTTTCTTGCATATTAGTTAATTTCTCTTTTAAATTAGAATTCTCTTTATATAATTCTTCATAGTTATCTACTATTTCATCTAAAAATTCATCAACCTCTTCTACACTGTATCCTCTTAATCCTTTTTTAAATTCTTTATTTGTTATATCCATTGGTGTTAATTTCATAAACTCACCTCAACTATGTATATTTTTTTATAATTAGCTTATATTTTCCGCTTTTACTGCTTCCAATAACTTCGCCTACAATGAATTTTCCAGTTCCTCTAATAATAATTCTCTCGTCTCTTTTAACTTCATAACTTTTATCTTTTATTTTAGTGTAATCAATTAAAACCTGACCTTGATCTATCACCATCTGAGCTTTTGCTCTAGATAACTTAGATATTTTTGAAACAATCCCATCAATTCTTAAAGAAGAGACTAAAATAACCTCTTCTTTAAATTTTATTTGTGGAAGATCTCCTTTATTTTGTATTTCAGTAATACAACAAGGAGTCTTTCCAATTTTATCAACATTATATAATAAAAAATTTAATATATCCTCATGTATTGGTAAATAACATACATTATCTTCAACTATTAAATCGCCTATTTTATTTCTTTCTATACCTAGTGATAATATTCCACCTAAGAAGTCTTTATGCTCCAACTTTGAAAACTTAGATTTTCCTTCAACTTTAAGTAACCTTATAGGAAAGGAGGTTTCATAAACATTATTAAATGAAATCATCTTTCTTTCACTATCTTTAAAAATACCTTCACAAGTAACTTTAAAATCACTACTTTCACAGTTTTTTTTAAACCATTTCCATATCTTTGGTGAATAAAAACAATTACTAAAAATAGTTATATCTTTATTCTTTGCCAACATATATTTTTCATATAAATTTAATGCTTGAATTTTATCTTCTTCTAAAAAATATTTATTAATTATTTCTTTCATATATTAATAAATTATAGTTAATATAATTGTTTTAATTATATCTAATCCTAGAATTGCAAGTATCGGTGAAAAATCCACCATCATATTTGGCATAAACTTATATTGAAGCTTTCTAAATGGTTCTAATACTGGATAAGTAAAATTACTTATTATATTTAGGAGTTGATTTTGCTTTCCTGGAGAAATCCAAGAAAATATACATTCTATTAGTATAGCTAATTCTATCAATCTAAATAGTGTACTAATAAAATTTCCAATAATAAATACCATGTTTCCTCCTATTTTGACCAATTAAATAATGCTTTTGAATTTAATTCGTTCTTTAATTCACTAGTTACTTCTACATTTGATGGAGCAAGAATATAAACACCTTTTTCTATTTGTTGAAGTTCTCCTCCTAAAGCATAACAAGAACCACTTATAAAGTCTAATAGTCTTTGAGCTATCTTTAATTCTAAAAGTGTAGTATTTACTAAAACTATTCTTCTATTTTTTAATGCATCACATATTTCAGTTGCTTCTTCATAATCAACTGGTTTTGTTATTGTTACTTTCGTTGTTGGTGATGTATGAATGTTTACAACCTTGCTATTTTTCTTATTAGTAATAACAGGTTCTATCATATCTTCTACATCTTCATCTTCTATGTCATCATAGTTTTCATCAAAGTCATCATATTCATCATATTCTTCGTCCCCTAATCCTAAAAATGACTTCATTTTTGTTAACACATTACTCATTATTACTCTCCTCCTGTATTATAATTTCTTTCTCCAAATATTCCCTGTCCAATTCTTACTAAATTAGACCCTTCTTCTATTGCCTCATTGAAATCATGAGTCATTCCCATAGAAAGTACTTCCATTTTTATATTCTTATATTCCTTTACCTTTAAATAATCGAATATTTCCTTAGTTTCCTTAAAGTATTTTCTATTATTTTTTTCATCTCCTTTAGGAATAATAACCATAATACCTTTAACACGCACATAATTACATTTTTCAACTTCTTCAATAAGTGCTAATAAGTCTTCTTTTAAAACACCACTTTTACTTTCTTCTCTACCAATATTTATTTGCATTAATACATTTGCTATCTTTTCTTTTTTACCAAAAACTTTTTCAATTTCTTTCAAAAGTTTTATACTAGACAATGAATGTATTAAGTAAACCTTATCTACTAAATATTTAACTTTATTAGTTTGAAGTTTACCTATTAAATGCCACTTTATATCTTTTGGAAGATTTTCTTCCTTATAAACAAGTTCTTGTACTTTATTTTCACCAAAATCTCTAATTCCTGCCTCATATGCTTCTTTTAAATCCTCTATAGGTTTGGTTTTAGAAACAGCAAGGAGTTTTACATTTTCAGGAATTTTTAAATTTAGGTTTTCTATATTTTCCTTAATGCTCATAGCCTACTCCTCTTTCTATATATTCTCTATCTTTTAATATATTCTCTATAAAACTTTAATTTCCTTTAATAAAGTATATTAAAATCAAAATTTCTTAATTATTTTCATATCTTTTCATAAATTCAATTTCATTTGATGCTCTACTTGGAAGTAATGTTATTTTATCTTTTTCTTCTATTTCTACATAAAGATTTCTAATCATAAGTTCTTTTATATGACTACCATCTTCTAATAATGCCGTTTTTAGCTTTTCTGGATCTCCAATAGCATATATGCTAAAAGGAGCTGATTCCATAGTATTATCTTCAAACCCTATAAAAGCCCAATTGCATATTACTCCTGTCCATGGAACTACCCTATGATTATTAACACTGATAGCTTCTGCTCCGGCTTTTCTAAGTTCATTTAAAACTAAAGCCATATCATTATCGTGAAATATTTTATCTGTAACTTCAAATTGAGAGTCTTCTTCTAAATTAATATTTCCATCATTTATTTTTAATACTATTCCTGGACCTTCAACTTGACTTGAACCTACAAATAAGTCATAGTCTAAAATTTGAGCCTTCATATCTTCAAGAATCTTATCATTTTTTTCATCTTCTTTCATGTATTTATTAATCTTATCTTTAATTTCATTACTGTTTTCTTTTAAATTTCCTATTTCTTTATATAAATTAGCTCTCTCTTCTATAGCATCTTTATATTGTTTAGCATTTAATTCCACAACTGATTGTATCCCACCAAGATTAATATTTGTTGATATTAAAATTCCCAAACATAAAGTTGTAAGAAAAACTAGAAACGTCTGCTTACTTTTCTTCACAATCTTCACCTACTTTAGTGGGACTTTAATTTTTCCAATAAAAGTCTTCTTATTATTGCGAAATTATTGAAAATTCTACCCCCAAATACTATTACTGCAGCTATGTATATAGGAATGCCTAATTTATCTCCAAGATATGCTAATCCTGCTGCAAGTAATGCATTTCCGAAAAAACCTGATATAAATATGTCTGTTTGGAAATTTTTAGATAAATTAGCCCTTATTGCACCAAAAACTGAATCCAAACATGCAAGTATTGCAACTGACATATATGGCGAAAAACTTTCAGAAATATTAACATCAAATAAAAAACCTAATATTATTCCTATCAGTAGACCTATTATTGCAATCAAATCTCTTCCTCCTTATGATTTTTATTCTTTAACTGCTTTTATAAACTCACTTTTTATAGATTGAGTTGTTTTTAAAATCAATATATCATCACTTGTTTTTACTTCACAATTATAATTAGGAAGTGCACCATAATCTAAAGACCCTGGAAATGATATTCCAACATTTAATCTACCTTTATCACCAATAACATTTATAGTTATTTTATCATTAGGATATATTCTACCAGATGATCCTATTGATATCCCATTTCCTGCAACTTTTATACCTGTTTGGGGAGTTATTCTTATATCATTTATAGAAATGGCTTCTGCTCCTGAATACCAAAGTAAATTTACTATGTGAACTAACTCTTCTTCACCTAAACTTACTCCACTCACTCCAGTGTTAGACTCGAATATTGATGTTTTAGGTGCTATTGTAATTATTATTCCCGGACCTTTAACATCAACTATACCTAAATGCATTCTTGAAGTATCTAATTTATTCTTAATTTCTTTTCCTAGATCTCCTTCTTTAGCAGCAGATTCTTCTAGATTTTTAAGTTCCTCTGATAATTCACTATTTGATTTTTGTAATTCCTCTTTTTCTTTTCTTAAACTTTCAAGTTCTGCAATAATATTATTTTTATCATGAGTACTTATTTCATTTGGATCATTTTTATTAGACAAAATTTTAAATTGATATGCTAATAAAAAGCCTAAAAGTGCACAGACTAACGCTACAAAAATTTGTGATTTAGATATTCTCATTTTTACCTCCCTTTTCTATTCATGATAATATACTGGTGAACCTTCATAACTAACATCTATATATCCTTTCGTCAGTGCGACTTCTGGACTAGCTACAATATGAAGCACTTTATTCATTTTATCTAGTAAATTCTCATCATTTCCTAATCTTCCTTCTACTTCACCTATGTATACTTTAATATTAGTTAGATCTTGAAGATCAATAGAACTTATATGATATTCTGTTGGATTATTCCTCACTATATCATAGAAAGTAGTTAATACTTCACTAATTCTATCATCTTCTAAAACTTTTTCACCAACTTTTCCATCTTTAAATTCTATTCCCTTTACTTCTACTAAATTTCTTCCTTTTAGATCATCAGTTCTTTCAAGTAAAACTAATTTGTTACTTAAAATCAACTTATTTTTTCCTTCATCAATATAATAAATGCCTTCTTTTTCTACTACATTTATATTTATTTGTTTAGGAAATTTTTTTGTTATAGTTACACTTCTAACATATGGATTCTTAGTAGCTTCCTTAATTAAATCACTTTTACTTACAAAGAATATATTTTCTCCAAGAACTTTTTCACATCGTTCTTTTATATCTTCTCCTGTTATTATTGGGTTTCCTGTAACTGCTACTTTTTTTACTATAAATATATTTGATTTAGTAATAAATATAATTATTGCCATAATAAAAAAAGAAGCGTTATTATTATTTTCTTTATTAATTTTTTACGCTTAGATTTTACAATGTATCTATTTGTATTTATTTTTTTTGCCATGCCCATCCCTATTCTATGATTAAATATATTTAAAATTCATATTAAAATTTAAGTTTTTTTAATAAATTTCTTATATAATAATACCACTTTGTCTAAAAATTTTCATCAACTTTTTTAATAGATTTTACATAATAAGAAAAATTTAATAAAATAAGAGTCATAATCTATAATAATTATGACTCTTATATTATTAAATTTAAATATCTTTTTTTCCTTCTGTTTGTCGCGATATATTTAAAAGGACTCCCATGGCTGCCATGTTTATTACCAGGGATGTTCCCCCATAACTGATAAATGGTAAAGGAACTCCTGTAACAGGCATAGAACCAGTTACAACTGCAATATTTATTAATGATTGAACTGCTATAACAGAAGTTATTCCAATTGCTAGTAAAGTTCCATAAGTATCTTTAGCACTCATAGCGACTTTTATTCCTCTCCAAATAAAAACTACAAAAAGCATTATTATACATAAACAACCAATCAAACCTATTTCTTCGCCTATTATTGAAAATATAAAATCATTATGTGGTTCAGGCATATATAATGTTTTTTGCCTTGACTGACCTAAGCCAAGACCTGTAATTCCCCCTGCTCCTAATGCATAAAAGGATTGTATTAATTGATATCCATTTCCTGTAGGATCTTTCCATGGATCAATAAAATTCAACATTCTTGCTCGTCTATAAGGTTCAGCTACTGTAAATATAATAGCTGCTGCTACCATAAGTGGTGCAACTATTCCAAATAAATGTTTTAATCGACCACCTGCTGAAAAAAGCACAATAAAAGTAACTATCATTATTACTGATGCTATACTTAAATTTTTCTCCGCTAATACTAAAGCTGCATATATTCCTGAAACACCTAAATATGGTACTATTCCTGTTGAAAAGTTTTTTATTCCATCACCTTTTATTTCTATACTCTTAGCTAAAAATAAAACTACAACATATTTAGCTAATTCAGATGGTTGTAATGAAAGTGGTCCAATTATAATCCATCTTTGAGCACCATTTACTCCTGGAAATAAAAATACAAGTAGCAATAATGGTATACATCCTATCATCATCCATAAAGTATATTTTTTAATTTTATGATAATCAATTGACATTGTAGTACATAAAACTATCATTCCTAAAACTGCCCAAACAAGCTGCCTCTTTAAAAAATACATACTATCATTATTTCTAAACATAGCATAATAAGAACTTGCAGAGTATACCATAACAACTCCAACTGCTAATAGTAAAACTACACTATAGAATATTCCATAATCTATTTGACCAATATTCTTTTTTCTGAGCTTACTAACTCTCATACACAAATCCTCCAAACTTAATTACTAAGTTAATTAAAATATTACTATATATTTGTTGTTAATTAAAGTGCAATAAAGCCTATGATGCATAGTATTAATGTTATTATAGAAAATACTGTAACTAATTTAACTTCACTCCAACCACATTGTTCAAAATGATGGTGGATAGGAGCCATTTTAAATACCCTTTTACCTGTCATCTTAAAAGATGTTACTTGTATTATAACAGATAATGTCTCTATTACATATATGCCACCTACTATTATTATAAATAATGGCATTTTTAATATTAAAGCTATTGTAGCTACGGCACCTCCAAGTGCTAATGAACCAGTATCTCCCATAAATATTTTTGCTGGAAAAGCATTATATCTAAGGAAACCTAATAAAGCACCTGCAAGAACAATTGAAAATACCCCAACTTGATAATGACCTGTTTTAAACCCTATTATAGCAAAAAATGTTAGAACTATAACTGTTACTGATGATGCAAGACCATCTATTCCATCTGTGAGATTTACTGCATTAGTTGTTGCTGCATAATATACAACCACTAATGGAATATAGAATATTCCTAAATCTAATTTAGAATTTATAAATGGAATTATAATATCAGTTCCTACATTTGTATACCCATAATAAGCTAAAGCAACTGAAAATAGTAATAATAATATCATTTTTTGATAAGCTCTTAAACCCAAATTGTCTTTATGAATTATTTTTAATATATCATCTAAAAATCCAATTATACCAAATGCAATTAATGAGTATAATACTATCATGCCTTCGTCAGTTGGTTTATATCCAATTATAAACATTGTCACTGTTGCTGAAATAAAAAATATAAGTCCTCCCATGGTTGGAGTTCCTGATTTTTTTAAGTGACTTTTAGGACCATCCTTTCTTATATTTTGACCAAATTTTAACTTATGCAGCATAGGTATAAATATAGGTCCTAAAACCATTGAAAATGCAAACCCCATTATTAATGCTGATAATACTGTTGGATTTATTAAATCTTTTATTATATCCCCCATTTTCTTATACTGCCATTTAGGCAGTTCACCTCCTTTGTTGTACTATAAACTTTCTATATATTTTACTATATCTTCAAATTTTGCCGATCTTGATGCCTTAACTAAAATAACATCGCCATTTTTAATTGTTTTCTTTAAATACTTTTGTAATTCATCTTTACTTTCAAAAACAAAAGTATTATCACCAAACCCACTTTGGTAATCTTTTTTAAATTCACCTAAGGTTAAGAGCATATCTACTTTTCCTATAGCATCTCTCCCTACATTTTTATGAGCTAATTTAGAGAAGTCTCCAAGTTCTCCCATGTCCCCTAATATGGCAATTTTTCTATTTCCACTGTATGTTTCTAACACATTTAATGCAGATTTCATAGAATCAGGACTAGCATTATAGCAATCATTTATTATTGTACAATTATCTTTTTTTATAAATTCTAGTCTCATTGATGTTGCTTCAAGATTTTTTAATCCTAATTCCATTTCCTCAAATGTAAGTCCAAAATTCTCAGCTATTCTTATTCCTAAAAGAGCATTTTGAATATTATGTTCTCCAACCATATTTAGTTTAAATCTATAACTACTTCCATTGCTATTAACTGCATCAAAAGAAGTACTTTCGTCAGTTAATTCTATGTTTTCAGCATATAAATCGTATTTTTTATCATAACCAGTTTTTTCAACTTTAAAGTCAGTATTTTTTTCAACTTTTTGAAGCATATCATTTTCACAATTAATTATTAAAACATTATCCTTTTCAAAAAAGTCTGTTATACTAAGTTTCTCTTTAAGAATATTTTCTCTTGTTTTTAAATATTCTATATGAGATACACCTATATTTGTAATAATGCCCATATCTGGCCTTGCAATATTAGCTAATCTATGAATTTCATTAAAGTTACTTGTTCCCATTTCAAGAACTGCAATATCATAGCTTGAATTTAATTCAAAAATCATAAGAGGTAAACCTATTTCATTATTAAAATTACCTTTTGTCTTAAATACAGAGTATTTTCCACTTAAAAATGCAGCTACTAAATCTTTAGTAGATGTTTTTCCAGTAGAACCAGTTATACCAACTACTTTTATTCCTAATTTTTCTCTATAATATTTAGCTAACGCTCCTAATGCTGTTTTCGTATCATTTACTTTAATAATAGTTCCTTCATTATTTAACTCTTCTATTTTAAAGTTTATTTCATCTATTATTGCAACAGTTGCTCCAATTTTTATTGCTTTAACAGCATAATTATTACCATTGAAATTATTGCCTTTTAATGCTATAAATAAACTACTTTCTTCAATTTTTCTTGTATCAGTTGAAATTTTTTCAAAATTTCCATCATTATTTCTTACTATTAATTCACCATCAACTGCTTTTAACACTTCATTTAGAGTTAAATCCATAATATCACCTCTTATTATTTATCATCTAATATTTGTTTAACTACTTCTCTCTCATCAAAATGTATTGTTTTATCTTTTAAAATTTGATATGTTTCATGACCTTTTCCAGCTATAACTATTACATCATTTTCTTTTGCAATATCTATAGCTCTCTTTATAGCTTCTTTTCTATTTTCAATAACTTCATAGTTATCTTTTTCTATTCCTACCAATATATCTTCTATTATTTTAATAGGTTCTTCACTTCTAGGATTATCAGAAGTAATAATAGCCATATCAGCTATTTCAGTTCCTATCTTTCCCATTTGAGGACGTTTTACCTTATCTCTATCTCCTCCACATCCAAATATAGCAATTAACCTTCCCTTAGTAAATCCTCTTGCAGTTTCTAGTATATTCTTTAACCCATCTGGAGTATGAGCATAGTCTATGATTATATCATAAATCAAATTATATTCAGTAGCTGTCCTTTCGCATCTTCCTGGAACTATAACTTTATTAATTCCTTCTTTAATAAATTCCATTGATATATTTAACTTGTAGCATGCTCCTATAGCACTTAAAGCATTATATATATTGTATTCTCCTGGTATTGATAAAATAAATTCTTCCTCTTTTTCTAAATTAACTTTAAAACTTATATTTTTGCTTCCCATTTTTTCATCAAATGCTTTAAAATTAGATTCTTTTTTTATAGAATAATCATATATGTTTTTAGCTTTTAATTTGTTTAAATCTTTTATCACTTGTTTTCCATAATCATCATCACTATTGATTATTCTTATATTACTTCTTTTAAATAACTTAAATTTAGAATTATAATAATTTTCAAAAGTCTTATGAAAATCTAGATGATCTCTTGTTAAATTTGTAAAAATACCAATTTCAAAATCCACTCCATACACTCTATCTAATTCAAGTGAATGAGAAGACACTTCCATAACACAATATTCTACACCTTTATTAACCATATTACTAAATAATTCTTGTAACTCAAGTGATTCAGGTGTAGTTCTTTCAGTATGAAGTTTCTCATTTCCAATATAGTTAGCAATAGTTCCTATAAGACCTACCTTCTTACCACTAGCCTCTAAAATAGATTTTATCATAAATGCAGTTGTTGTTTTTCCATTAGTGCCTGTAATACCTATAATTTTCATTTTTTGGCTTGGATTATCATAATAATTTATTCCCATAAGTGCTAAAGTTTTTCTAGTATCTTTAACTTTTATAATGGATACATTTTTATCTATTATTTTCACATTATCTTGTATTATGATAACAGATGCACCATTTTCAATAGCTTTTTGAATATATTTATGACCATCTGTAGCATATCCTTTTATGCAAACAAAAATATCTCCTTTTTCTACTTTTCTACTATCATAATTAATGGAAGATATTTCATTATCTAAACTACCTTGCAATAAATTATAATCTAGTCCTTTTAAAATGTCTTTAAGGTTCATTTTTAACCATCTCCTTAAATAATATGCTTATTATGTTATTTAAATACTATAAAAAAATTACTTAACAATAATTTAGCATGTGAGTAAAACCCACATGCTAAAATTTAACTTAAGTATTCTAATTAGTCTTTATAATCTGAATTTAAAGTTAATTTAATTGATGCTCCCTTAGTTATAACTTCTCCTGGATTAATATTTTGTTCTATTACCATACCATCACCTTGGAAGATAGGTTTTATTCCAATACTATTTAATAACTGATTAGCATCATCTTTAGAGTATCCTCTTACATCAGGCATTACAACATTTTTATTATAAGACCCACTGCTTCCTGTGTAAAGATTTATTTCAGATTCTTCCTTTACTGCATATCCTGGATATGGCTTCATATCTACAACAGTATCCCCTGATTCATCTATTGAAAAATTCAACTTAGACTCTTTTAATATTTTCTTTGCTTCTTCAACCTTCATTCCTCTTACTTCTGGAATAATAGCATCTCTAGATATTTGACTTAAATTCTCATCAGCAAACTTACTGTCTAAATAATTAAATATATCAGTAAATAACATTTTTGCTGGTGGTGTACATACTTGACCTGCATAGTATGTACCATTGCTTGGTTCATCTATTGTTACCATGACTGTAACTTTAGGATCATCTACTGGTGCCATACCAACAAAAGATGATATATATTTTCCTGAAGCATAGGTACCATTTTCAGGATTTACTTTTTGAGCCGTTCCTGTTTTTCCTCCTATATGATATCCTTCTATAAAAGTTCCTTTACCAGAGCCACCTGTTACAACTCTTTCAAGATATCCTCTAAGTTCAGCTGTTTTTTCCTTACTTGCTACTGTAGTTGTTTTTGGATTAAATGATTCATCAACTATTTTAACTCCATTCTTCTCATCATGAGTAATTTCTCTCATAACATGGGGTTGTATTAATTGGCCACCATTTGCAACAGCATTAAATGCAGTCATATATTGAACTGAATTTACAGTATTAGTTTGTCCAAAAGCTATGGTAGCCAAATCTGTTTCAGAAATTTTATCAACCTTTTTAACAATCCCTTTAGCTTCTCCTGGTAAATCAATACCACTTACCTTTCCAAATCCAAACTTATCAATATATTCACATAATTTTTCTTTTCCTATCATATCTCCAAGCTTCATAAATCCAACATTACATGAATTTTGAATTATATCTGGAAACTTTTCAGCTCCATGACCTTGTGTTTTCCAACATTTTATATATCTATTTCCAAAATGTAAACCACCACTACATGTAAAATCAGTATTAGCATTAACAATATTTTCTTCTAATCCAGTAATTGCCGTTATTACCTTAAAAATCGAACCTGGTTCAAATGTATCATTTACAAGCCTGTTCCTCCACATTTTTTGTAATCTGTCGCTTTCATTTACACCATCAAAATTTTCTGTTCCTTCAAATGGATTATTAGGATTAAAGTCTGGCTTATTAACCATGGCTAAAACTTCTCCATTCTTTGGATCCATAACTAATATAGATACTGCTTTAGCTTTATTATCTTCATATGCCTGCTCAGCTGCTTTTTCTGCAAAAAATTGAATATTTTCATCAATTGTTAAAGTTATATCTTTTCCATCTACTGGGGGTGTGAATTGTGATATTGTATAAGGTAGTTCTCCACTATTTCTATCTAGCTCTGAAATTTTCATTCCAGGGACTCCAGATAAATAGCTATTATATTGTACTTCTATTCCAGTTAACCCTTGACCATCAACATTAGTACTTCCAAGAACATGTGCTAAAAAGTTATTGTTAGGATAGTATCTCTTAGTATCTGGTGATACTAAAACACCGCTAATCTTTAAGTCTCTAACTCTATCAGCAGCATCTTTTTCAATTCTTCTTATAAGAGTTGCTGATCCTGCATCTGCTCCACTTGGAAGTTTAGTTTCTAATTTTTCTTTTACCTTTTCAGTTTCTAAATCTAGAGCTTTTGCAATAACAGGAGCAATATCAGCAGTAGTTAAACGTTCTTGACCTGGCTTTACTGTAATTCCTATACTATTAAGATTTTTTATTTTCTTTTCAGTTAAATCTTGTTTTAAATATGATCTTATAGAGTTTAAATCGAAATCAACTCTATATACATTAGCAGAAACCGCCAATTCTTTCCCATTTCTGTCTAATATTCTTCCTCTTCTTGCATCTATTTTTACTTCACTTGTCCATTGTTCTTCAGCTCTTGCTGCATATTCTTGTCTCTTAGCTATCATTATATAAGATAGTCTAATACTCAACACTAAAAATACACAACTTAATCCTGCAACAACTATTGCCATTCTTTTGCGCATTTTTGCTCTATCTTTATAATTTAGTTTTTTCACTATTGATAACTCCTCCATATAATTTCTATTAGATTAAGTTTCTTAACCCAATTAAATTTGTTTTTAAGTAAGTAAAAAACTTTTA
Organism: Clostridium taeniosporum; assembly: GCF_001735765.2. Taxonomy (NCBI): domain Bacteria; kingdom Bacillati; phylum Bacillota; class Clostridia; order Eubacteriales; family Clostridiaceae; genus Clostridium; species Clostridium taeniosporum. Next base: position 2,075,232 of record NZ_CP017253.2, read on the forward strand.
TCTAAAAATATGAAGCTATTAAACAATTAAACTTTATCACTCATTATTTAAACTCTAAAAAGTAATTATCTAAATTTATCCAAAATTTTAGACAAAAATCCTTGCTTTTTATTAATTTCTGTAGCAGTATTCTTTTCTATATTTGCAAAATAATTTTCAGAAAAATCTACCTTTACTATGTCATCTTTAGTCGGCATTGACATTGATAATTGCTTTTCTGAAGTTTCTTGTATATTTTGTAGAGATCCAAATTTTAAAAGTTTAACTTTTAATGCTTCGTTTGTTTCTTGAGCATTATTAATTTTCCCATTTATTTTCCCTAAATTTTTTTGCATACTATATACTTTAGTATCTCCTGCAATAGTCATAAGACCTAGTGAAACTATTAATATAGATATTATAAGAGTACTTTTTCGCGCTTCTACTTTTTCATTTTTTATTTTAATACTTTTGTTCTTTTTAACTTTTCGTAAATTTTGTTTACTTTTCTTCGGCCTACGTATTGTGCTTTTTCTTGATGGGTTTACTGCTGTACTACCTTTAATATAATCATATTCTTTTACTTGCAATTTATTCACATCCCCGCTTAATTTATAACATAATAAAAATTAAATTCTATAACTTCTCAATAACTCTAAGTTTTGCACTTCTACTTCTTGGATTTTCTTCTACTTCTTCTTTGCTAGGTGCAATTCCTTTTCTAGATACTAACTTAACAATAGGTTTTTTTCCGCAAATACACATTGGGAATTCTTTAGGACATGTACATGGATCATTAAGTTCTCTAAATTTTAACTTAACTATTCTATCCTCTAAAGAATGGAATGTAATTATAGCCATTCTTCCGCCTTTATTCAATCTTTTCACACCATCTTCAATGGTTTTATTAAGTATCCTAAGTTCAGAATTCACCTCTATTCTTATAGCTTGGAAGGTTCTTTTTGCTGGATGTGGTCCTTCTCGTCTAGCTTTTGCTGGAATAGCTGCTTTAATTATGTCAACCAATTCCATGGTAGTTTTTATAGGTGTTTCCATTCTTCTATTTACTATAAAATTAGCAATTCTTTTAGCGAATCTCTCTTCACCATAATCTTTTATTATCTTATATAACTCTTCTTCACTATATTCATTAACTACTTCATAAGCAGAAAAATCATTATCTCTATTCATTCTCATATCTAAAGATGCATCTTTCATATAACTAAAACCTCTTTCACCTTCATCTAACTGATAAGATGATACTCCAAGATCCATCAGTATTCCATCCACTTTAGGTATGTCTAAGTTTTGAAGAATATTATCGATATCATAAAAATTACTATGAACATATTTTACATTCTCAAACCTTTTCAATCTTTCCTTAGCTGCTCTTAAAGCATCTTTATCTTGGTCTATTCCTATTAATAAACCATCTTTTGATAAACGTTCTAATATATGAGATGAATGTCCTGCACCACCTAATGTACAATCAACATAAATTCCATCTTCCTTTATATTTAATGCATCTAAGCATTCATTTAACAAAACCGAAATATGTTTAAATTCCATATTAAAAACTCCTTACATTTCTAAATCATTCATTTTCTCTGTAATCAAATCATAATCTATATCTGATTCATTATAATTACTTCATTTTCTCCTGCTCTAAATATCTGCTCTATATAATCCCCCTATACTTACTATGTCCTTTTCTATACCTGCATATTCTCTTAAGTTTTATGGAATTAATCCTCTTCCTTGCTATCTAATTCTACTATACATGTACCAGAAAAAAAGAATTTTACAAATGCTCTTGCATCTCTATTTGGTAAGGGCAAAATTCTAAGTTTATCTTCTTAATTTTCTCACTCGTTAGTTGTATAGACATAAATGCATTCATCAAGACCTTTTGTTATTCTGAGCTTATCACTTAAATTCTCTCTAAGTTTTGCTAGAATAATTATTCTATTTTAAAAATCAAATGAATGCTGATATTCTCCAATAAACATTAATTTATCCTCACCTTAATAATTTACAGCAATTTAAACTCTATTTCAATCCATTTTAAACCACTTTATAATATTTATTCTATATAAATATTATAATTCCTGCTAAAATACTTATGTCTTTTTAAATTTAATTAAATTTTTTAAATGAATAACAAAATATTTAACTTTTATTTCCATTTTCTAAAATCGTATATTAAGTTCCCAAATAAAAGAAATATAAATAACAATATTAACCAAATCGGTCCCTCAAGTGGAGATTTTAATGAATTTGTAGCAGCTTTATACAAAAAATAAAAATATATTATATATACATTAAATAAAACTATATTAATATACTTTTCTCTTTTATTTCTTTCTATCGTAAATTTTACAATTAACTTAATAGTATATATACTTTTCCAAACAATTATTGATGTAATTAAAAATACTAATACTAAATTCATAAAACTTCTCCCAAAAATTATTTCTATTTAATATATATTTATTTAAATTTAATTAAAAGTATCTTAAATAAATAAAAATTTTTTATTTATTTTTAGAACTACTACTTAATTGTATATATTTTTAAATATATTTTGATTTAATTTTCCAAGTTTTAAAAATTTTAATTTAATCTATATATAAAAAAAGTATAAGCAATATGTTAAATATTGCTTATACTTTTTAAAATTATTTTTTTATAGCTTCTAAAGCCGCCATATTTAGTAAACTCCACGGTTTATTGAAATGTGGTTGGAAAAAGAAATCTGTCATAGCAAGCTCCTCTATTGTCATGTTATTTTGAATAACTACTGAAAGTGTATTCATAAATTGTGTTAAATCTATATTTGATATTATTTGACCACCAAGTACTCTTCTAGTTTCTTTATCAAAAACTAGTTTTAAACTTGCTTCTTCGAATGTGGGCATAAACTCTGGTCTATAATTATCTTTAATTAATACTGAGTCTACATTAAATTTAGTTGTGCTCTGTGCCACTTCTTCTGTAAGTCCAGTTGAAGCTATGCATTTTTCATATATTTTTATACCTGATGTACCTTGAGTACCCATATATTTCAATATAGGCTTTTCTATATTCATAGCTATAAGAGTTCCCATTCTAACTGCATTTGTTGCTAATGGAATATATCTTGTATCACCTGCCGGATTATATTTTACTACACAGCAATCACCAGCTGCAAAAACATCTTCTCTACTTGTTCTCATATACTCATCTATTATTATTGCTCCATTAGGTAATGTTTCTAGCTTTCCTTTTATTAATGAAGTACTAGGAGCAAATCCTATACACAGTATAACTAAATCACCTTCATAAATTCCATTATCAGTTAATACATGAGTTACTTTATTATCCTTACCTTTAAAACATTTTACTTTTTCTCCCAAAACTAAATTTACATTATTATCTTTAAATTCTGACTCTGCTATTTCTGTAAATTCTTTATCTAAATATTTTGCCATTATTCTTTTCTCAGCATCAATTAATGTTACATTTTTATTTTGCATTTCAAAAGCTTCTGCAAGCTCTACTCCAATATATCCTGCTCCAATTATTACTACATTTTTAGCATTCTTACATTTTTCTTTAATAATCTTTGCATGATTATAATTTTTACATAGAACGATATTTTCTAATTCTCCGCCTTCAAATTTAGGTACTATTGGCCAAGATCCTAAAGTTAAAACTAATTTATCATAAGTATCTTCAAAAATCTCCTTTGTGTCTAAATTTTTAACTTTGATCTTTTTGCTATCAAAATCTACATCTAGAACCTCATGTTTCATATTAGTTGTAATTCCAAGAGATTTTAAGTTTTTTGGTGAGTTGTAAAAAAAGTTTTTCTGTTTCAGTAACAACACCACCTATACTTAATGCAATACCACATGATAAAAATGATATATTATCATTTCTTTCATAAACAGTTATCTCACATTCAGGATAACGTTCTTTTAAATTAACAATTGAAGCTGTTCCTGCATGAGTACATCCTATTACAATAACTTTCATTTATATCTCTCCTACCTATTTTAAAATATTATATATTTTTTAATAATTATTATCTTTTAATATATAATACTACTTATTTTCCAAAAGGTAAATAATATTTTAAATATTTTTTATTATATGCAGTTTTGTTAGATATATGAAAATAAATAACAAGTCAAATATACCACGGATATTTTGTGAAATACAATGACTTGGATTCTACTAATAGTTGTGCTATTAGTAAAGTTCCAAGGAAGAAGTAGTTCACAAAATAAACTAGCATACTGGCTAGTTATTTATTTTAATGCGCCTTAATTAACATCTATTTTCTTTTTTATTACCATCAAATAATAACGATAACAAAATGCTTGTAAGCAGTATAATCATTATTATTAGCACTGAATTTAATACTGAAAGTTCTATTCCAAAATGCGTTATTGTAAGTTTTATTCCTGTAAACATTAATATAAATGCAACTCCATACTTCATAAATCTGAACATACTATTCATTTTAGCTAGTACATAGTACATACTTCTTAATCCTAATATAGCAAATATATTTGATATATAAACTATGAATGTATCTGTAGTTATAGAAAATATTGCTGGTATAGAATCTAAAGCAAAAATTATATCTGAAAATTCTATTACAATTAAAACAACGAATAATGGTGTGGCATATAAAACTCTATTTCTTCTCTCAAAAAACTTATTATTGTGTATAGTATTACTCACAGGCATAACTTTTCTTAGTAATTTAACAGCAAAATTATCATGAAATTGTACATTATTATCTTTAGAAAATAACATTTTAAATCCACTAATTAGCAATACAACTCCAAAAATATAAAGAACCCAATGAAATTTATTTACTATAGTAACTCCAAGTAAAATAAATATAAGTCGAAGCACCATAGCACCAATTACCCCATATAGTAAAACTCTCTCTTGATATTCTTCTAGTATTCCAAAACTAGAAAATATCATTAAAAATAAAAATAAATTATCTAAACTTAAAGACATTTCTATTATGTAGCCTCCAAAATATTCAACTGCCGCATTTTCTCCTTTAAAATAAAAAATAAATAAATTAAATATTATAGATAAAATTATCCAAAAACTTAAATTACGTAATGATTTTTTTGTTTCCATAAAATAACTCCTTAATTAATAGTCTTAAAGTATATATATTATTTTTACTTAGAATATATCCTTACATAATAAAAAAATCGCCAAGGCCACACTGTGGAGCGTAGATTTTTTCCCATGTACCTTTTCCAAACATAGTGCAGAAATAATGATATATCATATGATTATTTTTTTTATTATGCCTAACTGGTCTGAGCATAAAAAAAGAACCCTCTAAAGGGTTCTATAAAAAAATTATATTACACATTAAATCTAAAATTAACTACATCTCCATCTTGCATTATGTAATCTTTTCCTTCAAGTCTAAACTTACCTTTTTCTTTAGCTACCGCTTCTGATCCGCATTCAACTAAATCATCATATCCAACAACCTCAGCTCTGATAAATCCTCTTTCAATGTCAGTATGAATTTTACCAGCAGCTTGTGGCGCTTTAGTCCCTCTTTTTATAGTCCAAGCTCTAACTTCTTGAACTCCAGCTGTTAAGAAACTCATAAGTCCTAATAATTTATAGCTTGCTTGAATTAACTTATCAAGTCCAGATTCTTCTAATCCATATTCTCTTAACATTTCATTTTTTTCTTCTTCTTCTAATCCAGATACTTCTTCTTCTATCTTAGCACTTACAACTATTACTTCTGAATTTTCAGATACTGCGTATTCTTTTACTGTTTTTACATATTCATTTTCGAAGTTTCCTTCCATAACATCATCTTCAGAAATGTTACAAGCATATAAAACAGGCTTTGAAGTAATTAAAAATAATCCTTTTACAAAAACTTTCTCTTCATCAGTAAATTCTAAAGTTCTTGCTGGCTTATTAGCTTCTAATTGAACTTTTATTCTTTCCATAATACCATATTCAAACTTAGCAGTTTTATCACCTGATCTTACAAGCTTCATAGCTTTTTCCATTCTTCTTTCTAAAACTTCTAAGTCTGAGAATATTAATTCTAAGTTTATAGTTTCAATATCTCTAATTGGATTAACACTACCTTCAACATGAACAACATTTTCATCATCAAAACATCTTACAACATGAACTATTGCTGCAACTTCTCTAATATTAGCTAAGAATTTATTTCCTAAACCTTCACCTTTTGAAGCTCCTTTAACTAACCCTGCTATATCATAGAATTCTATTGCTGTATATATTTTTTTCTTTGTGTTATACATTTCTTCTAAAACATCTAATCTTTTATCTGGAACACTAACTACTCCAACATTTGGTTCAATTGTACAGAATGGGTAATTAGCTGATTCTGCTCCAGCTTTTGTTATTGCATTAAACAATGTACTTTTACCTACATTGGGTAATCCTACAATTCCTAACTTCATTTATGTACAGTCCTTTCTAACATTTAATACACCTTTAAAAATTATACTCTAGAAAGTCTTTGATTTCAACTAAATATATATTCTTAAAAGTTTCTGTTTACATATATTTATTTAAATGTGCCTTATTCTAAATTTATGTATTATTTGATTTTATATAAATTTCCATGATTAATAATATCCTAAGATACAAATAATATTTATGCCAATGTTTTTGTTTATTTTTAATGACAGGCATATTAAAACAAATAATCTAAGATGGAAGGTGAAGTTTTGAAAAAATATTATAAAAATTTAATATTAAGTTTACTAATTTCAGTATTAACTATAAATTCTTTTGTAATACCTATTAATGCCACACCTAAAGATTCAAAAGACAATAAAAAAGAGGAATTTATAGAATTCGAAAAAAATATAGTTACTGATATATTTTCCTTCTTTTCAAATAAAGGAGAACTTAATTGGTATTATGTAGGAAAAGGTAAAGACAATGTGGCTGAAGGTCCAAAGGAATCATTAGACTTTTTAAAAGAAAATAATGGCTACTTTTTAGGAGATACCTCTAAAAAAGTAATATATCTTACTTTTGATGAAGGATATGAAAATGGTAATACTTCAAAAATACTAGATACACTAAAAGAGCTAAAAGTTCCAGCTGCTTTTTTTGTAGTTAAACCCTATATTGAAAAGGAACCAGATTTAATCAAGAGAATGGTTGATGAAGGACATTTAGTATGTAATCATTCATCTCATCACCCTTCTATGCCATCAATTCATGATAAAACAAAATTTGAAGCTGAATTTACTGAAGTTGAAGAAGCTTATAAAGAAATCATTGGAAAAGATATGCCAAAATATTTTAGACCTCCAATGGGCAAGTATTCAGAAGAATCTCTAAAAATGACAAAAGACTTAGGATATAAATCTATATTTTGGAGTTTTGCTTATAAAGATTGGTTAGTTAAAAATCAACCTGCTGAAAGTTTTGCAATAAATAAAATAACTAATGGAGCTCATCCTGGATGTGTAATGTTACTTCATGCGGTATCAGATACAAATGCAAAAATATTAGATACTGTTATAAAAACATTACAAGATGAAGGATATGAATTTAAACCATTAAATGAACTTCCAACAGAGTAAGGCATATAAAATAAATAACAAGTAAAAGATATGACTGATATTTTGTAAAATACAATAACTTGAATTCTGCTAATAGTTATGCTATTAGTAGGTTCTAATGAAGAAGTAGTTTACAAAATAAACTATTATACTAACTAGTTGTTTATTTGAATGTGCCTAAAATATTTAAACTATTCTTAAACAATGCTATTTAGATATATAAAAGGACTATACATAAAAATAAATTATGCATAGTCTCTTTTCTGTTTAATATTTACTCTTGAAATATAACTGAATTTACTTGATTTACAATTTCATCTTTTTTATTCTTAGATTTATTAAGTAAAATGTCTAATTCTTCTTTTATTTGATTAAAGAATTTTTCATCATATCTTAAAGCATTTAAATTAACTTTTACATTCATTACAGCACTTTCTATAGTACAATGTAATAATATTGCTGACATACCTAAGTCTGATAAAAGCATTTTATTCCCATATTTATTCATAACATATAAATTTTCATAAAATGCAAAAGATTCTCTAGCTAATTTTAACGGTGGCATCATAGCTTCTTTTGTACCTTCCTTAATAGAATTGCTTCTATTAAGTTTTTCTTCCTCTGTATCTTTAGGAAGTTTATAACACTCCATTAACTTTAAGAATCCATTTCTGTCTTCTTCCATCAGCTCTAAACTTCTATATGTAAATTCTTTAGACTTTTCTCTAAAACTATTTATCATTGTTTTAGTCTCTTCATCTAACTCTTCATATTTCTTTTTACCAATTGTTAAAGAATAGACCATTGAATTTAATGCACCTGATAATGCACCTATTAATCCTGCTACACTTCCACCACCTGGTGATGCTTTGTCACTTTCTACATCTTCAATAAATTCTTTAATTGTTTGCTTGTAAAATTCCATTAAAAGTCCCCCTTAATTATTATTGCTTATATTTTTATTATCCAATATGGATATTATATAACCAAGATATATCCAAAACATAATAGATATAAAACTTATTATATAAACTAAATTACTCTCAAACATATTAACTGCTAATATTCCAAGTAACATAGAAGATATTACAGTCATGTGAAATTTTTCTTTTCTCTTTAGTTTATCTAATTTTCTTATTATAAATACCATTATACTTATTAAAAATGTTAACATTAATATCAATGAAAGAATTCCATTTACAGTAGCAATTTGAAGATAAATATTATGCAATCCACCATATTCTATCCCTGGTAAATATACTACTGTTCTCGCATTTCTCACACTCTCTATTAAATTTGACTTTCCAACTCCAAGCATGAGATTATCTTTGATTACTATACTAGCTGATTTCCATAAAATATTTCTCCCACTTGTAAAACCATGTAATCTATCCTCATTAAAAGTTAATAATACACTTGAACATAAAACAGGTACTATTAATAATGCTATTCTTAAATATTTATTCCTTAAATATACAAAAATGAACAAGTATATCATAGCTATTATAAGCAAATATGAACTTCTTCCATTTGCTTTTACCATGGTAACACCTTGTATAATAAGATTTAAAAATAATAATATTTTAATTTTAAAGTTATTACTTTTTAATATTAAGTATATACTTAATATTACTGCTAATCCTGCAGCTATCGACAATGCATTTTGATTTACAAAAATACCAAATGATCTACCCGTTCCAAATACCATATCAACTTCTTTTATAGTTATTTTCTTGTAATCTACATATAATGAAACTATTGATAATGGCAACATTAATATAATATAAAAATAAGATATTATACTAACTTCTTTTATATTTTGCCTCTTACTTTTAAATACATCTATTGTATATATGGATGTAAAGATCATTAAATTAACTATCCATGCTTTAATATTCTCCATATTCCTATAAAAAAATATGTTAAGTATTAAAGTAAAAATTACAAATACAATTAACGGAATATCAAATTTATATATTTTCCTTGTTTTATAATCTTTAAAAATCATAATAAGTATTAATAAAAGTCCCCATGCCAAAACAATATTATTTAACTTTTTAACTACTGGAACACCTTGTATTGTTGGAATATATAAAAAAATTGTGGCAAATCCTAAACTAACTACTATATATAATAACCTAAAATATAATCTATTATCTATAAAACTATACATCTTACTCAAAATGTTCTTCATTTGCTTTTTTATACACTCCTTTTAACTTATTCACTAGTAATTCTCCTGAATAATTTCTAATTGTCATTTTTCTAATATTATCTTCATTGTAAATTTTATAATTGTACTTAATATATTTTAAAGCATTTATTAATTCATTTAAATTGTTTTTTTCAATAATAATTCCATTTTGATTATTTATTATGTCTTCAGCTCCTCCATTTTTAGCACCTATAACAGGCTTTCCACACGCTAACGCCTCTATATAAACAACTCCAAAGGTCTCATGCTCTGAAGGTAATGCAAAAGCATCACATTTTTTCATTTCTTCTGCTACTTCTTCTCTAGATAATGCTCCTAAAAATATAACTTGTTTCTCTATTCCTATATTCTTAGCTAACTCTTCTAGAAAAACTTTTCTAGATCCATCTCCACCTATTCTAAGTAAAACATTCTTATTAAAAAAAGCCTCTTTAAATGATTCTATAAGTAATTCCATACCCTTTCCTTCTTCAAGAAATGCACACGAAAAAAAGATAAATTTATCATTTTCTTTTATTGAATTCCTTTCTTTATCAAATAAAGATAAATCAACCATGTTATGAATAACTTCTATATCTCTATCTGCATATTCATTAAGTTCTTTTTTTAAACCATTTCCTACAGCCACTAGGATATCACATTCTTTGTATGCTTCATAAATATATTTTCTATAACTATCTTTTAAATATTTGGCATACTTTAATGATGAATGTTCTGTAATAACCAGTGGTATATTATATTTTTTGCTTATATACGAAGCTGCAATTCCACCCCACATTGCAGAATGTGCATGTATTAAATCAACTTTTCCTTCTTTTTTTATTATTTCTTTATATAGTTCATCCATTCTTTTATTAAAACTTTTAAACATTAAAGGATTCTTAGGAAAATAATTAAAATCCTTATATCTATAAGTTCTAAGATTCTCTTCTATACTAAAATTGATTTTTCTCTTTTCTTTTATCTTTCCAAATAAAGTAATTGGCCAAATTTCATTATAAGCAACTGTTATTTTTTCACCACTATTAGCTAGTGCCTTAAATTGTTCTTTAAAAAAACTACCATGAACTTTATTTCTAGGTGATGAATACCACGATGGTATTACCATAATATGCATTTAAATCACTTCTCTTCTAATATAGTATTTAATTTTTTAACTATGCTGTTCCATTCATATTTGTAATCTGGTACTGTTTTTATACTATCATTCTTATATAAATCAATTAATTTATAAACACTCTCTTTAATTTCATTAACAGAATTTTTACTTGTAACGCATTTACTATGTTTGTTAACCATGTCTTTAATTGGATCATTACTATCACCATAAATAACAAATATCTTTGCCTTTGTACCAAAGTAATCATATATCTTTGCTGGTATCTGCTTAGAGTTCTTATTACCAAATAAAAGTAAAACTTCAGAATTCAACATATATTTAAGCGCTTCATTAAAAGGTATTCTAGATGAAACTTTCACTATATTTAAACTACTCAATCTTTTTTTAACTTCAATATCATCTATATTTCCAAAAAATAAAATATTAAGTAAATTATAATCCTCTTTATTTTCTTTTCTTATTTCTTCTAATGCTTCTATAAACGGATTTATATTTCTTAATTTAGTAAATATTTCTCCCGTATAAACCATGTTAATTTTGTTAGAATCTATAAGTGTTGGTACTTCTTCTAGTGATAGTTTATTATATAATTCCTTATCAAATCCTCTATTTAATATATAAGTAAAGTTATTTTTTAATCTAATATTTTTATATTCATTTAAATAGTCTTTCTTATTTTCTTCAGTTACAAAAATAAATTTATCTGCTAATTCAACTACATTCTTCTCCATCCTTTTTTCAATGATTTTTTTTAGTACAAAAGAATTTTGACGAGTTGAATCTTTAAGCCAAGGATCACTCCAATATGTAATCCATGGTACATTCTTAAATTTTTTCTTTATATAATAAGCACATAAATGAGAAGATGGTGGTTCATGCATTGAAAATATAACATTAAAACTTTCTTTTTCCATTAAATTAATCCCATATTTTGCTGCCTTCTTAGCCCAACCATAATACATATCAGGTATTACAAGTGCATTTTTAATCTTTCTTAGAATCTTTCTATTTTTTATTGACTCTTTATTTGTATGAATTTTTAATTTTTTTCTAGGCATAAGTTTTTTAAATATTATCCCACCATCAATTAGATGACATTTTATTTTACTATCCATCATAGAAAATAAATATTCATCATAATATATTGAATTTTTAGGAAAATTCACAGTTAATAAATGTATCTCATTACCTGGAATTTCACTTAATTTATTTAAATACTGCAAAGTTTCTATTGCAGCTGAATTATTTATTAGTGGAGAATAACAAGCTATAAATAATATTTTCATATTTCCTCCTATTATTTTTTCTTTGCTACTTTGCTTAAAGCTAACTCCTTCATCTCTTGTACCTCTTTTATATTAAATAAATTACATAAAGAGAAATAAGCTATAATACCAATAGCAGTACCTAAAATTATAATGATTATTTGCGGAATCTTTCCTTCCACAAATTTTATAAATAAAATAATAATTAATCCCATTAAAATTGAATTAGCAATTATCTTAAATATTTTAATAAATAATTTTTTATAATTAAAATTGTGTTCTAAATTTGTAATATTCCTAAATAACAAAATAGAAGTTATAAACATTGCTATTGAAGATGCTAATGCTACTCCTGATATTCCAATAGTTTTAGATAAAATTATACTTAAACATATATTTATAATAACTCCAATAATTCCATTTAGAGTTGTAATCTTTGTCTTTCCCATAGAAAATAATGTTGAATTTAATATATCTCTCATTCCAGTAAAAAATATTCCAAATGTATATCCAAGCAAAGCTGAAGTGGTTAAATTTACAGCATATTCGGTAAATTTTCCTCTTTCATATATAATACTTACTATATCTTTTCTAAATATTATAACTCCAACTGTAATTGGTATTAAAACCAAAGCTAAATATATAATAGATTTCTTTAATAATTCTATAAACTCATGTATTCTTTTTTCATTTATAGCATTAGCCATCATAGGATATGCAACACTTGATATTGATGTTGTTATTATGCTATTTATAAAAAATATAAGCTTTTCTGCATAACCTAATGCAGAAATAGATCCAATTTCTAATGATGATGCAATCCTCTTATCTACTACCATATTTAAAGAATTAGCTCCTGCTGCTATAATTACTGGAATTATTAATATTAAAATAGCTCTGATCCCTTCATCTTTTAAATTAACAAAGAATTTATATTTATATCCATGTGAAACTAAAGAAGGAATTTGAATAATTACTCTAAAAAAATTTCCTATAACATTTGCTATTGTTAATCCAATAATATCATAGCTTCTAAAAAATAGTAAATATAATATCATAGGTAAATTAAAGAATAATCCTAATACTGATGGTATAATAAAATCTTCATTTACTTGTAGTAATGATGTAAAACAAGCATTTATGGACATAAACAATAAGTTAATTAATGTTATTCTAGTTAATCTTGTTGCTAAGATAGTTGTTTCAGCATCAAATCCTGTTCCTAAAACCATAACTATTTCTTTTGAAAAAATACTAGTTACAACAAAAAACAAAAGTGAAATAATAAATAATATATTTATCATATTATTTGCAAAATCATACATTTTTTTGATGCCTTTTTCTGCTTTTATCTTGCTAAGTACCGGTAAAAATGATGTGGAAATCGCAAGCCCTATAAGCATAAATATTGTTTCTGGAACAGTAACTGCTATATTATATGCATCTGTATACATACCAGCTCCAAAATTATTTGCAATAAGCATATCTCTAACAAAACCTATAATTCTACTTATACATGATACGATCATTATTATTAAAGTAGATTTTAATAAAGTATTTTTCTTCATATTTATCACCTAGCTATTATATTTTAATACCTTTACTAAAAATTTAGGTATAGATGTAAGTCTCTTTATTCTCCACGGCTCTTTAATTACTCTATAAAGCCATTCAAGTCCTAAGCTTATCATCCATCTAGGTGCTCTTTTAGACATTCCTGAAAATATATCAAAACTGCCTCCAACTCCCATAAATATTTTACAAGGTAATTTATTTATATATTTTTCAATAAAATATTCTTGTCTTGGACATCCCATAGCAATAAATATTGCCCAAGGTTTTTTTTCTTGTATTTCTTTTATTATGCTGTTACAATTATTCAAATCAAAATATCCATTATGTAAACCACATATATTTAAATTATTAAACTCATTTTCTATATTTTGTGCACATTTTTGAATTACTTCTTCTTTAGCACCTAATAAATAAATAGATTTATTCTCTAAATTAGCTTTTTTTAAAAGTTCTTTCATAACTTCTATTCCAGCTATTTTCTCTTTTACTGGATTTTTTAAAAGCCTAGAAGCAATCACTGTTCCTACCCCATCCGGAATAATAACAGAATTATCATTTTTAAAGCATTTATTAAGTAATTTATCATTTAAACCATTAAATAAAATTTCTGGGTTTCCTGATATAAGATTTATCTTTTCAAATTTTTCTATGTATTTTATTAATTCTTCTTTACTGTCATTAAATATTTTAAAACCAAGTATATCTATAAACATAAAATTCGCTACTTAAATAACAATATTCAAAAAAACAAAGTGGCTACGCCAAGCTTTGTTAGTTAAAAATTGAAAATTAACAGTTGAGAGTTTTGGTTAAAAGTCCTTACGGACTTTATAAATAAATATATAGTTTAAACTTCCATTAGAAATTTTTTCCTTAACTCTACACTTTCCACTTTCAATTCCCAACTTATTTTACTAAATATAATTAAAAGTAGTTTCTCCTTTCATTACTCAATATTTTCAAAAATCAAATATTTATCATTGATTAAACTATTATATCATATAATAAAATCCTTTTTATGTATTAAAATATTAATTTTTTAAAATAAATAATACTAATTAATTTACTTTTTAATAATTTTTATTATGAAAACTTTTAAATATATGTTGATATATGCAATAGACAAAATGATATTGTAATTGGCTTTTAGAATTTTCAAGTAAGAATCTAAATTTTATATTTAGCCTTTTATATTTAAAACAGACCCTATAAAATTAATTTTTATAGGGTCTGCAAGCTCTTAATATAATTTTCTTGTTTTCATTTTTTATTAACTCTAAATTTAACTACTTACTTAAAACTTTTTCTAATTGATTTACAATTTCATCTTCTGGATTTAATTTTTTAGCAATTTCTAAATGAAGTTTTGCTTGTTCATTGTCTCCTAAATTCATATAGCACATTGTTATATTCGTGCAAATTTCAACATCTTTTGACGCTTCAAATGCCTTTTTAAAGTATTTTATTGCTTCTTCATGATTTCCAAGACAAGCATAATTTATACCAAGTTCATTTACTACTTCTAATATTCCTGATTCAATACTTATACTTTGATTTAAATAATATATAGCTTTTTCATAGTTTTCTAAATTTCTATATCCAACAGCTAAATAATAATATAAAAGTGGATTCTCTTCAAATTGATCAACTAATGGTAATAACATTTGTATTGCTTTTTCTGGCTTTTCATTTAAAAGTTCTATTGCTTTTTCATATTGACTTACATTATTAATATCATTAATTATTTGCTCTATATCTTCAGTCTTTACTCCACCTTTATTTAAATAAGCATTTATTTCTTCTTTAGCATTTATAAAGTCACCATCATCTCTTAAAATAAGTGCATTATATAAATATGGTTCAGGCATATTCTTAAATTTAATTTTTCCTTCCTCAATATCTTCACTTAATACAGATTTAAATTCCGAATTTTTCTCTCTTATAGCTTCTCCAGTTAATAATAAATTTTTAAATACTTCTTCTTCCCTATTATATTTATACAATCCTTTTAATAATACATATGCATCTTCTAATCTATCCTCTTTAATCCTATTTGCTATAAGTCCCTTTGTAGACTCTTCTGCATTAGGGATATATGTTAAAATAACGCCATAATCATCATTGAATCTTAATTTTTCATCACAAGCAAAACATATAAACATACCCTCAATAAAATAATATATAGGTAAATTTTTCATTTTTATTTCATCATTAACATTAGATGTTATATATTCTGAACTTATAGGCATATATAAATCCTTATTTTTAAATGTTACATATTCAGGAATATTTATAGTTTTCTTAAAACCGTCTATATCCATTTCTAAAAATAATATTTTGCCTAATTTTTCTTTTAACATTGTTTTATAATCCATTACGTTACACCACCTAAATTTATCTTGATAGTATTTAAGAACAAAAGCTGTCTTAAGTGATTATTATATCACTTAAAACAGCTTATTTGTAGAATTAATTTAGTTTAATTTCTCATTAATTAAGTTCATAACATTTTCTTTAAATTCTGATATTTGTTTTTCTGCGTCATCTAAGCTATTTCCTTTAATAGCTAAGTAAACTTTCATTTTAGGTTCAGTTCCTGAAGGTCTTACTACAAAATAAGAATCATCTTCAAGTATAAATTTTAATACATTAGATTTTGGTAAATTGATTGATGCTTTACTTTCTTTTATTAAATCTTTATCTATGCTTAATTTATAATCCAATTTTCTAACAACTTTTACATTATTAACATCTTTTATATTACTATTTCTCATAGCATCTATACAAGAAGCTATTTTTTCTTGTCCTTCTTTTCCTGCTAACTCTAAAGATACAAGAGTTTCTTTGAAATATCCATACTTTTCATATAATTCTATTAATGCATCATATAAACTCTTGCCATGTTCTTTATAATATAAACACATTTCACATACTAGCATTGAAGCTATTACTGCATCCTTATCACGAACAAAATCTCCCCCAAGATATCCATAACTTTCTTCAAATCCAAATAAATAAGTATATTCTCCTGATTCTTTAAATTCTCTTATTTTCTCTCCTATATATTTGAATCCAGTTAACACATCTAAAATTTTAATATTAAAATCATCAGCAATGGCTTTTGCACCTTCTGTAGTTACTATTGTTTTAATAACTACTCCATTTTCAGGTAATTTATTTGTTTCTTTTAATGAACTTAATATATAATGAGTTAATAATAAACCTGTTTGATTACCAGTTAAAACTTTATATTCTCCTTTGCTGTCTTTTACAACAACGCCTATTCTATCGCAATCTGGATCTGTTCCAAATATTATATCTGGATTTGTATTTTTAGCCATATTTAAAGCTAACTCAAATACATCTGGATTTTCTGGATTAGGATAAGAAGCAGTTGGAAAATTACCGTTTGGTTCTTCTTGTTCTTTAACAACCTCTACATTTTTATAACCTAATTCTTTTAATACTCTTCTAACTGGAATATTACCAGAACCATGTATAGGAGTATATATAACATTTAAATCTTCTGCTTTTTTATCAACTAAATCTTTTCTTATTGTTAATGATTTTACTTTTTCCATATATATCTTATCTAATTCTTCACCAACATAATTTAGTAAGCTCTTTTCTAAAGCAATCTTTTCATCTATAGATTTTATTTGTGAAAAATCTTCTATTGCATTAACACAAGTTATTATCTTATTAGCTTTAGCATCTGTAACTTGTCCTCCAAATTCATCATATACTTTATATCCATTATATTGTTTTGGATTATGTGAAGCAGTTATAACTATTCCTCCACTACATTTTAATTCTCTTGTAGCAAAAGATAACATTGGAGTTGGTCTTAAACTTTCATATAAGTATACTTTTACATCATTTGCACACAATGTAAGTGCTGCCGCCTTTGCAAATTCTTTTGACATATTTCTAGAATCATATGCAATAGCAACTGCTGGTTTATTAAAGTTTTCATTTAAATAATTAGCAAATCCTTGAGTAGCTTTTGAAATAGTATACACATTCATTCTATTGCTTCCTGCTCCAATCACACCTCTTAATCCACCTGTACCAAATTCTAAATCTTTATAAAATCTGTCTTCTATTTCTTTTTCATCACTTACAGCTTTTAATTCATTCTTTGTCTCCTCATTTATACTTTCTGAATTAAGCCACAAATCGTATTTTTCTTTGTAGTTCATATATATTCCCTCCCATTGTATAAATCATTAGCTAAACATTTATACCGACTTAACAAAATTTTACTTAATACTTCTATTATTATACAATACTTATCCTTATTTAAAAATACTTTTTTAATATTTTATAGTATTTTTGAATAAATTTTTCCAATTACTAGAATGTTTATTTCTCACATTCATTTTTTATTTTTACTATTTCATCTATAGATAAACCTGTGGCTTCTGATATCTCATCTAATTCAACAAATCCAAGAAGATCTTCTGCTAAAGATATCACAAGCCTTTTTACATTGTTTTTAACCCTTTCTGGCAAATCCGAAACATCATCTATACATTCAGTTAAATCTAATGCTTCATCATAATAAAATTCATCATCATCTAATTCTAAAAATTTCCTTCTTTTTAACTTATTCTTAAAATATTCATCTAAATATACTAATTTTTCATCATTAGGTTCTATATCTTCTTCTGAAAATACTTCTATTCCTTCTTTTTTTAATAAATAAGCCGTGATCCCTATTCCATAAATCTTATTACCATTAAAAGTACCATCATATACTTTATTCACCCCACATGATGGGCTCTTTTCTTTTAATATAGCTTTTGCCGCTCCTGCTTCTTTAGCAATTTTTAATGTTTCATAAGCTCCTTTTACGAATTTTTCTGTAACATCTATACCATCTTTTGTAATAGCAATTCCATTTCCACTCAATATATCACAAGCTGAAGATTTTAACTCCACTGGTGTTCTTGGAGTACTTAATCCTCCAAGTTGTTCTGGACATACTAAAATAGCTTTTCCTTTTCTAAATAAATCCATACACTTTTCATTTAAATTATTTTCACCATTATATTTACAGTTAACTCCACATAAACATGCACTTATAATATACATGTGCTCACCTCAAAATTTCATCATATTTATTTTTTAATTAACATGACCTTATTTTAGTTCAACTATTGTTGCACCATTTCCACCTTCACCATAGCCACCTAATCTATAACTTTTAACATGAACATGTCTCTTAAGCATGTCATTTATAGCTTTTCTAAGTATTCCTGTACCTTTTCCATGAACTATTGTTACTTCTCCTAGATTACCCATATAAGCATCATCTAAATATTTATCTACTCTATAACAAGCCTCTTCTGCATCTAACCCTCTTAAATCTATACGACTTTCAACTTTACTAAAATGTAATTTTAATTCTCTT
Source organism: Clostridium taeniosporum (assembly GCF_001735765.2). Lineage (NCBI taxonomy): Bacteria > Bacillati > Bacillota > Clostridia > Eubacteriales > Clostridiaceae > Clostridium > Clostridium taeniosporum. Next base: position 2,094,403 of record NZ_CP017253.2, read on the forward strand.
TTTTTCTTTACTTTTTCAACTTTAGATTGTTTAGTTTTTCTTAAATCTTTTAATTTAACTGAAACTTTCATAATTCCAGCTTCAACTTGTACTTCGCCCTTATTATCAGGCATAGAAATTACTACAACATTTTGATTTAGTGATGGTAAAAATGCTTCCATTCCTAGCTTTACTTTTTCAATTACTTCACCATCATTTTCTTTCATTTTATAAAGATTTTTTTCTTTTTCTTCTAAACTATCTTTAAGTTTTTTACGTTCGTCTTCTAATCTTTGTCTTCCACCACTTGCTATACCCATTTTTTCAAGTTCTCTCATTGCCTTTAATATATCATCTGCTTCTTCTTTTGCATCAGCAATTATCTTTTTAGCCTCTTCTCTTGCATCCATATAAGCTTTATCCTTAACTTTTTCAAGCCTTTCAAGTTTTTGCTCATATTTTTTCTTTAATTCATCTGCTTCTTCTCTAATTATTTTTGCATCTCTTGCATCTTTTTTTGCAATAATACTCTTTTCTTGAAGATCTCTTATTAAACCTTCAAATTCTAAATTTTCTTTAGACATATACTTTTTAGCACATTCTATAACATCTTTATCTAATCCTATTCTTTTTGAAATTTCAAAAGCATTAGATTTTCCTGGAATACCAATTAATAATCTGTAAGTAGGTCTTAAGGTATTAATATCAAATTCAACTGATGCATTTTCAACCCTATCTGTTTTTAATGCATATGCTTTTAATTCACTATAGTGAGTTGTTGCTATTAATTTTGCACCCTTACTACTTAAATTTTCTATAATAGCCATTGCAAGTGCTGCACCCTCTGCTGGATCAGTCCCTCCACCTAATTCATCAAATAAAATAAGTGATTGCCTATTATCATATTCCATAATATTTACTATGTTAGTTAAATGAGACGAGAAAGTAGATAAACTTTGTTCTATACTTTGTTCATCTCCTATATCTGCAAATATTTCTTTAAAAAATGATATAGATGAATTAGCGCTTGCAGGTATAAGAAGACCACTTAGTGCCATTATATGAAGTAAACCTACAGTTTTTAGTGTGACAGTTTTACCACCTGTATTAGGTCCTGTTATCATTAAAGTATCAAAATCATCACCTAAGTTTACACCTAAAGGTACAACTTTATCTTTTTCAATTAATGGATGTCTACCAGACATTATATTAAATATTCCATCTTCTCTAACAGCTGGTTTTGTAGCATTTAATTCACATGCATACTTTCCTTTTGAAAAAATAAAATCTAAATTTGTAAGTATCTTAAAATTGCTTTCACAATGATCTGAGCTCATCTTTACTTTTAATGATAATGCTGCAAGTATTCTATCTATTTCAGCCTTTTCTTTAAGCATAAGTTCTTTTATTTCATTATTTAAATTAACTAATCCCATTGGCTCTATAAAAAGAGTAGCACCAGTTGAACTTTGATCGTGTACAAGTCCAGGTACTGCTCCCTTATATTCTGCTTTTACTGGAATTACATATCTGTCTCCTCTCATTGTATATAAAGAATCTTGTAAATACTTAGAATTACTTCTAACTATAGAATTTATCTTCTCTCTAACAGAAGAATTTTTTTCTTTTAAACTTCTTCTTATGTTATATAATGTAGTACTAGCATTATCACTTACTTCATCATCTGATAATATAGATCTTTCTATTTCTTTTTCTAAATCATTAATAGGCATTAATATATATGTTAAATCTTCTAATCTTGGAAAAGCTTCTTCCTGTTCCTCTCTTTTGAAAAATTCTTTCATTTTTCTAGTTGCTGTAAGCATCCCTAGTACTTTTAATAATTGTTCTGGAGTTAATGTTCCTCCTTTTTTGGCTCTTTGAAGTATATCATTAATATCACAAAGTCCTTCTATAGGCGGATTTCCTTTTTTCATCAATATTTCAAGTGCTTCGTTAGATTCTTCCAATCTATTATTTATTTCATATGTATTATCATAAGGTACTAGTTCATCTACTAATTTTTTAGCAGATCTGCTATATGCATACTTCTTTAATATTTCTTTTACTTTATTAAATTCTAAAACTTTTAAAGATCTTTTATTCATTTATAGTTCCCCTCTATTCTACACCTCGTTTATAATGACCTTTAGTATAGACTCTATTTTCGCTCTTTTTAAGCTTTTTAATTTCTGATAAAATTGTTTTTACCTCACTATACTTTTCATCTTTAAAATCAACTCTAAACGTAGATATATTAAATGTTTTTAACTCTTTAATTTCTTCTACTAAATTTAAAGCAAGTGAATTTAATATATGGCTTCTACATCTATTATCACCTAATACTTTAAACTCTTCTTTTTTTCTATCTATTAGTGTAAACTCATCTCTCATACAAGCACCATTACACTCTTTAGAATTAGATTTATTTCCAAAGGTACTTCCTATTGGACAATATTCACTAACCATCAATTCAGTTTTTCCATAAACTCCAATTGCAACATTATAATCAACTGTTTTCATAATTTCTTTAATTTCTTTTCTATTTAATTCTAAGCTTAATGTTGGAATATCTATATCTTCCCTATAAAAATTTAAAGCTTCTTTATTAAATAAATTTAATTTATAATCTCCTATTATAAATAATTTATCTTTATATAAACTAATTATTCCTACGTTAGAAGTTATTAAACCCTTTATATATGGAAGAACTTCATCAATTTGTTTTACTATATTTTCAAACTCTTCTTTTATTATATTAGGAGTCATAAAAAATAGGTTTTTATTTTTTATATTTTTAAAATCCTCTATATTTAATGCACCTTTATGCTTAGTATATGATATATCTAATGCAATATTTTTAACAGTATTATCTTCTAATAATGCTTTTAATTGATCTTTGTTTATACAACTATAAACATATCCCAAATCTTCTCCTATTTTTAATTTCTTTTCTGAAATATCACATTTAAATCTTTTTCTTCTATATGAAGATGTCTCTTCCTTTGATATTTTTTCAAATAATTCTCTTCTTAAATTATTTAAGGAAGATATTCTTATAAATCCATCTTCAAAAGTATTAAATAATATTTTTTTAAATTTATATGGAATTTCTCCAGACTTCATTAAACATTCTTCTACTCTACTCATGTCTAGTGGTGATTTTTGAGCTACCTCTACTATATCTCCTAAAACTTCATATTCTTTGTTATTAAATTTGGTTTTAAGCTTTAAAGGTAAACCAACTTTAAATTCTAATTCTCCTTGAAGTAATATCTTTCTTTTATATGGCTTAACATAGTCTTTTAATTCATCATACATCTTTTTATCAGACATTCTATATATTAAATCACCTTTTTTATAACCACTAGGTACTAACTTAACTTTATCACCTTTAAAAGCTTCTTTCACTTCTTTACCTTTTCGTATTATTTTTCCTAATACAAATCCGTCATCTTTATATCTTATCCCATCACCAATACTTATATTTCCATCTAATAAAACTTCATTTTTATCAATAGCTTTACCTATAAGAATTCCAGTATTTTTAGGAAAATTATAACTCATCATATCTCTTCCTATATTTCTATAAAGATATGCTTTTGAAAAACCCTCTCTATTAAACAATTGTGTTAATTTATCTCTTCCTTTTTTTAAATCAAATTTTTGCTTATAAATTACCTTATCAATTGCTCTTCTATATGTATCTACAACTCCAGCTACATATTCTGGTCGTTTCATTCTACCTTCTACCTTTAAAGATGATGTTCCACTTTTTATTATTTCTTCCACATCATCAATCAAACACATATCCTTTGGACTAAGTAAATATGCTTTTTTAGAAGAAGTCTTTTCACCTTTTAAAGTATACTCCATTCTACATGGTTGAGCACATCTGCCTCTATTTCCACTTCTGCCACCTATCATAGAACTCATTAAACATTGGCCTGAATAACATACACAAAGTGCTCCATGTACAAATATTTCTGTTTCTATTCCTAAATCTTTTGATATATGCTTAATTTCCTTTAGAGAAAGTTCTCTTGATAAAACTATTCTTGATAAACCTTTTTCAGTAAAATATATAGCTCCTTCACCATTATGTACTGTCATTTGAGTTGATGCATGTAATTCAAAATCTTTATATGTTTTTTGTATTAAATTAATTAATCCTGTATCTTGTATAATTAAAGCATCTACTCCTATATCATAAAGATACCCTGCATATTTTAAAGCTTCTTTTATTTCACTTTCTTTTAATAAGGTATTTATTGTTACATATACCTTAACTCCATAGCTATGTGCATAATCTACTGCTTTCATCATCATTTCATTATCAAAGTTAGATGCATATGCTCTTGCTGAAAACTTATTTCCCCCTAGATAAATGGCATCAGCTCCTCTATTTATAGCTGCTATTAAACTTTCCATACTACCTGCTGGCGCCAACAGTTCTATTCTTTTCATTAACTTCCTCCTGATGTTTATACTTAAACTCATTTTAAACAAACATTAATATTTTAATATACATATTATTTTTATAGATTTACAAACCTTTAAAAACTGCTATTTAAAAATAGCAGTTTTTAAAATTATAATAATTTTATTATATTATCCTACTTTTTATGTGAAAGTGGTGCTATAACCTTTTTAGTCTTACTATTTAAAAATTGTTTATTCTTTAACGCTGCTAATTCTATTTCTGCATTTAATAGTTTATCCGTTAATTCCATAACTTTATACTTAGATGTTCTAAGATTATTATTGACTGTTTTACTTCTTTCCATAAGCTTACTCTTATGATCATTTAATTCTTTAATTTTATTTTCTAATTCAACTACAGAAGCATCTTTATTAAGTAAATTCTCTCTTAAATCTTCTAATAATTTTTCTTTTTCATCTAATGTAAGTTTTAAATTTTCTAATGAGTTTTCTTTACTGTCTAATACTTCCTTAATATCAATTAAAGACTTTTCTTTGTTGTTTAAGTTATCTTTTAATTCCTCTATTTCTTTATGTTTTATATTAATAGTTTCCTTGCTATTATCTTCATCAATAAGTAACTTAGAATTTTTTTCTCTTAATATTTCAAGTTCTTTATTTAATTTTTCATTTTCTTGTTCAAACTTATTCTTTTCAGTACTTACTAAGTTAATATCATCATTTAACTTTTTAACGTTGTTTTCTAATTCATTTCTATTTTTTATCTCTAAATCTAATCTAGAATTTAATTTTTCTTTTTCCTCATTGATTCTTTCTATGGTTTCTTTAAATCCTATAACCTCTTTATCTGCTTCATAATAAATGTCCCTTATATCTTTAAGTTCTTCTTTACATTTTATATACTCTTCTTGAATTAATTTTTTATTATTTTTTTCATTAGAAACTAAACTTGTCAATTGTTCTATTTCACTCTGTAATTTCAAACACTTTTCTTCTAAAGATTTAGTATTTTTAATTAAAACAGAATTTTCTTCTTCTAGAGAAGATTTATCTTTTACTACTCTTTCAAGTTCTAATGAATTTTCTGAATTTAATTTACTCAATTTATTAAATTCATTATTTAAGTCATCAAAATTATTTTCCAAAGAAGTTGTCTTATTTTCTAATTCTTTAACAGTATCATTTGAAACCTGTAATTTATCTTTTAATTCAAGTTCTTTAACTTCAAATTCATCTACTTTTTTGTATAGTACTTTATTTTTTTCTTTAATATCTTCCACTTCTTTATTTAATACTTCATTTAAATTATTAGATTCTTTTAATTCATCTTTAAAATTCTTATTCTCTTCTAATAACGATTGTTTTTCTTTTTGTAAAGCAGTTGCTTCTTCTTTTAATGTATTAAATGCTTGTTCTAATTCCGAATATTTTTCCTTTAAAGACTGCTCTGTATTTACTAATTGTTCTTGAAGTTTTGTTTTTTCAACCAATGTTGTTTTTAAATCTTCATTTAACTTGTCTACTTTTTGTATTAATTCATTCTTTTCACTTTCTGTGCTTTTCTTTTTATTAATGGCATTTCTTAAATTAAAATCACATTCATAAAGTTCATCTGCTATATTTACTGCTGCTAATACCGTTGCTGCACTAGTACTTAATCTAGAATTTTTACTCATTATCTCTTTTACTTTACTATCAACAAAGTCAGCTAAATCAACTAAATATTGTTCACTTTTATCACCTTTTAAGTTGTAATCCATACCATTTATATTAACTGTTACCTTAATCATAAATTACACCTCTTAAAATTTCTTTCTCATTATTTAATTATATTCTATATTGGCACATAACACAATTGTATTAACCTATACTTATAGTATAAAAATATTTACTTTTTTCTTACTTTTTCTAATATTAAAAGTCTTTTTATATCTAATGTGAAAACTTAATATTTTTTATAGTCGAATAATGGTTAGTCACATTCAAATAAATAACTATTTTTTTGTGCATTACTTCTTTCTTGGAATATACTAATAGTACAACTATTAGTATATTCCAAGTCATTGTATTTCACAAAATATCTATCACATCTTTGTATTATTTATTTTCATATCTCTTATTAAATTTAACAGACAAAATAGATAATTAATTGTTAATATAAAATTATAAGAACCAAGATACAAATCTAAAAATTTTATACCTTGGTTCTCATAAAAATTTCAATTTAAAATTCTATAATTTATTTTTTAAATTATTAGCATGTTCTTTAATTATATCTCCACTTTCTTTTGTTTTTCCTTTTATATCTCTTGCAGTTTCTTTTATTTCACTTGTAACTTTTCTTGCTTTATCTTTTATGTCTTTTCCTAATATTTCCATGTTTTTTCTCCTTTCATAAATAAATTTATACATTAAAAGTTTGTGCAAAATTGTAGATATTATTAATAAATATTTATATTGTTTATTAAATGTATTTATTATTATGGATTTTTTTATAATAATTTGAATATTAAACCATATTATTGTATAATTTAATGATTATATTTATAATAGAGTTTTAAAAAAATTAAAGTAAATTACAAAAATTATAATTATTTAAAAACTTTCAATAAATATTAATGCTAAAAACTTAAATTTATTCCAAGTAATATACAGTTAAATGAGGTTAAATAATGAATAAAAAAAATAATTATAAAAAAATGCTTTCTATATATTCCGGACTTCCAAAAGAAATTTATATTTTATTTTTAGGCAAGATAATAAATTGTATAGGTTCATTTATACATCCTTTATTATCATTAATACTGATTAAAAAAATTGGATTAACAATATCTCAAGCTGGTGAATTCGTAACATTTTTAGCCGTGTTACAAGCTCCATGTATATTAATAGGTGGCAAATTAGTAGATACTATAGGTAGAAAAAAAATAATTCTAATATTTCAAGGCTTATCTGCTTGTACTTTTATTATTTGTGGTTTTTTGCCATTATCCAATATATTAACTAATTTTATATTAATAGCATGTTGTTTTTCCTCTGTATCTTCTCCTGCATATGATGCCTTAGTCTCTGATCTTACAAATGCAAAAAATAGGCGTGCTTCCTTTTCTTTAATATACATAGGATTAAACTTAGGATTTTCAATAGGTCCATTGCTTGGAGGATTTTTATTTAATAATTATTTAAACTTAATCTTTATAGGAGATGGAATTACTACAATAGTTTATCTTTTATTGATAACATATTTTGTAAAAGATATTAAACCAAAAATTTTATACAATTCAATACAAGAAAATTTAAATCCATTGGAAAAATTTGAAAATTGTTCTGTGTTTAGAATATTTCTAAAAAGACCTATTTTAATTTATTATTCATTTTTACTATTAATATTTCAATTTGCTTATTCACAATGGAGTTTTGCAATTCCAATACAATTAAATGAACTTTTTAGTTCTAATGGTGCTAAATATTTTGGTTTTTTAGGTAGCTGTAATGGTATAGTTGTAGTTTTATTCACTCCATTAATAGCAAGTTTAACTAAAAAGTATAAAATTCTTTCAATTATTTCAATGGGTGGCATATTATATTCAATATCTTTCGGTTTATGCAGTTTTATTTCTAAATTTTTATTATTTATTATAGTGATCATTATAATGACTATTGGTGAAATAGCTATTTCTATTAATTCACAAACTTTTATAGCTAATCTTAGTCCAGCATCTCATAGGGGACGAATTAATTCTTTTTTACCATTAATATATGGTATGGGTAATGGTATAGGCCCTATTCTAATGAGTAAAATAATATCTGCTACTGGAATACGAGAAGCTTTTTTAATAGTTAGCTTAATTGTTGGTATTGGTGGATTATTAATGTATTTTCTTAACTATATTAACACATCCATATATAATTAAAGCATTATGATATAGCTAATCCATATCATAATGCTTTTAATTTAAACTAATAATTTTCTCTGGATTTTTTATTATTTTTTTTAAATTTATACATTCTCTTATCTGCTAAATCTATAATATGCGATGGTGTTACATTCTCATTTTTGTTTACATGAGTTACTCCATAACTTATAGACATAACATATTCTTTTTTTATATTTTTTGATTGATAAACTACTCTTTCAAACAAATCCTTTGCTCTTTTAAGTGCTGATTTCTCATCGCAGTTAGGAAGTAATATTAAAAATTCATCCCCACCAATTCTACACACTCTATCATCACCATAAAATTCTATAGAAATAATATCAGAAATTGTTTTTATGTATTCATCACCCTCATTGTGACCTAATATATCATTTACATATTTAAGTCTATCTATATCTATAAAACAGATAGAAAATTCAAAATTATTTTCTAATAAATATTCTAAACTAAGCATTGCAAATCGTCTATTATAAATTCCTGTTAATTCATCAACAAACGCTATTGATTCTAATTGTCTTTGATTCGCTTTATTTTTAATAAGTTCATATTCTAAATTTATTGATTTTCTTTTATATTCACCCATAACAACTATTTTTAGAGTTCTATTTAAAAGGTTATATAAAGCTAAAAATATCATTATTGATGTTGATAAAATCAATATAGATACTAAATTATTAACAAAATTTTTATTATATAATATACTAGTAATTACTATATATAAATTCATTATAATTAAAAATATATCTAAATATTTTAATTGTTCCTTATTTTTAATTATTAATTTTATATTTTTTGATTTAACTATAGAATTAAAAATAACTAAAAATATGCTTAATAAAATTGTAGATATTATTATAGACATAGTATATAAAATTTTATTATCTAGTATGTTATAAATACTACTATCAAATATTATAGAAAATATACTTAATACTAACATTCTTACTAAAGTAATATGTAAAATAAAATTTTTAACTCCAAATACTATTGCCATTACTTCTGAATCATATAATATTATAAATTCAATAAATAGAATAACTATAAATATTAAATACATGAATGCTACAAAAATTCTTAAATACAATACTAAATAAATTAATTTTATATTTATTATAGATACAATTATATATGGAACTTTTCCTTTAAATCTTCTATCAATAATAGTATCTGAATAAAAAAACATTTGTAAATTATATATAAATATCATTATAAATGATATTACCTTTAACATTATAACTAAATTTGTATTCATATTTATTCCCTACCTTTTAATAATACAAATTAGTGAATTTTAAAATATATTTTAAATTTTTACCAATAATTGTTCTTTGGTATTTATAAATTTTTCATAGAACACCTTAGTACTCTCAGGTTTTCCAAACAAATATCCTTGAATATAATCTGGATTTACTTTATTTATAATTTCAAATTCTTCTGATGTCTCAACACCTTCAATACATACTCTAATATTTATACTATGCATAAGCTTTACTACATACTCTATAAATGTGAAATTATAACTTTTTTCAGTAAGTTGCCTTACAAAAGATCTATCTATTTTTACAATATCTACCGGCAAATTTCTAAGATAATTTAAAGATGAATACCCCGTTCCAAAATCATCTATAGCCATATTTATTCCATATCGTTCAAAATCATCAAACTTTTTAATTAAAAATTTAAAATCCGATGCCCAACAACTTTCTGTTAGCTCCAAAATAATAGAATTCTTTTTTATTTGAAATTCATTTATACATTTATCTAAATATATTTTAAAATCTTCTTCTTTTAATTGAATATAAGATACATTTATACTTATCTTGAAGTCTTCAACTATACTTTGCCAATATCTACACATTTTTAATGCTTCTCTAATAACCCATTTTCCAACCTGTATAATTAACCCGCTTTCTTCTAAAAACGGAATAAATTCCAAAGGAGATATTTGCCCAAATTCAGGTGAATTCCATCTAAGTAAAGCTTCAGCCCCTTTTAATTCGTAGTTAGATGCTTTAACTTGTGGTTGATAATATAATTGAAATCCCTGAAAATTATTTCTTATGCTTTCCCTTAATTGTTCTTGAAGTGTTAATAATCGTATTTTTCTACTATATAATTTCTTTGAAAAGAACTCCAATTTATTTTTTCCCTTTATTTTAGCAAATTCCATTGCACTATTGGCCCTTTCAAATAGTTCCATACTTTTAACAGCATCATTAGGATATAATGCAACACCACATGATACAGTACAAAAATAATAATTATTATCGATTTCATGAAATGCATTCATATATTCTTTAATGCTCTTAAATAGTGATTTTATCTTTTGCTTATTTGTATCTTTATAAAAAACGGCAAATTTATCCCCATCTATCTTGTATACATTTGCATTTTTAGGAATAATAGAAGCTATTTTTTCACCTACACTTCTAATAACTTTATCCCCAAATAAATACCCATATTTCTCATTTATATTTTTAAAATCATCAATTCCAATAACCATTATAGAGCTAATAAAGTCAAACCTCTTATTAAAAAAATTTATCATATCTTCTTGAAGTTTGCTCCTGTTTAATAATCCCGTTATAAAATCTATCTTTGTATTTTTTCCTATATTAGTTATATATCCAAATATAATTTGAGAATGTCCATTTTTATCTTTTAATGAACTTCCACGAAAAGAAACCCAAATTATTTCATTTTTTTTATTTAAAAGACGACATTCAAAAAAATTCATATCAGAAGTTCCTAATTTTATTTTATTCATGCTATAAAAAAACACTTCTTTATCTTCATCATATATAAATTTATCCCAATACTTTTTTAAATTATTAGTTGTTGTTCCTTCTAAATCAAATTCTTTTAAAATAGATGGAGATATTTTAAATATATCATTTATAATATCCCAAACAAAAAAATAATCTTCAGTATTATTATCAAGCAAATCGCATATTGTAGAAGCTTGATCAAAATTTATCATTTTAGAATTGTACTCCATCCGCATCACTTCTTTCTAAAATATTTAAGTTTAATTATATTTCTAATAGAAAAAACATACTTTTAAAGATATTATATCATATAATGGAATATTTTTATATAAATGTGTCAAAAAATATCTATTTCTGTTAATAGCACTATTCAAATTCATAATTAACCATTTTATACTTATATATTCGTATATATAAATGAAACTTTTATATAAATAAACAAATTAATAAAAAAAACAGAATTTAATTGAACTATTTTATAAGTTCATTATAAATTCTGTTTTTCACTTAATAACTATTTATTAACATTTTTTATTAAGGCGCATTCAAATCAATAACTAGTCAGTATGCTAGTTTATTTTGTGAACTACTTCTTCCTTTAAACCTACTAATAGTAGAACCCAAATCATTTTATTTCACAAAATATCCGTCATATCTTTGATTTGTTATTTATTTTCATATGCTTAAATTGATTATTTTTCAGTTTTTATTGATATATTTTTTCCATCAGATGTTAAAGTTATTTCACCTTGTAAATCTGTTCTATAAGCTTTTATTTGATTTTTAGAAATCTTATTCATAGTTTCTTTATGTGGATGTCCATAACTATTATCCTTACCACAGCTTATTATTCCATATTTAGGTGATACAGCTTTTAAAAATTCATTACTTGAAGAAGTACTTGACCCATGATGTCCAAATTTTAATACATCTGATTTAAGATCTTTTAAATGTCTTGATAAAGCTTCTTTCTCTGCTAAAGTTTCTGCATCCCCAGTAAACATTAATTTTGTCTCCCCGTAAGTTAATTTCATTATTGGTGAATAATTATTAAAATCATCATATGAATCTTTGATAGGAGAATATACATCAAATTTTGCACCATCACCCAAATTAAATTGCATACCTTCTTTTAAGGTTTGAACTTTTAAACCTTGTTTTGAAACTGATTTTAACATATTTTGAAATGTCTTTGTTGTATGTGTAACTTTAGGCATATAAAAATTTTCTACCTTGTATTTCTCGAATACTTTACTCATTCCCCCTATATGATCTTCATGTGGATGAGTAGCTATTACCATTTCAAAATCATCTATATTTTTATCTTCAAGTTGTTTTAATAAATGATCTGATTCACTTTTCGGACCAGCATCTATCAATATATCAAAATCATTAATTCTTATATATTCAGCATCACCTTGTCCAACATCCAAATAATAAACTTGTAAATTTCCACTTACTTTTTTTGTATTATTAAAACTAAAGTCATTTCCAAAAATAAACTTCATTAGTCCTATAATAACAAAAAGTACTATTGTTATAAATTTAGTTATTTTAAATTGTCCATTATTATTACCCAAATTATTCCCTCCATCTTAAGAATTCAAAATTCTTTTTATCTTATTGTTAAACTATTTTTAAATAAATATATGTTTTAAATATGCTTATATAAAAACTTTACTAAAATATAGTATACAACTTAAAACATACGTTCGTCAATTTATTGCATAAACTTATAAAGTATAAAATAAAAACTCTTATTTTAGGCTATGTTTTAAATATTTGTTTATATAATAAATAAAGTTATATTATAAATTAAGCTTTATTTATACATATATAAACAATTTCTTATAAAGCATAGCCTTATTTTAAATAATAAATGTATATTTTCTAGTTATTCTAATAAAAACAAAAGGTATTAATCCCTAGCTAAGTTTATTCAAGTATATTTATTTCTCTATTAGTGGCATTAATTTTTACTTTAGCTCCTAACGGAAGAGTCATTGTAGGTAAGCAATGTCCACAACAAAAATTATATATAATTGGCTTCTCTTCTTCTCCTATTAATTCATCAAATATTTGCATTAATGATAAACTGTCTCTTCCCTTAGGTGGTAAACAATCTGTCCACTTCCCTAAAATTATCCCATTAGCATCTTTAAATTTATTGCATTGTTTTAATTGCATTATCATTCTATCAATTTTATATGGATACTCATCAATTTCTTCTAAAAATAATATTTTTCCCTTTGTGTCTATTTCATAGGGTGTTCCTAAAGTTGAACAAATCACAGAAAGATTTCCTCCAACTAATTGTCCTTCTGCCTTTCCATTAACTAGTGATTTCATTTCCATTCCCTTTATGTTAATTATTTTCCCTAAAGGTTTTGATTTAAAAATACTTTTTTCGAAATAATATTCACTATATTCATCTAAACCTTTGTAAATTTCAGTAGCAGGCATTGGAGCATGAAATGTAATTAAATCACATCTACAATTTATTACATTGTGTATTGCTGTTACATCACTATATCCTGCAAATACTTTAGGATTTTTCTTTATAACATTATAATCTAACTTATCTAATATTCTTGTTGCTCCATATCCTCCTCTTATAGCAAAAATTCCAGATATAGATTTATCAAAAAACATTTTATTTAAGTCATTAGCTCTTATTTTATCTTCTCCTGATAAATATCCATAATGAGATCTACAACTTTCACCAACTATAACTTCAAATCCTAAATCTGTCATAACTTTGATTGACAAATCCAATCTCTCTTCTGTCGTTGGACTAGATAATCCTAACAATGCTATTTTATCTCCTTTTTTTAATGGTTTAGGTCTTCTCAATGCATTTCCATCCTCTATAATTACTTTAATATCAATATATTTTAAATTAAGCTTATTTATCATTAAAGTTTTTATATTTTTCTTTCTTTATTATATTTTATAAAAATTCTATATTAATTTTCTTCTTAATTCTCCACTTTTTACTCTTCTATCTAAACTAATATTTAATTTAACTTAGATTTTATTAGCCTTCAAGCTTTAATATTTATATACATAAAAAGAGGATTAAATCTTATAAATTTAAGATCTAATCCTCTATATTTTAAATATAATTAGTCTCTCAAAGTAGCACCTAATTTATATTCTAAAGCTCTTAATATTTTATCATGTACTTTATTAACTTCCTTATCAGTTAATGTTTTATCAGCTCTATATGCAATAGCATAAGCTATACTTTTCTTACCATCTGGAATTTGCTTTCCTTTATATATATCAAATAGTTCTACTTTTTCTACTAAATTTCCGCCAGCTTTTCTTATGCAATCTTCAATTTCTTGAACTAATATGCTATCATCTACAAGCAATGCAATATCCCTTGTAACAGCTGGAAATTTAGGTAATGCCTTGTATTTTCTATCCATATCGGCACTTTCATATAATACATCTAAGTTAAGTTCTGCAATAAAACAAGGTACATCAATACCATAATTTTCAGTTACATCTAAATGAACTTCACCTAAAGTACCTGCTACATTTTTTCCAATAACAAGTTTTGCAGTTTTACCTGGATGATAACTTACATTTTCACTTTCTCTTTCATACTTAGAATTCTTTATTCCTAAACCTTCAACTATGTTTTCAACAGCACCTTTAAGGTCTAAATAATCACAATCACCATACATACCAATTGTTAATATATTTCTTTCAGTTGGAATCTTAGTTTCATCTTCATTTTTAATATATACTTTAGCCATTTCAAATAGTCTAACATAATCATTATTTCTTGAATAATTTCTTCCTAAACATTCCATCATTGAAGGTATAGTTGTAGTTCTCATAACACTGTAGTCTTCACCTAAAGGGTTCTTAATTTTCACTACATTTCTAAGCTCACTATCTTCTGGTACATTGATTTTATCAAATACTTTTGGAGATACAAATGAATAGCTTATAGATTGATTTAATCCACTACCTGTAGCAAGCATTACCACTTTGTCATCTAATAATCTTTTTCTATATTTAGGCTCTCTTGATGTAGAAACACTGAAAATTGTTGCAGGTATAACATCATATCCATAAATTCTAGCTATTTCTTCTGCAACATCTTCTCTAATAGCAATATCAATTCTGAATGTAGGGGCTGTTACAACTAAACTATCCCCCTCTATTTCTGTAAATAAATCAACACTATCTAAACATTCTTTCATTTCTTCTTTAGAAAGATTTGTTCCTAAAAATTTATTAACCCAACTAGAATCAACAATTACTTTACTTTCTTCTTTTTTCTTATTATAAATATCTATAGTGCCTTCTATAACTTCTCCTGCTCCTAATTCACAAATCAAAGCACACGCTCTATCTAAGGCAAGCTTAGCTAAATTAGGATCTATATCTTTTTCAAATCTTCCAGAAGCTTCACTTCTTAAATTTAACTTCTTAGAATTAACTCTTATATTTGTACCATCAAAGTTTGCACATTCAAAAATAACTTCTGTTGTATCTTCTTTTATTTCTGAATTTAATCCACCCATTATTCCTGCTAATCCAACAATCTTATTGTCGTCTTTTATACAAAGCATTGAATCATCTAATTCTCTTTCTACTTCATCTAAAGTAGTAAATTTTTCTCCTTTGCTTGCTCTTTCAACTACTATTTTATTAGTAGAAATTTCTCTAGCATCATATGCATGCATTGGTTGACCTAATTCAAGCATAACGAAATTCGTAATATCAACTATATTATCTATAGGTCTTATTCCTGCTTCAAGAAGTCTTTCTTGCATCCAACTTGGTGATGGTTTTACTTTTACATTTTTAATTTTTCTTGCCATATATCTTAAGCATAATTCATCTTTAACTTCAACTTTTAATTCATTATTAACATCTTCTTTGCAACCTACTTCATATTCTAAATTAGGCATTTTATAAGTTGTTTTTAATGCTGCGGCAGTTTCTCTAGCCATACCAACTATACTTAAACAATCAGGTCTATTTGATGTTATCTCAAAATCTAATATAGCTTTATTTAATTTTAATAATTCTTTAAGTTCCACTCCAAGTTTAGTATCAGTAGGTAATATCATTAAACCATGAACTGGTTCATCACCTGCTATACCTAATTCTTCTTCTGAGCAGAACATACCATTTGACGGAACTCCTCTAAGCTTACCTTTTTTTATCTTACTTCCATCTGCTAATGTTGAACCATGTAAAGCTACTGGAACTACATCTTGTTCTTTCATATTTGTTGCTGCCGTAACTATTTGAATAGTTTCAGTTCCAATATCAACTTGACAAATACTTAATTTATCTGCATCTGGATGTTTTTCTATTTTAGTAATTTTTCCTGTAACAACTTTATTTATAACATCACCTTGAATTATTAATTCTTCTAATTGTGATCCAGTTAAAGTTAATTTATCCCCTAATTCTTTAGGACTAACATTTATATCAACATAATCTTGTAGCCAACTAAATGGTACTTTCATATTTTTTCCTCCTTATTTCCCTTAATTAAGAATATAAAATTAAAACTTTAGATTTTATATTTTGTTAGTTAAACTTTCCTCATAAGGGTATTTTATATTTGTCTCTTTGAACATACTTATAAAATATATATAAAGAAACTTACATATTCTCTTAAAATCACATTCTACAAGTAAATTCTTAACTTCTTATATTCTAAAATTCTTTAGAATTTATATTTTTATATTATTAATAAATATATTTATAAAACTTATGATAATTTCATAATAATCTATTAACTATAAATTATATTTAGAATTGATTTAAAAATCTCATATCACTTTCGTATAATAATCTTATGTCATCTATACCATACTTAAGCATTACCATTCTATCAACACCAAATCCGAAAGCAAATCCACTATATACTTCTGGATCTATTCCACAATTTCTAAGTACATTTGGATGAACCATACCACAACCTAAAAGTTCTATCCATCCGCTATTTTTACATACTCTGCAACCTTTTCCTCCGCATACAAAACAAGTTGCATCCATTTCAGCTGATGGTTCTGTAAATGGGAAGTGATGAGGTCTAAACTTAGTTTGCACTTTATCACCAAACATTTTTTTAGCAAATAATTCTAAAGTTCCCTTTAAATCAGCAAAGGTAACTCCCTTATCTATAACTAATCCTTCCATTTGATAAAATATAGGTGAATGTGTAGCATCAACTGAATCTGATCTATAAACTTTACCTGGTGAAATCATCTTAATTGGTGGTTTTTGATTTTCCATAGTTCTAACTTGAACTGGTGAAGTTTGAGTTCTAAGAACTATATTATCATTTATATATAATGTATCTTGCTCACTTCTAGCTGGATGATTTTTAGGTATATTTAATGCCTCAAAGTTATAATGATCATATTCAACTTCTGGACCTTCTTCTATTGTAAATCCCATTGATATAAATATGTCTTCCATAGTTTGAAGTGTTAATTCTAAAGGATGTCTCTTCCCTATAACTTTCTTTTTACCTGGAAGTGAAATATCTATAGTTTCACCAGCAAGTTTTTCAGCTTTTTCTTTATCTTTTATCTTCTTTATAGCTATTTCTAACTTTTCTTCAACTTTAGCCTTTGCTTCATTAACTAACTTTCCTACTAAAGGTCTTTCTTCAGGAGCTATTGATCCCATACCTCTCAATATTGTAGTAAGTTCTCCTTTTTTTCCTAAGAACTTAACTCTTATTTCTTCTAATTCATTACTATTCATTGAATTTTCAATTTGCTTTAATGCAAGTTCTTGTAATTCTATAAGTCTTTCTTTCATGTTATTTCTCCTTTCAGATATTTTTTTACAATAAAAAAATCGTCCCTATAAAAGGGACGAATTATCCGCGTTACCACCCTAATTGAAACGTATAATAATACCTAAAAATACATCATACGAATCCAACTTAAAATTTAACGGCATTTACCGCTAGCTACTACTTAATTTCACAGCTAGAACTCCTGAGTGAACTTCAATATTATTCCATTTGAATAAGCTTACAGTCTATGACTTATTCTCCCTTAAAACTTTCTAATATCTACTCTCTCATTCACAGTTTATAATTATTTAATTCCCTATAATTATACAAATAAACTAATTAAAATTCAATACCAAAAATTTAATTAGAATTTTGTCTTACTTTTTCAAAAATTATAATTGAAGTAGCTATAGCTACATTTAGAGATTCTGCCCCACCTGGCATTGGTATTTTAACCCTTCTATCAGCTAAGTCTAATATCTCATTAGAAACACCATTTCCTTCATTACCAACTGTAAGAATTGTTTTTCCTTTTAAATCTTCTTTAAAAAAATCTTTACTACTTTCTAATGATGTAACCACTAATTTAAAGCCATCTTTTTTCAATGATTTAATTAATGAAAATTTGTCATCATCATAATATATTGGCATATAAAAAAGTGATCCCATTGTAGATCTTATTGTTTTTTCATTGTATATATCTACTGTTCCTTTTGAAAGTATTATTCCATTTACTCCTGCTGCATGAGCAGTTCTTATTATAGTTCCTAAATTTCCAGGATCCTGTACTTTATCACAAAGCAAATAAAAATCTCCATGAAAATCTAAATTTTTATTTTCCATATTAACTATAGCAATAATTCCCTGTGGATTTTCTGTTGATGTTAAATCCTTAAATAAATTATCAACTATACAATACTTTTTTTTATTCTCTACTTTATTTATATCTATATAATTATTTAACTTTTCATATCCAGCTTGTGTTAATATTAAATAATCTATATCTAAATTAGCTTTTATAGCCTCATCAACAAGTCTAAAGCCTTCAATTACATATTTATTTATTTTATTTCTATTTTTTCGTTCTTTAAGTTTTTTAGCTTCTTTATATACAGTATTTTCTTTACTTTCGATAAAAATCAAAGTCTACACCTCAATTAATTTAATCTTACTATCATACCTTCAAGTTTACTTAAATCTTCTGCTGAACCAATTGCTACTATTATATCATTAGAATTTACAATATGATCTGCTGATGGTGATATATTTATATCTTCACCTGTTTTAATTGCCATAACATTTATTCCATATTGACTTCTTAATTTTATTTCTCTTAAACTTTTTCCATTCCATTCATCTAATGCTTGAATTTCCATTATACTATAATCTGAAGATAACTCAATATAGTCTAATATACTAGAAGAAACTAAGTTATGTGCAACTCTAACTCCCATATCTTGTTCTGGTAAAATTACTCTGTCAGCACCAATTTTATATAAAACTTTAGAATGTATCTTATTATTAGCTTTTGCAATTATATATTTAACACCTAACTCTTTAACAAGTAAAGTTGCCATAATACTAGCTTGTATATTAGAGCCTATAGTTACAATTGCAACGTCAAAATTTCTAATTCCTAATGTTCTTAAAGCATTTTCGTCATTAGCATCCATTTGTACTGCATGAGTTACATTATCAGAAATGTCTTGAATTATGTCTTCATCTTTATCTATTACTAAAACATCATTTCCTAAATCATATAAAGTTTTAGCTACCGAAGCACCAAATCTTCCTAATCCAATTACTACAAATTGTTTATTTACCAAAGC
Organism: Clostridium taeniosporum; assembly: GCF_001735765.2. Taxonomy (NCBI): domain Bacteria; kingdom Bacillati; phylum Bacillota; class Clostridia; order Eubacteriales; family Clostridiaceae; genus Clostridium; species Clostridium taeniosporum. Next base: position 2,114,150 of record NZ_CP017253.2, read on the forward strand.
TAAACCACTCCTATCCTATCAATATCTTACCTTCTGGATATCTATATCCCTTCTTTTTCTTTCTATTTAACAATGCTAAAATTACAGTTAATGGGCCTACTCTTCCACAATACATTGTAATCATTATAACAATTTTCCCCGTAAATGATAATTGTTGAGTTACACCTGTTGTTAACCCTACTGTACCAAAAGCTGAGGTTGCCTCATAAAGCAAATTTATAAATGATTGATTCGGTTCTACTATTGTAAGAATCATTGTCACAACAATGACAATCATCATTCCTATAAAGAATAAAGTAAAAGCTTTATATACCAAATCTTTAGAGAATCTTTTTTCAAAAACTTCAGTATCTTCTCTTCCTTTTAAAATAGAAATAACAGTTAAAACTAAAATACCAAATGTAGCAGTTTTTAGACCACCTGCTGTAGATCCTGATGATCCACCTATAAACATTAATAGAATAGTAATTAATTTTCCAGACATAGTCATATCATCAGTTGATATACTATTAAAACCTGCTGTTCTTGGAGATACTGATGCAAAAAATGAGTTTAGGATTTTATCCTTTAAAGACATTCCACCTATTGTTTTCATATTATTATATTCAAGTAGAAATATGCATATAAAACCAAAAATAATCAATGATATAGTAACTAATAATACAAATTTAGAATTAATAGAAAATTTCTTAGAATTTTTATTATAATTATAGACTTCAAGCCATACGGTGAAACCTAAACCACCAATTATTATTAATGCACTTAAACTTAATATTACTACTATATTACTAGAATATCCAGTTAGACTAGTGAAATTTCCAAACAAATCAAACCCTGCATTACAAAATGCTGAAATAGAATGGAAAAAACTATAAAATAATCCCTTTAAGAATCCAAACTTTGGTATAAATTGAGTTGATAGTAATAATGCTCCAAAAAATTGAACTGAAAATGTTAATGCAAATACATATTGAACCATTCTAACTAATCCTTCAATATTAAAAGTATTCATAGCTTCTTGCACTAATAATCTATCTCTTAAGGTTATTTTCTTTCCAAGTAGTATTGCAATAAATGTGGTAAAAGACATAAAACCCATACCACCAATTTCTATTAAAATTATAATTACAACTTGACCGAAAGTGCTCCAATAAGTACCTGTATCCAACGTAACTAGACCAGTAACACATACTGCTGATGTTGAAGTAAAGATAGCATCTATAAAATTTGTACTTTCACCACTCACAGAAGAAATAGGCAGTGTTAATATAAGTGCACCTACTAAAATAACTAAAGCAAATCCTATAGCTAATACCTGAACTGCATTAAGTCTTGATTTTTTTGTTAAAACTTTTGCCATATACTCACCTCAAAAGGTTAATTTAAAATCGCTTAATTTTATTTTATCTATTTAATATAAGATTTATGTAAACTAAATATATTTAATAACTCTAAAATATAATATTTTCCAATATATAAAATAAAATGCGACCTAAGTCGCATTTTATTAAGCGTTTAATTGTTTTTTAGCTACTTCTACTAAATCAGCAAATGCTTTTGCATCATTGATAGCGATTTCTGATAACATTTTTCTGTTTATATCTATTCCAGCTAATTTAATTCCGTTCATGAATTTAGAATATGAAAGACCATTCATTCTAGTTGCTGCATTTATTCTAGCAATCCATAATCTTCTGTAATCTCTCTTCTTATTCTTTCTTCCAACATAAGCATTTCTTAATGCTCTTATTACTGATTCATTAGCTGTTTTAAATAACTTACTCTTTCCACCGTAATATCCTTTTGCAAGTTTTAAAACTTTTTTATGATTCTTACGAGCGTTTTTTGCTCTCTTTACTCTTGCCATGCCTTAAACCTCCTGTAATCTCTTCAATTATAGATATGGTAATAATTTTTTCATTACTTTTTCTTCTGATTTTGATACGTATCCACCTTTTCTAAGATTTCTCTTAGTCTTAGGACTCTTCTTTGTTAATATGTGGCTTTTAAATGCTTTTGCTCTTTTAAGCTTTCCTGTACCTGTTTTCTTAAATCTTTTTGCTGCACCTCTGTGGCTTTTCATTTTTGGCATAAATAAAATCCTCCTCTCAAGTTATCCCTTTTTAGGGCCTAAAACCATTATCATATTTCTGCCTTCTCTTTTTGCTGGCTTTTCTATTTGACAGACATCTTGTAATTTATTTGCGAAGTTATCGAGAATCTTTGCACCAAGATGAGTTAATTCCATCTCTCTACCTCTAAATCTAACAGTGATTTTAACTTTGTCTCCCGCTAACAAGAATTTTCTAGCATTTTTTGCTTTTATAGCAATATCATGTTCTTCTATTGTAAGACTTACTCTTACTTCTTTAATACTTACTACTTTTTGTTTCTTTTTAGCTTCTTTTTCTTTTTTAGATTGTTCATATATGAACTTACCAAAGTCCATTATTTTACACACTGGAGGGTTTGCATTTGGTGAAATCATCACTAAATCTAATTCTTGTTCCTCAGCCATTCTCATAGCTTCTCTTGATGAAATTACACCTAGTTGTTCTCCATCATTTGCAATTGCTCTTACTTCTCTTTGTCTTATTTGTTCATTAATAAAATAATCTTTACTAATACTTTTCACCTCCGAGGAATTTTATACATAATAAAAGACGGCAACAAGCCGTCTTACACTATCACTTTTAATAAAATCTAGAGATATAACCATACCAGTAATTAAAACTGTACGGTGAGAAACGGCTATGTTTCTTCTTTACGAACTAAATTATATCAAGCATATCATAATGTGTCAATACTTTTTATTATTATTTTTTTATTTTCACATTTTATACATCCTTCACAGTATTCGACTCTCTCTCCAAACACACTATTAATAGTATCTAAAAACTCTCCATTAGTAGAATTTTTCTTATTATGAACTATTATTTTTTTAGGAGTGTTGGTAATTAATCCACTAATTAATATATCTTCTGTACTCACATCGCTCATCTTTCCGCACTCTGAAAATTCTTCCTTAAAGATTTTTAATAAATCTGTTCCCTTATTGTCTTTTACTGTATAGTTTCCATCTTCTTCTATTAAAATATCTATTAACTCAATTTTGCAATCCTGTATATCTACAAAATATTTTAATAATTTTACAAATTCCTTATATTCTTTTTCAACGATATAGTTTTCAACTACTTTTTGTATTATTTTCTCTATATCACCTCTAAGTTTTTTCATTCTAAATGTTATAAATCCATTTATATTAATTTCTTGTTTTTCCTTTATACATTCTTTTATTTCTTCTATAATTCCATTCATTTTATTTAAATAATAAATAGAGTTGCCATCTTTTAATCCATTTTCACATTGCAAAACTTTAATAACAGCATCTTCTATTTCTAATATTTCATCTTGCTTTAAGAAAAAATAATTTTCTGTTAAAAATTCTAACATTTCTTTTTTTCTATAATTATCAATAACTATTTTATATAAAATATTACTTACATATAAGTTAATAATATCTTTTACCTTTTCATTATAATACTCTTCTTCACAAATAATCTTTACAATATGAGTAGTATCTTCTATGCTTTCCACCAATCCTATTATTATACCTTTTTTCTTTAGCAATTCTCTTAGATCTTGTAATTCACTAACAAAATCTAATTCATCATTATAAGCTAGTTTTAAAACAAGCATGGATTTCACTCCCTTCTTACATTAGTATGTAATAAACTTAAAGCTCTTATACTCATAAAAATGCTAAATTTAGATTTTAATATCTATTGTTTTTTTTTAATTCTATAGTAATTTTTTATTATAAATTACTATATTAAAGGAGTATTGCTATGTATTGTTTTATTGATTATAGAACTACAAAAGAAGAAATTAATAATTTATACAAACTTAATCTTGAGCCAATTTTAGTTCCAAAATCTGATGAAGTATACGAGGCTATAAATGGTCATCCTGATATTCAACTAAATATATTGAAAAATAATTCTGAAAATAAGATTATTGTACACAAAAATATCTCCTCTAATTTTTTAAATATATTAAATAATAAGAATATCAAATATATTGTTTCTGAATCATCCTTGTCTAATACATATCCTAAAGACATTATTTTAAATTCTTTAATTTTAGATAATTATTTTATTCATAACTTAAAATATAGTGACAATAACCTTATGCTTTCTCAATCAGATAAAATAAAAATTAATGTTAATCAAGGATATACTAAATGTTCCATACTACCTATTAGAGATAAAGCTCTTATAACAAGTGATATTGGTATTTATTCTACACTAATAAATTATGATTTTGATGTTCTTTTGCTCCCTTCTGGTGATATACTTCTTCCAAACTTAAATTATGGATTTATTGGTGGTACTGGTGGATTAATTTCTGATAGCAAAATAGCTTTCTTTGGTGAACTAAGTCATTATGAATGGGGAAATGAAGTGAATAATTTTTTATATAAGTATGATGTTTGTCCTATTTACTTAAGAAAAGGTAAATTAATAGATAGAGGTAGTTTATTGGTACTTTAAATATGGCTTACAAATTTATTATATCCACTATTAATAATATGATTTTATTTTTTTTGTGTTCCTATTTTATTAAGGTACATTCAAATAAATAACTAGTTCGTATAATAGTTTATTTTGTAAACTACTTCTTCCTTGAAACATACTATTAACACAACTATTGGCAGAACACGGGACATTTTATTTCACAAAATATCTGTCCAATCTTCGACTTGTTATTTATTTACATATACTTAACTATACTGATTATTTATAATTTTAAAATAATATTAAATAAAAAAATGTACTTTAGCTTAAAACTAAAGTACATTCTTATAATATCTAACATATTATCTAAATAATTATTTTGTTGAAGATTTTAATAATTCGCCTACATTTTCAGTTGTAAATATATATTTTGTATTACAGAAATTACATATTATTTCTTCATTTTTTCCATCATCATAAATTTCTTGTAAATCTTTCTTTCCTATGGAAGCTAAAGCTTTTTCTACCTTTTCTCTTGAACAATCGCATTTATATGATGGTTCAATAGAATCTAATATATTTAAATCCATACCTTCAAATATAAATTCTAATACTTCTTCTATAGTTTTTCCTTCAGATATTAAAGTGGTTATAGGTGGTATCTCTTCTAACCTGTAAGTTACTAAGTCTGCTAATAATTCATCAGCATCCGGCATCATTTGAACTATAAATCCACCTGCTGCCTTTATAGATAAATCTTTATCAACTAACACTCCTAAAGATACTGCTGATGGTGTTTGTTCAGATACTGTAAAATAGTAAGCAAAATCCTCCGCAATTTCTCCTGTATATATAGGAACTTGACCTACATATGGTTCTTTTAACCCTAAATCTTTAATTACATATAATAAACCATCTTTCCCAATGGCTCCACCAACATCTAATTTTCCTTTTACATTTAATTCTCTATTAACATAAGGATTACCTATAAATCCTTTAACACTTGCATCATTATGTGCAGTAACTGTAATACCTTTTGCTTCTCCACCACCATCTATCTTTAATGTAACAGATTCTTTTTCACTCTTTAATGTAATTCCAATCAAAGTTCCAGCTGTAAGCATTCTTCCTAATGCTGCTGCAGCTAATGGAGTACATTCATGAATTTTACTACCTTCATTAACTAGATTTGTAGTAATTCCCCCTATTATCCTAACCATTCCGTTTTTAGCTGTTGCTCTTACAATTTTATCTTTCATACAAAATATCGCCTCCTCTATTTACTAACAACATAAACTATTCTTTCGCTTTGTTTAAATACAGTTTTATCATTATAACTATCAAACTTACCTACTAATTTAAATTTGCAATCTTTTAAAGCTTGTTCTAGTTCTTCTTCTTTATAAGCTCTCTCTATATGTTGCTCTTCAAATTTTTCATATAAGTCTTCTTTGCTTTTTACAAAAAAAGTTAAATACATGTTAAGTATATTTTCTTCAAATACATTTTCCCATGTATAAAAAATATCTTCTGAATTATATGTATAAATATTATTTCCCAATATATTTGATAATTTGTAATATGAATTTATATCAAATACAAATATACCATCATCTTTTAAATGTTGATACACCCTATTAAGATAACTAATTAAATCATCATATTCTGTTAAATAATTTGTTGAATCAAGAACAGATGTTATTAAATCAAATTTATGATTTAGCGATAATTCACACATATCTTGACATATTATTTTCGCTTTAACTTTGTTTTCCTTAAATTTATCAAATGCTACATTTAACATTTCATCTGATAAATCAACTGCATATGTATTTTTAAAATATTTTGCTACATTTATTGAAACATTACCTGTCCCACATGCTAAGTCTAAATAATCTTCATATTGAATATTATTTTGTTTACACAATTCTATAATTCTATTACTTACTAATTCATAATTTATATCTTCATATATTAATTTATCATAAATATTTGCAAATTCGCCATAAACCATAAATATTACCCATCCTTAAAATATCATATATATTTCCAACAATTATATTATATCTTAATAGTTAATTCGTCAACTTTAATAAATATTAATAATATCATCACATATACAAATTACGTTTATTAATATACACTTTAGATACTTAACTTATAACAAAACATAAATAAATATATACTTAATTGTTAATATTGCTCTTACTTATCAAATACATTTTCATATCTTAACTTTAAAATATATATTATTTTTTCTTATTTTTACTAGATTTTTGTAATATCTGATTATTAGTTGGCATATTTAGCATTTTCTTTCTTTTTGTCATAAGACCACCTATACGACCTGTTTCTTCTGCTGAAAGTCCACCCCAACCTTCTTCATCAACTTTATCTTTTAATCCAAGTTCTTCTGCAATTTCATACTTCAATTTTTCTCTCATCTTTTCTGCTTCAGTAAGTTCTTTATTAGATTTTATCTTGGATTTTATTATTTTTTTTAATGGTGTACCACTCATGGTTATACACTCCTTTCAAAAAACAAATTATTAATACTATATAATATCTAATAAAGCGTATATTATTTTCTTAATTTGTTTTATAACACTATTCACTTATAATATGTTCTGAATATATTGTTAGTATGTACAAAATTCTTTATTTATATTAATTATATTTAATTTTTTAACTTATTTTGTACATCTACTTGATATTTTTATCATATTTAACTATAGTATTTGTATATTAAATAATTTTTAATAATAAATTATACTTAATAAAAATAATTAGGAGGGATTAATGTGTATAATGTCGCAATAGTTGGGGCTACTGGAAATGTAGGAAGAAAATTTCTAGAAATTCTAGAACAAAGAAATTTTCCAGTAAAAAATTTATATCTTTTTGCATCAAAAAGATCTGAGGGAAAAACTTTAAAGTTTAAAGGAAAAGATTATTTAGTTGAAGAAACTTGCGAAAAGAATATAAAAAATAAAAAAATAGACTATGCACTTTTTTCAGCAGGTGGAGATGCTAGTAAAGAATTTGCGCCTATATTTGCTTCAAACGGAGCTGTAGTAATTGATAATAGTAGTGCTTGGAGAATGGATCCTGAAGTACCTTTAGTAGTACCTGAAGTAAATCCTGAAGATATAAAACTTCATAAAGGAATAATTGCTAATCCAAACTGTTCTACTATACAAGCCATGCCTGTAATTAAGGCATTACATGATAAGTATGGACTTAAAAGAATAGTATATTCAACTTACCAAGCTGTATCAGGTGCTGGAATTCAAGCTATAAAAGATTTAGAAGATGGAGTAAAAGGAATCGCTCCAAAGAAATTTCCACATCCTATAGCTGGTAATATTTTACCTCATATAGATGTTTTTTTAGATAATGGATACACTAAAGAAGAGGAAAAAATGATTAATGAAACAAGAAAAATTCTTCATTGTCCTGATTTAAAAATAACAGCTACAACAGCTAGAGTTCCAGTATTAAATGGGCATAGCGAAAGTATAAATGTAGAATTAAATTCTCCATTTGAAATTGATGATATTTTTAAATTATTAAGAAACACTACTGGTGTAACTGTATATGATGATGTAAGGGAATTAAAATATCCTACCCCTCTTATGGTATCAGGAAAAGATGATGTCTATGTTGGTAGAATTAGAAGGGACTTCAGTATTGATAACGGCCTAAATCTATGGGTTGTTGGAGATAATATAAGAAAAGGAGCAGCTCTTAATGCTATTCAAATTGCTGAAATAATGATCCAATCTAACAATTAAAAATGGAGGAATTTTAATGTCAGTATTTGAAGGTTCAGGTGTAGCTATTGTTACTCCTTTTAACGACAAAGGAGTAGATTATAATAAATTAAAAGATTTATTAGAATGGCATGTTAAAGAAGGAACAGATTCTATAGTTATTTGTGGAACTACTGGTGAAGCAACTACAATGACAGAAAAGGAGAAAAAGACTGTAATTAAATTTACAGTTGATACTATAAATAAAAGGATACCAGTAATTGCTGGTACAGGGTCAAATAATACTTTATCAGCTATTGAAATGAGTAAATATGCTGAAAGTGTTGGTGTTGATGCCATACTTGTAATTACTCCTTATTATAATAAAACTTCTCAAAAAGGATTATTTAAACATTTTAAAGCAGTAAATGATTCTGTAAATATACCTATAATTCTTTATAATGTACCAGGCAGAACAGGTGTAAATATAACACCTAAAACTTTAGTAAAAATATCAGAATTAAGAAATGTAGTTGCTATAAAAGAAGCTAGTGGAAATATAAGTCAAATTGTAGAAATGAAAGCATTGTGCAAAGATAAAATAGATATTTATTCAGGCAATGACGATCAGATAGTTCCTATAATGTCTCTGGGTGGCAAAGGAGTTATATCAGTTTTAGCTAATATTATTCCAAAGGAAGTTCATGAACTTACTAAAAAATGTTTAGAAGGTAATTTTAATGAAGCACTAGATATTCAATTAAATAGATTAAAATTAACAAATGCTTTATTTATGGAAACAAATCCTATTCCTGTTAAAACAGCTATGAATCTTATAGGATTTAAAGTTGGTTTTCTAAGACTTCCATTATGTGAAATGGAAGATACCAATTTAGAAACACTAAAAGCTATTTTAAAAGAAAATAAATTAATATAAGGTGATTAAATGATAAAAATAGTATTAAACGGTTGCTGCGGCAAAATGGGTAAAGTCATAACTGAATGTGCTGGCAAATTTAATAATTTACAAATTATAGCTGGTATAGATAAAGTTCCTTATGAAACATCTTATCCTATATATAAAACACCTGAAGACTTAGACATAGATTATGATGTGCTGTTAGATTTTTCAAGAGCAGATGCTTTAAAAGATTTATTATGTTTAACAGAAAAAACTAAAAAACCATTAGTTATTTGCTCAACAGGATTTTCTAATGAAGAGTTATCATTAATAGAAGAAAAAAGTAACACTCTTCCATTATTTCGATCTGCTAATATGTCACTTGGAATAAATTTAATAAATTCATTATTGAGAAAAATAACACCACTTCTTTATGGTAATTATGATATTGAAGTTATAGAAAAGCACCATAATCAAAAAGTAGATGCCCCTAGTGGTACTGCTGTTTTACTTGCAGATACAATAAAAGATTCTATAAGTGAAGAAACAAAGTTTGTTTATGGACGTTCAGGATTATCTAAAAGAGAAGAAAACGAAATAGGAATCCATGCTATTAGAGGTGGTTCTATAGTTGGGGATCATGATGTAATCTTTGCCGGAGTTGGTGAAGTAATAGAATTATCCCACAAAGCTATATCTAGAGAAGTATTTGCTATAGGAGCTTTAAAGGCTTGTGAATACATGGGTAATATATCAAATCCTGGTTTATATACCATGGATGATGTTATAGGTATAACTAAATAAAACTATAATGATATTTAAATTCAAAAAGAGGAGATTTTAAAATCTCCTCTTTTTATTTAAATTTTATTTTCCTTCTATATATGCTTTATCAAAGTAAACATGTCCAAATGGTGATACTTTAACACCTTTTACATAATCTTTGATACCTTTAGTTTTTATTTGATAATTTAATGGAATTACTGGCATATCATCCATTAATATATCTTCTGCTTGATGTAACATCTTAAATCTCTTATCTTTATCTTGTTCAACTTTAGCAGCTCTTATTAACTTATCATATTCTGCATTATTATATCCTGCACAATTTTGTCCTGATGTACTTTCCCACATATCTAAAAATGTCATTGGATCTATATAATCAGCACCCCAAGCATGGAATGCAATTTCATATTGTTTAGCATTTCTAGTAGTTTGGAATACTTTCCATTCTTGACTTTGAAGTTCAACATTAATTCCTAAATTATTTTTCCACATATTTTGAAGAGCTTGGGCAACATCTCCATTTGGATTAGTTGGGTTAATAAGTGTCACAAGTGTTGGAAATCCCTCTCCATTTGGATATCCTGCTTCTGATAATAATTTCTTAGCTTCTTCTATATTACCTTCAGGTTTAAAATATTGTTTATTTGCGAAATCTGAACCATCTGAATCCTTAATCCCTTTTGCTACAAAACTAGTTGCTGGTGTTTGTCCACCTTTTAATATATTCTTAATTATTGAAGGTCTATCTATTGCAAGATTTAAGGCTTTTCTTACTCTCTTATCTTGTAATACTTTTGTAGCATTAGAGTCAATTGCATTTACTGTATCAGAAACGTTTATTACATAAAATCCTGTTCCTAATAATGGGAAGTTTTTCCCTGTTCCATCAGCTAATGCAGACTCCATTTCTGATGTTGGGACAATATCTACCATATCAAAATCTCCTGTTTGGAAACTAGCCCATGCAGATGTAGCTTCAGTAACAAGTTTTACATTTAACTTATCAAGTTTTATATTATTAGAATTATAGTAATTTTCATTTTTTTCTAATACTATTTCATCTTTCATTCCATATTTAGTCATTTTGAAAGGACCATTTGAAATATAAGTTTCAGCATTAAGAGCCCAACTATCTTTATTAGCTTCAACCGTAGCCTTATTTACTGGAAAATAACAAGGAAATGCTGTTAATTCTAAAAAGTATGAACATGGAGCAACTAATGTTACCTCTAAAGTCTTATCATCAATTGCTTTAATCCCAACATCCTCTAAACTTCCTTTTCCTTTGTTATAAGCTTCTGCTCCTTTAATATATGACATTTGGAATGCATATTTTGAAGCTGTTTCTGAATTTATTACTCTTTTCCATGAATATTCAAAATCATTTGCTGTAAGTGGTTCTCCATTAGACCATTTAACACCATCTCTTAAATGAAATGTATAAACTGTTCCATCTTCTGAAACATCACATTTTTCAGCGATTCCTGGAATTGCCTTATTATTTTCATCTAACTTATATAATCCTTCAAATGTATTTACCATAATAGTTGAACTATCAATAGCTTCACCTAATGCTGGATCTAAAGTTTTAGGATCAGCATTTAAATTATAAGTTATAACTTGTCCATTAGAACCATTTTTGCTAGATCCGCTTCCACAACCTACTAAAGTTGAAAGACCTAAAGTTAATGCTAATGTTATTGCACATAACTTTTTAATTTTACTAGTTTTCATTAAAACTTTCCCCCTTAAAATCATAAAAATCCTCTTTACAAGTAACTATCTTTTAAAATAACAATGGCAACCTATAAACAGTATTTTAAAGATTCAGATAAAGTTTTTAAAACTTTATCTGAAAGCTTAAAATTTAATTTTATTATAATTATCTATTAAAGATATTTATTAATCATATAAATGACATGCTACGAAATGCCCTGGTTTCACTTCCTTCAATTCAGGATCAATTTCTTTACAAATTGGCTTAGCATATCTACATCTCCCTTGAAATCTACATCCTGGTGGTGGATCAATTGGAGATGGTATATCGCCTTCTAATATTATTCTTTCATTACTCTTAGCTTCTTCAGGATCTGGAATTGGTACAGCTGAAAGAAGTGCTTGAGTATATGGATGTAATGATTCTGAGTATACAGCGTTACTTTCTCCTTTTTCAACCATTCTTCCTAAATACATAACTCCAATATGCGTTGATATATGTTTAACCATAGAAAGATCATGAGCTATAAAAAGATAAGTTAAGCCTAATTCTTTTTGAAGATCTTCAAGCATATTTATAACTTGAGCTTGAATAGAAACATCAAGTGCAGATATTGGTTCATCGCACACAATTAAAGATGGCTGAACTGCTAAAGCTCTTGCAATACCTATTCTTTGTCTTTGGCCACCTGAAAATTCATGTGGGTATCTATTTATATGATCACTTGCAAGACCAACTTTAGTTAATAAACTTCTTATTCTTTTAGTTCTTTCTTTGCCTTTATATAAACCATGAATATCAATAGCTTCTCCTATAATATCACCAACAGTCATTCTTGGATCTAATGATGCATATGGATCCTGAAATATCATTTGCATCTCTTTTCTTAATGAAACCATATCTTTTACAGAATACTCTGTTATATCTTTTCCTTTAAAAATCACTTTTCCCGATGTTGGATTATATAATTTTAATATTGTTCTTCCTGTAGTTGTTTTACCGCAACCTGATTCTCCTACTAGTCCTAAAGTTTCACCTTTATTTATTGTGAAAGAAACTCTATCAACAGCTTTAACATAGCTTTTTCCTTTAAATAAGCCTTTGCTTACTGGGAAATATTTGCATAAATCTTTTACTTCTAAAATTACTTCTTTATCTTTTCCCACTATTCTTCCCTCCTCTTTATAGGTGATTCTACCTTAGGTGCATGTTCATGACATAACCAACATGCTACCTTGTGATTTTCTCCCATTTCAAATTGTGGAGGTTGTTTTTGTAAACAAATTTTCATTGCATAATCACATCTAGCTGCAAATGGACAACCTACTGGTGGTTTTAATAAATCTGGTGGTTGACCTTCAATGGGTCTAAGCTTTTCTTTAGAATTTTCCTTAGGATTCGGAACACTTCTTAAAAGACCCCAAGTATAAGGATGTTTACCTCTATAAAAAATATCTTCTGTAGTACCTGTTTCTACTACTATACCACCATACATTACATTTATTCTTGAACAAAGATCTGCTACAACTCCTAAATCATGCGTAATTAATATTATAGAAGTATTAAGCTTTTCCTTTAAATCTTTCATTAAATCTAAAATTTGCGCTTGAATTGTAACATCTAATGCTGTTGTTGGTTCATCAGCAATTATAAGTTTTGGTTCACAAATTAGACTCATTGCGATCATAGCTCTTTGCCTCATACCACCTGAAAACTCATGTGGGTATTGTTTTATTCTTTTTTCTGGACTTGGTATCCCAACTAATTGAAGCATTTTTATAGCTTGCTTTTTAGCTTCTGATTTACTCATACCTTTATGTTTTATTAATGGTTCTATCAATTGATCACCAATAGTATAAACTGGATTTAAAGATGTCATCGGATCTTGGAATATCATTCCAATGTCATTCCCTCTTATACTTTCCATATCTGATTCTTTTATATTTGATAAATCTTTACCATCAAATTTGATTTTTCCACCTACTAATCTTCCATTATCAGCAAGTAACCTCATAATTGACATCATGGTAACACTTTTACCACATCCTGATTCTCCAACTATTCCTAAAGCTTCTCCTTTATCTAAATAAAAAGATACACCTCTTACTGCATGCACTTCTCCTACATTAGTCTTAAAGGAAGTTTTCAAATCTTTTACTTCTAATAATTTTTTCATTTATCTCTTCCCCCTATCTCTTATTCTTAGGATCTAGTGCTTCACTTAATCCATCTCCAAAAAGATTAAATGCTAATATTATCAAACAAATTGCTAATGCTGGGAATAACAATTGGTATGGATATTGATATATTGCTTTCATAGCTTCGTTAGCTAAAGTACCTAATGATGCTTTAGGAGGAACAAGTCCTAAACCTATAAAACTTAGAAATGCTTCTGTAAATATTGCTTGTGGTATAAGTAATGTCATAGTAACCATTATTGATCCAATACAGTTAGGTATTAAGTGTCTTATTAAAATCCTAGTATTAGAAGCACCTAAAGCTTTTGCTGCAAGAACGAATTCTTGTTGTTTTAACTGTAAGACATCTCCTCTAACTATTCTTGCCATTCCTATCCAATAAGATATAGAAAGTGCTATTATAATAGTTGTAATACCACTTCCACCACTTCCTGGTTTATTTAAAATAGTCATTAATATTATTACATAAATAATTAATGGAATTGAATATAATACATCAACAATTCTCATCATAAAATTATCTATTTTTCCACCCAAAAATCCTGATATTCCACCATAGATTACTCCAATAAATAAATTAATAAATGCTGCTGCTACGCCGATCATTAATGAATATCTAGCTCCAAAAAATACTCTTACAAATATATCTCTTCCTAATTGGTCTGTTCCGAACCAATGTTCTGCTGATGGCTTTAAATTAACAGCAGATAGTATATTTTGATCATAAGAATATTGTGATATTCTAGGAACTAAAATTGCTGCTGATGTTATAATTATTATTCCTATTAATGATATAATAGCCATTTTATTCTTCTTTAATCTGTTCCATGCGTCTTTCCAATAACCAATACTAGGCCTTACAATAACCTCTACCTTTTTTTCATCTGCAGTTAGAGGAGTAAATAAGTCCTTTTCTAAATTTATTTTTTCTTCCATCTCTTTTCTCCTCTCTATTAAACTTCTGCATCTTCTAATTTTATTCTTGGATCTATTATTACATACATAATATCTACTAAAAAGTTAAATATTATAAGTAATGCACAATAAAATACAGTAACTCCAAGTAACATAGTATAATCTCTGTTTGTAACTGATTGAACAAATTCATTTCCCAATCCTGGAATTGCGAATATTTTTTCTACAACAAAACTCCCTGTTAAAATACTTGCTATTAACGGTCCAACATAAGTTACTATAGGAATTAAAGAATTTCTAAGTGCATGTTTTAATATAACTTTTTTCTTACTTAATCCCTTAGCTTTTGCTGTTCTTATATAATCAGATTTTAATACATCTAATAATTTGTTTCTTGAAAGTCTTGTGATAAAAGCCATTGATGCTAATGATAATGCTATTACTGGCATTATATAATTCTTCCAACTACTAAACCCTGTTGCTGGTAACAATCTCAACTCAACAGTTAAGAAATAAATTAATACAGCTCCTATTACAAAACTTGGTATAGTAATTCCTAAGGTAACTAAAAGCATAATTAATGAATCTGCCCATTTACCTTTTTTTAATGCTGCTACTATTCCTAATCCAACTCCAACCAGAACTGATGAAGCCACACTCACTAAACCAATTTCTGCAGATGCTGGGAATGAATACGATATTGTTTCCGATACCCTTCTTCCTTTGAATACCATAGATTCACCAAGATCTCCTTTTACTAAGTTCTTCATATACATTACATATTGCTCACTTAGTGGTTTGTCCATTCCATATTTTGCTTCCATATTAGCTTTAATTTCAGGTGTTAATTTTTCACTATCGAAAGGTCCACCTGGCATAAGTCTCATAAGGAAGAATGTTAACGTTATGACAACCCATATTGTTAATATACTTGCTAATAACCTTTTTCCAATATATTTTAGCATTTTTCTCTCTCCCTTTTTACAAAATTCGATATTTAAAATAATATCAATTTATTTAATAATTATATAATAATATTAATTTTTGTCAATAAATTAGAACCATCTCTATTGATCAATTAATAATTCACTATGTTTTTTTATACACCTTAGCCCTTGTATTTCAACGAAAAACACTTGTATTTCAAAATGTTTATTATGCATTTTTTAAAGTATTTTTTTATAAATATACACATATAAAAATTAATACATGTATCATTGTATTAATTTTATTTATATTTTTTTAACATTTCATTATTTTTAACATTTTTAATTAATTAAATTTCTTAAATCTTTTAATTCTTTATAAATTCTTTAATACTTCATAAAATTAAATAACCTATAATTATACAAGAAAATATTATTTTTATAGACTAAAATTTTCTTAATTTATATAATCAAATAAAACTTGATATAAAATTTAAAATTCTATTTTCCATAATAATTAAAAATTGCTTCAAATATAATCCATATATATTTGAAGCAATTTCAATCTAAGTTACTTTCCTTCTATATAGGCTCTATCAAAATATACAAATCCTAAAGGTGATACTCTAACATCTTTAACATAATCTTTTATACCTTTTGGTTGAGTTTCATAGTAAACAGGTATTATAGGCATATCTTCCATTAATAAATCTTCTGCTTCATGCATTATTTCTAATCTCTTATCTGGATCTTTTTCCGTTTTAGATGCTTTTATTAGTTCATCATATTTTGGATTATTATATCCTGCATTGTTTTGACCTGAAGTACTGATCCACATTTCTAAGAATGTCATTGGATCAACGTAATCTCCAACCCATCCATGTCTAGCAATTAAATAATCTTTATTGTCTCTAGTTGTTTGGAATACCTTCCACTCTTGACTTTGAAGTTCTATATTTATTCCTAAATTATTTTTCCACATGTCTTGTACTGCTTGAGCAATAGTTCCATTTCCTTTTTCAGGATTAAATGTTAATACAATTGTAGGGAATCCTTCTCCGTTTGGATATCCTGCTTCTGCTAATAATTTCTTAGCTTCTTCTACATCACCTTCTGGTTTAAAGTACTTTTTACTTGCAAAATCTTTTCCTTTACTATCTAAAATACCCTCTGGAACAAAACTATGTGCTGGTATCTGTTCTCCTTTTTTTACATTATTAACTATTGAAGGTCTATCAATAGCTAATGCTAACGCTTTTCTTACTCTTGCATCAGACAATGCCTTAGCAGCTTCTGGATTCAAAGTCTTAGCCTTTTCAGATACATTTATACAATAAAAATAAGTTCCTAACTGTTCAAATATTTTAGCACTACCATCCTTAACAGCAGTTTGGATTTCTGATAATGGAACAATATCTACCATATCAAAATCCCCTGATTGATAACTTGCCCATGCAGAAGTTTCTTCTGTAACTAATTTTACATTAAGTTTGTCAAGTTTAACATTATTTGTATCATAATAATTTTCATTTTTTTCTAATACTATTTCATCTTTCATTGCATATTTAGTCATTTTAAACGGACCATTTGAAACATATGTTTCAGCATTGTTAGCCCAAGTTGGAGTTGATTCAACTAAATCTTTGTTAACTGGAAAATAACATGGAAATGATGTTACTTCTAAGAAGTAAGGACATGGTTCATTTAAAGTCACTTCCAATGTTTTATCATCAATAGCTTTAACACCAATTTCATCTGCTGTAGCTATTTTTCCATCCCCATCAATATCTTTATTTTGATTATATTCATCAGCATTTTTTAAATAACTCATTTGATATGCATATAACGCTGCTGTTTTTGGATTTAATACTCTTTTCCATGCATATTCAAAGTCTTGAGCTGTAACAGACTCCCCATTTGACCATTTACTATCTCTTAAATGGAATGTATAAACCGTTCCATCCTCTGAAACATCCCATTTTTCAGCTACCCCCGGTATAGCTTTATCATTTTTATCTAATTTACATAATCCCTCAAATGTATTTACTAACATTATTCCTCCATCCAATGAGTTATTTAATGCTGGATCTAGAGTTTTGGGATCTGCATTTAAGTTATAAGTCATAACTTGTTCATTAGATTTCGTTTGATTATCAGTTGATTTACCACAACCTGCAAAAACTGTTAATCCTAAAGTTAAAGCCAAAGTTAAAGAAAGTAACTTTTTAAGTTTATTCTTTTTCATAAATTATATTTCCCCCTTATTTTTATAAGGCACCTTCAAATAACTAACTAGCAGTATGCTAGTTTATTTTGTGAACTACTTCTTTTTTGGAACCTACTAATAGCACAACTATTAAAAGAACGCAAGTTATTGTATTTCGCAAAATATCCATCGCATCTTTTTCTTGTTATTTATTTCTATGTGCCTAAATGATATAGTACCTACTTATAACAATGCACCAATATCATTTTTTTATTTTTATTTATTAATATTTATTAAATTATATAATATTTAATGCTTTTGTCAAATATTATTATTTTTTAAAAGCATTTAATTAATATATTAATAATATCAATTCATTAATAATTTTTAATATTAATGATTTTTTTTCTTATATCTAATATTTGTTTAACTGTTTTTTAACAGTTTAGTATATTTTAAAAAATTGCCCAATATTTATAATTATTTTTAAAAATAACTATTAAACAATAATATTGTAAATATGAATCAATTTAATAGAAAATCTAAAAAATACTTAATTATATAAAATTTAAATATATAATATAATAATCTTATATTTAATAGTTATTATTTAATTTTTTTATAAATTTTTCTAATCTATTAAAAGCTTCAGACAAAACTTCATTGCTATAACAATAAGATATTCTCATATAGCCTTCTCCTAGTGTTCCAAAAGCAGTTCCTGGAACACAAGCTAATTTTTCTTCTTTTAAAAGTCGAGTACAAAAATCTTCTGAGCTCATATTAAACTTTTTAATAGATGGAAATATATAAAATGCTCCTTTAGGTTCAATAACTTCTATTCCAATATCATTTAATCTCTTAATACAATATCTTTTTCTTAATTCAAAAGTTTTTCGCATATTTTCTACATCATCAAGAGATTTCTTTAATCCTTCTAAAGCTCCCCATTGTGCTATAGACGGTGCACAAGAAACAGCATATTGATGTACTTTTATTATTTCTTTCATAAATTTATTTTTACATGCAAAATATCCCACTCTAAGTCCTGTCATAGAAAATATTTTTGAAAATCCACTTACATATATAACCTTATCTAATATTTCACTTTCTTGAGCTACAGAGTAATATTCATCAAATATTATAGCTGAATACATTTCATCAGTTATTACAATAATATCATTTTCTTTTATAAGCTTTATTAATTCATTTCTATTTTCTTTAGATAATATTGCACCAGTAGGATTAGACGGAAAAGAAATCAATAAATATTTAATATTTTCTTCTTTTATTTTTCTCTTTATTTCATCTACATTTAATGTAAAATCATCATTCAAAGAATAATTTACTACTTTTGCCCCTATTATATTTGATATACTCTCATAAGCTGGATATGCTGGAGATGGTATTAATATTTTATCTTCTTGATTAATTATGGCAGATAATACTGCAAATAATCCTTCACTGCCTCCAACTGTTATACATATTTCTTCCTTATCATAGTTAATATTAAATTTTCTTAAATAATTACTTATTTCTTCTCTTAAAGGTTCTATGCCGGCATTAGAAGTATATGTAGTTTTATCTTTTTTTATAACATCTATCATTGCTTTTTTTATATCAATTGGAACATTAAAATCTGGTTGCCCTATTGTTAGTGATATTGCCCCTTCAACTTTTTGAACTTTTTCATAAAATCTTCTAATTCCAGAAATTTGTATTTTTTCTACTCTACTATTCATCGTAACTCTCCCTTGTACTCTATTTTCTATTTTTATTTTAATAAATATTTGTAACAATAGTTATTAAAGATTACTACTATAAACTATAGTATATATTTTATAGATTCTTACCATTCATTAAGTTTAACATTTTAAACTTAATGAATGGTAAGTAAATCTAAATATTTTTACATTATTTTAATGTATATACTTTTAATTACATCATCAATCTTTGAAATTATATTAACATATGTAATAATAAATAAAAATATTTATTATTATTCTAATACATATTTTAAATAGATTATTATCACATAATAAAACATAAATATTTTTATTTATATTTTATTATAAATCTTCCCCTTTTATTTTCACTATTTTTTTATTATAATTAACTTAATTGTAATTAAAGAAAGGATGATAAACTTGTCTTATAATTTAACAGATCCATATGAGATTGCTAGATTTATTAAGGAGTCAAAAAAATCTACTCCCGTTAAAGTATATGTTAATGGAGATTTAAGCAAAGCTTCAATGGATAATATTGAATGGTATGGCTCAAATGGTTTTTATATATTAATAGGAGAATCTGATTTTATTGCACAAATCATTTTAGATAATAAACATCTTATAAAGCATTTTAGATTAGAAAATGATAGAAGAAATTCTGCAATTCCTATGCTTGATTTACTTGAAGTTGATGCTAGAATTGAACCTGGTGCTATTATCAGAGATAAAGTAACTATAGGGAAAAATGCTGTAATAATGATGGGTGCTGTAATTAATATTGGTGCTGAAATAGGTGATGGCACTATGGTAGATATGAATGCTGTAATTGGAGCACGTGGTAGATTAGGTAAAAACGTTCATCTTGGTGCTGGTGCTGTTGTTGCAGGTGTTTTAGAACCACCAAGCAAAGAGCCATGTACAATAGGTGATAATGTTTTAATTGGTGCTAACTCTGTTATTTTAGAAGGAGTTAAAATTGGTGCTGGTTCTGTTGTTGCTGCCGGTTCTGTTGTTGCTGAAGATGTTCCTGAAAATGTTGTAGTAGCGGGTTCTCCTGCAAAAATAATTAAGTCAGTTGATGATAAAACTAAAGGTAAAACTCAATTATTAGATGATTTAAGAAAATAATACATATGAAAAGAGGATTTCATAAAGAAATCCTCTTTTCATTTTCATTCAAATATTAATTACTCTAGACTGCTCCTTCTTCTTTTGAAGAATTATCAGCCTCTACTTTTTCCATCTTAGAAATGGATACTTCATAAGCAATCTTCTTCACAGTTTCAGTCTCAGAAATTTTCTTTTGATATTCCCTACTTTGAACTCTACCCCATACTCTTATATTATCTCCTACATTTAGACTTTGACAAAATCTTGAATTTCTTCCCCATGCAATTGTTGGAATATAATCTGATTTATTATATGCCCTGTTTACTGCAAGTAATACATCTGCAATTTCACGACCAAAAGGTGTTGTTCTATAAACTGGTTCTTTGCAAATATAACCATCTAAGAATATTTCATTTGGGTTTTTACTTCTTTCTAAGCATGGTTCAATATTTCTAGCAAATACAGTAAGTATAAGTTTATTAGATCCATCTATAAATTTATTGTATGATCTTAATTGACCATCAATAATAACTTCTGCTCCAATACTTAAATCAATATTTGTAATTAATCTTTCTGATATGGTTATATTTAACCTATCAACTGAATCGCTTAATCTCATAACATCTAAATTAAAAGTATAAAATCCTTCTCCATACATTTCATGACTATATTCTAATTCAGAAGCTATTTTGCCTTCTAGATATATCTTGTTATTTAACATTAAATTATCCATTGTTACCCCTCTCTCTACTGTTAATAATTTGGTAAACAGTACTCCCACTAGCACTTATTACCATTATAATACAAATCCTGGTTTATTTTCAATCTTTATTATTTTTTTTGTGCTGAATACCATTTTCGTCTATATAATATTCCTTAGAATATATTAAATCTCCTATTGTTTTAAATTCATATCCTTGAGATTTTAATTCTTTTATTATTCTTTCTAAATTAGCTGGAGTATATTTCGCATTATTATGAAAAAGTAATATTGCTCCTGGTGCTACTCCCTTCATAACTCTACTATACTCTTTTTCTTGCCCTCTTTCTCTCCAATCTACTGAATCTACATTCCATTGTATTGGAATGTAGCCTAATGTTTTTACTCTTTGCACAGCTTGTTTATTATAAGATCCACTTGGAAATCTAAAAAGTTTAGGCTTTTTTCCTATATTATTTTCTATAATTTCATCAGTTTTTTTAAGTTCTTCTTCTAACTTTGTTTCGTTTATCTTTATAAAGTCAGGATGTTTATAACTGTGATTACCTATCTCATGCCCCCCTTCGTTAATTTCTTTTAATTTTTTAACATTATCACTACTATGATTAACCCATCCCCCCATTATAAAAAATGTTCCTTTTACATTGTATTTATCTAATATTTGTAATATGCTTTTAAGATTATCCTTTTCTGCCCAATTTATATCAAAAGTTAAACTAATAGCTTTTTCTTCTGTATCAACAGAATATATAGGATGCTCATCTAGATTTACAGAAATTGCATTTACATTTTTTTTAGATTCTATTGATATAAAAATTACTATTATTATTAAAAGTAAATCTAAAACTATTCTTAGCCTTCTCCAACTCACCTCAGAACTCTCCTTACTTTTTTGTTTTTTTATTCTACTTAACTATTATTAATATTAACTATATTCAATAAATCATATTTTATGATATAATATATATATTATTTAAACGATCATGGGGGTTTAGTTTATGTACGAAAGTTCAGCAGAATTAGCGGAGAATAAATTATTAATACTCTATGTATTAAAAGCAATAAAAGATCCAATATCTAATACTCAGTTAACTGAAATAGTACTTGAAAACAATTTTATTAATTACTTCACACTTCAACAATACTTATCTGAATTAGAAAGTGCTAATTTTGTTGTTTACAAAGAAAATAATGAGAAAAAATTATTGTGTTTAACAAAAAAAGGAGATACAGTTCTAACTTTATTTAAAGATAGAATATCTCCTTCAAAAATTTCAATCATACAACAATATATAACAGAGAAATTAGAACTTATAAAAAAAGAGCTTACTATACATAGTGATTATACACTTGATAACAATGACAATTTTTTAGTCGATCTAAAGGCTATAGAAAATGATGGTGTACTTATGGAATTAAAGTTAACTGTTCCAACTAAAAAGCAAGCTATTCTCCTTTGCAATAAATGGAAGAAAAACCCATCTAGTATTTATAATAATATAATAAGTATG
The DNA here is from genome assembly GCF_001735765.2 of Clostridium taeniosporum. Taxonomy (NCBI): domain Bacteria; kingdom Bacillati; phylum Bacillota; class Clostridia; order Eubacteriales; family Clostridiaceae; genus Clostridium; species Clostridium taeniosporum. Next base: position 2,137,140 of record NZ_CP017253.2, read on the forward strand.
TTATTTAGTGAAGATTCTTAATTAAAAGCATAGCATTAGGTTCTTTTCCTATTGCTATGTTTTTTATTTCTTTATCTTTTAAATTAATAATTTTTAATTTTCCATTTAAATAATCTCCAACAAAAATTTTTTTATTAACTTTAATTATTCCTCGTGGCATACCCGATATATATATTTTACTTTCTTCTTTTAATTTTTTTATATTCACAACACTAATTGATCCTTCTACAAAATTAGAAACATAGAGATAATTGTCTTCCTCCCAAAAATCAACTGGTCCATTACCAACTTTTATAGTTGCCTTTAAAGAAAAATCTTTTAATGATATTATAGCTATACTCCCCTTTAAAGCATAACCTATATGGCTTTCACATATATATAAATATTCTCTGTTATTAGATACAGCTATCTTTGTAGGATATTTATTGCATTTTATCCTTTTTATTTCCTTATTATATATACAATCAACAACAGATACTGTATCATCTCCCATATTACTTATAAATACTTTGTTTTGTTCGTTATAAAGAGCTATGCTATGAGGAAATACTCCTATTGGTAATTCCACAACAACTTCCCTTTTAAGTAAGTCATATATTGTAAGAGAATTAGCCTCTCCACATAAAACATATAACTTATTATTGTAAATTGTTAAATCATTAGGATGGGCTCCTATATATATATTTCCTTCTTCTTTAAAAGTCCCTGGATCTATTAATGATATAGTGTTGCTATAATTATTAGCTACTAAAACTTTTTTATCATACAATGACAATCCATGAGGTCCACTCTCTTTTTCATCTAGAGATAAATTTAAAGTTTTAATCTCCAAATTTTCAACATCAACTTTACTAAGTGTACTTGACCCAGTATTACATATAATAATTGATTCTTCCATCTCTTTCTCCCCCCCCTTGGATAATCATTCTTGTATTTATAATATATTCTCAAAAGATATTAATGATACTACTATTTTTCTGTAATATCTTTATTTCTTGACAAAATACTACTATAATTAAAATATTAATTTGTTTTTATTAAAAATATAAAGGGAGAGATAGTTAATATGTTTTCATACAAAACTCGTGGTGTTTGTTCAAGTACTATAAATATTGAAATTGAAAATAATGTAATAAAATCTGTAAATTTCATTGGTGGCTGTGTTGGAAACCTCTTAGGTATTGGGGCTTTAGTTAAAAATATGGACATTGATATAGCAATAGAAAAATTAAAAGGTATTAAATGTGGAAATAAATCTACTTCTTGTCCTGATCAATTAGCACAAGCTTTAATGGAATGGAAAAAAATCAAAGGTGTATCTTAATTAAGATACACCTTTAATTTATCTTATTGTAGGTATTTTCCTTTCTTATTATATAGTAATGACATTGTATTAGTTATTTCATCTATTACATCCTTATAACTCAAATAAATCATAATATCAATTTTCTCAAAATCTCCACTTACTTTACTTATTAATGCATAAAAATATTTACCATTATCAATCATATTTTTTATTATTAAATTATATCTCCTAGGAATATATCCTAAAACATATCCTTGTTTAGTCACTATTTTTATAGCATTTTCATCATAAGGATTACCATTATCTCTAAATAAATAAAGCATTTCTTCTTCTAAATTAATATTTTTTATAACACTTAAATCTCTATATCTTATATCATCTATATAAGTTGACATAAGATATATATCTTTAACATGGGGTATTATTTTTTGAATATTGATTTCCATATACTCTCTTTTTTTATTAGAACCACTGTCTATTAATGATAGTAATGAATTTTTTAAACTTTCCTCTGTTAATTTTTCTTCTATAAATTTCTTATCTTCCTTAGAAAATTCATCTTTAATTTTTATAAGGTTATTAGTAGCTAATTTATAAGTTTCTACTAAACTAGCATTTAAAGCATCAAAATTAATTCTCTTATATTCTTTTGGAAGTTCATCATATTCAATACCTTTAACCAAAAAATAGAAACACAGATGATACATGGGTTTAATTATAAGATCATCTAAATCTATAGTTTCTTTTTCTCTATTGCAAATATCTTTCATTGGAAGTCTGTTATATGCAGCATCGTAAATACTTTTTTTAAGTTCCTTATTCCCTTTTTCTAAACCATATCTATATAAAGCTGGATTAGTATAATCTCTTTCTAATAATCCTATAAATTCATCGTTAGAAATTTCAAAATTAGTTTTTTCCATTGCCTCTACTAAAACTTCAATATCTAAATCTATATTGCCTATTTCTTTTAAAATAACTTTTCCCCAAATACTTTTTATATATATTTCCCCAGCTAAATCACATAACTTATCATACTGTGGAACTATTGATGTTATTTTATCTATTGAATCAAATCCATACTCCTGAAATATAAATGTATCAATTGAATAAATTCCACTTATAACACCATATAAACTATATATATCTTTTCCATACATATTAACTAATTTAAAGTATTCAAAACATACATTAATTCCATTTTCTATGTCATTTACTGCATATTCTGAAAACAACACACTAAAAGATTTAGATAAAAGTCTGATATTACTTTCATTTATTCTTCCTGATTTTAAATATTTTAAAAGATTAACCGATAACATTGAATATTCTAATGATTCTAAATATCCAAAATTATCTTCTAAGCCATATAATATTAACCATTCGATTATTTCATTACTTACAGGTTGTAATTCATGTACACATATAGCTTTTCCATATCCTCTTGAATTTTGAGCTAAATAAAAAACTCTTTCATTACAATTATTCATTGTTTCATATACTTTTATTACATAAAATATATATTCATTGCTTATTGATAAAACTCTTAAAACTTCTTCTATATTATTTATTTTTATTGTGCATGACATCATAAGTCCAAGTTTTATTTCATCATGAGAATTACCTTCAAATATTAGTTTCTTTAAGAATAAAGTTAAATCATCTTTAAACTGTTTAAAACTTTCTATAAGTGCTTTAAAACTTTTAATGAATTCTTCATAATAATCACTTACTGGATTCAGTGCCATATATCCTTTTATATTTTCAAATACTTCTTTTTTAGGTTCTCTTATATAATCTATCAACAAATCAATAAGTTCATTACCTAGTTTTACTCTTTGATTTTTTTTCAATGGTTTTATTTTATTATATAGAACCTTAAATTCTCTTAACCCTGTAATTTCAAAATCTTGATAACTAAATGTTACTCCAGGTTTATCATGGTAAAATCCTTTTAAATCCTCATATATGTTTTTTTCTTTATTTTTACATATATTAAAATCAAACATTTAAATTCTCATCCCCTTCATACATAAAAAATAATTGTTAACTAAATAATTATTTTCTGTGTTATTATTTTTCTCATATCTCCAATCATATATAACGAACCACTTATCAATATTAAATCTTCAGCATCGGCTTCATTTAATGCCTTTTTAACGGCTTCTTCATAACTATCTAAGGCTACAGTATTTTTATTATATTTTAAGATTTCATTTCTTAATTCTGTATTTAATTCTGCTCTATCGCTATGAGGAGTTAATGCATAAATCTTATATGCTATAGGTGTTATTTCTTTAATTATTTCTTCCACTTGTTTATCAGCTAAAACTCCTAATAATAAATAAATTTTATTGTACTTAAAGTATTTTTCAACATTAGTTCTTAGCATTTTTATTCCTTCTATATTATGTGCTCCATCAATCACAATGAAAGGTTCTTTTCCTAATGCTTCTAATCTTCCCTTCCATGTTACAGATTTAAGTGAGTTTTCTATAACCTCTTTATTAATCTCTAATTCTTCTATTTTACATAATATCTCTACAGTAGTTAAAGCTACGCTTAAATTTAAAATTTGATGTTCACCCATTAATGGTAATTCTATATTATATAATCCATTAATAGTTCTAATTTGAACTCTTTGATAAAGTTTATCATCATAATTTACTTCTATAAATGTTCCACTGTTCCTACTAACTTCATAAATTTTGCTGTTTTCTTTTATAGCCTTTTCTTTTATAGCTTTCATAGCTTCATCTTTTTGTGGATAAACTACTACTGGAATATCTTTTTTTATTATTCCTGCTTTTTGCATAGCGATTTCATATAGAGAATTCCCTAAAATATTCATATGATCAAAACTAATTGATGTAATAACACTAACTAGGGGAGTTATCACATTTGTTGAATCTAATTCTCCTCCAAGTCCTACTTCAATCACAGCATAATCAACATTTTCATTATAATAATATAAATACATAACAGTTGTTAAAATCTCAAATTCAGTTGGATGATCATATCCTTCTTCTATAACTTGATCTACAGATTTCTTAACTATATTAATTAAATCAGTTAACTTATCCTTAGGAATATTTTTACCATTAATCTGAATTCTTTCTTCAAACTCTTCTAAATATGGTGATGTATACATTCCAACTTTATATCCCATTTTTATTAAAATTGAAGTTATCATTGATGTTGTAGAACCTTTACCATTAGTTCCTGCTATGTGAATTAATTTTAACTTTTTTTGAGGATCTCCTAATATCTCTAATAACCGATACGTCCTTTTAAGACCATAATTAGATCCAAATCTTCCCACACTATTTATATAATTCATTGCTTCTTCATAATTCATTTCATTCGTTTCCCCTTTAATTATTTATCAAATTTGCTTATTTAACTTATACAATTAAATGTATTATTACTTATTTCCTATTTAATATATAAGAACAAAAGTGGCTACGCCACGCTTTTTTAGCTGATAGTGGATAATTTTTTTTGAAAATAGAAAGATATAAATTTCTACTTAATAAAAACTCTTTCCATATTACTCACAATAAACAGCAGTTCCTGAAGCAGTAACCATAAGCATCCCGTTATCTGCACCTAATACTTCATAATCAATGTCTACTCCAACTACGGCATTAGCTCCTAGTTTTGCTGCTCTACTTTCCATTTCTTTCATAGCGTTTTCTCTAGCTTCTATCAATTCATCTTCATAAGTATTAGAGCGTCCCCCAAAGAAATTAGTTAATCCTGCTGCAAAATCTTTTATAAAATTAACTCCTGATATTACTTCTCCAAATACAACTCCTTTATATTCTAAAATATTTTTTCCTTCTATAGATGGTGTTGTTGTTATAATCATTTGAAAACTCTCCTTTTTTTATAATTATTAACTTATCATTTTATATTTATTATTAAAATGATTATAATATATTCTTTAACATTAAACCATATTTTACACTTATCTTAAGATTTAAATAACAAAGTGCTATAAAATTATTTTGCTAGTTGAAAATTAACATTTTAGTGGAAATTCTTTGAAACTTTCTAAAATATATATTTTACAATTGCACTATAATTTTTTTTGATTGTACTGTTTCTATACTCAATTTTTAACTGATATTTGTTTATAAACTTTAATTTTATTAGTCTCTAAAATTAAAGTTTTCTATACAAAAAAGTTGTACACACATTAAAATATGTGTACAACTTTCTACTTAAAATTATTTACTTGAATGTGCCTAATTAATTTAAAGCTTCAATTCTTACTTTAACTGCATCAAGCATTTCAACATACTTTTCTCTCTTTGCTTTTTCTCCATCTACAACAGCTGCTGGAGCTTTAGAAACGAAACCTGCATTTCCTAACTTTTTATCTATTCTTTCAATTTCGCCTTCTAATTTCTTAAATTCTTTATTTAATCTTTCAAGTTCCTTATCTTTATCTACAAGATCAAGTAATGGCATAAATAATTCTCCACCCTTAACTACTAGTGACACTGCATTTTCTGGAACCATTGCTTTGTCAGTTATAAATTCAACTTCTGAAGCTGATGCCAACTTTTCCATATACGCTTTACCAGCTGTGAATGCTTGCTTTGCATCTTCTGCAATATGGCAAATAACTTTGGCTTTTCTTGATGGTGGTACATTCATTTCAGCTCTTACATTTCTTAATCCTTTAATAGCTTCAATAACATAAGCCATATCATTTTCTGATTCTTCGCTTACTAAAGCGTCATCAAATACCGGCCAAGAAGATGTTGTTATTGTTTCTTCGTCTGTTAAATGAGTGAATATTTCTTCTGTTATAAACGGCATAGCTGGATGTAATAATTTTAATCCTGTAACTAATACAGTATTTAATACATTGTAAGCTACTCCTTTAGCTTTTTCATCTTCACCATAGAATACTGGTTTAACAAGTTCTATATACCAGTCACAAAATTCAGTCCACATAAAGTCATAAACCTTTTGCATAGCAATTCCAAGTTCATATTTATCCATATTTTCTGTAACTTCTTTAACTAATGTGTTCATTTTTGATAATATCCATTTATCAGCTAATGAATACTCTTTGCAATTCTTATATTTGTTCATAATTTCTTTATCAAGGTTCATCATAACAAATCTTGAAGCATTCCAAATCTTATTAGCAAAGTTTCTTGAAGCTTCAACTCTTTCAGGATAATATCTCATATCATTTCCTGGAGCATTACCAGTTGCAATCATAAATCTTAACGCATCAGCACCATACTTTTCTATAACTTCAAGTGGATCAACACCATTACCTAATGACTTACTCATCTTTCTTCCTTGAGAATCTCTTATAAGTCCATGAATAAGTACAGTATTAAATGGAGTTTCTCCCATACAGTGTAATCCTGAGAATATCATTCTAGCAACCCAGAAGAAAATTATATCGTGTCCAGTAACTAATACATTATTTGGATAGAAATATTCTAAGTCTTCTGTTTTGTTTGGCCATCCTAAAGTTGAGAAAGGCCATAATGCTGAAGAGAACCATGTATCAAGTACATCTTCATCTTGTTTTATATTAGTAGAACCACATTTAGAGCATTTAGTTGGAACTTCTTCAAGCACCATCATTTCACCACAGTCTTGACAGTAGTAAACTGGTATTCTATGTCCCCACCATAATTGTCTTGAAATACACCAATCTTGAATGTTTTCCATCCAGTTATAATATATTTTATCAAATCTTTCTGGAACAAATTTAGTTTTTCCATTTTTAACCACTTCTATAGCTGGTTTTGCTAAAGACTCCATCTTAACATACCATTGTCTAGATATTATTGGTTCTACTGTAGTACCACATCTATCATGTGTACCAACATTATGAGCATGGTCTTTAATCTTAACTAAAAGTCCTAAGCTTTCTAAATCCTTAACCATAGCTTTTCTAGCTTCATATCTATCTAAGCCTTTATATTTTCCACCTTTTTCATTAATAATACCCTTATCATCCATAACTCTTATAATTTCAAGATTGTGTCTCTTACCTACTTCAAAATCATTAGGGTCATGGGCTGGAGTCATTTTAACTGCACCAGTACCGAATTCTAAATCAACATAGTCATCTCCAACTATAGGAATTTCTCTATTTACAAGTGGTAATATCACAGTTTTTCCAATAAAATGTTTGTATCTTTCATCATTAGGGTTAACAGCTACCCCACTATCTCCAAGTAATGTTTCAGGTCTCGTTGTTGCAATTTCTAAGAATCCACTTCCATCAGCTAATGGATAGTTTATATGCCAGAAATGACCTGCTTGTTCTTCATATTCAATTTCAGCATCAGAAAGTGCTGTTTGACAGTGAGTACACCAGTTAGTTATCCTATTTCCTTGATATATTAAACCTTCATTATAAAGCTTAACAAATACATGCTTTACAGCTGCACTAAGATTTTCATCCATTGTAAATGCTTCTCTTGTAAAATCAGCAGAAACCCCTAGCTTTTTAACTTGATTTCTTATTGTAGCTCTGTACTTATCGCTCCATTCCCAAACTTTTTCAAGGAAAGCTTCTCTCCCCATTTCCTTTTTGTTATATCCTTGCTCAGCAAGTTGATTTGCAACCTTAACTTCTGTTGCAATAGATGCATGGTCTTCACCTGGAAGCCATAACGCTGCATAACCTTGCATTCTCTTAAATCTTATAAGCATATCTTGAAGTGTATCATCAAATGCATGACCTAAGTGAAGTTGACCAGTTATATTTGGTGGTGGCATGATTATTGTAAATGGCTTCTTCTTTTTATCTATAACAGGGGTAAAGTAACCTTTTTCCTCCCATGTCTTATAAATTCTGTCTTCAAATTCTTTTGGATCATAAGTTGTTGCAATATTTTTTGTTTCTGACATTTATTTTCCTCCCTATTATTTAAATTAGCTAAATTATTTTAAACTAATTAATTATCATTTTTATAGTCTTGTTTTAAAACGTGTTTATATATACATAAATAAAATGAACTAAGTAATTTAACTTTATCTATTACATATATTAAAACATATTTAAAATAAAAAAAGCCCTCAATCCAAAAAGGACGAAGACTCGCGGTACCACCTTTATTTCCACGCAAACATAATTTAATGTTTTTAATGGACTCTTAATTAATTAACGATTTAGACAAACCGTCCTTAGCTACTCTTATTTCACTAAAGAAGCTCAAAAGCTACCTTCAAAACTTTCCATATAAGGGCTTTCACCTATTCCCTCTCTCTTACTTGTTCTTTTTTATCGTATATTACTAATAAAAAAGAACCATACTCCTATGCTTATGTAAGCTAGTTTCCTTTAATATTTTCAGTTTCTACTCCTCTTTTTCATTGCTTTTATTATTAATTTGTATTTTCTTTATCTTATAATATATTAATGGTCATGTTTTGTCAATAATCGTAGTTTAAATACTTAAACTGTTTTTAGGATTATATATTGTTCCTTATTTCTTTTAATTCTCCTAATAATTCATAAAAATTATCTATATATTCTTTATACTCATCATCACTTAAAAATTCATAATCATCTGAAGCATATCTTCTACTAAAATAAAAATCCTTTAAATCTCTACTTTACCAACCTCCTATGTCAACTAAATCTTTAAGTATTGCTTGCTCAAAACAAGGCTTCTTACAAAGCTCATTATATCGTTCTTTACTATAAAGTTTAATATCTACATCCCTTTCCAATCTAAACGTATCTAAAACATCTTCTATTTCATGTCTTAATACTCTTAACTCCTTAGTGGATTTATTTTCATCAATTATAACAAGCAAATCTATATCACTTTGCTTTGAATATCTACCTTTTGCTATTGAACCAAAAAGATATATATCAGTATTATATAATTTAGATAAAATTATATTTTTAATTTTAATTATACTACTTTTTAAATTTTCATCTAATGAATAATCAACATCATTTTTCAATTAAATTCATCCTATCTTAAATTAAACTATTATATTATTTTATAATATTTTAATCATTATTGTAAATAAAAGAAATCCTATAATTATAAAGAAAACTATATTTTCTAAATTAAATTTTATTTTTTGTTTTAAACAATACTAAGTTATAATTCATCTACTTTATTTAACCATTCACTTACTAGTGAATTAAATACTTCACTTTGCTCTATTTGTAAATTATGTCCTGATCCATCTAACACAGCAAAAGTTCCTCTTGCAAAGTTATCTAATATACTCCAAGCATCTTTATATCCTACACAAGAATCTTGTTTACCTAATAAGATAAGTACAGGTTTCTCAAACTTTTTATTTAATTTATCAACATCAAAAGATAATTCATAGCCCTCTTCTTGGAAATTCTTTAAAAACTCCACATCCCCTATTCTTATAGGCTCTAGAACTTCATTTTTATATCTTTTGTAAATTTCTTCATTTTGTGTTACTAAACAATTATTAATTTCTTTTGCTTCTTCAAAACTAAGTTTAGATAATAATACCTTATCTTTTTTTACGACAACATGTTCTGGTACATTTCTATTTTTCTTATCAGGTTTTATAACTGGGCATATTAATATAACTCCATCTACTTTATCTATCATCTTATACACTATTCCTCTTGATATATAACCACCATATGATTGACCTATAATTAAAAAATTTTCATTTGGAATAATTTCATTTATAAATTCAATTAAAATATCAAGCATAACATCACAATTAATAATCCATTTAGCACTATCGGATTTTCCCATACCTGGTAAGTCTACATATATACGTTTATATCCTTTCCTCTTTTCAAATATATTTTCCATACAACCAGTCATTAATCTATGATCCACACAGTATCCATGTAACATTATAATTGGTTTGCCTTCACCTATTATTTCATAATTTATATTAATATCTTTTACTTTACATATCATAATTTCACCCTCATAACCTTTATAAAATTTACTTCAATATTGTTATTTCAGTTCTATATTCTTTCCTATAACAATACACTTTGAATCTGAATCATGACCAATTTCACTTGTCTTTACTATAGGTATATTAGGATTATTTACTATTTCTTGTACTAATTCAATAATACTAGGACTATACTTCTTATTTTCCATTTCTGTAAAACTGCCTAATATTATTCCTTTTATATCTTTAAATACACCTAGCTGTTTATACTGAGTTAAATATGTAGTCATTTTTGCTACATCACCACTTAAGCTTTCTAATAATAAAATTTTATCTTTAAAGTTAGGAATATATTCTGTTCCAGCAAGTTTTAAAAAACAGCGTATATTTCCTCCTACTACTATTCCATTCATAAATTTTCCTTGTATCCATTCATATTCAAATTTAAAAAGACTTTTTTTATTTTCCATAAATGTTTCTATAAAATCTTTAATTTGAATTTTAGAATTATCTCCAATTAAATTTCTTATTTGATATAAATACGTTTCAACACCACTTTTAGCATATAAGGCATTTATAACTACTGATAAATCACTATATCCAAAAAATAACTTAGGATTTTTCTTAATAATATCAAAATCTAAATATTCTAAAATACCATTAGATAAATCTCCACCTGAAATATCAAAAATAGCTTTTATACTCTTATCTTGAAAAAATTTCATAAGTTCAATTGCTCTTTCTTTTCCACTTCCATTAAATATAGAATATTTTTTAAATATTTTATTTGAAAAAACAACTTTTAAACCAATTTCATTTAAAATCTTTTTTAATTTATTTATTTTTACTTCCATATTTTTATCAAGTCCATTAGAACACGCTAAAATCCCAACTTTATCACCATAATTTAATCTTTTCATAAAATTCTCCTTTATTTAATTTTGACTATATTTTAACAGAGTGTTGATATATTTAAAATAGGACCTTAATTTTATATGACACTAAATTCGCTTTTTGTATTTTTTTATTATATATCTCTTTACTTTCACTCTAAATTATTCATAAATCTAAGATTTTTATATTTTCCGAAAGAATAGTAAAATATTCACATTTTAAAACATGATTATTTGAGTTTATTTCTTACACACTCTTGATTTAAAGTAAAATTTTGTTTACAATTTGAATATTATGATTTATAGTTATTTTTGTATTTTTAAACTTATATAACCATTTATGAATATACATAAATAAAATTTATATGTTAACAATTTGGAGGTATTATATATGAAAGGTTGCCTATACTTGGTAATTCCTTGTTATAATGAAGAAGCTGTATTACACGAAACAGCAAAAAGATTATTAATAAAAATGAATTCTATGATAGATAAAGACTTTGTGTCAAGTGACAGTAAAATTCTATTTGTCAATGATGGTTCAAAAGATAAAACATGGGATATAATTAAAGAGCTTAATTCTCAAAATTCCATTTTTAGTGGAGTAAATTTATCTAGAAACAAAGGGCATCAAAATGCTCTACTAGCTGGTTTAATGACTGCGAAAGATTGTGCTGATATAACAATATCATTAGATGCTGATCTTCAAGATGATATTGAAGTAATTGATAAGTTTGTTAATGAATATTATTCTGGAAGTGACGTTGTTTATGGGGTTAGATCATCTAGAAAAACGGATACTTTCTTTAAAAGAACAACTGCTTTAGGATTCTATAAATTCATGAACGCTCTTGGCGTAAATATTATGTACAACCATGCTGATTATAGACTTATGAGTAAAAGAGCCTTAGAAGGATTAAGTCAATTTAAAGAAGTCAATTTATTCTTAAGAGGCATTGTACCTTTAATAGGTTATAAATACTCCGTAGTAGAATATGAACGTCATGAACGATTTGCTGGTGAATCAAAATATCCATTAAAGAAAATGCTTGCTTTTGCATTAGATGGAATTACATCTTTTAGCATAAAACCAATAAGAATAATTACTGAATTAGGTTTCTTTATATTTTTTGTTAGTTTTATAGCTTTAATTTATTCACTTATCGTTAATTTCTTAGGCAAAACAGTTACTGGTTGGACTTCTTTAACTTTATCAATTTGGATGCTTGGTGGAATACAACTTTTATCTTTAGGAGTAATTGGTGAATATATAGGAAAAATATATAATGAGACAAAACAAAGACCACGCTTTATCATTGCTGATAAACTAATAAAAAATAATAAAGATAAAATTGATATGTAGGTGAATTTATTGGATAAGCTTATATTAAAAATAAAGAATACATTTTTTACAAAACAATTTTTTATTTTTGTAACTATAGGAGTCATTAATACATTTATTGGTATAATATTTGCTTATATATTTTCAAAATTTTTAAATGAAAATATAGCTTTCATTGTAGGATATATTTGTGGATTATTTGTGTCATACTTATTAAATAGTTTCTTTACATTTAAAGAAACTCTAGATTTGAGTAAATTCATAAAATTTGCAATCTCATACATTCCAAATTTTATTATACAAAATATAGTTGTGCTTATAGTATTTAATATTATGGGATTATACAAGCTTATAGCCTATATTTTAGCTGCTATAATTGGAGTTCCTTTAACATTTATATTAATGAAATTTTTCGCATTCAAACATAGGGAAAAAAAAATATTTAAATTAAATAAAGTTACTACATTTAGAATATATTTTAAATGTAGTAACTTTTATTTGAATTATTAAATAATCCTCCATATTATATATGTTTTAAATATATATTTTATAAATTCACTTACGCAGATTATCTTTGATTATTTATATATAAAATTTATCTAAAAACATATTTATAATGAAGCTTTATATATATTTACTACATCTTGTGAAGTAAGTGGTTTAAATCCATATTTTAATCCAGATTTAACTGCTTTTTGTGCCATTATTTCAAAATTTTCTTCTCCAATCCCTACTTCTCTTAATGTTGATGGAATTCCTATTTCTTTAAAAAACTCAGCAGTTTTATCTATTGCAGTATTAGCTATAGTATATTTATCTAAAGTTTTATCTAAATCCCATACATTAATTCCATATTCAACGAATTTATATAAAGTATCATCATTTAAAACATATCTCATCCAATGAGGTGTTAAAATAGCTAATCCAACACCATGAGTTATATCATAAAATGCACTTAATTCGTGTTCCATTGGATGTACTGACCATGTACCTTTAGTTCCATATGATATTAAACCATTAATAGCTAAACTAGATGCCCACATTAAATTTGCTCTTGCCTCATAATTATTAGGTTCTTCTATTGCTATTTTTCCATACTTAATACATGTTTTTAGAAGTCCTTCTGCAGTTCTAGCTTGAATAAATGCTTCTTTAGTATTATTAAAATAATTTTCAAATATATGACTCATTATATCTGCTGTTCCTGCGGCTGTTTGATTTTTAGGAACAGAATAAGTATATTCTGGATCTAATATAGACACCTTAGGTTTCATTTTGTCATTACCTATACCTAGTTTTTCATTTTTGCTCATATCTGATATTACTGCAAATGGATCCATTTCTGAACCTGTAGCTGATAAAGTTAAAATAGTTATTATAGGTAATACTGTTGTAATCTTACTTGAATCTAATACAATATCCCATGGATCATTATCATAGTTAACTCCTGCTGCAATGATTTTAGCACAATCTATTGTACTTCCTCCTCCAACAGGTAAAACAACTTCTATATTATTTTCTCTACAAAGTTTTATACCTTCTCTAACAGATTCTATTCTAGGATTTGGTGCTATATTTGAAAGTTCAACAAATGATATATTATTTTCTTTTAATATTTTTATCATTTCATCATATAGACCTATTTTTTTAATACTTCCCCCACCATACACTACAAGTACTTTATTACCATATCTCTTTATTACATTTCCTAAGTTTTTAATTTGGCCTTTTCCAAAATAAACTTCAGTAGGTATTGAATAATTAAAATTTTCCATATAAACCTCTCTCCTTACAATTATATTTATATATTTATACTTGGCTATATTTTCAACATATATTAGTATAATTTAGATGTAATTATATGAACTTTAACATTATATCTAAATTATTGTTTATCAATAACTTTATACTACTTATATTTATTTACATATTAACTAATACCATAAAAAAAAATACAGCCTTATATGTATATACTTAAAAATTTATTTTATTCTATAATATTTTTTAACCCCTTTATCTCATCACTAGTTAAATAACGCCATTTACCATATTCTAACTCTCCAAGTTTAATGTTAAGAATCCTTATTCTTTTTAGCATATTAACATTATATCCAAATGACTTGCTCATCCTTCTTATCTGCTTATTAAGACCTTGAGTTAAAATAATATTAAATGTGTTTTCTGAAACTCTTCTTACTTTGCATTTCCTTGTTTTAACATTGCATATATCAACCCCATTTGACATTCCTAAAATAAACTCATCGTCAAAAGATTTATCTAAAGTAACTATATATTCTTTTTCATGTTCATTTTCTGATTCTAAAATTTTATTACCCAGATCGCCATCATTAGTTAATAAAATCAATCCTTGCGATGCTTTATCTAATCTACCTACTGGAAATATATATTCAGGATAATTCATAAAATTTATTATATTGTCTTCAACCTCTTCTGCTGATGTACAAGTTATTCCTATAGGCTTATTTAATGCTATATATATTTTTTTCTTTATAGGAAGTGGCTTATTATCAAAAAGAATTTCATCTTCTAATTCCACCCATTGGCCTTGTATACAGGAAACTCCATTTACTATTATCCTATTTTCTTCAATTAACTTTCTAGTTGCTTTTCTTGAGCAGATTCCTAAGTTACTAAATAATTTGTTAATTCGCATATTTTATCTTCCAATCTTAATATTAAAATCATTTTATATTTGTAGGTAATATTATAACAAATTCACATCCCTTTCCAATATCGCTATTAACATATATTTTCCCCTTATGTAAATCTATAATATGCTTGGTTATAGTTAATCCTAATCCACTTCCACCTTTTACTTCTGAATTAGCATCTACAATTTGATTAAATCTATCAAATATAGCTTTATGGTACTTGGGATCTATTCCTATTCCGTTATCTTTAACTATAATTACGACCTTATCATTTAGGTCTTTTAAGATTACTCTTATCTCTCCACCTTCTGATGTAAATTTAGCTGCATTGCTTACTAAATTAACTATACATCTTTCAATTTCATAACTGTCACACATTATAATTTTTTCTTCTATTTCTGGATCTATGATTAAATTTATTCCCTTATTTTTAATATAATCTTTTAAACTTAAAGAAGTTTCTTCTACTAAATATACTATATCATGTTTTTCCAAATTTATCTCATATCTTCCACTTTCAATTTTATTTGTATCTATTATATTATTTATTAATCTTAATAATCTACTAGAATTTCTTTTTATTATTTTCATATAATAATTTAGTTTTTCTTTACCTATTCCAGATTCTTGCTTATTTAATTCTGAAATCAACTGTTCTGTTGATGATATTACATTTAAAGGAGTTCTTAGCTCATGAGATAAATTAACAAAATAATTATTTTTTCTTTTTTCTAAATCTATTACTTTATCAAATAATTTTCTGTTTTTCTCCATTTGTTCTCTTAATTGCTTTGTTCTTTTTTCAACCATCCTATCTAAATTCTTTAATTTAGTAATGCTTAAATATATTATTAAGACAATTAAAAGAATATAAATACTTATAGCTCCTGAACTTTTCCATAAAGGAGGTTTTATAGTAAATGTAACTTGACTTTCTTCACTTATACTACCATCTGGCATTTCAATTTTCACCTTTAATGTATGCTTTCCTGGCTTTATATTATTATACGTAAATTCATTAAAATTCCCCATATTCCAATCGTTATCTATTCCCTCAAGCTTATAAAAGTACTTTATAGCATCTATATTCTTATAATCTGGAACAAACATTTTAACTCTAAACATGTTTTCATATGAATTGAATTTTAATCCATCTATATTTTTATACTCTTTTCCCTTTACTTCAAATTCTTCAAAAAAGACTTTAGGTACACTTCTATTTTTATTTATTTCTAATGGATTAAATATATTTAATCCATTAATCCCACCAAATAAAAATTCTCCATTACTATTTTTAAAATAACTATTTCCATTAAACTCATTACTTTGAAGTCCATTTGATATATTTAAATTAGTGAATATATTATTGCTTAAATCTAATTTCGATATTCCATTATTAGTGCTTACCCAAGGATTACCTAAATCATCTATCAAAATTCCATAAACATTATTATTAGCTAGTCCATCTTTTTCTGTGTATCTTGTAAATTTTTCTGTACTCTTGTCTAATTTATTTAATCCATATTTAGTTCCTATCCATATATTATTTTTTTCATCCTCTACTATTGAAGCTATAGCATTACAACTTATTGTATTGTTATCACCTTTAACTTTAGTATAATTTTTTATAGTCATATCATGTGGATCTAATCTTACTAATCCTCCATTCATATACAACCCTATCCAGTAAATCCCTTCTTTATCCTGATATATACTATCAACATAAGTATCTACTATATTATTATTTTTTAAAATATATGTCATATCCACTACAGTATCATCTTTTAAATTTAAAACATTAATTCCATCTGCTGTTCCTATCCATAAACAATCTTTATTGTCTATGAATAAAGTTCTTATTTGGTTATTTGTTAATCCATTTTCAGTTGTATATACTTTAATTTCATCAGTATTTTTATCAATTTTATTTAGACCATTATCTGTAGCTATCCAAACTTCATTTTCTTTTCCTGTTATAAATTTAATTTTATCACTTACAAGATCACTATTTTTAGAATTTATCCTTGTTACATTTTCAGTTTTAGGATTCATTATATTTAATCCTTTATTAATAGTACCTATCCAGACTAATCCGTCATCATCTTCATAAATACCTTGTATGGAATTATCACTTAATGTATTAGTTAAAAAGGGATGGTGTTTATAATGTTTTATTCCATTATTAGGATCGAATCTACTTATTCCACCAGATGTACCTACCCATATCAAGCCTGTTGAATCTTCCATTATAGAAAAATTGCTTTTATTTATTGAACTAAATTTATAATATTCCTTATTTATATAAGTAATAAAATTATCCTCATCTTCATTGTACATAGATAGTCCGTAGTCTGTACATACCCATACAACGCCCCTAGTGTCTTTTAATATATCTTTAACTACTCCACCTTTTAAATTTCCTTTTTTACATCCTTTTTTTATTTTAAAGTGCTCAGGTTTATATTCAACTATATTATTTGTTTTTATATCCACTTTTAATAATCCTGCTCCAGATGTACCTACCCATACTTTCCCATCATTATCTGAATATACTTTATGTATAGAATTTTTATAAGTATTATTAGTATTATATAAAAATTCTATTTCTTTAGTTTCCATATTTACTTTATTTAACCCATTCTCAGTTCCAATCCATATATTATGATCTTCATCTTCATCTAAACTGTATATAACTTGATTTGTAAGAACTTTTTTATTATCATCATATAGAATTCTTTCAAATTTATCTTCAGCTTCATTGTAAATATTTAAACCATCAGCTGTTCCAACCAATATTTTTTCATCATGAGTAATTAAAATATCGCAGATATTATAATTAGATAAATTTCCTTCTGCTTTCTTATCATAATAATTTTTAATCGTATCATCTTTTAAATTAATCTTACTTAACCCATTTGCTGTCCCGACCCATAAATTTCCTAAATCATCTTCTTTAATTACAGTTATACTATTACTTGCAATACTCTTACTTGAATCTTCTTCATATTTATAAACTTTAAATTCTTTTCCATTATATTTATTTAATCCATCATGAGTACCTATCCAAACGTATCCACTGCTATCTTGAAAAATATCTTCAACACTAGATTGAGATAACCCATCCTCTATACTAATGTTTTTAAAATTAATATTATTATATGCCTTAACATGGTTTTTAGCATTTATTACAAAACTAAAAAATATTACTAAAATTATTATTTTTTTCAATATCAATCTTTTTTTCATTTTTACTTCCTTTTCGACAATATTTATACAATAATTATACTACAATATTATTTTTTAATACAATATTTTATATTAATAACTCAATATTCCTATTGAAATTCATGTTATTTTTTATTTTTTAATTATTTATATAAATATAATAAAAATCAGTTTATATTAAAACTAATTATTCTAACTTTAAAGATTAATACATAATTTTAATATAAATTATATAATCATCTTTTACTTTTATACCAACTAGATATCCATGCTCCTATTAAACATACTATAATAAATATTATTAAAATCATATACCATGGCATAAATAACACATCCTTATTAAAAATTTCTTCATTAAAAATTTCTTCTTATTTATAATGATTTGTTATTTTAATTATATTTATTCCTATATAAACAGTATTTTCAACTTAAAATTCAATTAAAAATATATTTTTTTAAATTAATTATTATTTTTGTAACACATTATTGTTAAAGTTTATATTATATAACGAAATAGATTTTAAAAATATATTGAAAGAAGGGTGTTACTATGAATGAAAATGATTTTAAACATGATGAAATAAACTATATG
Source organism: Clostridium taeniosporum (assembly GCF_001735765.2). Classification (NCBI taxonomy): domain Bacteria; kingdom Bacillati; phylum Bacillota; class Clostridia; order Eubacteriales; family Clostridiaceae; genus Clostridium; species Clostridium taeniosporum. The sequence goes on from NZ_CP017253.2 coordinate 2,156,077, forward strand.
AATGAAGAGATTGATGATAACTATTTAGATAATGATATACCTTATAATAAAGATAATTACTTAAATAATAATAATAATAACAATTCTTACTTACTAGGAAACAGCGTTAATTTCTCAGTCAATGATAATGATAATGAAATTAAAGCTGATATGATTGTACAACCTAAAAAAACAGTTAGAATATGGGGACAAATTATGGATTGCAATGGTAATAAAATACCTTGTGCTTATGTAAAGTTATTGAAAGTCACTCCTAATGGATTAATTGGTGTTGCACATACTTTAACAGATTTTGAAGGATTTTATCAATTTGATATTTGTGCATGTAAAAATGGAAATAAATACACAGTTGTAGTTGGTAAGGCTGCTACTGGATGTGAAAGAGTTGTCTCAACAGGCTTAACACCAAAAAACTGTGATTGTGATGATTTTAAAGATTGTTACTAGAATCTTTAAACTTGAAAGAAGGGATTATTTTTGACTAAAGGCATAATCTTAGCTGGTGGAAGTGGTACAAGACTATACCCTTTAACTATGATAACATCAAAACAATTTTTGCCTATATATGATAAACCAATGATTTACTATCCTCTTTCAACATTAATGCTTGCCGGTATCAAAGACATCTTAATAATTTCAACTCCCCACGATCTTCCTAATTTTAAAAAATTATTAGGTGATGGTACCTGTTATGGAATTAATCTATCATATAAAGAACAACCTTCTCCAGATGGATTAGCCCAAGCTTTTATATTAGGTGAAGATTTTATAGGTAATGACAATTGCGCAATGATACTTGGTGATAATATATTTCATGGTAATGGCTTTACAAAACAATTAAAAAAAGCAGTAGAAAACAATAATGGTGCAACAATTTTTGGATATTATGTAGATGATCCTCAGCGTTTTGGTGTTGTAGAATTTAATAAAAAAGGTCAAGTACTTTCATTAGAAGAAAAACCTAAAAAACCAAAATCAAATTACGCTATTACAGGACTTTATTTTTATGATAACAATGTATGTAGTTATGCAAAGACTTTAACACCATCTAAACGTGGTGAATTAGAAATTACTGATTTAAATAAAATTTATTTAAGTAAAAATAAATTAGATGTAATAACTTTGGGACGTGGATATACTTGGTTTGATGCCGGAACTGTAGATAGCTTAACTCAAGCTACTGAATATGTAAAAATCATAGAATTGAAACAAGGTCTTAAAATAGCTTGCCTAGAAGAAATTTCTTATAAAAATAATTGGATTGATAAAAAAACATTGCTTAAGAGTGCTGAAGCCTATGGCAAAAGCCCTTATGGTGCTCATTTAAAAAATGTAGCTAATGAAAAAATTATTTACTAAAGCATTAAACAAATTTTAAATATTCGTTAGAAAGTGAGCCCTCTATGAAAAATTTCACATTATTTTTATCAAATATAAACAATTCTCTTCTTACAAAAGATGTTGGTGTTATACCATTTGTTATGCAAAAATATTATGGTTACAAATCCAGCATTATTACTATGCATAAAGAAGATAGTTTAATTGATAATAATCTATATTTAGATAATATGGATGTTAATCTTATAACAGATGAAGACTACTTAGTGCAATCATTAAAAAAAACAGATGTACTTATGCTTATTGGAATTTATGATTTTAATCTAAATATTATAAATAAATATAAAAACATAAATTCTACAGGTAAAATATATCTTAAACTTGATGCTAACAGATATTGGATGAATAGACTAAATGAAAATATAAATCCGACAATACTTAAAACTTTAAAAAAATGCGACTTAATAACTGTAGAAGATAGCAAACTTCAAAAGTTTTTAAATCTAAATTGGGGATTAAATGTACAAGTTTTCCTTAATGGATATTATGATTTTGTACCAGAAAAAATAATAAATTATGAAAATAAAAAAATACCATTTTATTTGTAGGTAGAGTTGGTGCCCCTGAAAAATCTAATGAAATTTTAATAGAGGCATTCAAAATCATACAAGATAAAATAAGTAATTGGAATGTAGAACTAGTTGGAAATATAGATCCAAATTTCTCAAATTATTTAAATAAATATTTTAAAGAAAATCCTAATTTAGTTGATAGGATTATTTTAAGTGGAAGGTTAGATAAAAGATTATTAAAAAAAAGCTATGAAGATGCTAAAATATTTTGTTTAACTTCCCAATGTGAAGCATGTGCTAATGTATTTGCTGAGTCCTTATCAAACGGATGTTATTTAATCTCTTCTGATGTAGATGGTGTATTAGATATTACTGATTTTGGACACTACGGAAAGATACTTCCAACAAACAATGCATATGTACTTGCTCAAATTCTGTTAGAAACTTGTAATAATGATAATTTGCTAAAAACAAATTGTAAAAATTCTCAAATATATGCAAAAAGTAATTTAAAATGGATTGATATTTGTCATAGATTAGATAATTTAATTAAGTATGTATAAATAAAGTGGACAGAATGTAAAACAAACCAAACTTTAAAATAAGCTGTATTAAAATAGAATTTCTAATTACTATTTTAATACAGCTATTTTAATTAATTTATATATTAATTAAGCTTTTTATAAGTCTTAATAAATAAATCTCTATCTGAATAAAAACCATTTGAAGTATTAACTATACCACAATCATGAGTGCACCATGGTATATCTTGTTTAGGGACAACAACTTTATATTCTTTATTTTTAAATTCTAAACATTGAGATATATCATAAAAATGCCATCCTTTAAAGATGTCTTCTCTCCAATGAAGATCATATTGTGTTATCATAATTAGCCCATCAATACATTCTACCTCTTCATACAATTGATTCGGATTTTCAAAATCTAACAGTGCAAGTACTCCTGTACTGCTTTGATAAATTTTTCCAAATTTATTTATTCCTTCCCACCATATACCACTATCAGGTATAGTTTTAACACCGCACATTCCAATTAATCCTATTTTTTCATCTGAATTAAATATATTTAATATATCTTCTATAAAGTTTTTATTAATTATCATTACATCTTGATGGAGATAAACCTTATACTTAGAATCACAATTCTCTATAGCATAATTATAGGCTTTTGTTATACTTTCTGCATTTCTGATAGGTAATATTTCAATATCAAACCCCACTGGTACTGTAAGATTATCTATATAATACTTACTTTCTTTATATGCTAATTCATCATTAACAGTAATTATAAAGCTTATTTTATTATTATTCATTTACATTAATCCCCCTAAAGAAATAATAAGTTCATCTAAATTTCTATTAGAAGCTTCTTGTTTTATTTTATCAATAACTTTTTCTTTATTGATAATCTCTTTATTAATAAAATACTTAATATCATATATAAAATAATCTTCATTATTTTCATACATATTAAATATATAATCGATAGTTTCAATATCATAAACATCATTATCAATTCTCATAAGCATATATTTTAACTTAATTAACTCTGGTTTAATATACCTATTAGGATCTATAATTTTACCCGCTTTTATACGATACTGATATATATAATATTGACTCCTCATTTCTTCATTTGTAATTCTACAAAGTTCGTTTATTAATTGATGATCTGGTTCATTTACATAAATATTATTATATTTTATATCATTAATTTCATATCCAGTCACAGTAAATAATTTTCTTATTTCTTCTAAAGTAAAAAATCTTAAATGTGTTCTATCTAAAATTCCTTGATCTGTATAAGTAAATTTCCCATTAAGAATATCTCTAATAATCGTTATATGGATTAAATTTGGAATACTCGCTATAATTTTTCCTGATAATTTCAAATATCTTTTCAACTTACCCATAACTTCCCACGGATTTATTAAGTGTTCTAATACATCTCCTAAAATTATATAATCAAAAAAATTTTCTTTATAGCTAATTTCCATGTTTTCTATATTACCTACTATAATATTAGAAATTCCTTTAGCTATTTCAGCTGCTTTTTCATTTATCTCAATTCCATAGGTTTCTACATTTTTAAATTTATTTTTTAATTCTATAAGTGTTGCTCCTGCTCCACACCCTACTTCTAATACCTTTATTTTTTTTCTTATATCACAATCCATCATTTCTATCAAATCATTTCTTGCATTATTACTATAACTAACATTAAATCCCCACTTATAATCTAATTTAGCCCTATTTATTGAAAAGTACATAGAAAATTTATTCATATCTTTACTAAAAGAAACACTTCCAAAATGATGTATAAAACAATCATTACATAATAATAAATAATAACCTTCTTTTAATATCCTTAAAGATATATCATCATCTTCATAATTTCCTGGAGTAAATAAAGGATCTAATAAGCCTGTTTTGTTTAAAACTTGTTTTTTTATAAGATAACAAAATCCTATCAATTTAGTTTTGTAAAGCCATTTTTCTTCATTTGATATATTGATTTTGTCAGAAAACTCTAACATTTCTTGTATATCATTATATGCTACACCAATTTGCTGTCCATTAGAGCAATTATTAGTTATTGCCCCAACAGCACCTATATTATCTTTACTATATAAAGCCTTATCCAAATTATTTAACCAATTAGGAGTAACTATTGTATCATTATTTAACAGTAGTATATTTTCTCCTTTAGCTACATTTATCCCTTGATTACACCCTACTGGAAATCCCAAATTCATTTGATTTAATATTAATTTTAAATCTTCTTGTTCATTTAACCACTCTACAGTTCCATCTGTGGAATTATTATCTATTACTATTATTTCATAATAATTTTCAGGTGTAAATTTTCTAATACTTTCAATACATAATTTTGTATATTCTAATTGATTATAAGTTAAAATAATTATGCTCGTAAATCGTACTTTTTCAGTAATAACAACATTATAATCTCTTATATAATTTAACGTCTCTATACCTGTACTTATATTACCATTCATAAATAAAAAACTCCTTATAAATATTTAATGTAATCACTTATTTTTATTGGATATTCTATTTTTGGTGGAAATACCTGTCTTCTTTTAAATTCTCCTTTAAAATATTTTCTATTATATTCAATCTTATCTAAATCTGGTACAAATGTTGCTGCTAACTCATTAAAGAAATAAGAACAGTTTAATTTCCCCATTTGAAAGTAACATACACATAATTGAAGACTTGGGATCCATGTATAGTAATCTTTAAAATCAATTGCTGGATTTTCTTTTTCATGCCTACAATCTAAAGCTGTTCTGTACCAAAATGCTGCTTGTTTAAATTTAGATTTTTCTAAATAATATTCTCCAAGTGAACAACAAATATCTGCTCTAGGAATATCTACTTGAAAACATTCAAAAATTATTCTTGGTATCTTATCTTTCATATCCATTAATTTATAACAATCAACTATTTTGGAATACGCTGTTTTTACATCTTCTATCCACCCTTGTTTAGTTTCTAAAAATTTCCTGTAATTTTTAACAGCTTCTTTATAATATCCATTATCCTTTAATTCATTTGCATAATATAAAAGATCCCTTGGAGTAAAAATAACCTTCTTCTTCTCCATATCTCTAAATATTTGAAGATTTCTATCTGTATATTCTTTTACCTTACCATGCTCTATTGCAAACTCTCCAACCAATCTTTTTCCATAAACTTCTAAATATTCATGTACATGTCCTATCCATTTAAAATTCATAGATCTTTTTACAATTCTATTTCTTCTTAAAGAATAATTAATTTCGCCATTAGAATTTCGTCCTAAAATATATTCAGCACTTACATAATCATAACTTTTATTAAAGCTTGATAATAAATTCTCAATAATTTTTATATTCTTTTGATCTATAAAATCATCACCATCTAACCATAAAATATAGTCACTAGTTGCTTTACTAAATGAAAAATTTCTAGCTTTAGAAAAATCATTTACCCATTTGAAATCATAAATTTTAGCATTAAATTTTTTTGCAATATCTTTTGTAGAATCCTTAGATCCAGTATCAACAATTATAATTTCATCAATAAAAGATTTTACTGAATTTAAACAACGCTCTAATGTTTTTTCTTCATCTTTTACTATCATGCATAAACTTAGTGTTATTTTCTTTCCCATATAATAACTCCCTTCATTTAAAATCGTTCTGTTAATTTATATGAACATTAATCTTATCAATCTTATAAAATAGAATAAATTTAACAAGAAAACAATATTCCTATTAAAAAAATCACTTATTTATAATATGAAACTTAATCAAAATATGTACCATAAATTTTTTCTTTTATGTTGCTGTCATTCTTTGTCAACTTACAAATAGCACTCTATCTCCCACACTAACTAGAAGTATTAATCCTGATTGTCCTCTAGTAGATACTGTATTTAAAGATGTTATTGTTGTATGACGTTCTTATGGGGCTTGCCCATAGAGTCTTGGATTTTCTAAATTATATAAACCTTTTAATACAGGAATAAGTCGAATACAAATCTGCTAAATCCATCTCCTCTACAAATTCACTTAGTAAACGTACTGAATCATTAACTGGTATCATATAATTAATATTTAATTGAAGTTTTAATTGATATAACTCTGAGGAGTTTGAGATTTATTTTTTTGCACTAAAAAAGAGCTTCGCACTATTTTTTAGTGCGACAGCCCCATTCATTGGTTTTATAAATCAAATACAACTCTATTTAATCTATATCTAATTTATTAAGCTAATTTTACAATAGAAATTTGAACGTCATCAAATGTTCTAGTTCCTCCAGATGCATTTATTAGTTGTAAAATATTTGGTCCAGCTCCAGTGTTTACAATAGCTGTTCCAGTCATTTCTGGACTAGGAGGTGTTCCAGTTGAAGTAGAACCTGCATCTGTTCCACCAACCAAAATTCCATCTAATGTTAAATTAAGATTATAATAACTACCTGCTGGTAAACCTGTATCAAACCCAACGGCTCTATAAACGACCAAATATTGTTGATTTGGTGCTAATACAATATCAGTTGATCCTGCAGTATGAGTAATTGCTGTTCCATTAATTACTACATTTGTAGTAAGTGGAATAGGAGTTGTATCTGCTATTGCTTGAGTTGGCTGTTCACTTACTATAAATGCATTATTTGAAGTTATTAATGGACCGGTTGCTCCGGTTGCTCCGGTTGCTCCTGTTTCTCCGGTTGCTCCGGTTACTCCTGTTTCTCCTGTTTGTCCTGTTACTCCTGTTGCTCCTGTTGGGCCTGTACAACATGGACCTGTTGCTCCTGTTAACCCAATTGGACCTGTTGCTCCTATTGCTCCGGTTACTCCTGTTGCTCCTGTTGGACCTGTGCAACATGGACCTGTTGCCCCTGTTAACCCAATTGGACCTGTTGCTCCTATTGCTCCGGTTACTCCTGTTGCTCCTGTTGGACCTGTACAACATGGACCTGTTGCTCCTGTTAACCCAATTGGACCTGTTGGACCTATTTCTCCTGTTGCTCCTGTTGGGCCTGTTGATCCCTTAGGACCTATAGGACCTGGAGGACATACTCTAGTAACACCATTAGAACTGCAACAAATATTACAGTCATTATATCCTTTATTACAGTCATTATATCCTGTATTATTTCTATTATATAAATATTGATTTCTCATATAATAACACTCCTCTTAATTAAAATCATCACTTTGTTTTTCATTAGCATTGTAAAATACTATCAAGAACTTTAGTTATTACCTCACAACTACAAGCTTCGCCTAAAGAAGTTACTGGAATTCCATTATCTAAAATGGTATAACTAAATTCTATTGTTGAACTATTCTTTAATAATTTCGAATTCGGTAATGAAACTATTACAACTTGGAAACTTATCATAATACTTGAATAAGCATTTAATGTTCCTAAAGGTATTCCACCATCAAAGTTTTCATTATATTGAGGCTCTAAATTTATTAAAACACTTGCTGGTAATAATTGTACTTCTTCTGGTAATGAATCATAAAATACAACATCGTCAATTTTGATATTACTATTATTAGTAATTAATACAGAATAACTTACTATTTCACCAACTTTTGCAGTGCATTTATCAACTGTCTTTTTCATCCCAACATTTATTCTAATTACAGGTATTGTTAACACTTGACTGTAAGCAGTTAAAATATTAGTATTTTCGTCACAATAAGTCACTATAGCTTGATCTTCTATTTGTGATGGTGGATTATACTTTACTACCTCAACATCAAAAGTAACTATTATATTTGAACCTGGTTTTATTGATCCTATATTAATATTGCTATTAATTTCATTTATATCTGTACAGCAACCATTTATTGTAAAAGTGCCTGGTATAAAGTATGCTCCTTTGCTCATTATATCTCTTATTTTTACACAATTAGCTTTTGTATCTCCTACATTAGTTATAACTATAGAATATTTTACCCTATTTGATATACCAAAAAATATATAGCTTTTATCAGCGCTTTTTACTACTTTTAAATCTACCACGTGTTATTTTTCTCCTTTCTAAAGCATTTCTAATTATAAATAAACTAAATTTAGTTTATTTATTCTAAGCATCATAAATCATTATATGATTTCTTATATCCATTTGTTCTTCTTCATTTCTATAACACTGATACCTTATTTACTAATAATTTATATTACTAAAAAGCACATGTCTTAAATAAAACATGTGCCTTAAAATTTATTTTTGATTATCTATATTTTAATAATACTAAATTATATTTTCAATTTATATATTTTCTATACTGATGGTCCATCTGCAAATTTAAATACACGTAAATCAGCTGCAGAACCGCCACCAACTCCTGAGATAGTTCTAGTTACACCACTAGTATTAACTAAAGTAATAGTAACTGGAGTTGTTGTTACATTAATTAATGTTCCACCTGCTATATTACCTCCACCATTAGGTCCTAGTACAGGCTCTGGAGCTGCAACAGTTATATTACCATCTACAAATAAAGCAAAAGAACTTGGACCATCTGGCTCAGTGACACCGACAGAAAAATCTGCATAATAAAGACCTGGTTCATTAATAGTTATAGTATCTGTACCATTAAAGCTAAGAGCAGTTCCTGCAGTGCTTACAGGTGTAAAATCAACTGTATCATTAGCATTCAAAGTTTGATCTGTATTACGTGAAACCTCAATAAAACTAGATAAAAATGGGCCTGTAGGTGCAGTAGGGCCTGTAACTCCAGTTGCTCCTGTTGGACCTATTTCTCCTGTTGCTCCTGTTGGACCTGTACAGCATGGACCTGTTGCTCCTGTTGGACCTATTTCTCCTGTTGCTCCTGTTGGGCCTGTTGGACCTTGTGCTGGAACTCCAGTGTCTACTCCACCAATAAACCAATTTCCATTAGGTCCTATAACTGGACTATCTCCTGTCGCTCCTGTTGGGCCTGTACAACATGGACCTGTTGCTCCTGTTGGGCCTTGTGCTGGAACTCCAGTGTCTACTTCACCAATAAACCAATTTCCATTAGGTCCTATAACTGGACTATCTCCTGTTGCTCCTGTTGGGCCTGTTGGGCCTTGTGCTGGAACTCCAGTGTCTACTCCACCAATAAACCAATTTCCATTAGGTCCTATAACTGGACTATCTCCTGTCGCTCCTGTTGGGCCTGTACAACATGGACCTGTTGCTCCTGTTGGGCCTTGTGCTGGAACTCCAGTGTCTACTTCACCAATAAACCAATTTCCATTAGGTCCTATAACTGGACTATCTCCTGTTGCCCCTGTTGGGCCTTGTGCTCCTGTTGATCCCTTAGGTCCTACAGGACCTGGAGGACATACTCTAGTAACACCATTAGAACTGCAACAAATATTACAGTCATTATATCCTTTATTACAGTCATTATATCCTGTATTATTTCTATTATATAAATATTGATTTCTCATATAATAACACTCCTCTTAATTAAAATCATCACTTTGTTTTTCATTAGCATTGTAAAATACTATCAAGAACTTTAGTTATTACCTCACAACTACAAGCTTCACCTAAAGAAGTTACTGGAATTCCATTATCTAAAATGGTATAACTAAATTCTATTGTTGAACTATTCTTTAATAATTTTGAATTTGGTAATGAAACTATTACAACTTGGAAACTTATCATAATACTTGAATAAGCATTTAATGTTCCTAAAGGTATTCCACCATCAAAGTTTTCATTATATTGAGGCTCTAAATTTATTAAAACACTTGCTGGTAATAATTGTACTTCTTTTGGTAATGAATCATAAAATACAACATTATCAATTTTGATATTACTGTTATTAGTAATTAATACAGAATAACTTACTATTTCTCCAACTTTTGCAGTACATTTATCAACTGTCTTTTTCATTCCAACATTTATTTTAATTATTGGTATTACTAACTCTTGACTTTCAGCTACTAATACATTCCCATTCTCATCACAATAAGTTACAATAGCCTTATTTACTATTTCTGATGGAGGGTTATATTCTACAATCTCAACATCAAAAGTTATTATTGTATTGGATCCTGGTTTTATTGAGCCTACATTAATGTTTCTGTTAATTCCATTTATATCTTGGCAGCATCCATTTATTGTAAAAGTACCTGGTATAAATTGTGCTCCTTTGCTCATTAAATCTTTTACTTTTACAGAGGTAGCTTTAGTATCCCCTATATTAGTTATAGAGATAGAATATTTTATTCTATTTGATATTCCAAAAAAAACGTAGCTTCTATCAGCACTTTTTAAAACTTTTAATTCTACCACGCGCTATTTTTCTCCTTTCAAAGCATTTATAACCAATACTAATAACCAAAAAATTATTGTTTTGATTTGCTTTATAGATAATATATTATATGATTACATAATATATTTTGTTACAAATATTTTATTGATTAACAAGACATTATTTTAGCATTAATTAAAATTGTAATATTTTTAAAGAAACATCTAGAATCTATTTTCTTATAATAAATATCTTCAACTTTACCCTCTATATCTATTTTACTTCCAACTACATAAGTTGATGGTAATATTAAAAAACTTGAAAATGGTATTGAATAATGTGCTGAATGTACTGATTGTTCTTCAGTAGCAGATGTATATTCAACTAATTCCTCTAACACACCTCTAACAATTAATTTATATCCTGATAATATTTGTCCTTCATTTGATATAATTGATGGAGTGCTTATAACATGACATTCTAATATTTTGGCTTCCACTTTCATATCATTTATTTCTTCTATATCTGGTTTTACACATGGTATACATAATTTATCATCTATTGATATTTGTTTAAACGTACTTATTCCAAGACTAACTTCACTTGTTTCATATTCATTACATCTAGAAATTTTTTTACCAAAATCCCCATTGCATATATTATAATCAAAATTTACTGAAGCTTTGTTTATAATTAATCCACTGCAATTTGAAGATTTAACAATAACTCTATAAGTTACTATAATATATTCTCCAGGATTTATAGAGCCTACGTATACATCTATATCATGACCTATATTATTAATTGGGTTTCCATTCACTTCAAAAGTATCATCAACTAAACAAACTTCAGGCGGTAACTTATCGGTAAATAAAATATTTCTAGCTTCCAAAGTTCCAACATTTATAAGTTTAACTTCATATGATACAATATCTCCTCTAGATGCTATTTTTTTATCTGCAGTTTTTATTATTTTTACTTCAGCAACATCTATTTTTATAGATACTATATTACTAGTCTCATCCATTGTCTTCAAACAATTATCTAAATTGGCATCATAATTAAACTTTGCAATAGCACTATTTTCTATATATCCGCTACTAGGCCTGCATATAACTCTAGCTTTAAATGTTAATGTCTTAATTTGTCCTGGTTTAAGACATCCAATATCAATTCCAGATAATACACTCTCATCTGGTAATGGTATATCACATAAAACTACACTACCCATTTTAAATTCTAATTCACTTACTAAAGTATCTATAATTGTAACATTATTAACTAATATATCACCTTGATTAATAATAGATATATTATATTTTATAATATCTCCTACTACTGCATTTTCTTTATCTACACTTTTTTGCAATATTATATTACTATTACATTCATCTATATTATTAACAGCCATAACTTCCTCTCCTTTCTAACAGAACTTTACATCTATAAATAAAAGTATACATTTAAATATATTTCTACAATCTAACTTTCTTGTATGAACAGACTCTACATAACTGTTTACGCTTATTCTGTTAGCTCGAAGTAAATCACATACATTATGTCCATCTATTTCATTAGGTACTATGACAAAAAAACTCTTAAGATTTTCATAATGAGCTGCATGAACAGATTGCGTTGGCTCATCTGCTACATAAGTTATTTTTTCTTTTAATCTTAATTCAATTACAAGTTTACTACCTGTAAGAACTTGACCTTCATTTGATTTTCCCACTTCAGTTTCTACAATTCTTAAATCTTCAATTTCTGGTGAAACAATAACTGATAATATATTTTCTATATCTGGTTTTTCACATGGTATTGTTAAAATTTCTGATATCTCTTCTTCCTTAAAATAAGTTGCCTCTTTAGGTAATATACCTTGTGTACAGGTTCCTTTAAATATTGCCATTTTTGATCCTCCTTTAACAACTTATATCCGCAATTAGTAATAGATTTATATTTCCATATACGCATCTTTCATCCATTTGTTCTACTGATATATCTTCTACTAATGCTGATGGATTAATATATGAATCTTTATTAAATTTTTTTGGTAAAACTATATACCCACAAAATGGAATACTTTCATGAAATGTATGCACAGATTGGGTAGTTTCATCTGCAACGTATTGTATTTTGTAATTTATATCACCACTAACTAATAATTTATAGCCTGTTACTTTTTGGCCTTCTAATGATAATCCTACAGGTGTTTTCACTATTTCATATTTTAATATTTTAGTATCCGCTGATACCTTTATAATTTGTTCTATATCAGGTTTTTGGCATGGTACACAAAAAGTACTTTCAAAATTAACTTGTTTGAAATTTTTCATACGACTTCTTATGCAATTATCAATTCCATTATACTCAATTAATCCCCTAACAACAGATGCCATATTCATCCTCCTTACAATCTCTATCAAATTTAAACTCATAAAATGATTTGCTAGTATTAATATACCAGCAAATCAGTTTTGCATTATAAGCTATCTACAATCACATTTTGGTGTTCCACATGGTACACATGGATTGCAATTTGTTCCATCTAATCCTGTTGAAACTATTTTTTCTTCTCCACCAGTAGATGCCTTACCTACTAATAATCTAAATGATGTTCCATCTGTACATGGACAAATATCAAATTGGTAGAAACCTAAGCAGTCTGCTATTGTATGAGCAACTCCAACATATTCACCATTGCTTGTAACTTTTATTAATTTTAAATATGCATATGGTACTGGTTGACATGAACAATCTCTTACTTGTCCCCAAACTCTTACACTCTCTCTGTAACTAACAGTAACATCTGCTTTGATTTCGCTATCACAATTATCAATAGTAAAATCAATACTATTTCCTACCACATATGAATCATCTACACATTGTTTTGCCCCTGAATTAGATGGAGCTCCATATTTCATATTTTCACCATAATTATAATAATTTTTACTCATAACTAACCTCCTAAAGTTATCTTTGCATTAATAATATATTCTTTTTTTATTTTATTGTTACAATATAACAATTAATAATCTCTAAATTGTTATTACTGTATTCTCATAATAATTATTGTATTAAAATATTTTTAAATGGTGATTATAAATTATAAAAAAAAATTAGGATACTTAAATTAATAAGATATCCTAATTTAGTATTTTATTATTAAATTTTAATTTTAAATATTTTTAAGACTTTATAGATATATATGGTCTTATTTTGGCTACAAACAACAAACATATATTAGTATATACAGATACCTTATTTCTCCTTTCAAAACTTATATCTTCTATACTATAATCTATGTTTATTTTACTGCCAATTTTAAAGTTGTCTGGCAACACAATAAATGTTGAGAACGGTATATGTTCATTTGTTATATAAATTGATCTGTTGCATTCATCTGACGAATATTCTATTACTTCTTTTATTATTCCCTGCAAAACTATCTTATATCCAGTTAATTTTTGTCCTTCATTTGATTTTCCTTCTATTGTTTTAACTATATGATATTCTAATATATCTATATCTGCACTTACATTATCAACTTCTCCGATAAATGGTTTATCCTTTTCTTTGTATATTTTTTCTGATCTAGATAAATACTTAAATGTAGAAATTGTTGATGTAACTTCTAATTTATTTTCAATCTCTTTTCCTCTAAATACTAATCCTGTACTTTGTTTATAATCAAAATTAACCTTTGTAGTATTAATAATTCTTCCATAACTACTAGCTTTATCATATTTAACACTATAACCTATAATTCTTTTTTCTCCAACCTTTAAATTGCCTATTAATATCCCTTTAGATAAATCTATATTATTTACAACTTGATTATCAATATTAAATTTACCATCAATTAATGTTAGTGATTCTTCAATTTCTTCTTTTACTACTATATTTTCAACTTCCAAAGTTCCATCATTCTCTAGATTAATTATATAAGTAATTTCATCACCTAAAGATATATTATCTTTATTACATTTCTTAGTTATCATTATACTTGCCAATTGTATTAAAATACTATTTTCATTACTTACGGCATTACCTTCTCTTAATTTATCTTCACCTGGTATACTGTACTGATACTGACCAATAGAAACATTAGTTACTATTCCCGATTTTGGTCTTGAGATTATTTCTGCATCAAATGTTATTTCCTTAGTACATCCTACTTTTAATAAACCTATATTTATTCCTGACAATATGCTTTCATTAGGTTCACTTAATCCATTAATTTTAATAGTATTATCTAAGAATTTTAATTCTGGTTTTAGTATATCCCTAATTATTATATTATCTAGGTCTACATTTCCTTCATTCTCTGCTAAAATCTTGAATTTCACTATATCTCCCACTATAGCTTCTACAACTAACGATTTTTTTCTTATTATTAATTCAGGTTTTATTAAATTAACAAGGCATGTATTAGAATTAGCTATTATATTATTTTCTTGTTTATTTTCTCTATATTTTCCTTCCAATTTTATTTCACTTAAAATATTTTCCTTATCATTAGCACTTATAACTTCGACTATAACTTCTATTATTTTAGTATCTCTAGCTTTTATTTTATCTATATAAAAAGTTATAAATTCATTGTAACTATCTACAGTTTTTAATTTTATAGAACCCATGGTAATATCACATAACCTTAATTTTTTTTCTATCTTTTGTGCTACATTTACATCTATCAATTCACAATCACTATTATTTTCTATCTCTATTATATAAGTAAACATTTGTCCTAAACCTATATCTATATTACTAGATTTAAGTTGTATGTTAATCAAATTATCTAAATCTATATTATTTTTTAAGTTTAGATCATTTTCAATAACTTTGTTTTGTTGAATTGTATTATCAAAATCATTTTCCATTAATCTCCTTCTCCCTTTTAAGTTTTTAATTAATATACATTGTCTTAATTACAACACATAATCAATATTATAATTATTCAAATTACAATCTCTTTATTACAAAATATATTTGCTATTTCATGTATCTAAATATTTTTATAATTACTTATATTTTATAAATCCATTACATAAATATTAATATAGTTAATTTTTATAGGGGGGATTCAGTGTTTTTAGATAATTCATTTAATTATAATCAAAATAATATGGATTTTAGCTCTATTAAAAATATTAATATAAAGTTAGAAGACATAGACAATATCAATATTATTTCTTATAATTGCGATAAAATCATTGATAATTGGGATGTCATTAACAATACCCTAATATTAAATATCTCCTTTATACTTAAAATTTTATATACCAAAGAAGGGTCTTCATCATTAAATGTCTTAAAATATAAATCTTATTCTCATGAAATTATTAATTTACCTAACAAAATTGATGGTTTTGATTTACATAAGATTAATGTAAAAAAAAATTAAAACCTACTTGTGATATTCTTTCACTTTCATTAATAAATATGACTTCTTCTTATATTTGTTTTTCATTATTACTATTTAGTCAGATTAAAGTTTTATATTCATTAAGTATTATTTATAAAATAAGTGATAATAAAAAAATAATTATTTATATTCATCTAATATTTTTTTTGATAATTTAGTTCAGCTTAATTTTATACCCAAAACTTATGAATATATTTGTTTCTCTTCTTATGATGATGTTTTTTTTTATTATAACAACAACAGTATTTACGAATATTCATTAATAAATAACAATGAAACTTTACTATTCACTGATAAATATTTAAAATGGTTTTACCCTATTTCAAAAAATAAGTTTATTATTTATAAATCCTATGAAAATAGTAATTGTATCTCTCTTATAGATATAACTGATAAAGAAATTTTACTATATAAATACAATGGTAAATGTAAATTTAAATGTTTTAATTTTAATTCTAATATATTAAGCTTCATAATTCATAGTGATAAAGAAAAGCAACTAGTAGCTTTAAATATATACAATGAAATTCTACTTAATATTAAATGGGAGTTCGATAATTTATTTCTTAGCCAATTTACTCCTATATTATTAAGCTGCAATAAAAATAATTTAAAGATAATTAATATATTAAATAAATCAATACAGGAAATTCTAATTCCATTTGATGATTTTATTTTAAATAATATAGTATTTTTTTCTGACAAAACAGCTATTATTTCGGGTGTCTCTAATAATACAAGCTATTTATTGTCATTTAATATTGAAAATTTAACATTTAATGAATTATTTAAGGGAGAGTTCATAATTTCAAATATAGATACTGATAATAGAGGAAACTTAATATTTTCATCTAATGAACTTAATCTTTTTAATATATATACTCTTAAACTTGGTGAAAAACCTAAACTATCTTTAAAATTATTTTCTCAAAATTTAAATTTTTTAGTTAGAAAGTAGGGAGACTTTATGAATACATTTTCCAAAGATTTACCAATTGAATATTATGGTATAGATAATGAATATAACGATCTTAATGCAACTATAACAGAAAAAATAATACATCTTCCTGATAATGTTAAGCCTAAAAATATTATTCGAGTATATTCTAACTTAGATTTAATTTTTAATAGTGAAAATAATACATTTAAAAATATATATTATTGTATTTGTAATGTTTCATTGAGCATAGAATATATAGATTATAATGATGATAGTACTATAAATATATTTAATGATTATATTTATTGTCCTCTACATTTTTCTATTGCTAATAGTTTTGACATTAATAAATTTAATCCAAAAATTTCACATATTCACTTAAAGCTATTAAATACATCTACTATTTATATATATTTATCTATATCGCCTTATTGAAAGTTAATAATATGAATAAATCTATTTTTATTAAAGGTTTAACAGATAAAGAAACTTTAAGTGATAAACTTCTTCAAAATATGTCAATAGATATAGTAAAAGATACTATTACAACTACAACTTCCATTAATGATTTATTTGAAATCTCTATTAATTCAAGTATAGTTGATACTTCATCTATACTATTTCAAGATATGAATTTAAATATATTTAATTGTGAATTCAAATTTAATATCATAGGAATAGATGCTTTCAACAAAGGAATTTTTTATAATTATACTTACAATTTTATACTAAAATATAAATCATTTAATAAAATTTCTCATTGTAATTTACTTTTATTAGATGGATATGCTTATAAGACTTCTGATTTTAGTATAGATTTTAATATAGTTACTGCTTTAGATTTTTCCATTGAGCATAAAATTAATACTAAACAGATTGTTAATCCAAACATTAATAATGATGTTACTGACCCTAGAATTAAATTATTATTTGATAAGGAGTTTATCTAATTTATGAATATTTTATATTATGCTTTGCCATGTTTTTTAGGATATGGTGAATCCTTTAAATACTCTATTAGTCATTTAAAAACATTATTTACTTATAGTTCTTTAAAAAATATTAATCCTGTAATTATAAAAGAAAAGAACCTTTCTGAAAAACATTTAGATAATATTAATAATACACTTCCTAAAATTAAATCACTTGATTTTTCTTTATCAAATAACAATTTATTAATGAACTTTATAAATAATAACAATATAAGTATATATCATTGTTTTCACAATGGTTTTTCGTTATGTAGAGATTTTAATACAAAAAAAATATCTACTATATATACTACTCTACCATTAAATATTTCAAGCTCTTTAGATGATTTATATTGGAAAATTTATTTAGATAGGATTATAAATACTCTAAATATTTCTGATTATATTATTGTTCCTTATAGATTTATGAAAAAAGATTTATGTGATTTTTTTTCAATCTCTGGTGAAAACATATATGTTATTCCTCCTGCCATTACATTTGACTTAATTGGGAAAAGTAAACTTTTAAGTAAAACTTATGTGAAAACTAAATTTAATATTAACTGTGATTACTATATCTATATTGGTGAAATAAATACTAGAAATACCCTTATTGATACCTTAAAATTATTTAAGCACTATTCTGAGAATAGAGATGTAAAACTTGTTTTATCCCTGAAATATCTCAATAAGAATAGCTCTATATATTATGAATTAATTTCTTTTATTGATCGTATTAATTTAACATCAAAAGTAATTTTTATAAATTCTTTGTGTTATAACGATTTAATCAACTTAATAAATGCATCTTTATGCTTTATAAATTTAAATACCTTTAATGAATTAAATGTAACTACCTTATATGCACTATTTTTAAACACAAAAATATTAACATATCAAACTTATAGTAATTTAGAATTTTTAGAAAATTACCCTATATATATTTCTGATTATTCAGATGCATACAATATTGATTTTCACTCTGATAATTATGAAGAAAATAATATTGATAAAGAAGAATTCTATTCTATTTTAGATAAATTTAACATAGATTGTATATTTAATTCTATTTTTGATATTTATAAAACTGTTTTGAAAATATAAGGAGATGATTTTATGGAATGGCAAAGAGTAGAAAATTCGTTTATATTAACTATTGATAATATAAAAAATATTAATAAATCTAATAATTTTAAAACTTGTTCTAATATATGTGATCTGAATTATTCATTAGATTTTTCCTTAGATGATATTACAAATATATCATATGATCTATCTATCTCTAAATTATCATCTCCAATATCATTTTATGATAAAAGTATAACTTCTTCTAATACATCTAAATATATAAATAACTTAAAAATATTGATTTCACTAAGAATTGAATATAAAATCAATTCTGGTATTAAAATACGTAATTTGTATTCCTCAATTGGAAATTTTATAGTCTCTGATAACATTAATTCAAATATTAATATATGCCCTAAATTAATGTGTTTGTGGAAATCTAATTATAATGATCTTTTTTTAACTATGATTTATGAATTAGTAGAAAATACTTTTTAATTTTATCTTCTCTATTTAGGTATATGAAAATAAATAACAAGTCAAAGATGCCACGGATATTTTGTGAAATACAGTGGCTTTGATTCTGCTAATAGTTGTGCTATTAGTAAGTTCCAAAGAAAAAGTAGTTCACAAAATAAACTATCATACTGACTAGTTGTTTATTTCAATGTGCCTTAACAAAATTGGATGTATATTTATTTTTACTTTAAATATACATCCAATTTTATAATTATAAAATACATGAATCAAAATTCTTATATTTATTCTTATTCATTATCATATTTATGGATATGTTTATAAATATAGTATTCCCTTCAATTAGTCTAAAACCTTTACTAACTATTTCCGTATTTTCTATATTATTTTCTTTATAGAATATTGAATTGTCTAAATTCACAAGTTTAGATATTCGCTTTACAATTTCTAAATTCCTAATTTCTAATTCTCCTTTTGGTATATATTCTATATCAAAGATTATCTCTCCTGTTATTATTACACTTCTATTAATATTTTCAACATAATTATATTTTATATTCCTTAACTCAACTTCCATATTAATTAATTCTTGTATTTCTATTTTATCATCTAATACTTTATGCATAAATTCTATATCTATCTGTATCATCTATTTCCTCACTTTATTAATAATAATTTAACTTTCATTAAAATCAGCAATTATTATTGCTGATAAATTTGTATATAATATATTTTTTTCTCTTAATTCACAATATATATCTTCTACATATGAATTTATTATTATTTTTCTTTTTCTTAATAAATCAATCATATTTGTATTATTATATTCTAATGGAAGAACTATATATATGGTTTTTATTATTTTATCTTTACTCAATCCTAAAGTATTTTCATACATATACTTTATTTTCATATCAATTATTAATTCAACCTTCAGTTTATAACCACTAAAAAATACTCCTTCATTTGATAACATTATTGGTGTTTTTATTATATCGAAATCCCCTATGTTTATATTAACATTAATTGATAAAATTTTTTCTACTATTATCCCCTGTAATTCTTTATTTACTTGAAAATCAAATTCTTTAAAATAATTAGATCTTATGTCTATACAATCAGCTACTCCAAAAACTTCTATACCATTATCTAAGCTATTCATTTTATCTCTCCTTTAAGTTACACTTCAACTGTTGATAGTAATGTAGTAATTACTAATGCCTGTTCATTACTTAATAATTCTGCATTAATTTGTTCTATAAAAATAGATGGTATAAGTATAGAATTATTTACTATATTTCTATGTAAAATTATACCACTAGAAAAGTTCTGTTTATAACGAGTACAATGTACTTTATTATCTTCAGTTTCGCTTAAATAATCTATTCTTATATTAACTTGTCCTTCAATTATATATTTTTTTCCTGTTAGCTCTTGACCTTCTAATGATTTTCCTGTTGGAGTATTAATTATTCTTGTACTATTTATTTTAGGTTTTATGCTTGTCTTTATTATTTCTTTCATTTTAGGTCTATCAAAAGATAAATTTATTACACTTTCTAAATTAAATTCTTTATAACAAGAAATATCTTTAGGAATATACTCTGATACTCCTGAATATTCAATTAAATTTTCATATATGTTGATCATTACATCCTCCTTTATTTATATACTAATATGTTTCTTATCTAAATTGAGACTAACGTGTGAATTAATAAACTAAAAACCCACACGTAATCTAAAATTCAAATAAAAAATATACAAAATTATCCATTTAAAACTTTCACTATATAATGAGTATTTGTATAATCCTCCTCTATTAATGCTTCATATAACCCTCTTTCATCTGTAATCATATCGCAAACAGGAATATATTCAGTTTTATAATTCACTAACTTACTTTTAAATAAAGTAATTTTCTTATTTTTAACTATATTTCCTTTTGAATCTTTAAGTGTTCCAAATATTCTAATATATTTTAATTCATCCATTTGTATATCTAAATACTTTTCATTACATGTTACTTCTAAATTTAAATCTATATATTTACTTTTATAAATCTTCTCCTTTTTTACTTTTAAATCATAAATATAATTGTCTTCTTTTTTTTTCTTCTTATAATTTTTGTACTGGTTATAATATCCTTCATCACTTATGTGTTCATTATATATAACAGCCATAATTCCACACCCCTTATTTCTTTATCAATATACTGCTCCACCATATTAATATATGATATTTTATATATTTGTGTTTATTAATATATTCGCATTAATAAACATCTTAGTTTCATCTATAACTTTATAGCTTGTATCTAATACCTTTAATTTAATATGGAATTCTTCCCCTTCCATAAAATCATATGGTAACAGCATACTTGAAGTAAAAATATTTTCATTTGAAAATAAATGTATTTCCTCACTATCTTCATATGATATATACTCTATTGTATAGTTTATTTTTCCAATAAACTCTACTTTATATCCAATAACTTCTTTAGAATTATAACCGTAACATCTTTGTATCTTTCTAATCTTCTTATTAATTATACTTGGTGTTAAATATATTTTTATTATTTCATATATCTTAGGCTTTATAGTTGTTATATCTATTACTTCTTCAACTAAAAGCTCCTTAAATATTGTATTAGTTATTTGCGTCTTTAATAATTCCGTTTTTATCTCTTTATACTTTTCATATTGACTATCATTATTTTCATAATATATATTTGCAATACCTTGCAACAATACTTCATTAATACCCCTAGTTCCTTTATATCTAAAAGTTTTTTCTATGACAATACCATCATTAGGGTTTATTTTCATTAAACCTCTTAATTCCCCAGAAACTTTACCATTTAATATAGTAGAACCTTTAACCTCTTCTAACTCTTTACCTTTATCTAACTTGTAATTAATACTTATAGGTAATGTTCCATCATTAATTAATGTAGATGTATACTTTATTTTTTCGCCATTTAATAATATGTTTTTGTCCGCTGTTAAAAATGCTTTTAAACTAATCTTCTCTATCTTATTAATTAATGTATTGCTCTTATATTCCTTATATATCTTATTATTATTGTTATTTATATTGTAATAACCTTCTATTTTATAATATGTGTTAATTTCTTTTTTAAGATTTATTTTCTCCATTTTTCCTGAATATTTTATAGATACTTTCTCATCTGCCAATATACTTCCTATTCTTATTCCTTTTGTTATATCAAAATAACTATATGGCTTATTTTTAATATATATTAATTCTTCTATAACTTTTATTTCTTTTGGTATATATATTTTTAAAAAGGCTTCTTCTAAATCATGATTTCCTATATTATCTATAGTAATATTAAATTGCACGATATCATCTACTAGAAAATCACTTTTATCACTTTCTATTGTACATTTTACTTGTTCATCTATTGTTTCTATCTCTATCCCATTAATCTCCTTATTTATAATGATATCTTTTTTATTTAATTTATAATTAGCTTCTAAATCAATGCTAAAATTTATATTCTTTATTTTATCAAAATCATCTAGGATTATAGATAAAGGAATAGTTATTTTATTATTAGGACTTACTATTTTTTCTAAATATTCACTTTCTTCGTTCACTATTTTTAATCTATCCATATATTTACTTTTGTATGAATTAATTTTTATATCATACAGCTCAACATTTCCTATGTTTTCAATTTCTATAATTCCTTCTGTTTTTTTATTATTTAACATATATGGTTTATCTATTATTACTTTTGCATTAAAATCTCCATAGATAATATTATATTTTTGATTTTTTAAAATTAATGTACCAAATTCTTCTTTTCCATCTACTCCAAAATAGCTAAATGTTACTTGTCCATTTATTTCAAATTCATAATTTGCCTTTCCTTCAATGAAATTTAATTCTATTTCTATATTTTTCTCTTCATGTTTTTGTATAATTGGAATCTTTAATATATTGTTGCAAAAATAATCTTGATCAACTTTTAATCCATCAATTTTTATATTCTCAAAATTTATATAATCTGGTTTTTTTAAATCTATTTTTATATTATTAAGCTGGGTATTTCCTATATTTTTTAACTTAATAACATAATTTTCTATATTTTCTTTTTTACTATAATGTATTTCATCATCATTATAAACTTCAATTAATTCTGGATATATTATTCTAGTTTCTTTACAAGTAGTATCTACTATCTTAGGTATTTTTTCTTCTATATACTCTAAATGTGAGGTACTTATTAACCAATCTATCTTTGCAATTTGTTTAACTTCTAATTTATATGATATATCTAAATTCTCTCCTATATCTAAATCTCCTATATATACTCCTTTATATATATCTGCTTCAGAAATAAATTCATCATTTACATTAAACGAGTCTATTACAAAATCACTATTCTCATTAAATTCTTCTTTAAATTTTAACTTTTTACATTTTCTATTACCACTATTCTTTATACTTAAAGTATAATTTACAACATCACCAATTAAGCAAGCTTGTTTATTACATTTTTTACATAATTTATTGCCATTTAAATCAGTCAAAATGGCACCGTATCCTTTCACACTTACTTCATTAGATTCATATACTTTTTTTACATATTCATTTTTTTCCTTATTAAAATATTCGTATTCTATTAAAACTTTAATATATTTTTCTTCTATACTAAAATCATTTACCTCAATATTAGCATCAAAACTTATTTTCTCACCAGAATTAATATTATTTAATTCTATTCCTTTTAATATGTCTTCTTTATCTTCTTTAATTTCTTTGTTTCCAATTATTAAATCTAATACATTAATACCATTGGATATTTCCAACTTAATAAAAGCATGTTTTATAGATAAGTTTCCTATATTATATGTTTTAAAACTTAATTTTGTTGGTTTATTAAACCATATTCTATCACTATATAATTTTAATGAGTTTTTTTCTATTGATTTATTTCCAATATGAGCCTCTTTTATATAAATTGGTATACTATTTTCTATTTGATTTTTTAGTATATAATTATCTTTATAATCATCAAAATAATCATAATTTAAAATAGTTTTTATGTCTTCAACAATTTTATTTACGCCTATTACTTTTCCATAAAATTTAATTTCTACTGATTTTGATGGTTCTAAATTTCCTATAGGAATGCTATTATTAGTACCTATAATCTGATTATTATTTATCACAATAGATTCTAACATTATATTTTCTGGTACTATTTCTTCTAATGTTATATTAAATGCCTTTATATTGCCTTCATTTCTTATTATTATATTTTCAGATATTTTATCATTAATACATATTTCTTCCTTGTCTAACTGCTTAATTATATCTAACTTTACACCTTTTATTTTTGTAATAATTTCATTACTCTTTATTTCATTAATATACTCATCATTATTTTCTGAATATGCTATACTTATATGATTGTTTATCCCACCACTTTTAGGTATTTTCTTTACATATACTTTATAACTTACTTTTAATGAATCTCTAGATTTAAATATTGGTATTTTAAATATTCTGCTACTGTCTAAAAAATAACTAATATTATTTACATATAAACTTTCTTCTTTATATTTTGTATCCTTTGGGATATTTATAAATAAAGTTAAATTATATATATCTATTGGTAACTTATTTTCAAAATATATATTGTATTCTATCTCACTATATAATGTTGCATTTTTTTGATTTGTATTTATTGATAACCCACTTGCTAATAAGTACTTTTTATCCACTATTCTCACTCCATTTTGATAAATATAATTACATATTAATTTTTATTTTGTAAACTTCCTCTCATATTAAAAAATATATGCTTAAAGATACTTAAATTAGTATTATTTTCATAAAATAAATAGTAAACATATATAAAAGGAGATGAACTTAAATTGGAGAATAGCTTAAATACACATTCAATAAAATATATTGGTATATCCTCCCCTTATAAATATAGTACCTCTAACTTTAAATTATTTAACGTGTTTCATTTAGCTAAGATAAAAATTAAGGATTATCATATAGAAAATATAATTCAAATTAAGTCTGATATTAACATATTAAATCATAATATTATAAAAACACCAAAAGGTACTTCATGTGAGGGATGTATCTTTACTGGTAATAAATTATTTTTTACTGGTAATATTGATTTTTCTATTCAATATGTTCTAAATAATGATTTAAATAAAATTTGCATTTATAAATCTAGAGAGTTTTTTGTTGAATCTATACAATTGCCAGAATATTTTTCTTGTAATTCTAATATTACATTATCGACTAATATAATAGATATAGATTGTACCCAATTAGATAGTTCAAAAATCTATTTAACTTTTACATTATATGTAGAGGCCAATCTCTAAAGGAGGATATAGATGTGGATTTAAACAATATTTTTAAGGCCAATTTAGAAAATTCAAAAGAAATTAAATATTTTAAAGAAACTAGTGTAAGTGATTATATATTACTTCCTGATAAGTTTGAAGATATAAAAAAACCAATGAATTTATTTAGCAATGTATGTTTAAATTCAGTCAAACTTTTTTCAAGTAATAAATTAGTATCTAATGAAGGACAAATGTTGAATAATAAAATTTTACTTATTAATTATTCCTTAAAGGAGAACTTAAAATATATTGGCTATAATACGTTTAGTAATGTATTCTTTTTTTCATTTCCAGAAATATTAAGCTCTTGTTATATAGTTCTTCCCGATACTATTAATAATATAAATATTGAAGAAATAGTTAGTAAGAATTTATATAATATTTCATATTACTTAGAAAATATAGAGCTTTATTGTATAAATAAAAGAACTTTTTACTATAATATAACCATTCTTTTTAATTTTTGTCCTATTATTAATTATATTTAAAAATATAGATAGGAGGTTTTGTTTTGTGTAATGATAAAAACAACTTAAATAAATCTAATACTTCAAATAAAAATAAATTTAACAATTTAAATAAAGATACAAAATACTATATTGCAATAATTATATTTTCCCTTTGTTTTTTGCTTAATGCTATAATTATAAGCAACAGTATACAAAGCTTAGAATATTCTTGTAGTAGAGGATTTCATTCAATATCTAACCAAGTCTCTAACCTATCATATTCATTAAATTCTCTACATTCATCTAACAATAAAGAAAATAAATCTGTTTCACAACATACTTTATCAATTCAAGATGCTGCTACTTATTTAGGCATTGCTCCTGATGAATTATGGAAAGTAGTTAATGATCCTAAATCTAAAATCCCCCACTTCCAAGTTGGTAAAAGCAGATGTTTTTTTACTGAAAAAGGTTTAGATAAATGGTTAGAGGGTACTTATACCCTTAATTTTAATATAAAATAAAAATATTTTACATGTATTTAGATAAAACATGAACAAATTAAATTTATTCATGTTTTATCTTTTAATTCTTTTCTTATTTAAATCTTAAAGTCTGTTGGATCATATGTTTTTGCTTTTGGTTCTCCAAAAACTGCTTTTACACTTTCAGCCTGAGGATTATGATTTACATTTTTCTTTTTTCTTTCATTTTTTGCTTTCATTTTATTACTTTTGTTACTCATTAATATCACCTCAATTTTATGATATACACTTGTACTTAATTTATACTTTTTATATGTTACTTTAATTTATTTTTTAATTATATTTTTAAATGGTATTAATATTTTAATAATTATTATATTTTATTCTTTATTGTTACTAATTAAATATAGTTGGCAGCTTATATATTAAAAAATACCTAAACTAAAAAAAGTATAGCTAAATCTTATTAGATATTTTTTAACTATACTTTCTTTTTTAATTAGATATTATTATCTTTTTAAAAATGATCTTTTTCCTTATGTGGTGGAGCTCCTATTTTTTTACCATCAATAATTCCTAAATCAGAATTATCTTTAGGATCCATCTTTCTACGTTTAGCATTAGACTTTGGTCTATCTTTTAATCTGTTTTTGTTATTATCCATTTATCTCACCTCACTCATTAATATAATGTTCTTATAATTATAATTTATTCTAATAAATATATTATTTTTTATTAATGTTATTTTGTGAATTATAAGTATACGGCTGATACGGTAAGCGAATTGTAACTCCTGAATCATCAAACTTATATTCTGTATTTTCAATAGCATTTTTACCTGAAATCAAATTCATACCTAAATTATAGAGAACTACTGCTTCTTCTTTAGCATCTTGAAAAACAGTTCCTGCCATAAATCCTTTTTTTATTAATTCTTGTGCTTCTGGTATTGCATCAACTCCAACAACAGTAATTGTCTTATTTTTATCATACTTATTATAATTTTGTTCCTGTAACGCTTCAATAGCACCTATAGCCATTTCATCATTATTTGCAATTACAACTTCAATCTTATTACCATATTGATAAAGTAATGAAGTCATAGCTTGTTTTGCTAAGTTTCTATCCCAATTAGCAGGTCTCCTTGCAAGTTCTTCAATTTTTATTCCATTATTCTTAATAGTTTCAATGGAATACTTAGTTCTAGAAATAGCATCTATACTAGTAGGTTCACCAACTAATATGACATATTGCATTATATTATCTCTATTTTTATCTATCTTAAATCTTTCATTTTTCCATAAATTAGATACAATTTCTCCTTGTAAAATTCCTGCTTCTGGTTCTCTTGCTAAAACAATAGCATTTTCATAAGATTTTATAGGAATTTTACTTATTGGTTCTCTGTTAAACATGATTACTGGAATGTTCTTTTCTTTAATCTTATTAATTACTATCTGTGTTGACTCTTCACTTGTATCAACTAAATTCACTAATAAAAGGTCTATATTTTCTTGTAATAATTTGTCTATCTGTTCATTTTGTTTTTTTTGATCCCCATTAGCATCAAGAAAAACAAATTCTACTGTTCCTTTGTTTTCCTTTTGAATTTCGTCTAAGTCTTTTTTTACTAAAGAAATATATTCATCACTTAATTTATATAATAACACTCCTATTTTAGCCGATTTTTCTACTTTTAAATTATTAGTAATTATTATATTTTTACTACATCCTAAAAATATTAAAGTAATAATAATAAATACTATACTAATGTTTAAAGTCTTTTTTATCATAAACCTGCCTCCATATAATTTTACTTATATTGATTATTTAGTATTTACTTTTCAAATATAGTTTTTTCATAAAGTACTTTACACTATCTAAATTTATATTTTTCTATACTACTAAAACTAATATTATTAATATTATTAGTTTGTTAAATTAAATTATCCATAAAAACAATAAATACCCCGTTAAATACTAAAATCAGTCTTAATATTTAACAAGGTATTTCATAATAATATTTTTAAATAATTTTATTTTATAATATCTATAATTTCATCCATACTATCTTTTATAGTAAATATAATATTTTCATCAATTCGTAATTTACATTCTTTTTCACTAACTTTTATTTCATTTTCATCTATTTTATTTTTACAAGACAACTCTATATATTTAGTAGGAGATATATCTACATTAAACTTCCTTCCTTTAGCTCCAATAATTTTTATTATATTGCCTTTATCATCATTATCTTTACTGTTCTTTATTTTTATATCTATAATATTATTTCCTTTATTATTGCAACCTAAAGTTAATGCTGGTACTTTTTCTATAATAGCATTTCCTGTAAATGTCATCCATCCACCACTTAAATTTGATTTAACTAGCAAATTTAATTCATATTTTGTTTCTAATTTTTTCAAAATTTGTCCTAATTGAAATATTGTTAATTCTAATTTCATTTAACGTTCACCTCTTCATTTTCCAATAAGTTCATTTAACGTATACCTTAGTCATATTAAAATAAATAACAAGTCAAAGCTGCAACGGGTATTTTGTAAAATACAATGACTTAGGTTATGCTAATATTTATGATATTAGTAAGTTTCAAGAAATAAATAGTTTACAAAACAAGCTATCATACTTACTAGTTATTTATTAGAATGTGCTTAACCTGAAACTAATTTAAATATAATCAAACTAATAAAATACTTTGATAAATATAAGTATCAAAGTATTTTATTTATATTTAATTATTTTTTTCTAGTGTTAAACTGACCTCTTTTTTTAATTTTTCTTGATTAGTTTCTATGTCCTTACATAATAAATCTTTATTTTCTATATTTTTAAATGCAACTGAAAGCATTAATTTAATTCTATTTAATTGATTTACATTTGATGCCCCAGGATCATAATCAATTGCAACTATATTAGATTCAGGATATTTTTCTTTTAGTGCTTTTATCATTCCTTTTCCTGTAACATGATTAGGTAAACATGCAAATGGCTGCATACACACTATATTTTTAACATCACTCTCAATTAATTCAATCATCTCTGCTGTTAAAAACCATCCTTCACCAGTTTGATTTCCAAGAGACACTATCGGCGATGCCATTTTAGCTAATTCTGTTATATGTTTTTGTGATGTAAATCTCTCACTCTTATCCAAATATTTTTTCATACATTTTCTAAATGTTTCAATATAACCTATTGCAACTTTACTAATTATTTTGTTTTTTAAACTACCAGCAAGATAATCATGTTTAAAAACATCGTCATATGCTGAGTATAAGAAGAAGTCTAATAAATCTGGAACTACAGCTTCTGCTCCTTCTCTCTCTAATATTCCCACTATATCATTATTAGCTGTTGGATGAAATTTAACTAATATTTCTCCTACAACTCCAACTTTTGGCTTCTTAATATCTAACAATGGTAGTTTATCAAAAGCTTCTATTATTTCTTTTATATTTTTTTCAAATTCTTTTTTACTACCAGTCTTTATATTTTCTTCTGCTTTTTTATTAAATTTTTCATATAAAGCATTAGCAGAACCCTTTTCTTTTTCATATGGTCTAGTTCTATACAAAGTTTTCATAAATAAATCACCATATATTAAAGCCATAATTGATTTATTTAAAAATTTAAAAGTAATTTTAAATCCTGGTTGTTTTTCCATACCTACTGCATTCAAAGATATTATAGGTATATTTTCAAATCCTGCATGCTTTAAAGCCATTTTTAAAAATCCTATATAATTAGTTGCTCTACATCCACCACCAGTTTGACTTATCATAACTGATGTATTATTCAAATCATATTTACCTGATTTTAGTGCATTAATCAATTGACCAATAACTATTATAGATGGATAGCACGCATCATTATTTACATACTTTAATCCTTCTTCAATTGCTTTCGTATCCATAGAAGGTAATACTTCAACATTATATCCACTAGCCCTTGCTGCTTCTTGGATTAATTTAAAATGAATTGGTGACATTTGTGGCACAAGTATTGTATGATTTTTCCTCATTTCTTTTGTAAATACTGGATTCTTATATTCTATTTTTTCATCTACAGGCTTATAATTTTTTCTTATTCTTTCTTCTATTGCTGCTTTTAAGGATCTAATTCTAATTCTTGCTGCTCCTAAATTATTTCCTTCATCTATCTTAAGCAAAGTATATATTTTCCCTTTAGAACTTACAATTTCAGAAACTTGATCACTTGTTACTGCATCTAATCCACAGCCAAAAGAATTTAACTGTATAATTTCAAGATTATTGCTATCGGCTACTACTTGTGCTGCTCTATATAATCTTGAATGATACATCCATTGATCTACAACTCTAAGTTTACTTTTTAAATTTCCTAAATGCGATATACTATCCTCTGTTAGTACAGCCATTCCATAAGAAGTTATAACATCAGGAATTCCATGATTTATTTCTGGATCTATATGATATGGTCTACCACATAAAACTATTCCATATTTATTGTTATCTTTAAGATATTTTAAAACTTCTTCACCTTTTTTTTGAATATCTTTTTTATATATTTCCATTTCTTTCATTCCTAAAGAAACAGCTGATTCTGCTTCTTTTAATGTGACATTATAATCTTTAAATTCATCAACTATTCTTTTAGCTAATTCTTTTTCATTATCTAAAGAAAAGAAAGGTGCTATATATTTTATATTCTTATTTTTTAATTCATCAACATTATTTTTTATTACTTCTGGATATGATGTTACCATAGGACAATTGTAATGATTATCTGCATCACTAAATTCTCTCTTTTCATATGGTATACAAGGATAAAAAATAGTTTTTACTCCTGAATTTATAAGTGACATTACATGCCCATGAACTAATTTTGCTGGATAACATGCTGATTCAGATGGTATTGTTTCTATTCCTTTTTCATATACTTTTTTACTTGATGAAGGTGATAATTTTATACTAAATCCAAGAGAAGTTAAAATTTTAAACCAAAATGGATAATTTTCATACATATTTAGCACTCTTGGAATTCCTATTACCCCTCTTTTAGCTTCACTTTCTTTAAGAGAAATATAATTAAATGTTCTTTTATACTTATATTTATATAAGTTAGGAATGTCATTTTTAATTTTATTTACTCCAAGTGCTCTTTCACATCTATTACCTGAAATAAATTCCTCATCAGTAGAAAATTTATTAACAGTTAAAAGGCAGTTATTTCCACATTTCCCACATCTTTTGAATACTGTGGTAATATTGAATTTATCGATTTTATCTTTAGACAAAATTTTAGATTTTGTTCCTTCAAGATATCTTTCCTTTGATATTATTGCACATCCAAAAGCCCCCATAAGCCCTGCTATATCTGGTCTAACTGCATTTCTGCCTGAAACAAGTTCAAAACTTCTAAGAACGGCGTCATTATAAAATGTTCCACCTTGTACTATTACTTTATCGCCAATATCTTTTTCATCTCTTAATTTAATAACTTTGAATAAAGCATTCTTTATTACCGAATATGATAAACCAGCAGATATATCAGAAACTTCAGCACCTTCTTTTTGAGATTGCTTAACTCTTGAATTCATAAAAACAGTACATCTTGAACCTAAGTCAACAGGTGCCTTGGATTTAATTGCTTCTTTTGCAAAATTTTCAATTTTCATGTTTAATGATTTTGCAAATGTCTCTATGAAAGAACCACATCCAGACGAACAAGCTTCATTTAATAATATACTATCTATTGCTCCGTTTTTTGTTTTTAAGCATTTCATGTCTTGTCCACCAATATCTAAAATAAAATTAACTCCTGGCAAAAAATATTCCGCTGCTTTATAATGAGCAATTGTTTCTATTTCTCCAATATCAATATGTAGTGCTGATTTAATTAAAGCTTCTCCATAACCTGTTACAGTAGCATTTACAATTTCAACTTCATTAGGTAATTTTGAATATAAATCCTTTAACATTTGTATCACTTTTTTAAGTGGGTTTCCTTCATTGCTCTCATATAAAGAGTATATAAGTTCACTTTTGTCATTTATTAATGCAATTTTAGTAGTTGTAGAACCTGCATCTATACCTAAAAATGCTTTACCCTTATAAGTATTTAAATCTCCTCTTTTTACCTTAGATTTTTCATGTCTTTTTTTAAATTCTATATATTCCTCTTCATTTTTAAATAAAACATCTAACCTATCTACATTATCATCTTTTATTTTAGATAAACTCTTTACTTTTTTTACTATAATTTCAAGGTCTATAAAATTATTCTTTTTAGATAATAATGCTGCTCCTTGTGCAACAAATAATTGAGAATTCTTAGGGAAAATAACTTGTTCTTTTTTTAAATTTAATGTTTCTATAAATCTTTGTCTTAATTCTGATAAAAAGAATAATGGTCCTCCTAAAAAGGCAACATTTCCTTTTATAGGTTTTCCACATGCTAGTCCACCTATTGTTTGATTTACTACAGCTTGAAAAATAGATGCAGAAATATTCTCTTTACTTGCACCTTCATTTATAAGAGGCTGTACATCTGTCTTAGCAAAAACTCCACATCGTGAAGCTATTGGATATATAACATTAAAACTTTTAGCATATTCATTTAATCCACTTGCATCAGTATTCAATAAAACAGCCATTTGATCTATAAATGCACCTGTTCCACCTGCACAGCTTCCATTCATTCTTTGCTCAAGTCCACCTCTAAAATAAGTTATTTTAGCATCTTCCCCACCTAATTCTATTACAACATCTGTTTCAGGGATTACAGTTTCAACTGTTTTTGAACATGCAACAACTTCTTGTACAAACTCTATATTAAGCCACTTAGAGACTGAAAGACCTCCTGAGCCTGTTACAGATAATGTACAAGAAATATTTCCAAATACTTTATATGCTTCTTCTATTAATTTTATAATGGTATTTTTTATATCTGAATAATGTCGTTTATACTTGCTATAAACTAATTCGTCTTTATTATCAAGAACAACTAATTTAACTGTTGTTGATCCAATATCTAACCCTATTCTATAGTTCTTCATC
The DNA here is from genome assembly GCF_001735765.2 of Clostridium taeniosporum. NCBI lineage: Bacteria > Bacillati > Bacillota > Clostridia > Eubacteriales > Clostridiaceae > Clostridium > Clostridium taeniosporum. The sequence goes on from NZ_CP017253.2 coordinate 2,190,073, forward strand.
TTTAAATTCACCTACTCTAAATTAAAATACAAACTCTCTATTAATATTTTTATTTGTATACAACATTATTATTTTAATTTTATTTCATTTATGTATAGTAGTTATTCTACATGTCTATAATTTAAATGTATTTAATTAGTATATTTGTTTTTATTTTAATAACTTATAAAATAATGTATTTGGAGGTTAAAATGAACTATTTTAATGAAGGAAATAAATTATACAATACTCAAGATTATTTAAGAGCCATTGATTGTTATAAAAAATCTGCTACTCAAAAACAAAATGAGGCTTGTTCATATTATAATGCTGGTGTTTGTTTTATTAAATTAAAAGAATTTGATAAAGCAATAACTATGTTAAAAAATGCTATTACTATTCAAAATCAAAGTAAATATTATTTTAATTTAGGTTATTGCTATACAATGAAAAATAAATTAGATAAAGCCCTTCAATTTTTTAATGTTGCTTGGGCAATTAATAATAATGATAATGATTGTGAAAAAGCTATAAACTTAATACTATCAAAACTATCAAAAAAATAATATACTTCTTATATTTTATAAGAAGTATATTATAAATATGCCTCTTAACCTACCATTCCCCAGCAATATTATCATTTATATGTATATCACTAAAATTTTTAGAATCAAAATAATCTCCTGCATTGTAAAATGTTGGATCAATTTTAATCCATTTATTTTCATCGCTTAAATATACTTCATTCCATGCATGACTTATATAATTTTCTCCATTATAAGCTTCCCCAGTTACTAATCTCACCTTAAAATTTGTGGCTCTTGCCATAGCTACATAAAGACAGGCATAATCAAAACATATACCATTTCTTTCTTCATATGCACATATAGCTCCGCTATTTTTTACATTTTCTGAATTTAAAACTCTTCTAGCTTTATCATAATCATAAGTTATATTAGAGCCAATCCAAGAGTATAATTTTTTCGCCTTTTCTCTGTCGCTATTACTTGATGAGACTATTTTTTTTGCCTTTTCGTTAATCGCATTATTAGACTTTACCCCTTCATCTAATGTAACTCCATTATAATAGATAATTCTATTAGATGCTATATCTTTAATCAATCCATTATTTACAATTTTTGATTTATTTTTATCTATAATCTCTTCAACCTTGTTATAAGCAGAGAAATCATTAAAAATATTTATTTTATAAGGATTATTCTGAATAGAATTAAACATTATTATTGGAACAAATAATATTAATATAAAAATACATGCCCTAACAATACCAAATATAACTGAAAAAATAATTAATAAAGTTTTACTTTCATTTATAACTTTCTTTCCACCACTAAAAATAGTTGATTGTATTATTGAAATTGTAAATTTTATTATAAATTTAATAATTATAAACAAAATTATAATTCCAATTATTTTGATTATTCCATTATTTAAGTATAAATCTCCTAAAATATTTTTAATACAGTATAATAATATATTATTAATATTCTCATATTTTAGCAAAATCAGCACAAATGTCAATATGCTTGCTATTGTGTCTATTATAGGAGATATAATATAATCAATATCAGAATTTCTTACTGACTTTATTATGCTAAACAGTATTGACATGCCTATTATACCAAAAATTATAATTTTGTATAAAAGAATTTTTTCCATTTCCTTTCTCCTTTAATCTACAAATTCAAACTCAATTATTTCTTTAACTATTTCTTTAATAATCTCATAATTATATCCCTTTGATAATAGAAATCTATACAGCTTATTAGATAATTTATATTTATCATTTTCAGTTTTTTTTAGATTATTTAATTTTTTGTAAGCTAAAGAATGTGCTATTTCCTTCTCGTTTTCTTTGTCTATACTATTTAATTCTTCTTCTATCAACTCTTTTGCTATTCCTTTTTGCATAAGAGAATACTTAATTTTATTACTACCTTGAGATTTCAACTTATCTTTTATAAATTTCTTAACATAATCTTTGTCATCTAAAAAATTATACTTCTTTAAAAAATCTATTGACTTATTTATTGCTTCTTCTTCATATCCCTTTAAATTTAGCTTATCTCTAACTTGTTTTTCAGTTTTTAAGCTTCTTTCTATAGTTCTTATTGCAGCCTCTCTACATTTTATAATACCATCTTTTTTAGCTAAATCTTTAAGTTTTTCTGAATTTACTTCGTCTTTTACCTTAATTCCTTCTTTATATATGAGTTCAGTACTTATAGAAAATGCATACTCATAATCTAGAAATACATTAACTCTTTCTTTATTTCTTTTTTGTACTTCTAATTTCGTTATTTTTTCCATTAAAAATTCTCACCTTAATCTATTTTTAATTTAAACTATTTGTATATTAACTAGACTTTAATATATGAATAGTTGGATTTTTTAATACTTTTTTGCTAACTTCATTTATCTTAGCTTTATCAATATTATTTAATCTCTCCATATCTTTTACAAATTCAAATATATCTTCACCTTCTAGCTCTTGATGTAATATATAATTACAAAGTTCCAAAGAATCTTCTAATGTTGAAATTACTGCAGTTTTATGAACTTTTTTCATAACCTCTAAATCCCTATCACCAATTTGAATTTTTCCATTAATAATATTATTTAATGTTTCTTCTATTGCACCTTTAGCTTCTTCTAGATTTTCTTCCGCTACAGAAGTATATATATATATTGTTTTTATATTACTACTTATTTCTAAATTAGTATATATATCATAAGCAAGTCCTCTATTTTCTCGTACTTCTCTAAATAAAAGAGAATTGGCACTTTCACCAAGTCTATGATTTAATATTCGTAGAGGTAGTTCATCTTCTTTTTCCAAATCATTAAAAGTATACAAATAAGTTATTGTACTTTGTTCTATATCCTTTTTGTATGTGGTTTTTATTATCTTATTATTTTTTTCTTTAATAACATTTATTTTTTCTGGCTTTTCTCCACTCCAATTTCCAAAATTATCTTCTATTAATTTTATTGCTTCATCATGGCTTAATGAAGAAACCATTGTAATTAATGAATTTTTAGGCGTATAATACTTTTCATAATAGTTTTTAATATCTTCCCTTGTAAATTTCATAACATTCTCTTCAAGACCTGCAACTTCATACTTTAAAGGGCTTTTAGTAAATGCTATATTATTTACATTCTTAAAACTATAATCTTCTAAATCATCTTTACCCATTCTTATTTCAGCTAAAATCACTCCCCTTTCTTTCTCTATTTCATTTTCTTCAAATTTTGAATTTATAATCATATCACTCAATATAGATATACTATTTTTAAATTCTTCCATTAAACAGCTAATTGTATACACAGTAGCTTCATAATCGGTATATGCATTATATTCTCCCCCTAAGGCCTCTAAATCACTATTAAGTTCTTCATCATTTCTTGTATATGTTCCCTTAAATAAACAATGTTCAATAAAATGACTTATGCCTTTTTCGTCTAAACTCTCATATAATGCTCCTACTTTAACTCCTATATTTATAGAAGCTATTTGTGTGTCCTTCTTTATAGTTATTACATCTAAACCATTTTTTATCTTATGCCTCTTTATATCAAAATTTAATTTTATCATTCATTCTTCTCCTATTAAATTATAACTAAATATATATATATTCTATATCTAAAATAAAATTATAACACATTATTTAAACTTCATTAATATAAAGCTACTCTTATATAGATATATTCTTAAAGTAATGCTAAAATATATAAAAAGTGTATAATTCTAATTTTAAAGGAGTGAAATATAAATTATGAAAAAATCAATCTTAATTGTGGAAGATGAACTTAAAATTAGATTTTTAATTAGGGACTATCTTTTAAAAGATGGTTTTAATATTTTTGAAGCATCAAATGGTGAAGAAGGTTTATTTCAGTTTAGTAGAGAAAAAATTGATTTAATAATATTAGATATAATGATGCCAAAAATGAATGGACTTGAAATGCTTGAAAAACTTAGAGATGTATCAAATGTTCCTGTTATTTTGCTTACAGCTAAAGGCGAAGAGGAAGATAAACTTGAAGGTTACGAATTTGGGGCAGATGACTACATGACAAAACCCTTTAGCCCCAAAGTTCTAGTTGCAAAAGTTAAGGCATTACTAAAAAGGACAAGAGATGACTTAGACTCAAGTATTCAAAATTTCAATGGATTAAGTATAAATCAGCTTTCACATGAAGTTAAAGTAGATGATAAAATTATTACTCTATCCCCTAAAGAATATGAACTTTTAATTTATTTAATAAATAATGAAGGTATTGCCTTGAGTCGTGATAATATACTAGATAATGTATGGGGAATTGATTACTATGGTGATATTCGCACTGTAGACACTAATATTAAAAGACTTAGAGAAAAATTATTAGATAAATCATCATATATAATCACTGTTCGTGGTAGTGGTTATAAATTTGAGGTTAAACAATGAAACATAGTTTATCAAAAAGATTATTTATAATAACTCTTTGTCTTATATTTGGATTATTGTTATTAATTTACTTTACACAATCTTTCTTATTTGAAAAGTTTTATTTTTATAGAAAAACTTCCTTTTTAGTTAAAGAAATAAGTAAAATTCAAACTTTATACTCTTATCAAAACACTGATGATTATGCTTTATATCAAGTTCTTGATAAATTTGAAAACGACAATAACTCAAAGGTTGCAATTTTCTCTCTTAATGGTGAACTTATGTATTTACCTAGTAAAATTGAAAGTAAAGATAATATAGCCATATTAACTAAATTTTGTGATGAACTTATAAATGATAAAACTTTAATTTTAGATGTAATAAAATCTTCTAAAATTAGAGTTACTCGATTTTACAAGCAAGGATCTGGAAATCAAAAAATTGGAATAATATCTCCTATGTCATTAAAATCTCAAAATGATAGCGTCATAATTTCAGTTTCGTCAATTCAACCTATTGAGGAAGCTTCAAAAATAATAGATGAATTTTACATCTATGTGTTTTTAGGTTTAACTATAATAGCCTGGATACTTTCTTCTATTTATTCTAATTTAATATCTAAGCCTCTTACCAATTTAAATACTGTAGCAAATAAAATGTCTAATATGGATTTTACTGTTTCGTGTGATATAGACAGAGAAGATGAAATTGGTAACTTAGCTAGAACTTTAAATTTTCTATCTAATAATTTGCAAAATGCTTTAACTGATCTAAAACAAAAAAATCAAAAGTTAGAAGAAGATATTGAAAAAGAAAGAAAACTTGAAAATATGAGAAAAGAATTTGTTGACAATGTAAGCCATGAATTAAAAACTCCAATAGGTATAATTGAAGGTTATGCAGAAGGACTTAAGGATGGAATAGTAGCTGGAGATGATGCAACTACTTACTTAGAAACTATTATTAGTGAATCTCAAAAAATGAGTACTTTAGTTAAAAATATGTTAGAATTATCAAAGCTTGAATCTGGAACTATCAAACCAAAACCAGAATCTTTTAACATAAATAGATTAATTTCTAAAATATTAAAGAATAATCACTTAAAATTTGAAGAAGCAAATTTAACTGTAAATTTCACTTCTAGTAATCCATATAGCTATGTTTATGCAGATATCTTTCAAATGGATCAAGTAATAACTAATATTATAACTAATGCAATAAAATATACACCAACTAATAATTTAATAGATATATGTGTAAATGAAGAAAATGATAAATTTAAAATATCAATAAAAAATATGGGAACAAATATTCCTGAAGACGATATTAAAAAATTATTTGATAAATTTTATAGAGTTGATAAATCAAGAGAAAGAACAAAAGACAGCACTGGTCTTGGGTTATCTATAGTGAAAAATATATTAAAGCTTCATAATAGCGAATTTAATCTTATAAATATAAAGAATGGAGTTGAATTTTATTTTTATCTAAATAAAATTGTTGTAAATAATAATTCCGAATAACTTAAATATAATTTATATATTCTAGAATGAAAATATATACTAGAAATAAAAGAAATAAAATAAGGTCAAATAAACCTTATCTTATTTCTTTTATTATTCCTTTTCTGTATATTGATAATAACTCTTTTAAATCTTTAATTTGATCCTTTAACTCTTTTCCTATATCTGTGTCTCCTACAGTTTTTCGTTTAAGCTTCTGCTCCACTATTAGAGTTGTTGATAAAATATCTTTTTCTTTCATTATACACTCTTCAGTAGATGAAAAATGTTCATGTGAAACTAGTTGTAACCCATAAGAATTATAAATCAAAGTATATCCTGCAATACCCGTTTGTTTTTGATAAGCCTTAGAAAAGCCACCATCAATAACTATAAGTTTACCATTAGCCTTTATTGGACTTTCTCCATTTTTTCTCTTTACTGGAACATGTCCATTTATAATTCTTGATTCATTGGGATCTAACCCAAATTCCCTAAGTATCATATCACATATTTCTTCTCTATCCCTTAATTTATAATATTCAGTTTTACTTTCTATATGAGTAATTTCATTATCTATAAAGTATCTCTCAAAGGTTGCCATTTGTTTCTTACCAAATAATGGTGATGCTGACCCTGTCCATAAATACCACATTATATCCATTCCATAAAGCTTTTCTTCGCTTCCATTTTTTTCAAAATACCCTTCTCTTGATAACGAATCGAATTTTTCTAACAATCTTCTTCCCTTATATTCTTGTCCTTGGATACAAACACTGTTTAAATTTCCATCTTTATCTAAAGGTATACATCCATGAAATAATAAATTAGAATTAAATTTTAAATACATATTTCCCTTAGAAAATAAAAATCTAACATGTTTTTGCAACTTATCACTATTTACAAAAGAATATACTAATTTATCTATCAATATTGATTCTTCCTCGGTAAGCTTATATGGTTCTTTAGGATCTATAGTTGGGAAATTAGTATCTTTTAATTTATATTCTTTGCCATTTAATAATATAGTTCCCTTTTTATAATCTATTTTATCTAATAATAACCTTTCTTCTAACTTAAACTCAGGTCTTCTATCTATTACTTCCTTTTCTAATTTAAACTGTAGTATAGTTATTGCCTTGTGCATCTTAGACACTAAATCAACATCTTGATTAGCTGATGGATTCTCTTCTTTTACTTTTGGAATAAATGATTCACATGAATCATCCTTATAATATTTCAAAGCAAATGTAGCTAAAGGTAAAAGATTTATTCCATAAATTTCTTCTACCAAATCTAAATTAGCATATCTTGTAGATATTCTAACAACATTGGCTACACAAGTTCTTACACCAGCAGCTGCTCCCATCCAAAGCATATCATGATTTCCCCATTGAATATCAACTGAATGATAATCCATAAGTGTATCTATTATAATATCTGGCCTTGGTCCTCTATCATATATATCACCTATTATATGAAGCCTATCAATAATCATTCTTTGAATAAGTTTTGATAAAGCAATTATAAACTCTTTTGCTCTTCCTATATCTATAATTGTAGTTATTATTCTATCATAATATTCTTCTTTATCTATTCCATTAAATTGTTCATGTAATAACTCTTCTATTATATAAGCAAAATCTGTAGGTAAAGCTTTTCTTACTTTTGATCTTGTATACTTAGAAGAGCAGAATCTGCAAACTTCTATAAGTCTATTTAAAGTAATCTTATACCAATCATCGATATCAGTTTCTTCTTTCAATACTATATCTAATTTTTGTTCCGGATAGTATATTAAAGTTGCTAAGCTTTTAATATCACTTTCTAATAAAGATTTACCAAAAAGGTCCTTTATCTTTCTTTTTACTACTCCAGAACCATTTCTTAATACATGAACAAAGGGTTCATACTCTCCATGTATATCACTTAAAAAATGTTCTGTACCTTTTGGTAAATTAAGTATTGCTTCTAAATTTATAATTTCTGTTGCTGCTAAAGCTATATTCGGATACTGCTTAGCCAGTAATTTAAAGTATTTTAACTTCTTAATGTCTTCCTGTTCATTATTATTCATTTTACCCTCCATAATTCACATAAAATATAATATTTTAATTACCATAATATTTAAAGTACCCTTATATAAAATATTAAACCATTTTATACAATTTTTGTCTACGTATACATTGATAAGTATTTATTATTTTTATGATATACTTTTTCGTGTAAATTGGTTCATTAATAGCCATTTTTAACATTCTATATAATACATTCTAAATATTTTACACTATAAATTTTATATTTAAATATAATAAGAACACACCTTAAACTACAAACATTTAAAATGTGTTCTTATTATATATTAACTTATTTTAATGAATCTAAATATTTAATAGCACTTAATACTGCAACATTACCTTCTCCTGCTGCTTTAATATACTGATAAGGCTTACCAGTGCAGTCTCCTGCTGCAAAACATCCTTTTATATTAGTTTGCATATTCCTTTTAACTTCAACATGTCCATCAATTATTTTTAATCCCGGAACTAATTCTTTTGGTGATACTGAATCCTTAAGTAAGAATACTCCTTCTGTTTGTAAATTATTTTCTTTTAAAATTAATTTTTCTACCTTTTTTTCACCTGTAATTTTTATAGGCTTATCTTTTATTATAGTGATATTATCATTTATATCATATATTCCTTTATACATAGGTATATAATATACTGTTTTAGCTAATTCACCCACATAATTAGCATCTCTTTCACCATTTTTATTATATGAAATTATTGATACAACCTTATCTCTATATAAAGGTGCGTCACATGTTGCACAATAGCCTACTCCTCTACCTAAAAACTCTTCTTCTCCATCTAGTGCTTTAGTATATTCTATTCCTGTTGCTATTATTACAGTAGTAGATTCATATATTTTCCCATTACTCATCAAAGTAAAATAATCACCCATAGCATAAACATTATTTATTCTTTCATCTTTTATATTTATTTTCATAGATTTTATATGATCCAAAAATATATCTTTTAATTCTTTACCGCTTATGCTATAAAACCCTAAATAATTATTAATTTTAGGTGCTATTTCTAATTTTTTACTCAAATTATTATTTCCAAAAATAATAAATTTTTTATTCCTTATCTTAGCATTTAAAGCTGCTGACAGACCTGCTGGACCACTTCCTATTATTGCAATATCATAACGTTCTTGCATAAGCTTAACTCCTAAATTATAAATTTTCTCTAATTATAGCTGATAAATCTTCTTTAGGTAAAAAGCCTATTGATGTCTCTATTGGTTTTCCATTTTTAAATAATTTTATAGTTGGTATACTTCTTATTTCATTAACCCTAGAAGATAATGGATTTTTATCAATATCTATTTTAGTAAACTTAACATTTTTAAATTCACCTTCTAATTCTTCTAATACTGGTGATAACATCCTACATGGTCCGCACCAAGTTGCCCAAAAATCTACTAAAACTAATTCATCACAATTTAAAACTTCATTTTCAAAATCCGAATCATTAATATGCTTTATCATAATTTTCCTCCTAAATTATTTCAAATACTTAAAAATTAATATTCTCTATACAAACTATTCACCTACTAATACTATTGTTCTTATTAAAATATTGATAAATTCACTTTTTAGTTGAAAGTTTTAATTAAAAACCTTTAGTAATTTCTAAAATTATATATTTAAAAACTTTATTATAGATATAATTTTCTATACATAACAAAGTACCTATAAACGAAGCACTTTTTTCAAAGTGTCCTGTTTATAGGTACCATTTTAATCTAACTTAATTTCATTAACTCTCTTTATCATATATATTTTTTAAATAGAAGCTATTTTTTGTAATTTGCTATACTCTCCATTTAACTTCATTAATTCATCATGACTTCCTTTTTCTATTATTCCCTTATTCCCTATAACAACTATTTCATCTGCATTTTGAATTGTAGACAGCCTATGTGCTACAACTATAGTTGTTCTTCCTTCACATAGCTTCTTAAGTGATTCTTGAATAATATGCTCTGTTGTATTATCTAAAGCTGATGTTGCTTCATCAAGTATCAAAATAGAAGGATTCTTTAAAAATACTCTAGCAATTGATATACGTTGCTTTTGTCCCCCTGATAATTTTACGCCTCTTTCTCCAATATAAGTATCATATCCGTCTGGTAAACTCTCAATAAATTCATGAATATTGGCCATTTTAGCTGCTTTTATAATTTCACCATCACTAGCATCAGATTTACCATATAATATATTATCTCTTATAGTTCCAGTAAATAAAAATACTTCCTGCTGTACTATTCCTATATTTTCTCTTAATGAATCTAATGTAACATTATATATGCTTTTTCCATCTATGAAAATATCACCATCATCAACATCATAAAACCTAGGAATTAAATTACAAATTGTTGTTTTTCCTCCTCCAGAATGTCCAACTAAAGCTAACATTTTTCCATTGTCTATATTAATTGAAAAATCATCTATCACCTTTTCACCTTCATAGCTAAAACTAACATTCTTAAATTCTATATTTCCTTTTACATTTTTTAATTTTACAGCACCTTTTTTATTCTTTTCTTGAGATTCATTCATTATCTGCATATATCTTTGAAATCCAGTTATTCCATTTTGAAATTGTTCCATAAAATTAATTAACTTCTTAATAGGATCTGTAAATAATCTTATATATAACATATAAGCCATAAAATCTCCAATATCTATTATTCCCTTAAAAGTAAATAGTCCACCTCCTATTAGACCTACATAATTTAATATATCTATTCCAAATCCTGCACCTGAAAAATATTCAGCCATAACTTTATACGCTTTTTCCCTTGCAGATATAAATTTATTATTTCCCTTTTCAAATTTTTCTTGTTCTACTTCATGACTAACAAAAGCTTTAGATATGCTTATTCCTGAAATACTATTTTCAAGCCTTGCATTTATTGCACCTGTTTTTACCTTTGTATCTAAAAAAGCTTTATTCATCTTTTTTCTTTCATACATAGTAAATAAAATAATAAAAGGTATAAATATAAAAATCAATACCGTAAGCGGAATATTAATAGTACACAATATTACAAATGATCCTATAAGCATAACTATTGATATGAATATATCTTCTGGTCCATGATGTGCTAATTCAGAAATTTCCATTAAATCATTTATTATTCTAGACATAATATCACCAGTTTTATTATTATCAAAATATTTATTAGGTAATCTTTGAAGATGATTAAATACATCTCTTCTCATATCACCTTGCATTCTTACACCCACAACATGTCCCCAATATTGCATAAAGTAACCACATAATGCCTTAATTAAAAATATAATTAATAAAGTTATTGCAAATACTACTATTAATCTTATATTTTTATTAGGAATCGAATCATTTATTAATGTTCTCGTCATCATTGGATAAACTAAATCACACATTGCTAATATAAATGCAGCTATTAAATCTATAAAAAATAATTTTTTATATGGTTTATAAAAACCAATAAATTTTTTTAACATGAAAGTCTCTCCCCCTTATTACTTAATTAAATCAATAATCTCACTTTTGTAATCTTTCAAGTTTTCTCTAAAGACACCTTTAATTTCAACTGGTCTCTCACCTAAAACTATTATATTTCCATTAAAATATATAGCTTCATCAACATCATGTGTAACTAACACTACTATTCTATTTTCATCTAATATGATATTCTTAAATTCATCAATTATTTTATATTTTAATGTATAATTTAATGATTTAAATGGTTCATCCATTAATATAACTTTAGATGGTTTTCCAAAGGCTCTTGCTATATTCACTCTTTGCTTCATCCCACCACTTAATTCTTCTGGATATTTATCTTTAACTTTTTCCAAACTAAGAGATGACAAAATAGATTCTATTTTCTTAGTTATTTCTAATTTTTTATAATATTTCTTCAAAGCAAACTTTAAATTTTCTTCTACGGTAAGCCATTCTATTAACCTATCTTCTTGAAATATGTAACTGACTTCATTTTTTGATATTCCTAAAATCTTACCATTATCAAAATTAAGAATTCCAGCCAGTATATTAAGTAAAGTACTTTTACCACATCCTGATTTTCCAACTATACAATTTACTTTACTGTTTTCTAAAGTTAAATTAAAATTTTCAAAAATTTTCTCTTCATTATAAGTTTTACTTAAATTTTTAATCTTAATTTCCATTTTCCTTCCACCTATATACCCTAATTCTAAATAAGTTATTTATTATTTCAAAAATTAATGATAATAAAGCAATTATTACTATCCATGCAAATATTCCACTAGTATTAAAATTTATTTTTTCTAATTGTATAGCAGATCCAATTCCATACTTAGGTTGTCCATGAACTTCTCCTGCAATAACTACTTTAAAAGCTAAAGAAAATGTTGATACAAATATACTTACCAAATGAAATTTTATAACAGGTAAATATACTGTTTTTATTTTTTCAATAATTGAAACTTCATATATATCCATCATATCTATTAATTTCTTATCTATACTATTAAGACTTCCTAATATCCCTTCATATAGTATTGGAAGTGTTATAGCAAATCCAACTATAAATGGTGTATTTTCTTTATTAAACCAAACTAATACTAATACAACTAATACCATAGTTGGTATGGTCTTTGCAAAAGAGTTTATCGGTGTTAATAAGTATTTAAAAAAGGGATACATATATGTAAGTACCCCTAAAAGTATAGCTAAAGCTATAGCTAGAATATAACATAATATTGATCTATATAAACTACTCATAAGCATTAAATTAAAATCATCTTTCTTTACAATATTAATAATCTCGGTTAATACTTGTTGGATTTTAGGTAAATATATATCATTGTTTATAAAAATGGCTAAGCTTTGCCATACTGCTAAAAAGAATAAACATGATGCTAGAATATAAATTCTATTTTTCCATGTATATTCCTTCATCTGGTATTTTCCCTCCTACAGTTTTGCTATCAAAATCATATAAATTTTTAAAGTAGGTGTTATATTCATTAATAGAATCTTTTATATTAATATATTTTATATTAGCTCTTTCCATTGCAGATATTATTATATCTTTATTAGCTGTTACCCCTATTTCTTCACAATAATCTCCTAAAGCTTCTTTATCTTTGTATGCCCATAAAGTACTATTTTCTATTTCTCTTAATATATTTTCAACTAATTTTTTATCATTTTCTATTAAATCTTTTTTTACTATTACAGTGGCCTGAGGATAGCCATATTTAGAATTATTTTCTTTTTTCCACTCTTCATTTAAATTTAAAAGTATATTTAAACCTTCTTTTTTATTTAATACTGTTGATAATGCTGGTTCTGGTAATACTGCATAATTAGCTTTTCCTGATAAAATTACAGGAGCTATTTCCGTTACTCCTCCTACATAACTAAGATTAATATCAGTATCTGGATTTATATTATTATTCTTTAAAATAGATTTTGCTATAATATCTGGTGTTAATCCTTTTCCAATATTGTAAAGTTCCTTTCCCTTTAAGTCCTCTATACTTTTTGAATCATCAGTAGATACTATATAAAAAGAACCGAATCCTACTGTTCCTGCTATTTTATAATTTCCATTTTTATCATAAGATATAGCTGATACATTTGATGGAACTATTGCTATATCAGCTTCACTTTTCATTATAGAAGTAACTATATTTTCAGGTACTTTTTCCATATCATAATTTATACTATATCCTTTTTGAATTTCTGGTTTTTCTTTTATCATCTTAGCTACAGATATTGCTGGAAGTCCATCTGGAACTACAAAATTAATTTTTTTAACTTCATCTAAATTTGCAGTATTGCTTTTATTACATCCTACAAACATAAATATTGATAAAATTGTTATTAAAAATATAGATAATTTCTTCATTAAACATCACCTTCCTTAAATTTTACTATAATCATCATAACACAATAATTATAAAAAACCATCAAATTAAGTATATCCATAATTTGATTTTAAAATGTAATTTTTCTTTAGGCATATGAAAATAAATAATAAGTAAAAGATGCTACAGATATTTTGTGAAATACCATGAACATAAATAAAGTTTAACACTAAAAAATTTTAAATTAGTGTTAAACTCATATGTACTTTATCTATATATGTCTACTATTAACCCTTGAATTTCATCTATGGTTGCTGCTAAATTTAAGTTTTCTTTTTCTTCAGATAATAACATATTTGTAAGCTCTTCTAATTTCTCATCTATAGTTTCAACAGTAACAAAATATTGAGTTTGCCAAAAACTAATATCTTTTTTGGTATCATACATAAATTTTAATATTGATTCTAAATATTCTTTTATCATTTTTTTATACATAACAACATCAACATAGGTCTTAGTTAATACAAGTTTATTTCCTCTTTTTTTAATATCATCCATCAGCTTACGAAGTTGTTCTTCTGATTTTCTTTCTCTAGCATGATTAAAACTTTGAGAAAAATCTTTTTTTTCCGATACAATTTTTCTTTCAGTTGATACATTACCCCTTTGTACTCTTCCAATTTCCATTACTGATCCATCCTTTCTTTGATAATCATTATATCAAAAAAAACATTACTTCTCTATAAATTATAATTTTTTACTATTTTTAATTGTTTTTTTTATGATTTCTTCTAGTATAAATTCCAAAAATTTTATACTACTATTTAGTTAAGGCATATGAAAATAAATAATAAATCAAAAATGTGACGGATATTTTTTGAAATACAATGACTTAGGTTATGCTAATAGTATATTCTGAGAAAAAAGTAGTTCACAAAATAAACGGGCATACTGACTAGTTATTTATTTGAATGTGCCTAAAGTTTTAATACTAGGAGGAGATTTTAAATGATAGTTAAATGTATAGATAATAATTTATGCGAAGATTTAACTTTAAGTAAAGATTATTTAGTTATAGAAGAAGCACCTGAATACTTTGTATTAATAAGTGATAAAAATGAAGAAATAACTTGTAGAAAATCTAGATTCAAAGTAATTCAAGATGGTGAATTAGCTAAAAAAACTAAAGCTACTATTAATGAATTAACTTATCAATTAAATAATGAATTTTCTGATATAAAACAATTTAATATAAGAAAAAACTCTAAAGGTGAAATTAAAGAAATTTCTATTAAATTTAAATATTAATATAACATTTAGTAAAAAATGATTACCTAAAATTTATGGTAATCATTTTTTTATCATCAAATTAATATATTAATTTTATATTCTTCTAACCACATATTTACTTGAATTAAATAAGCTATTAATTGAGGACCTGTCATCAATTGACCATACCAAGGTGACTTATATGATTTCCCTCTTGTTTCTACAATTTTTCTTACTGTATCTTCATCAATAATTTCATGAATAGGTGATGACTTCTTTTGTAATATTTCATCCATCATATTACAAACTATATCTGTATATATAGGATTATGAGTTTTAGGATACGGACTCTTTTTTCTATAAATAATCTCATTTGGAAGAATTCCTTCTAAAGCTGCTCTTAATAACCCTTTTTCCCTTCCCTCATACAATTTTATTTCTGATGGTAAATTAAATGCATAATCTACTAATCTAATATCCGCGAAAGGAACCCTAACTTCTAAACCATTATACATGCTAACTCTGTCTTTTCTATTTAAAAGATTAACCATAAACCATTTTAAATTCAAATATGCCACTTCTCTCATTCTATAATCTCTTTTGTTTTCATTTTCCAAATGTGGAACCTTACTTAATGACTTTTCATATTGATACCTTACTGTATCTTCTACTCTTATATTTTTTAACCTCTTATTAATTATAACCTCTCTATTGTTAACAAACCTTGACCATGGAAAAGTATCTAAATAAAACATTTCTTCATTTGTATACCATGGATATCCTGCAAATATTTCATCTGCACATTCTCCTGAAAGACCTACCACAAAATTTTTACGAATTTCTTTGCAAAATAATAATAATGATGAATCTATATCTGCCATACCTGGTAAATCTCTAGCTATTACTGCATCTTTTAAAGCTTTAGCTAAATCTTTATGATTTAAAGTGATTTTTTTATGATTGCTTCCTATTTCTTTTGCCATAACTTCTGCCCAATATTCATCAGAAGTAGGTTGAAATAATGATGACTTAAAATATCTATCATTATCCTCATAATCTATAGAATAAGTAGTTAATTTTTTTCCCCTCTTATTAAATTCTTCTGCTGCTATTGCAGAAATTGCAGATGAATCTAATCCTCCTGAAAGAAATGTACATATTGGCACATCACCTACTAATTGTCTTTTTATTGAATCCTCTAATAAATATCTTACATGCTCTATAGCTTCATCTGTTGTTTCTTTAAACTCCCTTGCTTCAACGCTCCAATATTCCCATGTTTTTATATCTCCATTTTTAGAAATTAATAAACAATTAGCTGGTGCTACTTCTTTTATATTTTTAAATATTGCTCTTCCTGGTGTTATAGATGGACCTAATGCAAATAGTTCTGTTAATCCATCCTCATCTATCTCTCTTTTTACACTTGGATTTGCTAAAATTGTTTTTATTTCTGATCCAAATATAAAAATCCCATTACACATTGTATAAAATAATGGTTTTACTCCCATTTGATCTCTAGCTAAAAAAACCTCATTATTTTTTTCATCAAAAATAGCAAAGGCAAATATTCCATTTAATTTATCAATGCATTTTTTTCCCCAACATATATATGATGTAAGCAATACTTCTGTATCTGAATATGAATCAAAATTAAATCCTTCACTTTTTAATTCTTTTCTTAATTCTTCTGTATTATATAATTCGCCATTATACACTAAGACATATTTATTACCTTCAACAATCTTAATCATTGGTTGATTACCACCGTCTGGGTCTACAACCACTAATCTTCTATGGCCTAATAAAACATTTTTATTAATATAATATCCTTTGTTATCTGGTCCTCTTTTTTTTAATGTTTTTACCATATCTTCTAATACATTTTTATATTTTGATATATCTTCTTTGAAATTTACTAATCCGGCAATACCACACATAATGTTCATCTCCCATATAAATATAATTTGTATTTCAGTATTATATCTTCAATACTTCGCATTATAAAATATGATTAATTAAAAATTTTGGTGCAAACTTTTGATTTTTAATAATTAATTATTGAATAATTAAATTTTGTATATTATTACATAAATTATTTTATTAGAAATACTTTGCATATTTTTTTTTATATATCACATAATATTTCATGAACCTACCGTTATCATAAAATATGAAAGAGGTGTAGTTTTTTGAAAATAACATCAAATTTTGATAATAATATATCACTAGTAAAATCAAAACTCAAAGTTAAAGAGAGTTTTGATATTATTCAAAGAAATATAATTATTGGTAATAAAAAAACAACTATGTTTTATATAGACGGATTTACTAAAGATGATGTAATGGAAAGAATAATGAATGGCTTTTTTAGCATAAAACCTGAAATAATGAATTCTTATAAAACATCAAATGAATTTATTGATAATGCTATTCCTTATATTGAAGTAGCTGAAGAAGTTGATTTAGATAAAATAATTGATGCTGTGCTTTGTGGGCAAACTTCAATGTTTATTGATGGATATGATAAATGTATAATAATGGATATGCGTACTTATCCTGTACGTGGACTTGCTGAACCTGAAAAGGAAAAAACCTTAAGAGGTGCAAGAGATGGATTTGTTGAAACAATAGTTTTTAATACTGCATTGATTCGTAGACGAATTAGAGATTCTAGGTTAGTTTTTGATATGCATACCATTGGAAGTATCTCAAAAACCGATGTTTGCATAGCTTATATGGATGGAGTTGTAAACAAACGTGGTTTAGATATTGTGTTAAAAAAAATTAAAAATATTAATGTAGATACTCTTACATTAGGAGATCAAAGTTTGGTAGAAACTTTGAGTAATAAAAACTATCTTAATCCATTTCCTAAAGTTAGATATACAGAAAGACCAGATGTAGCTTCTTCTCATCTAACTGAAGGAAATATAATTATTCTTGTAGATAATTCTCCTACTGCTATGATTTTACCAACTTCTATTTTTGATTTTTTGCAAGATGTAGATGACTATTATTTCCCTGTATTTACAGGAAATTATTTAAGAATCATTAGAAATATAATAACTATATCAACAATTGTTTTGACACCATTATACTTACTTTTCGTTAATGGAAATATACATTTACCACCTAATTTTAATTTTTTGTTTCCAAAAGATAGTTATTATATTCCAATTTTTTGGCAATTTCTAATACTAGAAGTAGCTATTGATGGCTTAAAATTAGCATCCTTAAATACTCCTAATTCTCTTGGAATGTCTTTATCAGTTATTGGCGGACTAATACTTGGAGAATATACAGTAACTGCTGGATGGTTTATACCTCAAACAATACTTTATATGTCTATAGTTGCCTTAGCTAGTTTTGAGCAATCTAGCGTAGAATTAAGTTACGCTTTAAAATTCATGAGAGTATTATTATTAATTTCAAGTGGATTACTAGGATATTGGGGATTTATAGGTGGATTAATATTAATTTTAATTATTATGTATTCTACTAAAACTGTTACAAATGATCGTTATTTTTATCCTTTGATTCCTTTTAATTGGAAAAAACTAAAGAATTTATTATTTAGAACAAGAATTAAATAATTTTTTAAACCAAAAGTGTAAAATGTAAATATATAAAAAGATATGCTCTTAACTAAAAAGCATATCTTTTTTATGTATTTATTATATTAATCTTGTTCCTTCTTTATCTTGAGCTATTAATTTTTGTTTCATTAATCCACCAAGAGCTATTTTAAAATAATTTTTACTAGTGTTAAAAGTATTCTTTATATCTTCTGGAGAAGATTTGTCATTAAATGGCATAAACCCTCCATTTTCTCTTAAATATTGAAGTATTTCTCTTGATAATAAGTCTCTTTCATCCAATCTTGTTTTTCTTGTTGTAATACCTATTACTCCATCTTCATATATTCTTTTAACTCTTGCTTTTACTTCTTGACCTGGATACAAATATTCAAAATGTTCATTTCCTAATATTATCCCTTTATATTTTTTATTAATTGCTACTTTTAAAGTTCCGTTATATCCACTTTCATACACTACTGCTTCTATTTCATCTGAAACTTTAAATTTTTCTTCTGGTGCAAACTCTAAATATGCATCAATTTTTGTTGTAAGTGCTATTCTATCTGTTTTATCTAAATACATATAAAATAAATATTTTTTTTCTGTTTTTAATTTAAATATTTGTTCCTTAATTGGTATAAATGCATCTCTTTCAAGTCCAAAATCTGCAAATGCACCTATTGCGCTTTGACCTACTACTTCTAAATAACCTATTTTTCCAACTGTTAAAAGTGGAGTTTTTAAAGTTGATATTACTCTATCTTTAGAATCCCTATAAACAAAAGCTTCTATTTTATCTCCAATTTCTATTTTTTTATTATTTAAAGATCCATTAGGTAATAGTACTTCCTCTTCCATTTCATTTTCTAAATAATATCCAAAATCAACTTTTTTGCTTACCTTAAAATTATTATATTCACCTATTAGTATCATATTTCCTCCATTTATTTGTTTATTAGTTGCTCTTTTTCATATTTTCAGCTAATTTAGTATAAGTTAAAGAACTAATTTCATTAGATTTAATTTCTTCATCAGTTAATTTTCTTATAACCTTTGCTGGATTTCCAAGTATTAATGATCCTTCTTCAAATTCTTTATTTTGAGTCACTAAACTTCCAGCAGCAACAATAGAATTTTTGCTTATTTTAGCTCCATTTAGTATTATAGCTCCCATTCCAATTAACACATTATCTTCTATAGTACATCCATGAATTATAGAACCATGACCTATAGTAACATTATCCCCTATAGAAACTCCATTATTTCCATCACCATGAACAACAACATTATCTTGTAAATTACTTTCTTTACCTATTGATATAGATTGCTCATCTCCTCTAATAACTGCGCCAAACCATACACTAGAATATTCTTTAATTGCAACATCGCCAATAATAACAGAAGTTTCTGATATATAAGCTTTCTCTGATATATTGGGAACATTATTCAAAAAATTCTTTATCATTATTTTTCCCACTTTCTTCTTTTTCTATAATTAAATTTTACTAAAAATATCTAAACTTATTTTATCATTACATTTAGTTGTTGTCATTATTTTGCCTAAGAAGATATATTATATACTGTAAGCAATTTTATAGGTAGAATAATTTGAGTAAAAAAAAGGCAAATATAAATTTTAAAAACTTAAAATTTTACTATGGTATTCCTCATGCACATTGTGGATTTTCTACTGGAAGAGGTACACCTACAGAAGCTTTTGATTATGCGCGTCATAACGGATTAGATTTTCTAATTTTAACAGATCATAATAACTATCTTACTAAATCTGTTCGCATTAATGGAAATGAAGTAACTAAATGGGAAGCTTTGAAATACTTAAGAACAAAATATAGAAAAAAACATAATAATTTTCTACCAGTACTTGGTTTTGAAAGTAAAACAGATAGTCTAGGGGATATGAATATAGTAAATTCTAATAGATTTTTTACTGGTACAATTAATAATCTAAAACTACTAATCTTATGGATGTTTAATAATCCAAATGCTTTTATAAGTCTTAACCATCCTCATAAAAACATAAATTACTTAGAATATAATCCGTTATTAAATAAATTAATAACATCTATTGAAGTTGGTAACGGCTCTTATCCAAATAAATATTCTAGGTATGATAAATATTACTATAATCTCTTAGATAAAGGTTGGAAACTTGGTGCTATTAATTCACAGGATAATCATAGAATGAATTTTGGTGATGATGAAAATTTAACCTGCATAATTTCTAATGAACTTACTTTAGATTCTTTAATAACTGCATTTAGGAACAGACATACTTATTCAACTGAATCTAAATCTCTAGTTATGTACTTTACTATAAATAACGCTTTTATGGGCGAGACTATACCTCTTTCTAATACTGAACTTGAATTTTATATATTTGTTGAAGATAACAATTATAAGATTAAAGAAATAGACATAATCTCCTTTTCAGGAACTATAATAAAAAAAATAAATAATTTGGATTTAAATCGTATAAAATATATTTATAGGCATAAAGCTGAAACCAAAGAACATTGGTATATTATAAAAATAATATTGGAAAATGGGAAATTTGGTATTAGTTCTCCTATTTTTCGTGTTTAATCTTAATATTTAACATTTTCTTAGTAAACATATATTTAAATTATATTGACTAATTTTTATTAATTAACATTTGTTTTTTATATTAAAGTAAATTGTAATTATCTATAAAAAACTCTATACAATTATAAGGGATACTATTTAAAACAGTATCCCTTATAATTTTCAGCATTTAAATTATGTTGTTTAATGTTTGTCTATTCTTAAATAATAAAAATTTTTTATAAAAATATAAATGCTTAAGTAGTTTTATTTTCCATTATTTCTATGCTTTACTCTGTTAGGTTTAGCTTTCGGTTTTATAACAATTTTCTTTTCTTGCTTTTTAGGTCCACCAGTTTGAAGTATATCCATAAACCACAAGAAAAATATCACAGATAAAACTGATAATAACATTTGTAATGGAATTACTTGTTTTATAGTTGTAAAAAACATTTGAACTAAAAATAACACAATTGCTATTGAAAGGGGGACCCATTTATTCACTCTTACTTTTTTAAATATATACTTTCTACACCCCCAATAAATTAAAAGGGTAAATGCTAAAACACCTATAAAAGTAAGAATCATCATAAAAATACCCATATGTCCATTCCTCCTTAAATGTATCTATTAAATAGTTTATTAGATATTATATATATAATCAAGTTTTACTGGCATTTTTTTATTTTTATGAAAATTTTATTATGATGTAAATTATTACTTTAATAAAATTTTTTTAAAATAATTAATAAATTTATTGATTTTTACTTTTATAATCCTCCAATATTTGATAAAATTAAATTTGGATTTTATGATTATTAAGAGGTGATAATATGAAACTAGTTGCAAATGCTCATTTAGATGAGTTAGATTTACAAATTTTGGATTTATTAATAAAAGATTGTCGAACCCCTTATTTAGAAATAGCAAGAATATGTCATGTTAGTGGAGGTACAATTCACGTAAGAATGAAAAAAATGGAGGATTTAGGTATTATAAAAGGTACTAGAATTCTTTTGAATCTTCCCAAATTAGGTTATGATGTTTGCTGTTTTGTTGGTATATATGTAGACAAAGCTTCTTGCTTTAATGCTGTATTTGAGGAAATGTCTAAAATAAATGAAGTTGTTGAACTTCATTTAACTACTGGAAACTACTCAATGTTTGCTAAAGTAGTTTGTACTAATATTTCCGATTTACAAGACCTTTTACTTAATAAAATTAATAATATAGATGGAATTTCAAGAACTGATACATTTATATCATTATCGCAACCAATAGATAGAAATATTTCTTTATAAATTATTTCTGTTTACAAGTAATAAAAACATACTTATTGATGAATACTATTAATAAGGAGTGTGATTTTATGAAAGCATTAGATTATATTGCGCTTATTTTAGTTATTATAGGTGCAATTAATTGGGGTTTGATTGGATTTTTTCAAATAAATATAGTAGATATCTTATTTGGATATGCTACAATTTTTAGCAGAACAGTCTATTCTTTAGTTGGAATAGCTGGAGTATATTCTCTTTCTTTTTTTACAAAAGAAAGAGTTACTGCATAAATTAATTTTAAGCATCATTCCTTTCAGGAAGGATTTGATGCTTAATTTTTATATTAATTTAAGAAAAATTAATGTAAAATTAATCTTTTTATAGTATATAATATTTAAGTTATATACTATAATTTAAATGTTACATTAGGAGGTATTATGCATATATTGAATAATTTTAGCTTATATAATTTAATTTACTTTTTTATGATATATTCTTTTTTAGGATGGTGCGTAGAAATAAGTTATGCTTATAAAAATAATCATTATTTTATAAATAGAGGATTTTTATATGGTCCATTTTGCCCTATTTATGGTTTTGGAATTGTTTTTATGTTAGTTACATTACATAATTTCACAGATAACTTATTGTTGTTATTTATTTTAGCTACATTATTGACTTCATTTATAGAGTATCTAACTGGTTTTATTTTAGAAAAAGTCTTTAAATCAAAATGGTGGGATTATACTGAAGACCCTTTTAATCTTCATGGAAGAATTTGTCTTGGTTTTTCACTGCTTTGGGGTGCTGCATCTGTAATAGTTATTAAAATTCTTCATCCTATAATTGAATACTTAATTGATAATTTGCCTATAACTATCGGAACATATATTTTTCATATTATAATAATCTATTTTATTATTGATTTTATTTTCACTATAAATTCTTTAGTTGATTTCAAAAATCTTCTAATTAAACTTCAAACTGATAAAAGTGGTTTACTAGAAAAATGTATAGAATTTATATCTTTTACTAAAAAGAAAGCTAGTAATAAATCAAAAAACTTAGAAGCTAAATTTTCAAAATTTATCTTAAAATTAAATCACATAAGATTAATCAAATCTTTTCCAAATGTTTCTTCAAAATCATTTGATTCAATTCTAAAACCATTAAAAGAAAAGATACTAAAAAAAGATTAAAAATCTTTTTTTAGTATCTTTTAATTTTATATTGATATTATAATTTTTTAATTTCTTCAAATAATTCCAATGCTGCTTTCTTAGGACCGTTCTTTTCTTCTCCACATATTCCTAAACAAGTTTTTATTTGTCCAACCTTAACATATTCTGATTTAAACATAAAATTAAAATATTTTTCTATAAGTATATTAGTTTCATCTTGTTTTTGAACTGGACCAAATGGATTTGCAAAAAATGATTCTACTAGACCTTTCTCACTTGTAGTTCCCTTTGCCATTCTTGCACCTGAACTAAATACTTTTATAGCTTCTTCTACAGAATTAAAATATTCTAAATGTTTTTCATTTTCTTTTACATCTTCATAATTATTTGCATAAAAGAAGAAATCTACTTTATATCCTTCCATTATTTCTTTATAAGATGCTACTGGCATAACTAATCTAGCATTTACCTTATCAGGATTCATAAATATACTTCTATCCATTTCTTTAAATGCATAACCTTGATCTAAATCATCTAATCTAACAAATGCTCCTATTTCTGTTCCATACCCTTTAATTGTGCCATCTTCTAATTTAAAAGTTCCCATATCATCAAATATTATAGTCATATCAGATATATAATCTTCACTTAAACTTCTAAATGCCTCTAAACTTTCAGATTTCCCTGCGCCACTATCTCCCATAATAACAACATTAGCCGTTTTTCCATTTTTTAATATAATATTTACCATAGCTCCATGGATTGGTAAATATCCTTTTTTAATCATTATTAAATTGTGAAGAGTTAATGACATTTTCTTCATGTATCCAAAATAGTCAATTTTATCTGAATGATTTATATATCCAAGCATTATATCATTCTTTGTATCATTATAAAATACAGTTTTTAATTCTTTTCTATTTTCATCATTAGCTCCAAATACATATACTATATCTGGTCTTTTACCTCTTATTTCTTCTGTTCTAGCCATTTCAAATAAGTTACATAAAGTTATTCCATGTTCCATATAATCTCTATGAAAATATATATATGCTAATGATTCTCCTATTTTAGCTGGATAACAGAACCAATGTTCTTTATTTATATTTGCATACTTCAATGGATTTTCATCTATTTCTGAAAATACACCATCTCTTGTATTTCTTTTTGGATAAGTTATAAATGGTGTCTCTAATAAAATATTATCTATAAAAGGTATATCTTCTAATATTTCATATCCTCTAGGAATTGGCCACTCCATTTGATGAATCATAATACAAGCATTTCCACCAGCTGGTATTTGTCTATAAACTTTAGGTTGATAACCTAATATATTTTTTTCTACCTTTCTATATAATTTAAGTATAATTACTGAAAATTCTGCATTTGCTTCTGTAAAACTCATAGCTGCTAAGCCTTGTCTTATTTTATATCTATGAATTATTGTATATCTTTCTAATCTTCTCCAATAAGAATAAAATTCTTCTACAAATCTAATAAAACTATCTTTATTATTAAGTAGAACTTCAAATCCTGGACTTAATTCTATAATTTCATCTGAACCCATTATAGTTAAGAATTTTATAGCCTTTATTAAAGATTTACAAATTTTAGATATGTCATTAGATTCTAATGAATCTATTAAAAATCTATATGTTAAGGTATTTTTTCTTTTAGATTTTTCCAAGAAACTATTTAATACCCTTCTAAAACCTTCACTTTCTAAAACTGAATCAATATTATTGCAATACTTTGTAGTAAAATTAATCATTACCTTATCATTGCTCATAGAAAATTCTTTTTTCATTTATTTGCCCCCTATATGAATTTTTAGACACGACAATATTGCATTTTTTTTATAAAAACTGCATATTGATTTAATTATAACACAATTTTTGCAATATTCAACCTTGCAATTTTTCATTTTTAAGTTTTTATACATATTATTTTTAATGAAATCCTTATCTTTTTTAAGATTTGTTTTACATTTAATGGTAGAATAATTTAAAGGAGTGTTATTATGAGAATTAGAAGAAATTTAAAATTTAATCTATTACTACTATTTATAATATTCATTATATTATTTATGATAAAACACCTGAATTTTAACTCAAAAAACTATACTACTACTAATAATATAGTTATACATTACATTGATGTTGGCCAAGGTGATGCATCTCTTATACAAGTAAATAATATGAATATGCTAATAGATTCGGGTCCTAAAGAATCTAGAAAAAAGATTTTAAATTATCTTAATTCATTAAATATAGAAAAATTAGATTATGTTATTGCAACACATCCTCATGAAGATCACATAGGAAATATGGCAAAAATTATACGTAACTTTAAAGTGGATAAATTTTATGCTCCTAAAGTAGAAAATTCTTCTTCCTCATTTGAAAAAATGGTTGATGCTTTAAAAGATAAGAAGTTAAAGATTAATGTATTAAATAAAAATACAACTTCATTATATTTAGGTAATAACACACGTATTACAGTATTTTCACCTACTAAAAATTCATATGATAATTTAAATAATTATTCACCTGTTATGAAAATTCAGTATGGTAATACTTCATTTCTATTTACAGGAGATGCTGAAAAAGAAATAGAAAATGAAATTTTATTAGATTCAAATAATAATATAAAAAGTGATGTTATAAAAATAGGACATCATGGTTCTTCTACTTCTTCTACTAAAACTTTTATCGAAAAAGTAAATCCATCAATAGCTATAATCTCTGTAGGTAATGATAATAAATTCAATCATCCTAATAAATCAGTAATAGATCGTTTAAAGAAAAATAACACAAAAATTTATCAAACAAATAAAGAACATACAATTATTTTATCTTCTAATGGACATAAAATAATAAAAAATAATAAAACCCCTCTTGCATATTAAATAATTATGCAAGAGGGGTTTTTAAGGTACTGTATTATTTAATTATTTAGATTTCTTAACTTTAAAACATAGAATTAAAGCTAAGAAATCCTTAATTTTAATTTAGTGATTTATTATTGACTTATTTTCATAATTAAACTCATTTATATCTTCAATATTATTATCTAGTTGTTCTATTTCATTATCAAATATATATTTTTTCCATTTTACATAAATATGATATAAATTTACAACATCTTGTTCATTATAAAGAAGAATTTTTTCTATTTTTTCTTCTGGCATTCTCTTAAAATAATTCTTATCTTTTAATACTTTATGAAAGGTTTTAGCTAAATTTGATCCACTAATAACTTCTCCTTCTCTTATAATATCAAATAATTTTTCTAAATTCTTTAATCCTATAGAAGTAGGTTTATTTTTTTCATATTCTTTTTGTATATCTATAGAATCAAATTCTTTATCAAAATCATATTCTATTCCATATTTTTTAAAAAGATAATTTATAACAGTAAAATCATTATTTCCTGAAAATGTAACAATAGCTTTTTTCCCAAACTGTTTCATTCTAATAAAATAACTTTTAGCTAAATATAGTATATCAATTGCTTCATCTCTATCTTCTATCATATATTGAGTAACTAAAATTTCATTTCTTTTTTCACTAAATTCACATGCACCAAATACTCCAATACATTTTGGTTTTTTATAAACATAATGTTCAAGATCAAAAAATATTAGTTCATTTGGGGAATATTCTCTATTTTCAGGTTTTATCATAAATTCATCACTAAATTCTTCTACCTTTACGTTGTTCTCACGAATAATCACAGTACCACTCTTTCCTATACAAATTGTATATCTTCAATATTTAAGTTATATATTACATCCTTTCTTTCTACTACAACATTAACTTTTTTGGTTAACTCTTTGTCATTCTTAACTTTTTGTAAAAGTTCTTTTGTAGGATTAATACAAAATGGATGTCCTACATACTTAAACATAGTATAATCTCCAGATGTATCTCCATAAGCATAACTTTTGTTAAGATCTATATCATATTTTTCTACAAGTTCATTTATAGCTTTAGATTTACTATTACTATCCCACATTGCTACAACTTCGCTTGTATACATATTATTTTTGTCTATTTTATAAATTGTTCCTTTATAATCATTAAAATTATATTTCTTAGCCATTTCACTAACAAGCTCAGATGGTGAACCCGATATTATCATTATAATATGCCCCTGATCTTTATGCCACTTTATTCTATCTCTTGTAAAAGTGTAGACTCTATCACCTTTTTGCTCAACTACTTTTTGTGCAATATGCTCTACTTCATATTTTTGTAACCCTTTAATAGCTTCCAAATAAACATCTACCATTTTTAAAAGATAATTGTCATAATCTCCTTGTCTTTTATCCCATTTTAAAAAATGAGGCTTTACTTCATTATACCATCTTTCAGGCGCTATAATCTCATATTTAACCATTTTTTTAAATACTTCTGTAATTAAACCTTCCCTATATAATGTTCCGTCCAAATCAAAAAATGCTCCTATTTTTGACATTATCTCACCCCTTGTTTCACACTATAGTGTATTTTTTTATATTTTATTATACTGTATTTTTTTTATTAATTAAAGATTATATCATATTTTTCTTATTTCTCTTCAATTATTTATATTTTTTCCATTATATAATATATTATGTTTTTAATCTTCAACTATTGACTAAACAGCAAAAAAGATGCTATTATTATATACTGAACGATAATAATTTTCAATTAGAGGTGATTTTCATGTGTATTTGTGATTTAAAACCTGGCGAAAAAGGAATTATAGATTTTATTGAAGGTAATTTAAAATTAAAAAAAAGATTATCTGCCTTAGGATGTATTAAAGGTACTGAAATTGAATTTAGGAGAAAAGCTCCTTTAGGTGATCCTATAGTTATAAATTTTAGAGGATTTGATTTAGCTATTAGAAGAAAGGATGCTAAAAATATATTTTTATCGGTATAGGGAGGACTTAAACTTATGACAAACATAGCTTTGCTTGGAAACCCTAATGTAGGAAAAACTACTTTATTTAATGCTTTAACTGGTTCCAATCAATATGTTGGAAATTGGCCTGGAGTAACTGTTGAAAAAAAAGAAGGATACATAAATGACGTAAAAGTTGTAGACTTACCAGGAATCTATGCAATGGATACTTTCTCAAATGAAGAAAAAGTAGCAAAAGATTTTTTAAAAAATGGACAAGTCGATTTAATATTAAACATAGTAGATGCTTCTAATTTAAATAGAAATCTTTACTTAACTACTCAATTAAAGGAATTCAATAAACCTATAATTTTAGCAGTTAATATGATTGATATCGCAGAATCTAAAGGTATTTTTATAGATTATAAAAAGCTTTCAAAATTATTAGATGTTGAAATAATACCTATATCTGCTGGTAAAAATATTGGTATAGAAAAGATTTCTCATGCATTACAAAATATAAATTTTAAAACTCCAGTAAATAATGATAAATTTACATTTTCTAGTGAAGAAGATGCTTATTTATTTATTGAGAATGTATTAAAACAATGTATAAAATCTGAGCCTAAAGAAAAAATAACTATTACAGAAAAAATAGATAAAATTTTACTTAATCCATATTTTGCTTATCCAATATTTCTAATGATAATTGCTTTAATGTTTCAAATCACATTTTCTTGGATTGGGCAACCATTATCAGATTTATTAGATGAATTTTTAAATGACTCTTTTGTCCCATTTGTAAGTAATTTATTATCAACTACTAAGCCGTGGTTTCAATCTTTAATAGTTGATGGAATAATTGCAGGAGTCGGGGGAATACTAGTACTATTGCCAATAATACTTGTTTTATTTATATGTATAACCTTATTAGAAGACAGTGGTTATATGTCTAGAGTAGCATTTTTAATGGATAAACTAATGAGAAAAATGGGTTTATCAGGGAAGGCATTTATCCCTATGTTAATTGGATTTGGGTGTACTGTCCCTGCAATAATGACTGCAAGAACTTTGGAAAGTGAAAAAGATAGAAAACTTACATCTTTACTCGTTCCTTTAATGTCATGCAATGCTCGTTTACCTGTTTATGTTGTATTCGCTTCTGTATTTTTTACAAAGCATAGAGGGCTAGTTGTTGCATCATTATACTTTTTAGGAGTTTTATTGGCATTCTTATTAGGTATATTATTTAAAAATACATATTTCAAAAAAGACGAAGAACCATTTATAATTGAAATTCCTGAATATAAAATGCCAAAGTTATCATCCGTTTTAAGACAAACAGGAGATAAAGGAAAAGATTTCTTAAAAAAAGCTGGAACAATAATATTTGCTATGAGTGTAGTAATATGGTTTTTATCAAATTTTAATTTTAGTGGTATGGTAAACGAAATAAATGATAGTATTTTAGCCTCTATAGGTAATACAATTGCCCCTATATTTTCACCATTAGGATTTGGAAATTGGCAATCCGCTGTTTCATTACTTTCAGGTCTACTTGCTAAAGAATCTGTTATAGCTTCAATGCAAGTGATTTTCGGAGGTAATCTAGATGTGGTTTTAACTTCACATTTCACAGCGTTATCTGCTTATACTTTCTTAGTATTCATATTACTATATACACCTTGTATTTCTGTAATAGGAACTATGAAAAAAGAATTTGGAGTTAGATTTACTTTATTTTCTATATTTTATCAATTGGTTCTTGCTTGGATAGTTTCATTTTTGATATTTAATATAGGAAATATGATTATTTAAATTTATGAGTCTATATTTTAACTAAGACATATGAAAATAAATAATAAGTCAAAGATGTGACGGATATTTTATGAAATAAAGTATCTTGGAACCTGCTAATAATTATGCTATTAGTAGGTTCCAAGAAGGAAATAGTTTACAAAACAAACTAGCACACTGATTAGTTATTTATTTGAATGTGCCTAATTATTACATAAGGTGATGTTATTTATGATAGAAATAATTTGTACTATACTAATTGTTTTATCTTCACTTTTTATAATTATAAAATCTATAAAAAGTTCATCTAAAGGTAATTGTAATTGTAGTAGTAATTGTAAAAATTGTTCTAAAACATGTGGTGATATTTTAAATAAAAAATAGATTATATTCTAGAGTGTTGATATATTTTCAACACTCTTTTAAATATAATCTATTTTTGAGTTATATTTATGTAGTATATTAACATATATAACAAAAGCAATAAAATGAATCAACTTAATAATTTAAAATTATAATACCAATTTATCTATTCATACATGAGCATCTATTAAAAACGTAATGCTTCTTTTTATAATTTTTTAAATAAACTTGGATCTTTACGCTTATAGTATTCTACTAGTCTAATATAATAAATATTAATTGTAGCTAATGTAGGTGATGCCAATAACATTCCTATAGGCCCCCAGAATGCACCCCCTATTATTACCCCCATTATAATCCAGAATGGTTTTACCCCTACTTTTGCTCCTATAAGTTTAGGGTCAAGATACCATGCATCAAATTGTTGAATTAAAAGTAAAAGTATAAATACTATAAGAGCCTTCATAGGTGAAACAAAAATACACATTACAACTCCAACTATTTCTCCTATAAAAGGTCCAAAATACGGTATCATATTAGTAACGGCTACTATAATTGATAATAGTAAAGCATATGGTGATTTAACAATCACTAAACAAATCAGAGCTATAAAACCTATTATAGCTGAATCTATAGCCTTTGTTCCTATATATACACCTATCATCTTATTATAAATTTTACAAGCTTTAATCAATTTATCAGCTTTCTTTTCTTTTAAAATTATATGCATTAAAGTTTTTAACCCATTTATTAACTGCTCTTTATCATTTAATACATATACAGCTATTAAAAATCCAAATATTATTTTTACTAAATTTCCCGTAAAAGACAATAGATAACTTAACATTCCTTGCAATAAGGTTACTGTAAAATTCCCCATTTTAATTGATAAAAATTCAATTTTATCAACTAAACCTGCATTAATTATTAATTGGCTTATTTTAGGATTTTTTATAGCCTTATCAATCCATTCTTGAATTGTGTCCATATAATTTGGTACTTCTTTACTTATACTACCTATACTATCTATTAAGCTAGGTATAGTAAAAAAGAAAAATATTATTACTATTCCTGTTATAATTGCATATGTTGCTAAAATAGATTTTCCCCTTGACATTTTAAACTGCCTTTCTAAAAACATCATTATTGGATTTAACATATAAGCAAAAACTATGGCATATATAAATGGTGAAATAATGGACATAAAACGATTTGTTATTTTAAATAAAATTTCATAATTATCTATTAATTTGTATAAAATAATTGCTATTATAGCAATTGTTAGTATATCTCTATATTTTACATTCTTATTTATATTCATTTTTTCCCTCCCTTCCAAAAGTAATTATTACCAAATATTATATCATATATTATTTTTATAAAAATTAATTCTTTGTTAATTTAAGTTTAGTAATTTATAAAATATCTACACCATGATTTTTTAATTGAAAGTAGATAATTGAGAGTTTAGAATTTTAATTTAAAATCGTAAAACTTTTCTAAAAATACATATTTAAAAATTTCCCAAGAAATTTTTTCATTAACTCTTAACCTTTTGTTCTCCTCTCTCAACTAATATTTGATCTAACTTAAATTTTATCAATCTTTCAAATTTTGAGAATTCTATGCTTTCATAAACATTAAAAAGCAGCTAGAAACCTAATTAAAACTTCTAACTGCCCTTGATTTTGTTACATTTTTTCTACTACATCAATTCCTAATAATTCCAAACCATTTTTTATGACTTGTAAGCTACTCTTTACTAAGTTTAATCTAGTTGCTTTTAAAACTTCATCTTCTAAATTTAATACTGAATGTGCATTATAAAATTTATTAAATGCTTTTGCAACTTCTATTACATATCTTGTTAAGATTGAAGGCTCTAATTTATCTATAGCAAGTTTAATTTGTTTATTAAAATTAGCTAAAACTTTAACTAATTCAAATTCTTCTTTTGAAGATAATTTACTGTAATCAACTTCTGAAGAAATATTTTCAGCCCTACTTAATATACTATTAGCTCTAGCATATGAATATTGAACGTATGGACCTGTTTCTCCTTCAAATGATAATATTTCCTTCCAGTCGAATACAATATCTTTTTCTCTTGAATTCTTTAGATAAGTGAATATAACAGCTCCGACACCAATTTTCTTAGCTACTTCTTCTTTATTTTCAAGATTTGGATTTTTTTCATTTATAACATCTAAAGTTTTTTCTATTGATTCTCTTATTAAATCATCAAGTAATACAACTTCTCCCTTTCTTGTTGAAAGTTTTCTATCTGCAAATTTAACTAATCCAAATCCTACATGAACACAATCCTTTGCCCATTCATGTCCTGCAAGTTCTAATACTTTAAATACTTGTTTAAAGTGTAATGCTTGAGGAGTTCCAACAACATAGATACTCTTATAAAAATCATAAGTTTTCTTTCTATACATTGCTGCTGCTAAATCTCTTGTTGCATATATAGAAGCACCATCACCTTTTAAAACTATACAAGGAGGCATATTGTAATCATCCAACATCACAACTTGTGCTCCATTACTTTCAACAAGTAGCCCTTTATCTTTTAATTCATTAACTACTACATCCATTTTATCATTATAGAATGCTTCTCCAGCTAAAGAATCAAATTTAACACCTAGTATATCATAAACTCTTTCAAATTCTTTTAAACTTAAATCTCTAAATCTCTTCCATAAAGCTTGTGCTTCTGGATCTCCTGTTTCTAGCTTTTTAAAATACATTCTACCTTCATCTTCTAAGCTAGGATCTTTTTCAGCTTCTTCATGGAATTTAACATATATTCTTAAAAGTTCATCAATTGGAGCTTTTTCTAAAGCTTTTTCGTCTACCCATCTGTTATAAGCTGATATAAGCTTACCAAATTGTGTTCCCCAATCTCCTAAATGATTTATCCCAACAACATCATAACCTTCTTTTTTAAACATCTTATATAAAGAATTACCAATAGCTGTTGTAAATAAATGACCTACATGGAATGGTTTGGCAATATTTGGTGAAGAATACTCAACACAAACAGTTTTTCCTTCCCCTATATTAGATTCTCCATATTTTTCTTCTTCTTTTAATATATTGCCTATAGTATTTTCAGCAAATATTCCTTTATCAACAAAGAAGTTTAAATATGGTCCTAAATTTTCAATTCTCTCAAATCCATCTTTGTTAATAGCATCTTTTAAAGTTTCAGCTATCATATTTGGTGCTTTTCTCATTACTTTTGAAAGTTGGAAACATGGAAAAGCGTAATCACCCATTTCAGACTTAGGTGGTATTTCAATAAGTTTCTCTATAGTAGCAACATCTAATTCTACATGTTCTTTTATTAGCTGTGCAATTTTATTTTTATAATCCATTAATATATCCTCCTAGAGTTTATTGATTTTAATCATATTCAAATAAATAACTAGTCAGTATACTAGTTTATTTTCATATGCCTTAATAGTATCAACAAAAAATTATGTATTTTTATAAATAAAAAAATCCCCCTCTAAAAAATTAAGAGACGAATTATCCGCGGTACCACTCTAATTGTATTTTTATAATATATTTATACTACAAAAATACCACTTAACTTTTAACGCAAGTTGTTGCGATCATCCCTACTTTTTTAAAATTTCAGGTGATTTCTCCAAGGCTCTTTTCCTATAATATATCTCATAAGGCTTACACCATCCCTTACTCGCTTTAAGAATCAACTATAGTACTCTCCTCTTCACAGAAATTCTCTATATTAATCTTCATTCATTATACAAATCCACCTTAAATTTGTCAATGTAAAAACAATAAAAACCAACTCATCATATGAATTATTTTTTAAATGATGTATAATGGTAATATTAATTTAATAATTAATATTAATATTAGTACTTTAAGGAGTTATAAAATGAAAAAAATAGGTGTTATATATATTGGTTCTAATTCAGTTAAATTTACATTAATGAATGTAATGGAAAATGGATATTACAAAATTATTGGAGAATCTAGTAATGATATTAAACTTGCTTTAGATTTATTAGATGATACTAAAATATCGGATAATAAAATAAATGAAACACTATCAAATGTTCGTTCATTTAAATCACTATGTAACTTTTCAGAAGTAAAAGAAATTATAGCAGTTGCTACTTGTGCTTTAAAAGAAGCCTCTAACTGTAACGAATTCCTTCAAAAAATTAAAGATCAATTTAATATAACTGTTAATTTATTATCATATGAACAAGAAATGCATTATAGTTATCTTGGAGTAACAAGAAGTATTTATGTAAAGAATTCTCTTATAGTAGATATTTGTGGCTCTTCTACTCATTTAACTTGGGTTAAGAACGGCAAAATGGAAAAGAACACCACAATACCACTAGGTTCTTTAACTTGTACATTTAAATATAATTTACAAGATAGAGTATGTTACGAAAATTTAGAAAAAGCTATTTTATATTTAACTAATATACTTAATGATATTGAATGGTTAAAAAAAGAAAATTTTGATTCTATAATCACTGTTGGAAGTACGGCTAGAACTCTTTGTAAAATTGATAAAGCTAAAAAAAGATATCCTTTTGATATTCTTCATAACTATAAACTAAATGAAAATGATGTTTACAAAATATATAATTTAATAAAATGTAAAGATTTTAAACAAAGAACTAAAATTGAAGGATTAACTGTAGAAAAATCCGATTTAATAGTTGGTGGTTTAAGTATTTTAAATACTATAATTGAAAAAGTGCCTTGTGACGATATAATAATTTCAGGTCGTGGTTTAAGAGAAGGTATAATGTTTGAATATATAAATAATCATTATAAACCTATTGATGATATATTAGATTATAACTTAAATGGTATAATTGAATATTTAAATATAAATAAAGTACATGCTGAACATGTTTTTAATATAACTTCAACTTTATTTAACGAATTAAAGCCTCTCCATAAATTAGGAGATAAGTATAATAACATATTAAAAACTGCTACATTATTACATGATTCAGGAATTAGTATTGATTATTATCATCATCATAAACATTCTTTTTATGTAATATTAAATTCAAATATTAACGGTCTTAGCCATAGAGAATTGTTTATGAGTGCAGCTATTGCGGCTACTAATAATGAAAGAGATAAAATAGCTTTACCCCCTTTCTTCTCAATAATAAATAAATTAGATATAAAAGCTATAAATTACATAAATATATTACTTATGATTGCTGAACATTTAGATTTAAGTCTTGAAAGAGCTGTAAATTATTTAAGTATAGATATAAAAGGTGATGCTGTTTTAATTAATTTATCATCTCATTTAAATATAGATTTAGAAATTAAACAAGTTCTTAAGTTTAAAGATAGATTTAAAGAGATTTATGGTAAAAACTTAGAAGTAAAACAAATTTAAAAAAAATAAGTTCGAAAACAGTTTAAAGTTTTCGAACTTATTTTTAAGTTATGTTGAATACTTAATTTCTTTATGTCATCTATTGTAATAAATTTTATAATTAAAATAAAGTAAATACAAATGATGCTAAATTCATTAACTGACCATATAAAAAATTTACTGGTGTTCTAATTATAAAACCACCAAAAAACACTATTCCTATTAACATTAATATTTGATATTTATATAATTGATCTCCCATTTTACGAAATTTCTTTGGCATTAAATCCTGTAATACCCTAAATCCATCCAATCCCGGAATAGGTAATAGGTTAAATACAGCAAAGCTAATGTTAAGATATATAATATTCAAAATCATACTATATATAACTTCATAATATGATTTAGATAAAATATTAAGTGCAAATCTAACAAATATACCAGCTATAATTGAAAATATTAATGCTATAAGTAAATTAGCACATACCCCTGCTATGCTAACTTTTAAGTCATCTTTATAATAATTCTTATATGCAGATGGATTAGTTCTAATTGGTTTTGCCCATCCAAATTTAAATAATAATAACATCAAAAATCCCATGGGATCAATATGATATATAGGATTTAACGTTAATCTTCCTTCATACCTTGGAGTACTATCTCCTAACATATCTGCTATCTTTCCATGAGCATATTCGTGAAATGTAAATGCAAGTAATATTCCAGGCATTACTAAACATACCTCAAGTATTTTTTCCATTGCAAATTTAATATCAAGACTATACATATGCTTTCTCCTTACTTTTTTAATCTGAGACTATAATTGTCCACAAATTAAAGACTTTATATTATTAAACATTTTTTAAGATTTATAAACAATAAAATAATGAAATTATCTCTAAATTGAATTTTTAACTAATAAAGCATAAAATCAATATTTTAGAGATAATTCCATTAAAAAAATTTTATTCTTCTGTTAAACTAGTGTATGATAATTTTTCATCTACAACAGTTGCAATAAACTTTTCTTTTATTTCAATTAATTTTCCATCATATGAAATCATCTTACCAGTTGTAAGATTTTTAACTATTCCTTGAAGATTATCATTAATTAATATTTCACTCTTACTATTAAAGTATATATCAGTTGGATTTACTACTTCTGCTAGCTCCATATTCTTCCATGTAGATGTATCTTCATCTACTGTTCCATATATTATTTTTGATACCTTATCAGCTGTTATTTCTCCTATATATATAACTCCTTCAGCATCAATTCCAAGTAAGGCTAATTCTTTATCTGACTTAATTACTAATCTC
Source organism: Clostridium taeniosporum (assembly GCF_001735765.2). Classification (NCBI taxonomy): domain Bacteria; kingdom Bacillati; phylum Bacillota; class Clostridia; order Eubacteriales; family Clostridiaceae; genus Clostridium; species Clostridium taeniosporum. Next base: position 2,227,596 of record NZ_CP017253.2, read on the forward strand.
TTGCTAGGACTTGTAGCATAAAATGTATTATTAAGTTCATCTTCATAAATCAACCTATCATAACGTGGAATAACTTTCATATTTCCTAATACCTCAGATCTAAGGTTTACTCTTGTTAAATCATGATTTATATCTATTCTATATACAGTACTTCTCATTCCACCTCTGTCTATATCAACATAATACACACCCGTTAAAACTGAAACACTTATTTTCTTAACTTCCATATCATCTCTATATCTACATACTTCACTTACATCACTTTGAGTTTTATTAGTGGGATCATATGTTACAAGTTTTATCTTTTCTATTCCATCTATATGAACTTTTTCAGCTATAACTATTCTATCTCTATCAGATAACCATTTATAATATAATATTTCTCCCTTATTTTCAGTTTTTATTTCACTTTTCTCATTTGTTGATGTATCTTCTATGTATACTTTATTATTAAGATTATAAGTTAAGTATCTTCCATCATAAGATATCTTTACATCCTCAGCTTCTGATGAAATTGTTGCATTTACATTCTTAGTATCTGCTACATTAGTTTCAACCTTTTTCATTTTAAAATCTGAAGAATGTTTAAAAACAAAACTATCTAAAATGAACAAACCAGCAAATTGTAATATTAGAGATAGAATTGCCCAAGAAATCAGTCGTTTAATAACTTTCATTAACTTTGTCTCCCCTTTTTTACTCAACAATAATTGCTGTTGGTATTGCTCTTTCTCCTAAACTATCTGATGGATTATTTATTATTTTATCATTATAGTACATTGTTGTAGATTTACCACCATCTAAATTTATAGCATTTACAGCTCCACACTTATATATTACCTCTTGTGCTTCTTTTAATGTAGCACCTAAACTTGTTGCACTTCTACCATCTATAACCAGAAGAAGAATTGCTCCATCTGCTCTTTGTCCTATAACGGTTCTTGGAGCTACACCCCAACCACCATCACCAGCCATTGGAGTCATTTTACCATTTACAACTAAAGTTGGTGTAAAACTCAAAGCTTCCTCTACATTTAGTTTTTTAAGTTCATTTACAGAATACTTTCCTACTATTAATTTTCCTTCTTTAGTAACTCCTAATAAATCTGCTTTTCCGTTCTCACCTTTATCATTGAATATTACTTTTCCTTTACTCATTATTATTCCAGTTGGAAGACCCCCATTGCCAGTCCACTTAGCTGTTGAAGAACTATCTGTAAATCCACCTCCATTTATTGCTGCTATTGCATTGTTATTCTTTGCAATTTGTGAAGTGGTTTCTCCTTCTACATTTAATTTAGAAGTGTATCCAACTTTAATTCTAGTAGGATCTTTTATTGTTAAAAGATATCCATTATATTTAGGATTTTCTATTGTATGTAATTCTATATTAGAATCTTTTATTTTTGGTATTTCTACTTCATCCACATTGGTATTTTCAGAAGTTTGAGTTTGCTCCATTGATGAAGTACCTAAAATTTCAGCTATCTTTTCATCTGATAAAAACCATGTTGCTAAAAATTGATGATTCATAGATGTCATTGCTGCTCCAACAAATGTTCTTTTTGCATTTTCAAAAGGGCCATACAAAAGTACAAAAGGGCCTGTACAAGCTGTAAAAGCAATCATAAATACTAAAAATCCTAAAATTCTTTTAAAAGAAGACTTTTTTCTTTTTTTCTTTTTTTTAGAATTATTTGGCCTAGCTTTTACTGCTTTCTTTTGCTTTTTTATGTTTTTATCCATGAAATTTTTCCTTTCTTTTTCATTTCTAAAAATATTTACATTATTATAAATTAAAATTAGACTATCTGTATAATTATATAATACGATTTTTAAAAATTCAATAATTATGTCACTAATTATTTTCAACATTCATCTTTATTATATATAATTTAAAATTTTTTTCTTATTATGATATAATTTATTAAATAATTATAAGTTAATAATTATTTTTATAATAAAAGTAAATTTAAATAATTTAAGGAGATTTTAAATTATGGAAAATAAAATTTTAAATAAATTAAAAAATTCTTCTGAATATATTTCTGGAGAAATATTAAGTTCAGAATTAAATATTTCAAGAAGTGCTATTTGGAAACATATTAAATCATTAAAACTTAAAGGATATGTAATAAAAGGAGTTTCAAATAAAGGTTATAAATTAATTTCATCTCCTAATACATTATTTCCAAATGAAATACTTCCATTTTTAAAGACAGAAAAAATAGGGAAAGAAATAAAGTATTTTTCTGATCTTGCTTCAACAAACAAAACAGCTAAACAATTAGCTGATAATAATAAGGCTATTGATGGAACTTTAATTGTAGCTGAAAAACAAACTTTAGGTAAAGGTCGTTTTGATAGAGAATGGATTTCTCCTCCAAGCGGAATTTGGTTTAGCTTAGTATTAATGCCTAATATTCCTCCATCAGAAGCGTCAAAAATAACACAAATAGCAGCAGCATCTGTTTACAAAGCGCTTAAAATTTTTGGAATTAAATCATATATAAAATGGCCTAACGACATCTTTATTAATGGTAAAAAATTATGTGGAATATTAACTGAAATGAAATGTGACATAGATAGAATACATTATCTTGTATTAGGTATAGGATTAAATGTAAACTTAGATGATAACGAAATTCCAGCTGAACTTAAAAACATTGCAACTTCATTAAAAATAGAATTCAAAAAAATATTTAATAAAAGCTTATTACTTGCAGAAATTATTAATGAATTTGAACCTCTTTACGAAAAATTTATATCAAAAAACGATATATCAGAAGTTATACATATATGTAGAAAAAATTCTAACCTTTTAAATAAAAAAGCACGACTTATAACTTATCATAAAGAAGAAATAGTAACTTGTATTGGAATTGATGATAATGGTGAACTTATAATAGAGGATTCTAATGGAAATAAAAAACCTGTAACTAGTGGCGAAATTAGTTTTAAGATTTAGAAAAAATAGGCTCTGTATAAAAAACAGAGCCTTAAAATATATGTTTTTATAATAATCTTATATTGTGTTTTTCACATATTGTTAGATTTTTTTCATCCCAAATTGAAGCCTGAACTTCTCCTATATGAGCTTTTCTTAAAAAGAACATACATATTCTTGATTGACCTATTCCTCCACCAATTGTGTATGGTAACTTTCCATCTAATAACATTTTATGAAATTCAAGATTTTTTCTTTCTTCGCAGTTAGCTTCTTTTAATTGTCTTTCTAGAGCTTTTTCATCAACTCTAATTCCCATTGATGATACTTCAAATGCTCTATCTAAAACTGGATAGTAAAAAATTATATCTCCATTCATAGTCCAATCATCATAGTCAGGAGATCTCCCATCATGTTTTTCTCCTGATTTTAATAATCCACCAATTTGCATTATAAATACTGCGCCTTTTTCTTTTGCTATAAGATCTTCTCTTTCCTTAGCTGTTTTTCCTGGATACATATCTTCTAACTCTTGGGTAGTTATAAAGAATATATCTTCTGGTAAAAACTTTTCTTGATCTAATAATTCTTTGCAAGCAAAATCTTCAGCTTTTTTAAATACACTATAAATTTTCTTTACTGTATCTTTTAATGTATTTAAGTTTCTATCTTCTTTATTTATTATTTTCTCCCAATCCCATTGATCAACATATATAGAATGAATATTGTCTAAATCTTCATCTCTTCTTATTGCGTTCATATCTGTGTATAGGCCTTCTCCTGGTTTAAATCCATATCTATGTAAACTATATCTTTTCCATTTAGCCAATGAGTGAACTATTTGTACATCTTTTCCTGTTGCTAAGACATCAAAACTTACGGGTCTTTCAGAGCCATTTAAATTATCATTCATTCCTGTTTCAGGTTGAACAAACAAAGGTGCTGATACTCTAATTAAATTTAAACTTTCCGCAAGAGCTCTCTCAAAAAAATCTTTAATCTTTTTAATGTGAATTTCTGTTTCTATTAATGAATTCTTACTTTTATATCCTTCTGGTACAATAATATTTTCAATCTTCATATATAAATTCCCCCTTAAATTTTTTATATTACTTATACTTTTATATTTAAAAAAGTTTTAATAAAAAGGAGGTCTTAGAATGCATTCGCATACTCGACCTCCTAAACATCCAAATTCTCTCATTTAGTATAATGAATTACTAATAACTTGTCAAATAAAATTTAAATTTCACATTTTGATATATGTTCTTTTAAAACATTAGCTGAATTTCTTAGGTTTATTATCTCTTTCTCAGTTATATTGGGATCTACTATTCTTACTGCTCCATTTCTATTAACTATAGTAGGTATAGCTAAATACATATCATTAATACCATATTCCCCTTGCATTAATGATGAAACAGTCAAAATAGCATTTTCATCTCTAAGTATTGATTCTGCTATTTTAGTTATAGCCAATGCAATTGCATAATAAGTAGCTTTTTTTCTACTTATTATTTCATATGCTGCATTTTTAACATCACTTTCAATAACACTTTTTATCTCTTCATCCCATTCTAATGAGAATTTCTTTGTATAATCATCAAAACCTTCTCCTGCAATGCTTGCAGTACTCCAGCTTATAATTTCACTATCTCCATGTTCACCTAAAACGTAAGCATGAATATTATTATTATTTACATTTAAATACTTACCTATAACATATTTTAATCTTGATGTATCTAATACAGTACCTGTTCCTATAACCCTTTCTTTAGGAAATCCTGATAATTTATATGTAATATATGCTAAGATATCTACTGGATTAGATGCAACTAATAATATAGCATCTGGACTTACCTTAGCTATTTCAGGAATAAATCCTTTAAATATTTTATAGTTCTTTTCTATTAAATCTAATCTAGTTTCTCCTTCTTTTTGAGCTGCACCAGCTGTTATTATAACTACATCCGAATCTTTAGTTTCAGCTATACTACCTGCATATATATTAACTGGCTTTACAAATGAAGTACCATGAACTAAATCCATAACTTCTCCTATAGCCTTATCCATATTTATATCACATATACAAATTTCTGTAGCAACCCCACTATTCATTAGCGCGAAGGCTGTTGTTGAACCAACAAATCCTGCACCTATAATTGATATCTTACGTTTTCTTTCCCTTACCATATCTAGTCCTCCTAAGTATTCTATTCTTTAATATATTATTATCAAAAAATTTGTAAATTATTATTTTTTCTATATTCAACTAATAAACTAATTTAATTTTAAAATTTCGTTTTATTTCTTTAGCAATAGTATACATTAAATAATAATTAAATTCAATAGTACTTAATAATAATTATTATTTATTTAGATGATTGAAAAACTTTCAAAATACTATATAATTAAGTAAATGAATTAATTTAAATTAATAGATTTTTCTGACTATGAATATCTATTAATTTTTAAAACTACTAAGGAGGTTAATTATATAATGAAATTATTATTTTTTGACACAGAAACTACTAGCATAAAACCAGGTAGTATTTGTCAATTGAGTTATATAACTGTAGATGCAAGTGCTAAGCCACAAATAACAACGGGAAAAAATTTCTTTTTTACAGTTGATGAAATGAGTCCTTCAGCTCAACAAGTTCATGGTTTTTCTTTAGAAAAATTATATGAATTATCAAATGGACAATACTTTGAAGATTTAGTGCCTGAATTTTTTAATGATTTTAGAGAAGCAGATTTTTTAATAGGACATAATGTAAACTTTGATATTAAATTTTTAAAGCATGAACTTTCCTTACTTGGAGAAGAATTTCTACCAAAACATTCTTTTTGTACTATGTCTCACTATAAGGATATATGTAAAATCCCCAAGGCAAATGGCGAAATAAAAAATCCAAAATTAGAAGAAGTAATAAATTTTCTTGGAATAACAAAAGAAAAAATAACTAAAACTTCCGATAATTTATTTAAAGGTAGTGGAAATTATCATGATGCAAGATTTGATACAGCAGCAACTTACTTAACTGTAATTGAAGGATTAAAAAAAGGATATCTTCCAAGAGGATATTTTACAAATTTGTTAAAAAACAGATAATAACTGCTTTTTATTTGCCTTATAAATTCATACGTTTAAATATTTGCAGTATATTTATTGCTATATTAACTTAAATATTTAGAGGATTACATTAATTTTTATTAACATTAATGTAATCCTCTAAATATTATATATTATCAACAAATATTCTATTGAATGAGGTGAATTCATATGAAAAAATATATTTGTGATATTTGTGGATATATATATGATCCTGAAATAGGTGATGTAGATAGTAATATCAAACCTGGTGTAAAATTCGAAGATTTACCTTCTAATTGGATTTGTCCTATATGCCATTTTGAAAAAGAACACTTTTCCTTGTTATAATCTTTCTTATTATAATCTTTCTTAAAAATAATTAAGCTATCTTTTTATTTAAAAGTGGAGAGTAAATAATTAAAATATTATATTTTAGAATTACGAGATTATGTAAATCAAAATTACTCTTAAAATTAAATAATTTATACTCTCCACTTTTTAAATTAATTATATATCTTTACCACATTAATAAAAATAGTCATATTTAAAATTATTTCTTATTTTATTCTTTAATAATATTTTCATATTTTTTAATTATTTCTTTATCCATAGCAGGTATACCTTCTAATGGATAATCAATATTTAAAACATCATATTTATTTTTTCCTAGTAAATGATATGGTAATAATTCTATTTTTTCTACACCTTTTATATTTGATATATATTTCTTAAAATTTCTTATATGATCTTCTCCATCAGTTAAACCCGGGACAACAACATGCCTAATCCAAATAGGAGTTTTTGTTTCCTGAATTTTCTTTAAAAATCTCAATGACTCATCAATATTCATATTAGTTACATTTTTATACCCATCTTTGTCATAATGTTTTATATCAAACAAAACTAAATCCACATACTTTAATATCTCAGCATAATTTCCTACACCAAATCCTGAAGTATCTAAACAAGTATGAATCCCTCTTTCTTTACATAATTTCAACACTTCTAGAAGAAATTCTGGCTGCCTTAATGGTTCTCCACCGGAAAAAGTAACTCCACCATTAGAACTTTTAAAATAAGTCTTATATCTTTCCAATTTCTTTACTAACTCTTCTGGCGTATATTCCTCTCCCCCGTCATATGTCCAAGTATCTGGATTATGACAATACTTACATCTTAAAGAACATCCTTGAAAAAATACAACTACTCTAATCCCCGGTCCATCTACTAATCCCATTGTTTCTATTGAATGAATTCTTCCTTTAACCATATTTTATCCTCCTAGAACTACACCCCTGTCAATTAAAGACAGGGGTATTAATTAAATTATGTTATGAACTTATAGTAATTTTATACTATATTTTATTAATATGCTTCTACATATATAAACAAAGTGAACTAATTAAAATACCACTTATTTATTGGATCTATAGACTAATATTTAAAATATAACTTTAATTATCTAATCTTAAATACTTTCATGGAAAGTTCTGCTTATAACTTCTAATTGTTGTTCTTTTGATAATCTGCTAAAGTTAACAGCATATCCAGAAACTCTAATTGTTAATGTTGGATATTTATCTGGATTTTCCATGGCATCTATTAATGTTTGTCTGTTAAGAACATTAACATTTAAATGGTGTGCACCTTGTACAAAATATCCATCTAATATTGAAACTAAATTAGATATTTTTTGTTCTTCATTTTTTCCAAGTGCGTCTGGAACAATTGAAAATGTATTTGATACACCATCTTGACAAATTTCATTATAAGGAATCTTAGCAACTGAATTTAATGATGCTAATGCTCCATTTTTATCTCTTCCATGCATTGGATTAGCTCCTGGTGCTAATGGTTCACCTTTTTTTCTTCCATCTGGTGTCGTACCTGTCTTCTTACCATACATAACATTAGATGTTATTGTAAGTGCTGATAATGTATGTTTAGCATCTCTGTATAAAGGATGTTTTTTAAGTTCACTTGAGAACTTAGCTACTAATTCTACCCCTATATCGTCTGCTCTGTCATCATCATTTCCGTATTTAGGGAAATCTCCTTCTACTACAAAGTCTATAGTTATTCCTTCTTCATTTCTTATAGGTTTAACTTTTGCATATTTGATAGCTGATAATGAATCTATTGCAACTGAAAGTCCTGCAATACCAAATGCCATTAATCTTTCTACCATAGTATCATGTAAAGCCATTTGTCCAGCTTCATAAGCATATTTATCATGCATATTATGAATTATATTCATTGTATCTACATAGATTTTGGCAACATATTCCAAAACTTTAAAATAGTTTTCTCTAACTTTATTAAAATCTAAAACTTCATCACCAATGGGTTCAATTCCTGGAACTACCTTCATACCTTTTAATTCATCATAACCACCATTTATAGCATATAAAAGTGATTTAGCCAAATTACATCTAGCTCCAAAAAATTGCATTTGTTTACCAACCTTCATTGCTGATACACAGCAAGCAATTGCATAATCATCACCATAAATTGGTCTCATAATTTCATCATTTTCATATTGAATCGCATCTGTCTTTATTGATATCTCTGCACAATACTTTTTAAAGTTTTCTGGTAATCTATCTGACCATAAAACTGTTAAATTAGGTTCTGCTGACGCACCTAAATTAATTAAAGTATGTAGATATCTAAATGAATTCTTAGTTACTAATGACTTGCCATTTATACCTATTCCACCAATTGATTCAGTAACCCATGTTGGATCTCCACCAAATAATTCATTATATTCTGGAGTTCTTAAATGTCTTACTAATCTTAATTTTATTATAAGTTGATCTACTAATTCTTGAGCTTCTTTTTCAGTTATTAATCCTGCCTCTAAATCTCTTTCGATATATATATCTAAAAATGTTGAAGTTCTACCAAATGAAGTAGCAGCTCCATTATTTTCTTTAATTCCAGCTAAATATCCAAAATATAATCCTTGTACAGCTTCTTTTGCATTAGATGCTGGTTTAGATATATCAACGCCATATTTAGCTGCCATCTCTTTGATTTCCTTTAAAGCTCTAATTTGCATAGATACTTCTTCTCTTTTTCTTACTAATTCATCAAGCATATCTCCTTGAAGATTATCAAGATCGTTTTTCTTTTCTTCTATTAAATAATCTATACCATAAAGAGCAATTCTTCTATAATCACCTATTATTCTTCCTCTACCATAAGCATCTGGAAGACCTGTTAAAAGTCCTGCACTTCTTGCAAGTCTTATTTCTTTTGTATATGCATCAAAAACACCCTCATTATGAGTTTTTCTATATTGAGAAAAATATTTATCTATATCTTTATCTAATTCATAACCATATTCCTTTAATGAAGTTTTAACCATTCTCATTCCACCAAAAGGATTTACTATTCTCTTAAGTGGAGCATCAGTTTGTAAACCTACTACTACTTCATTATCTTTATCTATATATCCTGCTTCATAGTTGTTTATTCCTGAAACTCTATCAGTTGCAACATCTATTATTCCTTTTTTAACTTCTTCAACAATTAATTCATATGCTTTTTCCCATACCTTTGTTGTTTTTTCACTTATACCCTCTAAGAAGCTCGAATCACCTTCATACAATTTATAATTTTTTTGTATAAAATTTCTTACATCAATACTTTCTTGCCAAGTACCAACTTTAAAACCTTCCCATTCTTTAAACATAATTTTGCCTCCTTTTTAACATATACCATTTCGAAAGTTTGTTAAATCTTTCTCAAGATTATTATAATATAAAATCATAAAAATTCAAAGTTTTTTCTTATTTTTTCTTAAAATATATGTTATATATGCTAATTAAGTATTTAAATTACTTATTTTATATTTTCTCTATTTTATTAACTTATACTCTTATTTATGGAATTTTTCTCATATATTACTCTGTAAAGATTGTTAAATTTTTCTCAATTGAATTTACCTTTTACTAATTATAATCTAATATATAATATTTTTCAATATAAAATTATTCTCAATTGATATTTATTACTAATAACTATTGATTTATTTATTTTTAATTATCATCATAAAATTAAGCACCTATTTTCTTATTCCTTATAATAATATTACCAAAAAAAAAAAAATTAACTATTATAAACAATAAAATGCATTCAAATTTGTTACTAACAAGCAATTAAAAAAATACTTATATATCAAAAACTAAATTTCATGATATTCCTGTTAAAGATGTGTCTGATCTAACTTTAAATATTTGAATTAAAAAATCTTATAAACAATTTAATTAGGGGTTACCTTAAATATAATTAAAGGTAACCCCTAACTTTTATTATTTATATTGCTACATACATTCTAATCTAATAAACCCTGTGAAATTAAAATTTTAGGACTTTTAACATCTATATATTTTCCTTTTATATAATTAATAAATATTATTTTAAGATTACCACACTACTTAGTTCCATATTCTTTATAGTATTCATCTATTCTAGCTTTTATTTCATCATTAATTATTACTTTCCCATCAACTTCTTTATTATGTAAATATTGTACAACTTCATTCATTGTAACTATTGAACAAGCTTTAAACCCATACTTTTCTTCTAACTCTACTAATGCAGATTTTTCACCTTGACCTTTTTCCATTCTATTAACAGATATAACTAACCCTATAACATCTACATTTCCTTGTTCCTTTAATATAGGCATTGTTTCATAAATAGATTTTCCTGATGTAGTTACATCTTCTACTATTAAAATTTTATCCCCATCATTTAATTTACCTCCAAGAAGTATGCCTTTGTCTCCATGATCTTTAACTTCTTTTCTATTTGAACAATAGCTTACATCTATTCCATATTTATCACTTAAAGCCATTGTAACTGTAACGCTTAGTGGAATTCCTTTATACGCTGGTCCAAATACTATATTATAATCTTCACTATAATTTGCTTTTATAGCTTCTGCATAATATTCTCCTAGTTTTTTTAATTGACTTCCAGTTTTATAATTACCTGTATTAACAAAGAATGGTGTCTTTCTTCCACTTTTAGTTATAAAATCTCCAAAAGTTAAAACTCCACACTCTATCATAAATTCAATAAACTCTTTTTTATATGCTTCCATTCTCTATTCCTCCAAAATTTCATACTGTATTTTAAATAATACATGTTAGTGTGTTTGTATATCTTAAATAATTAAATTTCTTTGTTCATCAAACCATATATTCTAACATTAATAACCCTTTAAATTACACCAACAATTTCATTTATGTCTTTTATTCCTTGTTCTTTGCAGAAAGATTCCATTTCTTCTATGATTTCTTTTCCTGCCATAGGATTTACAAAATTTATTGTTCCTATTTGAATAGCTCTAGCTCCTGCCATCATAAACTCTATTGCATCTATTCCATTAGATATTCCACCAAGCCCTATTACTGGTATACTAACGGCTTTGCTTACTTCGTGCACCATTCTTAATGCTACTGGTTTTACTGCTGGACCTGAAAGTCCTGCATACACATTATTGAATATAGGTTTTCTCTTATATGGATCTATTGCTAAACCTTTTAATGTATTTATTAAACTTAACGAATCTGCTCCTGCTTCTTCACATTTAGCTGCCATTTCAACTATATTTTCAGCATTGGGTGATAATTTAACCATAAGTGGTTTTTTACAAATTTGTTTTATTTGTTTTACAAATTCATAAGCAACCTCTGATTTAATTCCATATGCCATTCCACCACATTTTACATTTGGGCATGATATATTTAATTCAATCATATTTACTACAGTATTATTTAATTTTTCAATAGCTTCTGCATAATCTTCAAAACATCCACCACCAACATTAGCTAAAATATTAGTATTTAATTCTTGCATTTTAGGTAGCTCATTTTTTATAAATCCATCTATTCCCGGATTTTGTAATCCTACTGAATTCATCATTCCTGATGGAGTTTCATATACTCGTAATCCATCATTACCTGCTTTAACATTAAGAGTTAACCCCTTAGAAGATATTCCACCTAACATACCTACATCGTAAAAATTGTTATATTCTGCACCAAAACCAAAAGTTCCTGAAGCTGCTATAACTGGATTTTTAAATTCCACACCATTTATATTTACTTTTAACATAACTTCAATCTCCTCCTGATTTATAATTCCACATAATATCCATCAAATACTGGACCATCTTTACATGTTCTTTTATTTCCATCTTTAGTTTTACAAGTACAAACTAAGCAAGCCCCTACGCCACAAGCCATATGCTTTTCCATTGAAACATGCACTTTAACATTTTTTTCTTTACACATTTCAACAACTTTCTTCATCATGATTTCTGGTCCACAACATAATACAATATCATATTCTTCTGGCTTTAATATATCTGTAACAAAACCCTTATGACCATGCTTTCCTGTATTAGTTGTTACTTGTACTTTATTAGCATATTTAGATAGCTCATCTATTAAGTAAACATCATCTCTAAATCCTGCATAAACATCTATAAGTCCATATTTATTATTTCTTCTAAGAACCTTGCATACCTCAACCATAGGCGCTGTTCCAATTCCTCCTGAAACAACTGCAACTTTTCCTAGATATTCATCTAAATCAAATCCATTTCCCAGAGGTCCTGTAAGATTTATAAAATCTCCTTCTTTAAGTTTTGCAAATTCTTCTGTGCCTTTTCCTACTACTGCATATAAAAATGTTACTTTATTATCTTCTTTTTCGCATATACTTATAGGTCTTGGAAGCAATGTTTGACCATTAATCTTAAGCATATAAAACTGCCCTGCTTTTATGGCATTATCATCTTCACATACCATCTTATATATATTATCAGTCACTTTTTCATTGGAAAATATCTTTGATTTTTTATAATTTGTACTCATTCTATCACCTCTTAAAGACTGTCTACCGCTTTTCTTATTTCATCTCTCATTCTTATAGCTTCTTCTCTTGCACACAATGCAAAATCTTTTTCTCTATTTTGTTTTTTATAAGCAAGTAATATTCCTCTTGATGAATTCACAACTCCACCATTCCCATTATTTAAATACATCGCTACATCTTGTGCCTTACCACCTTGAGCTCCATATCCAGGAATCAAAAAGAACATTGAACTAAATCTTTTTCTTAATTCTTTTCCTTCTTCAACATGAGTACATCCAATTACTCCACCTAATGGGTTATAACCACATTTTGAAATCATATTTTTTCCCATTTCCATAAGTTTATCGCCAACCACATGATATACTTTCTCACCAATAATAGTATCTAAGTATTCAATATCTTCTGCTCCCTTATTTGATGTCCTAACTAAGCTAAACACACCTTTTTTACCATTTTCTAGATATGGGATATATGGTTCTATACTATCCATTCCCATATAAGGACTTAAGGTTATAAAATCCGCTTCAAAATCTCCCTCAAAATGAGCTTTTGCATACATTTTGGCAGTAGCTGCTATGTCTCCTCTTTTTATATCTGCTATTATAATTTCATCTTTTTCTCTTAAATATTCCAATGTTTTTTTATAAGCTAATAATCCTTCTAATCCTAAAGCTTCATAATAAGCTATTTGAACTTTAAAACACGCTGCTATATCAGAAGTAGCATCTATAATTTGTCTATTAAATTCAAATATAGCTTCACTTGATGTTTTATCTTCTTTTATATGATTAGGTATATAATCTAACGAGGTATCTAATCCAACACACACGACTCCTCTTTTTTCAACTCTACCATATAGCTTATCCATTATATTAATCATCATAGCAACTCTCCTCAAATTTATATTAAAAATCGTAAAATTTTAAATTTATATTGATATATGCAATAGACATAATGTAATTTCAGCTTACTTCGCTTATGCATATATCAACATTCTCTTAAACTAGCACCCTTCTCCTATTTCTTATATTTAATTTTTCCACCCTTTATTGTTGAAAGTATTTCTCCATAATACTCCATTCCTTCAAATGGTGTATTCATACCTTTTGATGCAAATTCTTGTGAATTTATCTTTATCTTTTTATCTATATCTATCAAAACCAAATCTGCATCTAATCCTATACTAACCTTTCCTTTATTCATTTTAAGCAGGTTAGATGGATTAAGTGACATAAGTTTACTTAACTCATTTAATGAAATATTATTTTCTTTTACTAATTTTGTATAGCATATAGAAAAGGCTGTTTCTAATCCAACCATTCCAGGAGAACCTTTAGCTTTTTCTTCTAATGTATGCGGTGCATGATCTGTTCCTATTGTATCTATCATTCCTAATTTAATTGCTTTAATAATCTCTTCTACATCCTCTTTTTCTCTTATTGGTGGATTAACTCTATAATCATTTATTTCCTTAGTTAAACCTATGTGATGTGGTGTTATTTCTAATGTAATGTTAATACCTTTATTTTTAGCATCAATAATGTATCTTAATGCCTCTTTAGTACTTACATGACACATATGTAAATGTGCACCTGTTAATTTTGCAAGTTCAACATCTCTAATAGTCATCATATTTTCAGCTATTCTCATATCAACTTTTGAAAACTCAGAACTTTCAGCATGTGACATAAGTACCCAATTATTTTCTTTTGCAATTTTCATAGCTTCAAGCATTGTATTTGAATTTGATATTCCAATACCATCATCTGAAATAGCCCTTACTTCATTATCATTTTTAAATTCATTTAAATGTTCTAAAGTTTTTCCATCAAAATTATGTGTTACTGAAATACATTGATGTATATCAATTAAATCTAATTCTTTTGATTTATTTCTAACATACTCCACTACTTCCCTTGACGAACATATAGGCTTAGTATTTGCCATTAAGCAGACACCTGTATACCCTCCTCTCAGAGCTGATTTAGAACCACTTTTTAAATCTTCTTTCCATGTAAGTCCTGGATCTCTAAAATGAGCATGTGTATCAACAAATGATGGCATTAATATATTTTCTTTACAATCAAGTATTTCAACATTTTCTTTATTTATTTCTTTACCAATTTCATTTATCAATCCATCTTTTATATAAATATCACCATGAAAATCTTGAATTGCATCTATAATTCTTGCATTTTTAATTAAAAGTTCCACTGTAAATCACTCTCCCAACTCTATTAAACTTCAGATAGTTTTGTTATTTCATCACAATATTCACATCTGTAAGTACCTTTTTCTTTATCTAATAGTACAAAAGAATGAGCCACATATTTTTCGTCTTGAGTTATACATCTTGAATTTTTACATTTTAATATGTTGTTTACCTTGATAGGTAATTTAGGTTTTATCTTACCTATTATTTTTTCATTTTCAACTTCGTTTATAGTTATGCTTGGTGAAAGTAATCCTAATATTGTATAATCTAATTCTTTGCAGTTTTCTATTTTTATTATGTCCTTCTTGCCTAGTATTTCACTTTTTGCATTAATTATTAAGGCAACACTATAATTGCTTTTATCCAGTCCTAAATAGTTAAATATTTTTATTCCCATACCTGCTTCAATATGATCTATAACTAATCCATTTTTCAAACTTGTAATTTCTAACATTTTATAACACCCCCAAAAGTTTAGCCATTAATGCCATTCTTACATACATTCCATATTCAGCCTGTTTAAAATATGCCGCTCTTTTATCATTATCAACTTCACATGTAATTTCGTTTACTCTTGGAAGTGGATGCATAACTATCATATCTTCTTTTGCTAAATTCATTTTTTCTTTATTTAAAATATAACTATCTCTTAATCTTAAGTATTCTTTTTCATTAAAAAATCTCTCTTTTTGAATTCTAGTCATATATAATATATCTATATTATCTATAGCTTCTTCTAATCTTTCTACTTCTAAAAACTCAATATTATTCTTTTTAAGTATTTCTTCTCTTATATAATCTGGTATTCTTAATTCTTTTGGGGAAATAAGTAAGAATTTATTACCTTTATATCTAGACATTGCTTTTATTAAGGAATGAACAGTTCTTCCATATTTTAAATCACCACATATACCAATTGTGTGATTATTTAAACCTTTTTTAAGCATTTCTATTGTTAATAAATCAGTAAGAGTTTGAGTTGGATGTTGATGACCACCATCTCCTGCATTAATAATTGGAACACTTGAATAAAGACTTGCTACTTTAGCTGCACCCTCTTTAGGATGTCTCATTGCTATTATGTCTGTATAAATTGATACCATTTTTATTGTATCAGATAAAGTTTCACCTTTTGATGTTGATGATGAATTAGGCTCAGAGAAGCCAAGAATTTTTCCACCAAGTCTCATCATAGCAGCTTCAAAACTAAATCTAGTTCTTGTACTTGGTTCATAAAATAATGTTGCTAATATTTTTCCATCACATACATGTGAAAATTTTCTAGGATCCAAAATTATCTCATGAGCTAAATTAAAGATCTCTTCTAATTCTTCTACTGTAAAATCCATTGGATCTACTAAATGTTTGTTTTTTATCATATTGATATCACTCCTTTTTAAGTATACAGAAAAACTTATAAAAAGTTATATCAAATCTATCTAAACCTCCTATAGATAGCGCCATATATCCTGGATTTAATTAATTTTATTATTTTACACTCTTAATTATTTCAAATAACCAACTACACTTTTATATAATTAATTGTATAAAAAAAGCCTTCTTCACATGTGAAGGAAGGCATAACGAACCCTATAAATATGGTATTATATAACTTCCTTGCTGATCTCTCTGGATCAAATTAAAGGTTATTCTTTGTGTAAAAGAATAACATTTATTTTTTCTCATGTCAAGAAAATTTTTTTCCTTCACTCCATACTTGAATTTTAAAAATTTAGCCAATTCTCTTTAATAAATTTCTATACAAAAAAACAAAAAGATTGCACCAATGAATCTTAAACCATTCACTGATACAATCTTATGTTATGCAATTCTTATAATTATTATAATTCTTTAAACTATTTTTCCTATAAATGTGGTGTTACTATTCCTTTATACATAAGTATTGCAAATACTATACCTGCAATCACTCTATATACTGCAAATACTCTCATAGGCTTCTTCTTTAAGTAAGCAACAAATCCTTCCATTACTACTAATGAAACTATAAACGCTACTATAAACCCTACAATTAAAGCAACCCAAGTATTTAAGTTCATAAGTGAAAAATCAAATTCAAAAAGATCTTTTGCTGATGATCCAACCATAGCTGGAATTGCTAAAAAGAATGAAAATTCTGCTGCGACTGGTGTTGAAAGCCCAGCTACCCAACCACCCATAATTGTGGATGCACTTCTTGACATTCCAGGCCACATTGATAATACTTGAAATAATCCAACTTTTATAGATTGCATTGGAGTTATTTTATCAATATTCTTAACAGCATGTCTTTTTTTTCTAAATATATTTTCTATTACTATTAACAAAATACCACCAACTATAAATGCAACAACTACAGCTTGAGGTTTAAATAAAGCTTTTATTTTACTATAAAATAATATCCCTATTACCCCTGCTGGTATTGATCCTATTAAAACATTTATTCCAAATTTAAATCCAACTTCACCTTTTTTTCCACCTGTAAATATATATGCAAAGAATTCAATAACACTATCTTTTATCTTTTTCCAATATAATACTACAACTGCAAGTATTGCTCCTAATTGTATTACAATTTCAAACATCTTAACAAATTCCCCTCGGAAATTAATTAAATCTGATGCAAGTATCATATGCCCCGTTGATGATACAGGAACAAATTCAGTAATACCTTCAACTATTGCTATAATAATTGCTTTAAGTATGAACAAAAAGTCTAATCCCATCTTTTTTTACCACTCTCTTTCTAATAAGTTTCCAATTTAAATTATAATACTTATTATGTTATATATTATTAATTTTTCCTTAAAATTATCTTGCCTATTGAATTTATTCCATCTATAGAAAGATTTAATTCTGTTTCACCTTTTGATATTTCAATTTCTTTATATTTATTAATTTTTTCATATTCAGAATTATTAATGCTTAAATAATATTCATTCATAATTTTACCGTCTTTAAATGCCCCTAAAATCATAAACGTACTATCTTTATTTTGATCTTTACCTTGATTGTTTTCAGTAATTTTGACCAAATCTTGTTTTTCCATTAAAATTAAATATGCTTTTTCATCTTGTCCTATATTATTTTCTTTTGGACTCTTATCAAAAAGTTTTGTATCCTGTGTAAAAATTGTTGGTGGAGCAAATTTATCCTTAAATTTAATATTTAAAGCTTTTTCATTTTTCACATAAGTTACTAATGTATTACTTTTCTTGTTTTTTATAGTATTATCTATTTCTATACTATACGTATCTAAATATTTTTTTAAATTCTTTTTGTAGTCTTTTTCTTTAGTTTTACCAACATAAAATATTGGATTATAATCTTTAGTCATTACCTCTGTTGCTGATAATAAGGTGTCTTTTTCTCTAAAATAACCTCTATCTAAAGGATCTATCATTATCCATTTATTATTTTCATTACTCCAATATTCTACAACATAATAGCTATATTTATCTTTAGTAGCAGCATCTTTATTTCTAAAAATCCCCACTCTACTCTTCAAACCATATGAAGCTAATAAATCACGTTCTATTATTGACATATCTTTAGCAGATACTTTTTTTCTTCCACCCATTTTTTGGAAAATATCATAAGCAGATCTTTGATTTAAATCATCTATATCATCATATTGACAAATGACATGTAAAATATCTACACTTTTTAAAACTTTATCTATCTCATTATCACATTCATTTAATACTTGCTTTACTTTATATGTATTATCTAAAGATTTAATTTTTTCATTATTTTCATCATCATAGAAAAAAGCTATATTATTCTCATTGTAATAATTATTCCAAGTTAACACTTCAAATTCTTTAACTTTATTAGTTTTAGAAAAATATACAAAAAATAAAGCTATAAAAATTAAAAATACTAAAATTGCTTTCATACTATTTTTAACTTTCTTATTCACAATTTTGTTCCCCCTTAGATTCATCATTTTTAACATTTAGGCACATTCAAATAAATAACTAATCAGTATGCTATTTTATTTTGTTAAACTACTTCTTCCTTGGAACTTACTAATAGCACAACTATTAGCATAACCCAAGTCATTATATTTTACAAAATTTCTGTCGCATCTTTGACTTGTTATTTATTTTCATATGCCTTAAATATATTTTAAAATCAGAGAATTACTCTTCTGATTTTAAAATATAATAATATTAATTTTCTATTAATTTAAATTGAGAAATAGTTAATACACTACTTTTATCTTTTTTATATGTTTTAATCCTATTATAATTATCAGTTATCATCTCTTTTACCTTACTATCAGTGTCTTCCTTGATATCCTTGTAAGCTGCTTTAAAATTAACTAAAGCTCTATCAGCATCACCTTCAACACATATATAATAATATCCTGCATTATTTAAATTTATTATGTCATTTTCATCAATGGCATAAGCTGATCTTATAGCATTTATGGCTTTTTCATTTTTACCTTTATTTAAGTATACGCTTCCTAACATTCTATAGTATTTTGCATTACTACTATCTAATTCAATACTCTTATTTAATAACTCTATTCCTTCATCTTCTCTTTGATTATTTATTTTTATCAATGCAGAACTATAATATATATCAGGATTTTTAGAATCTATTTTAGAAGCAAGTTCATAATATTCTAGGGCTTTATTTGAATCTTTAACTATATCTTGATAATACTTTGCTGTATTTATTAAGATTTCTGGATTAAATAATTCTTTTTCCAAAGCAGTTCTAAAATATGATATTGTATTATCAATTTTTCCTTCTTCTGCTTTCTTAGATTCTTTTAATAATATGTTTGGAATTAATTCTCCATACACATTAGGATAATCCTTATTTAGTAATATAGATTTTTTAGCATTTTCAAAAGCATCTTTGTATCTTCTACATTCATAATCATATAAAGATAACATATACCAATTTATGTACGATTCATCATCTCTATCAATAATTTCTTTTAAACAATTAATAGCAGTCTTATTGTCATTTATATTCTTATATGCAGTATATTCTATAAAATCAAGACTAAACTTTTCTGTTTCATTTAAATTTTCGTTTTTTAATTTATTAATTATGTCAATGCTTTTTGATACATTTTTTTTATCTAATGAATAAATTTGAGCAAGCCATATTCTATATATTTTTTCATCGTTATATTTATCTTGTAATTTTAATATCTCTTTTACTATTCTGTCTTTATCACATAGTGATAGTTGTTTTACAGCATCTAAAGTAATCAATGGATCTTCATTTTTATCACATGCATCTTTTAATAAAGTTAAACCATTTTCCCAATTTCCAAGTAAGATATTCATTTTCGAAATAGTTATAAGGTCTTCTTCACTATTTGAATTATCGTAACTTTTTAAGATTTCTTTTGCTTTTTCTTTTTCATTGTTACTGATATAAATGGTAAACATAGTGTTTTTTAAAGTTTTATATGTAGGATTATTTTTTAAAAACAATTCTCCATAGTCTATAGCCTTTTTACTTTCACCATTTATAAAACTTGTTAATACCACTTCATTAGTAATTTTTTCATCTTGTTCTTTTAATTCTTCCCTATTATTAGAATCTATTGACTTGTTTCTTGCTTCATAAACTTTACTTATTAATTCATTTGATTCTACATAATCACCTTTTATAGAATATATCTCTGCAATCTTCATATCATATTCTGGCCAAAGATTTTTACCTTGTAATTTTGTATATTCTTCAATAGCTAAATTATAGTTTCCATTAAAGAAAGCTTCTTCTGCTGGATTTGTTCCTATTGTTATAGTTTCTTCGCCTGGCATTAAATTTTTTACTACAATAACAATACCAAGAGCGGTTACTAAAGTTAAAATCATTGTAATTATAGAAGTAAAGTATTTATTTGATTTAGCAATTTTTTTATATGTACAAATTATTCCTTTTAGAAAAGAACTTTTATTTGTGTTTTCCATATGTACACTCCTTACATATTTCTAATACATTTAAACCTTCTTTCTATTTTAACAAACCTTTATACAAAAATCTACATTTATTGATATATTCAAAAATGTTAAATTACTTGGCATATAAAAATTTTGTGCTATACTTATATTTGTTTTCATGAAATTAAGGCACATTCAAATCGATAACTAGTGAGTATACTCGTTTATTTTGTGAACTACTTATTCCTTGGAACCTACTAATAGCACAACTATTAGCAAAATCTAAGTCATTGTATTTCACAAAATATCCATCGCACCTTTCATTTGTTATTTATTTTCATATGCCTAACAACTGATTTATGATAAAATTTTATATTATTAAATAAAATAATTAGGTGGTGACTACAATAAATATTAAGTCGATTTTAAGTATAATTTCAGCTAAATGCATAGCATTTCTTTCAAAGCATCTAATAAAAGGGGGAAGTACTTTTCCTGGTAAAATAGCACTAAAATTTGATAAAAATATTCTAAAAAAAGTTAGTGATGGTTACAAAGTAATTCTTATAACTGGTACAAATGGTAAAACTACTACTACTAGTATGATAACAAATGTCTTAAGAGAAAATGGATTTGATGTAATAACTAATAATACAGGTGCCAATTTATACCCTGGAATTACAGCTTGTTTTATATCTAATTATAATTTTTTTAGTAAACCTAAAAATAAATATGCTGTAATTGAAGTGGACGAAGCAAATGTTAAATTTATTACCGAACATATTTCTCCTGAAATAATAACCATAACAAATCTATTTAGAGATCAATTAGATAGATATGGTGAAGTTTATACAACTTTAAATAAGATTTTAGAAGGTATTGTTAAAGTTCCAGATTCAAAATTAATTTTAAATGGTGATGAATCATTACTAGGAAAATTAGATTTAAAAAACCCTATGTTATATTATGGTTTTAATACTTCTATTAATGAAAATACCTCTATTGATATAAATGCTGATTCGAAATTCTGTAAAATTTGTAAAGCAAGGTATTCTTATAATTTTGTAACTTATAATCATCTTGGTGATTTTTATTGCCCTGAATGTGGATATAAAAGACCAAAACTAAATTATGCTGTTAATAAAATATTTGATTTAAATCCTGAAAACTCTTCTGTTCTTATTAATGATACTGAAATTTTAATAAGTCAGTCTGGAGCTTATAACATTTATAATGCTTTATGTGCTTATTCAGTGGCTAAAGAACTTGGAGTTACTGATGATGTTATTGCAAATTCTTTACAAAACCAAAATTCAAGTTTCGGTAGACAAGAACAAATTACCATTGGAAATAAACATGCTGAAATAATTTTAGTAAAAAATCCTGCTGGTTATAATCAAGCATTAGATACTCTTTGTCTTAATAAACATGATTTTTCAGCAACTTTCTTATTAAATGATAATTATGCTGATGGAAGAGATATTTCATGGATTTGGGATGTTAATTTTGAAAAAATATCTTCACTTCCAATAAAAAATATATTTATATCTGGTACTAGAATGTATGATATGGCTGTAAGATTAAAAATTGCCGGACTTAATAAGGATAGTTTTTTATTAGAAGAAGATTATGAAAAATTAACTGAGTTAATTAAAAATAATTCTTCTGCTAATAAAGTATATATATTAGCAACTTATACTGCTATGATAAATTATAGAAAATACCTTCATTCAAAAGGTTACATCAAAAAACTATGGTAATTATAAAGGAGGTAAATACTTTGGAGTTAAATATTTGTCACTTATATCCTGATTTGCTAAATGTATATGGTGATGTAGGAAATGTATTAATTTTAAAACATAGAGCTGAAGAAAGAGGAATAAAAGTAAATTTAATAAATGTCTCTATAAATGATGTTATTAATAAAGATCAAATAGATATCATATTTTTTGGTGGTGGTCAAGATTATGAACAATCAATAGTATCTAATGATTTAAATACCGTAAAAAAAGATTCTTTAATATCTTATATTGAAGAAGGAAAAGTTTTATTAGCTATTTGTGGTGGTTACCAATTATTAGGTAAATATTATACAGCTCCAAATGGAGAAAAAATAAACGGTTTAGGCTTATTAAACATTTATACTGAAGGTGGAGACAAAAGATTTATAGGTAATACAGAAATTTATAATGAATTATTTGACCAAACTTATGTTGGTTTTGAAAATCATTCCGGAAGAACCTACATAAACAATCATAAACCTCTTGGGAAATGTATTCATGGATATGGAAATAACGGAGAAGATGGATATGAAGGATGTATATACAAAAATACTTTTTGCTCATATTTTCACGGTTCTTTCCTTTCTAAAAATCCAGAATTTGCAGATAAACTTTTAAGTTTAGCATTAAAAAATAAGTATGGAGATGAAATTGCTTTAGATTCTTTAGATGATGACTTTGAAATTAATGCAAAAAAATCTATTCAAGATAAACTAAATTCAACATCTAATTAATTTTAAAAATAATATAGAACAATATTGAATCTTAAATATTATTCTATATTATTTTTTTATATTTCAAATTACCTATTTATAACTCTTCTATCTGTTAAATATTCAACTTCCCACTGTTCCATTTCATCAAAAGTTTTGAATTCATATCCTAAATCTTTATATTTATTTATAATATGTTGTAACGCATTAGTTGTTGTAACTTTATTTTCTAAATCGTGCATTAAAATAATCTCTATATTATGAGTACCTGCTTTACTTTCAATATTATTAGTTATTTCTTCTTTAGATACCATAGCTGCACATGTATCTCCACAATCTATATTCCAATCTATATAATCTATTCCTCTTTTTTTTAATTCAATTTTTATATTCTGCAAAGTTTGATAATCACTTACTGTATTACTTGATCCTCCTGGCATTCTTACAAATCTAAAATTTCTATTTTTTCCTGTAACATCATTTATGATTCTAATACATTTATCAAGATCATCTATGTAATATTCTGTAGATGAATATAGTTTCTTGTATTCATGATTATTACAATGAGGTATAAGTCCCATATCATATTTATTTAATTGTCTTAAAATCCCTTTATATTTCAACGCATTAGAACCAACTATACAAAAAGTAGCTTTAACATTATTTTTATTTAATATTTGTAGTATATTTTCTGTATTGTTAGGTGATGGACCATCATCAAATGTTAAATAAACAATTTTCTTTTGAGTCTGATCTAACGCACTAATATTATACGTATTAAAAAAAAGTAAAATAATAATAAATAATGCTAAAAACTTAAGATATTTTTTCATATATTTCACCCCTCTCTTAGCCTATTTATAGTTTGTTCCAAAAAATAAAATATATAGGTGTAATTTATAGGTAAATACTAAAAAATCCTGTTAAAATAAGTATTTTTAAAAGATTTGCTTATAAAAAACCTATATTATCCCCTGTATTTTATTGTTATTAAATAGCATAAATGATATACTTATGTTGATTTAAATATTATTAAATAGAGATGGGGAGATTTTACTTGAAAAGAAATTTAATCTTAAAAACACTTGCATTAACTATTACTCTTTCGCTCTTTGCTCCTTTTTCAGTAAAAAGTTATGCAACTGAAAATACTACACAAAGTTTACCTAGTATTCAAGCTGAATCAGCTTTAACTATGGATTATGAAACTGGTGAAATAATTTATACTAAAGATGCTGATAGTAAAAGGTATCCTGCAAGTACTACAAAATTATTAACAGGTTTATTATTAGCTGAAAAATTTGAAAAAAATTCTGAAATTACATTCACTCAATCAGCAAAGGAACAACCTGAATATTCATTAAATATAAATTACATGCACAACAGAATGCAAATTGGAGACAAAATGCTTGCTGATAATGTTATGAAAGGATTATTACTTTTCTCTGGAAATGATACTGCATATATGATTGCAGATAACGTTGCTGGTAGTGCTGAAGCATTTTCAGAATTGATGAATAAAAAAGCCAAAGAACTTGGAGCTAATAATAGTAACTTTATTACTGCTAATGGACTTCATGATCCAAACCATTATACAACAGCTTATGATTTATCTTTAATAACTAAAGCTGCTTTTGAAAATCCATGGGAAAGAGAAACTATGTCTCTAAAAGAAGCTCCTATAGACATAAATGGTTCTAGAATTATATTAGAAAATAGAAACCTAGGATTAGGTAAAAATGGAAATCTTGGTGGTAAAACTGGATTTACCAATGCTGCTGGCGGTTGTTTAGCTGCTGTATATGAAAAAGATGGTCGAAAAATAATAGGTGTTGTTTTAAAAAGCAGACAAATTAATAATGCCGACATGACTAAGTTTAATGATATGGATTCTATTATTGATTATAGCTATTCTACTAATAAAGAGATTTATAAAAAAACTAATGAAGAAGTAGGTACTACTGATTTACAATATAAATCTTTTGGTTTTTTTGGACCTACAAGAACAATTACTGTTCCTATAGTTTTAAGTCAAGATGTTATGTATTATAAAAATG
The DNA here is from genome assembly GCF_001735765.2 of Clostridium taeniosporum. Classification (NCBI taxonomy): domain Bacteria; kingdom Bacillati; phylum Bacillota; class Clostridia; order Eubacteriales; family Clostridiaceae; genus Clostridium; species Clostridium taeniosporum. Next base: position 2,253,215 of record NZ_CP017253.2, read on the forward strand.
ATATTAATGATGCTGAATCTTCAATAACTTATAATGCTTCAAATAATAGTGCTTGGAATTTAGCATTTAACAAGAACACTAATTTAACTTATTCAACTAGAAATCACGTTGAAGAAGTTAAGGGTATGATAGATATTTCTGTAGGAAAAATATTAAAAGACAATATATTATTATATTCAACGGTTTTAGTAATTGCTATAATTATGATTACATTAATAATACTTATAAGAAATATGGCTAAAAATAATAGAAAAAGACGTTACAGAAGAAGATATTAGGTATATTCAAATGAATAACTAGTCAGTATGCTAGTTTACTTTGTGAACTACTACTTTCTTGGGTTCTACTAATATTAATGCTATTAGCAGAACCCAAGTTATTGTATTTAACAAAATATTCGTGGCATCTGTCACTTGTTATTTATTCTCTCATATGCCTTAATAAAAATATTTTAAAATTTTATTAGTACAATAGGTGAAGAAAATGAATAAATTAAATTTTAAAGGTAGTGTTATGTTAAATCCTACACCAGTAGTGCTTGTTACTTCTAAAAATAAAGAAGGAAAAATAAATGTATTTACTGTTGGTTGGATAAGTACAGTTTGTACAAAAGCTCCTATTCTTGCAATGGGAGTAAGACCTGAAAGATTATCTTATGATTATATAAAAGAATCTGAAGAATGTGTTATTAATTTACCAAATAAGCAAATGGTTAAAATAGTAGATTATTGTGGAGTTAGATCTGGAAAAAAAGAAGATAAAATAAAAACTCTTAATTTAAAATTAAATGAAGGAGTAAAAATAAATACACCTTCATTAGAAGATGCTCCATTTGCGCTTGAGTGTAAATTAAAATCTATAACACCATTAGGTACTCATGATTTATTCTTACTAGAAGTAGTTAATGTTAAAGTAGATGAAAATCTACTAGATGAAAATGGTAAAATAGGATTTAATAAAGCAAATTTAATATGTTATAATCACGGAGAATATTTTGAAGTTAATCCCAAACCATTAGGATCATTTGGCTATTCCGTAAGAAAAAAGACAAACAAAACCTCAAAAAAGAAATTCAGAAAAAAATCTAAATAATCTTACTAAAAATGCTTACATGACTTCATTTAATCATGTAAGCATTTTTTATTCCCAATTGTTCCATACATCTGGATTATATCCAACTGTGGCCTCTTTACCATTTCTTACAATTGGAGTAGTTATTACTTTAGGATTTTTTAATACTATTTCTTTTTTTATATCAGTACTTCTTATATTATTTAAATTCAATTTACTATAATCTTTGCACTTACTATTTATTAAATGATTAATTGATACTGAATTTAAAACACTATTAAGTTCACCTTTACTTATTCCTTTTTCCATTAAATCAATAAATTGAAATTTAATTCTTCTTTCTTTAAAATATCTTTCTGCTTTTTTTGTATCAAAACATTTCTTTATTCCAAATATCTGTATATTCATTACAATCCTCCTACATTTAATTTTATAATATATTACTTTATCCTAAATTTGGGCAAATTTAAATAAATAACTAGTCAGTATGCTAGTTTATTTTGTAAACTAATTCTTCCTTTGAACCTACTAACAGCACAACTATTAACAAAGCCTACGTTAATGTATTTCAAAAAATATTCTACCTTCTTTGCTCTTTGACTTTTTATTTATTTTAATATATCTTAATTACAATTTTATTTTAAATCAAAATTACAAGAAATAAAATACTTGCAAAGCATTAAATTTTATTTCTTATACAAGCTTACCCATTTTCCATTTTCCACTTCTATACCTCAATACAGATATTGTAGATGCTAATATCCATCCTAAAGGTATAGCCCACCATATGGCTTTTGACCCAATAAAATATGATAAAACATATGCAGCTATTACTCTTAATGATAAATTACATAATGTACTTATCATAAATACTTTAATATCTCCTGCTCCTCTAAGCACTCCATTTGTCGTTATCATAATTCCCATAAGTACATAAAAAACGGAAACCACTGTAATGTATTGTATACCTATATTAATAGCTTCCTTATTAATATCTGAATCAATAAATATTCCTATTACATTTTCAGCATATTCATGTAATAAAATTGCAATAATAAAACAAAATATTCCTATCATCTTCAAAGCAGCTTTATATCCGTTTTTTACACGCTCTATTAAGCCTGCTCCAATATTTTGAGCTGTAAATGTAGATACTGCACTACTTATATTAACCATAGGCATAATGATTATAGAATCTATTCTTGTTGCTGATGTATATGCTGCAATAGTTACAACGCCATAAGTATTCACTAACACTTGAACAAATAAGTTTCCTATTGATACTATTGCCTGTTGTATTATTGATGGTATAGCTATCTTACAAATTTTTTTTAATATATAGATATCAAATATTCTATATATATCATCATCTTTTATTCTTTTTAATTTTATTAAAAGATAGGTTAATGAAGCCATTGCAGAAATTCCTTGAGCTATTAAAGTTGCATATGCAGCTCCTACTACTCCACTTTTAAACTTTACTACAAATAAAAAGTCCAATACCACATTCAAAATAGAAGAAAAGATTAAAAAATACAATGGTATTTTAGAATTTCCTAAAGCATTAAATACTCCTGTATTAATATTATAAACAAATAAAAAAACTACTCCTATCATATATATTTTCATATAATTATCGGCATCTGTTAATATCTCCTCTGGAGTTTTCAGAATTTGTAGTACAGAATTACTTGTAGTTATTCCTAAAATCATTAATATTGTGCTAAATATTGTTATGGATATGATTGATGTATAAATTGCAGTTTTCATATCACCTATTTGCTTTGCACCAAACATTTGAGATATTATAACTGAACAACCAATACTTGCTCCTGTAGCAATTGTTATAAATAAAAAAGCCATAGGATATGATGCACCTACAGCAGCTAATGCATTTGCTCCTATAAAATTTCCTACAATTACAGAATCTACAATATTGTAAACTTGTTGAAATATATTTCCTATAACCATTGGAATAGCAAATAAAAGTACTATTTTTCCAGGTTTACCCTTTGTCATATCCCTTACCATTTAACTCCTTCTTTCAAACTTCTTAATTATTGTATCGTTTATTTATAATAAAAATTTTTTTTCTAAATATAATAAAAAAAATCAAAGGAGAAATTTAAAATATATTTCATCCTTTGAGATTTATAATTAAATATATGATTATTTTGTACTTTATATACTTTTATCTTATCCAAGCTCCATTATAACCTAATCTATATCCATTAATAGTTGTATTACTAACCATTGCTCCTGAATAATCTAAATAATACCATTTGCCACTATAACAAACCCAACCTGTTAGCATTTTTCCATCTTCACTTAAATAATACCATTTACCATTTATATTTTTCCATCCAATTACCATATCACCGTTATAGTTTAAATAATACCAAGAACCATTTAAATTAACCCATCCTCTTTGCATTATTCCAAAAGAATCCATATGGTACCATCTTCCATTTATAAAGTTCCATCCAGTAATCCTTTTTCCACCTACTATATATTGCCAATTACTATTATTAAACATACTCCATCCTTCATTAAATGATACTGTAGTTGAAAGAGGAGTTTCACTTAATACATAATCTGAGCAATGAGTTATTGTAAATGACACTTTATCATATTTTACTTTAACATCTGATTCAACTAACTCTAATGATTTTGTATTTTTATTATAGTAATAAACATACATATTTTTACCATTATATTTAGAACCTATTTCAGCTTCAATCTTTGCTTTTCCAGGTAATTTCCCGTCATATTTTAAATATAAATTAACTACATTTACTCCATTTAAAATATTTTTTATTTCTGATTCATTAGGAGAAGTTGTATCAATAGTTGTATCTAGCTTATTATCCATTTCTGAAACATTGTCAATATCATCTCCATCAAAAGTCCAACTATAATCATCACCTTCAAGAATTAAGGTCTTATCATCATTATCCTTTAAACATTCAAAAACATCCTTTTCTACCTTTGGATAATCTGAAACATCATAAGATATATTATCAGCTCGTGAGTCTTCAATTTTATCATTTATTCTATCAGTATCAACAGTACTTCCTGATCCCCTACCTGATGATCTATGATGCCTTGAAGATCTTTTTTCATCAATACTACTTGTTCTATCACTCATTACTTTTACTTCTTCACCATCTATAGTAACTATTACTTCTACTTTTATATACTTATCTTCATCACTACTTCTTAATTTATATTCATTATCTGTTTCACCAGATATTTTACTAAAGTCTTCATCTTTATGCTTTGATCTATACCATTGATACTTTACTTTATCTGGAGATATAATCTTACCATTTTTATAAGCTGTTACATTAGCCTCTAATTCTCTTCCAACTCTTTCACTTCCTGAAATTGATACTGTAGCATATTTTTCTCTTTGAACAACTACTTTTAATGATGTTTTTACTAAAACTTCATTTTTATCATTAAGCCACTCATATTTATATAAGTCATTTTTATAAGTATTTACTGTCGGCTCCCATACACTTCCTTTTTTGATTGCTACAGGTATATATTTAATGTAACTTCCACCCTTTACTTCATTTGAACCAGATAATAATACATATTCTTTGTTAGAAGATAAATCTTTTATTTTAGATGGTTTAATACTTGCTGGAGTAATAAGTTTCACCCCTATATAGGCAGTGTTAGCTGTTGAATCAATAGTTCCTTTTAAACCTCCTAATTTTTTGCTTTGTTCAGTATTAAAATTATTAGGCAAATTAATAGTTATAGTTCCTGATGTTGTAGTAGTTACATTTATTCCTGTTCCTTTAACATTTGAATATGGCTCTATCTTTTGATTAACTTCATTAACTGTACTAGCTTCATCAGCATAGGCTTTAACATTAAAAAGTGTGGAATTTGGTACAATTGCTCCTGCTTGCATTCCAGTTATAGCTGCAAGAACTAATGCTATAGTCTTTGAATGCATATTTTTTTTCATTAATATCTCCCCTGTCTTTTCTTACCATTAAAATGTAATTTTTTATTTGTACTATGTATAAATAAAAATATAAGTTTAATAATACTTAATAATTTAATTATATACACCTTTCATATAATTATAACATTATTGGAAAATTTTTTCATACCTTTTAAATAACACAAAACTTATTAAAAATTAATTTAATCTTATATAAAATAATTAAACTCAAATGAAGGAAAAAAATTAAATACTTAGAATATATATTATATATGGTATTATTTGGAAATAGGAGGTTTTTATTATGTTAAAAAATAAAAAGAAATTTATAATGTCTATGGCACTAAGCCTTGTACTTATGTCATCTTCTGTACCGGCATTAGCAACTACTACACAAGATAAAGACACTAATCAAAAAGTAACTTCAGAATCTTCTTATGACTTAAAAGATTTAAATGAACAACTAGTTATGGGAGTAACTTGGATGCAATCTTCTGCTGAATACAGAGCATTATGTTATCAAGCTTACAATACCGGGAAAACAATTGTAAATGAAGCTGCCTCAAATTTTAAACAAGGTGACAAACCTTTAGCAATAATTACTGATTGTGATGAAGCTGTTATTGATAATAACGAATATGAAGCAGGTTTAATAGGTCAAAAAGCTGGTTATAGTGAAAAAACATGGACACAATGGGTAGATCATGCTGATGCAAAAGCCATGCCTGGAGCAAAAGAATTTTTGAATTATGCTGCTGATAAAGGTGTTGAAATATTCTATGTGACCGGTAGAAATGAAAAAACTTGCCTTGATGGAACTATTAAAAATCTAAAAAAATTAGGCTATCCATGTGTAGATAAAAAACATATGCGTTTGAAAACTGATAGTAGTAATAAACAACCTAGGATGGATGAAATAATCAAAGACTACAATGTAATAATATATATGGGAGATGATGCTGGTGATTTTCCTATAAACTCTTACGGTAAAGATGTAGAAGACAGAAATCAATTAGTTGATGTAAACAAAAATAATTTTGGAACACATTTTTTAATATTACCAAATCCAGTATATGGACATTGGGAAAGTGCTCTTGCTAAAGATTATTTTAAATTAAGTCCAGCTGAAAAAGATAATGTAAGAAAATTACACTTAAAAACTTGGACATCTAATGAAAATAATAATTAAATAAAAAAATCCTAAAATGGAAAATTAATTAATAAAAATAGTAGATTAGTTTATTTACATAAAATAACTAATCTACTACTTATATAATTCCTAATAAATTAAAATGATGCGTTTTAAGAGATTCAACCCCCTAATCCATACCTTAGAGAGGCGTTACTCTATCCAACTGAGGTAAAAACGCATATATTCAATACACAAGTATCTACATAAAACTACTATAAACAATTTGCTCGTTTATTACATGTTACATAATTAAAATTGTCAATATTATTTTATTAAAATATTCAATGTAATAAATATTTCATCTAGAATACTTCTTCTTTATAAGCATTTGACTTGTTAAAAAGAAAATTATGTAAAATGTGGATAATAGTATTGACTTAAAAACTAAAATTGTTTATACTATATCATAGTAAAACGATAAGAATTAAATGCAATGATTAGAAAAGTAGATATATATACTTTACACAGAGATAGTCTTATTTGCTGAAAAAGACTTTAAAGTAATTTATCAATGAGTGCATCTATGAGCTATTTTTTCGAAAAGCTAAAGCTAAGTAGATCAAATCGGTTAAACACCCGTTATAGTGTTATGATATGTTTGTATCTAATTAGAACGAGTTATATGTATTTTAAATATACATATAAACAGAGTGGAACCGCGGAGTATATAACTTCTGCCTCTGTAATTAAGAGGTGGAAGTTTTTTTATACATTTTATACATATTAATAAAAAGGGGAATTTAACAATGAAAAAACTTTTTAATAACTTTATTTTCAAACTAGTTATAGCTGTACTAATAGGTGTGTTAATAGGAACTTATTCTAGCACTAATTTAATTCAAATTATATCTACTATTAAGTACGTGCTTGGACAAATAATATTCTTTTCTATACCATTAATAATATTAGGTTTTATTGCACCTTCTATTTCAAAACTTAAAGGAAATGCTAGTAAATTACTAAGCTATGCAGTAGTAATTGCATATTCATCTTCTGTATTTGCAGCAATTTTCTCTATGTTTGCAGGATATAGTATTATCCCTAAATTATCAATAATTTCTAATAATACTGTAACAAAAAAATTACCTGAATTGCTTTTTAAACTTGACATACCACCAATTATGAGTGTTATGAGTGCATTAATACTGGCACTATTCTTAGGACTAGCAACAGCATGGACTAAATCTGATTTAGTTGAAAAATTATTAGAACAATTTCAAAATATAATATTAAGTATTGTTGAAAAAATTATAATTCCTATACTACCTTTATTTATTGCTACAAATTTTGCATGTTTAGCTTATGAAGGTGGTATAAGTAAACAATTGCCTATTTTCTTTAAGGTTGTAATTATAGTAATTATCGGACATTTTATTTGGCTTACTATTCTATATTCAATTGCTGGAATTATATCAAAAGAAAATCCATGGCAAGTTTTTAAAAATTATGGTCCAGCTTATTTTACTGCTGTTGGTACAATGTCAAGTGCAGCAACATTGCCGGTTGCATTAAAATGTGCTAAAAAATCTAAAATTATAACAAAAGATATTGTGGATTTTGCCATACCTTTATGTTCAAATATACATTTATGTGGATCAGTTTTAACAGAAGTATTCTTTATAATGACAGTTTCACAAATTCTATATGGTAATTTACCTAATATTTCAACTATGATTCTATTTATAGTATTACTTGGAATATTCGCTATAGGTGCACCAGGGGTTCCAGGTGGAACTGTTATGGCTTCATTAGGACTTATTACAGGTATACTTGGATTTAATGAAGCTGGAACTGCTCTTATATTAACTATATTCGCACTTCAAGATAGTTTTGGAACAGCATGTAATGTAACAGGAGATGGAGCTATTGCCTTAATGCTTACAAGAATAAGAAGTAAAAAATAATTTTTATAATAATATATAAAAGAGACCGTAAACGTATAAGTCAATATGTTTATTGTCTCTTTTAAAATATAATATTTAGTTAAAGCATAACTTCATATTTTGAAAAACTTATACTTTAATAAAAGCTTAAATATTTAACTTTTTATATTAGATTAAGTTCTCTTATGTTTTAGTACACCTATACTAAAAAGCATGATAATTGGAAAAACAATAGCACATAATAATCCTACTTTTAATCCAACGTTATTTGTACTAATATTAGATATGAAATTTATAATATTAGAACTCTCCTTTTCAACTGAGCTAGAAACCATTCCAACTAATCCTGGACCTACAGCACAACCTACATCCCCAGCTAATGCAAGAAATGCAAACATACTTGTACCACCTTGTGGACAATATTTGGCAGATAAACTAAACACACCTGGCCACATAATACCAACTGATAAACCACATAGTCCACATCCAATTAATGATACAATAGAAATCGGAGCAAATACTGCAATAAAATAACTAACTACACAAAGCATACTACTAAATGAAATAAATTTTTCTAAATTAATTTTTTCACCAAAATTTCCATAAAATGCACGAGACACTCCCATAAGAGTTGCAAATAAGCATGGCCCAAATAAATCACCAATTGTTTTTGAAACATTAAGTCCTGCTTCTGCAAAAACAGATGCCCATTGGCTCATAGCTTGTTCAGCTGCACCTGAACATATCATTAACAACAAAAATAAACAAAAATATTTAAGCTTAAATATGCTTTTCATAGGAAGCTTTATTTCTTCTTCACCAAATATATTAATAGGCACTCTTGTAAAGCATATAGCATTTATAAATGGAATAGTAGCCCAAATTATAGCTAAATAATTCCATTTATTTATTCCAAATATGACAAAATAAATGGTAGAAATAATTACAACAAATACATGTCCCCAGCAATAAAATGAATGGAGTAAACTCATTGCAGAAGCTTTTGCATCATTAGGTAATGCTTCTACAATTGGGCTTATTAGAACCTCAATTATCCCACCACCAATTGCATATAATATAATAGAAATTACTAGCCCAATAAAAGGATTAGAAAATATGTATGGAAATACACCTAAGCCAATTAACCCTAATGCTGAAAAAATATGAGCACCAACTATTGATACACGATAACCTATTTTATCTACATATCGTGCTGATAAAAAATCAACGAAAATCTGTGTGCCAAAATTAAGGGTAACAAGCAAACTAATTTGATCTAAGGATATTTTAAATTCCCTTTGAAAGGTTAAAAATAATAATGGTACAAAATTATTTACAATTGCTTGAGTAATATATCCTACATAACTAGCATACATAGTCTTTTTATAATTATTTTTCATATAACACCTCTTATACTATAATTTTAGTTCTTACTACGTTTTTTCTAAAACAATTCTTTAATATAATTCTACATTTTCACATATACTCTGAAAATAAATTACCTATTAAATTTATATTTCGCATCATAATATATTTTAAATTATTAAATCTTAAACAATAAAAATCCATAGTATGTTTTTTTAATATTATAAATAATTATCAACTCTATATTGTTCATGTACTTTCTTTCCTAATAAAGTAATTGCTTGTTTTGGACAACTGCTTATACATCTATAACACATAGTACATTTTTCTTTTACTTCAATTTTACCATTTAGTAATTTGAGGTTACCCATTGGACATAATTTTACACAAAGGCCACAACTTGTACACTTCGTTTTTTCTATCTTTAATTTATCAGAATAATTTTTTGTTTTATTAAAAAACCATAATCGCTGACCAAACAATCCTGCAATATGATAAAAAGCATTAATACCTTCTTTGGGAGGCCTTCCCTCTTTTAATCTTTTCACAGCATCATTAATTTTCTCATCAGCTTCTTTTATAATCTGCTTATTCTGTTCTAATGATTTCTTCAATAATTTTACATCACAAATACAATCAGGCATTTTTAAGTGAAGTCCACCTACAACTTTTGCACCATATTTTTTAAATAAACGTGCTGAACATCCTGCTCCATCTCCACTAAAAAGTCCCATTGTAACAATTATAAAAATTTTTTTATCCTTAAATTTTTTTTGTTTTCTTTAATAAAATCATTAATAATTTTTGGAAGATTGCTATAATAAATAGGATAAGCAAATACAATAAAATCATTTTTCTTTATTTCATTAACCACAGATGGTTCTTCTATTGAAATTATAGAATTAGCAGCACTATACTTTTTTACAAATTTAGATATACAATGTTTTGTATTTCCTGTACCACTAAAATATATGCCAACCATATAAATCACCTCATTTATAAATTATTATATACCTTGTGAATATTTTACCATATTTTCCAAAATACCGTCACTTAATTTTCAAAGTTTAACACTATTTTATATAAAATTTCATAATATACAACAGAAAGACTTTAGACTTAATAAGATGTAACTTAAAGTTTTGAACAAATTTAATCACATTAGGTCTAATTATTACTTTATAGGAGATGTAATTTAATGAAAAAAGGCTTAAAACTAGTACTTTCTTTAGCTATGATTATTACATTGACTCTTTCTTTAACTGCTTGTAATTCTAATAACACTTCTAAAACTCAAGAGGAAAATGCTAAAATTACTGTTCGCTTAAATGAAGTTACTCGTTCTGTTTTTTATGGTCCAATGTATGTTGCTATAAGTGAAGGATTCTTTGAAAAAGAAGGAATTGCTATCAATCTCCAAACTGGACAAGGAGCAGATAAAGTTATGCAAGCTGTTTTAAGTAAAAATGCTGATATTGGCTTCTGTGGTCCTGAACAAGTAATTTATATTAACAATCAAGGAAGAGAAGATTATCCTGTAGTCTTTGCTGGGCTTACACAAAAAGATGGTTCTTTCTTAGTAGGAAGAAATAAAGAATCAAACTTTGATTGGAATACATTAAAAGGAAAAGAAGTTATTGGTGGAAGACCTGGTGGGGTTCCTGCTATGGCTTTAGAATACGCTATGAAAAATAATAATATAACTCCTAATACTGACGTTAATATGATAACTAATATAGACTTTGCTGCTGCTTCTGGCGCATTCAAAGGTGGTACTGGCGATTATGTGGCTTTATTTGAACCTACTGCTTCAATGCTTGAAAAAGAAGGTAGTGGAAGTATACTTGCATCTATTGGAGAAAACTCAGGAGTTATTCCATATACTTGTTTCTTTACAACTAAATCATATTTAGACAATAATAAAGAGACAATAGCAAAATTCACAAAAGCTATATATGAAGGTCAAAAATGGTATTTTTCACACACACCTGAAGAAATAGCTGATTCAATAATTAAATACTTTCCTGGAACTGACAGAGATATAATAATAAGAGTTATTAATAATTACAATAAAATAGATGCTTTAGCTCATGAACCTTCAATTAAAGAAGAAAATTTAAATAGATTAATAGAGATAATTCAAGAGTATGATGATTCATTAATTCCTTCAAAACCTGATTTTAACAAAATTGTAGATAATAGTTTTGCTGAAAAAGCAACTAAATAAATTTAACTTTGGTGATTTATTTTGAGTTTGCTTAAAATCTCTAATTTATCTATGAATTATCACTCACTGAAGGGTGAAACTAAAGCATTAAATAATATTAGTTTTGAAGTAAATGATGGAGAATTTATATCAATACTAGGACCATCTGGATGTGGTAAATCTACTCTTCTTAATATAATAAGTGGATTATTAGAAGCTTCTAGTGGAACTATACTTTATAAAAATGAAGATATAAAAAACAACTTAAATAAAATAGGTTATATGTTTCAAAAAGATCATTTATTTGAATGGCTAAATGTATGGGACAATGTATTAATAGGATTAAAGATTAAAAAGCTAATCACTAAAGAAGCTATAGAAAGAGTAACTGAACTGTTACAAACCTATGGATTATCAAAATTTAAAGAACATTATCCTAGTGAATTATCAGGAGGAATGAGACAAAGAGTTGCTCTTATAAGAACTTTGGCTCTTAACCCAGAAATACTATTTTTAGATGAACCTTTTTCAGCTTTAGATTATCAATCAAGACTTTTAGTATGTGATGATGTATTCAAAATAATAAAAAAGGAAAAGAAAACTGCCCTAATGGTAACACATGATATCTCAGAAGCTATTTCTACTTCTAGTCGAATTCTTGTATTATCTCAAAGACCTGCACAGATAAAGAAAGATGTAGATATAATATTCTCGAAAAAAGATATTACTCCTTTTGAAAGAAGAAAAGAACCAGAGTTTAGAGGTTACTTTAATGATTTATGGAAGGAGCTTGATCAAAGTAATGAGTAAAGAACATGATATGTATTTAAAAAAAATAAAATACAATAAAATAAAACTTATAGTTACCAGAATTTTAATATTAGTTCTTTTTATAGCTCTTTGGGAAATTGCAGGTGACTTAAAATGGATTGATCCATTCTTAACTTCTACTCCTTCTAGAATGTATAAATCCCTCCTATCTTTTTATAATGATGGAACCTTAATGCGCCATATTTGGGTAACATGTTATGAAACCATACTAGGTTTTACTTTAGGTACTGTTCTTGGAACTGCCATTGCAGTAATACTATGGTGGTGTCCTTTTGCCTCTAAAGTATTAGACCCTTATTTAGTAGTATTAAATGCCTTACCTAAAGTTGCTTTAGCACCAATAATTATATTCTGGGTTGGTAATGGTACTACTGCAATAATTGTAATAGCTCTATTAATCTCTATTGTTACTACAATTATAAGTGTATTAAGTGGTTTTAATGAAATAGATAGAGATAAAATCATGTTAATGAAAACTTTTAGGGCATCTAAACTTCAAATCTTAAGACATTTAATTTTTCCTTACTCTATTCCAGTATTTATATCTGCACTAAAAATCAATGTTGGATTATCATGGGTTGGTGTGATAATGGGTGAATTTTTAGTAGCTAGAGAAGGCTTAGGTTTTTTAATTGTATATGGTGGCCAAATTGCTCAATTAGATATGGTTATGATGAGTATAGTAATACTTTCTGTAATTGCTTTTATAATGTATGAAATAGTGGCTTTTTCAGAAAAACGTTTAATTAAAAATAAGTCTTTAGAAAAATAATTAGATTTCATGTCTAAATCTTCAAATTAATTAATAATTAAGAGTTTTTTGTAGAAAAAATACCTTTACTTGCTCTAATAAAAGATTTTTAGAATTATTTCTGAAAATCTTTTATTATTTTGGCTTTATATACCTTTTACTTATTGCTCAACAAGTGATAAATTATAGTAGGTGAATTTATTGTTTAATAATTATATTTATAAATTTAAAATTAAATATATAGTTGGGGGAGGAAAAGATGAAATTATTTAAAGAAGCATTAGTTATTTTAGTTATCTATCTACTAGGAGAATTTTTATCATCTTTCTTTAAATTACCTGTACCAGGTAATATTTTAGGAATGATTATATTATTCTTATTATTATGTTTTAATGTGATTAAAGTTGATAAGATCTCAAATGTATCAAATTTTTTACTAGATCATTTAGCATTCTTCTTTATTCCTGCTGGAGTAGGACTTATGACGTCATTAAATATAATAAAATCTAATTGGTTAAAATTACTTGTAGTTTGTTTATGTACAACCACGATAATTATAGCCTCTACAGGTTTAATAGTTCAATTTGTATCAAAGAAATCAAAAAATGAAAAAAAGGGACGTGGAATAATTGGACATAATAATTAATAATATTTTATTTGGATTAGTACTTTCTTTAATTGCATTTGAAATAGGAATATTCATAAATAAAAAAACAGGAATAGCCTTATTAAATCCATTACTTATAGCAATTGCATTTATAATTTGTTTCTTATTTGCATTTAACATAGATTTTAATACTTATAATGAAGGTGGACAATTTATTAATATGTTTTTAGGACCTTCAACAGTAGTATTAGCTGTTCCACTTTATAAACAAATAGAATTACTCAAGAAAAATGCTATAGCTATTTTTTCTGGAGTATTTATAGGAAGTATCATAGGTATGTTTTCTGTAATGGGTATTTCTTATTTTGTTGGTTTAGATTCTACTATAATAAAATCTTTAATTCCAAAATCTGTAACAACACCAATAGGTATTGAAATAAGTAGCCAGTTAGGTGGACTAGTTCCTGTAACTGTACTTGCAATTATAATTACTGGAATTATAGGAGCCATATTTGGACCTACTATATGTAAATTATTTAAAATTAAAGATAAAGTAGCAATTGGTATTTCAATCGGAACTGCTGCTCATGCTGTTGGTACTACAAAAGCCTTAGAACTTGGAGACACTGAAGGTGCTATGAGCAGTCTTTCAATAGGTGTTGCTGGGCTTATGACAGTATTTATGGCTCCATTAGCTTATCATATAGCCTTATTTATGTATGGTTTTATAAAATAGTTAATATAAATTATTATTACAAAAAATAGTATGCATCTAACAAAAAAGACGTTGCAAAATCTATGCAACGTCTTTTTTATTTTACGTTTAAATAAACTCAATTTTCCAATTATAATAACCTGTTTTTTCATTTCTCTCATATCTAAAATAAGCTGAAAATGTATTTCCTTTTTTACTTTTTAAATTTCTAAAACCTACTTTTCCATTTTTAAGTAATAAAGCAATCATTTGTTTTGAAACTTTCTTACCAAAAGATAAGATATATTTATCATTTTTCCATATTGTAAATTTACATCCATTTTTCCAATTAGTACATCCGAAGTTTTTTTCAGTTTCCACTACTGGATTTCCACATACAGGGCATTTTCCTATTTCTTCTATACCTTCTGGAATTTCAATCTTAAATCTTGATAATGCTGAAATATCTTTTTTTATCTTATCCACAGCATTATTCGTAAAATCATATATTAAATTCATAAAATCGCCTTTTTTAAATTTGCCCTTTTCTATATCAGATAAAGTACTTTCAAGTCTACCTGTATACTCAAGATCTAAAAGTTCTTTAACTGGAAATATTTCAACTATATTTCTACCAAGCTCAGTACATATAAGACTTTTCCCTTTTGATTTTATATATCCGATATCTTTAAGTTTTTTAATTGTTTCAGCTCTAGTAGCTGGAGTTCCTATACTAAATCCATTTAAAATACATTGCATCATTTCATCAGAATCTTCTTTTCCTTCTATACCCTTACCACAAGTTTCCATAACTCTAAGTAATGTTTTTTCTGTATGGTGCTTTGGTGGCTTTTTTGTGACTTTATTTATTTTATTTGATACTATATCAACTTTTTCTTCTATATTTACCATAGGAAGAATAGTATCTTTAGTATCTATTTTTTCAACTACTCTCCACCCCTCTACAAGCTGAACTTTTCCCTTAGATATAAATTCACCTTTTACCTTTTCATTAGATGACTTTAAGCGTATTTTTGTTTCTTCAAATTCTGCAATCGGCATAAATTGCATTACAAATCTATTTTTAATAGCATTATAAACTATTTCTTCATCTTTACTAAGTCCACTTGGTTTAATATATGTTGGAGTTATAGCACTATGACTTTCAACTTTTGAATTATCAAAAACCCTTTTACTCTTTACAAATTTAATATCTTTTTCATAAGGTAAACCTGCCTTTAATGTATTTAATACTTTCCTTGCTCTATCCTCTAAACTCTCTTCTAAGACCACACTTGCTGTTCTAGGATAAGTTGTATACTTCTTTTCATAAAGACTTTGTGCTACCTTTAATACTTTGTCTGATGTCCATCCTTTGTATTTGCTTGTTATGTATCCCTGTAAATTAGATAAATTAAAAAGATATGGTGGGTAGTCCTTCTTCTTTTCAGTTTGCTTATCAATTATAGTAGCATTAGTTCCATCTAATAACTTTGCTATATTATCTAAAACACCTTTATCTTCAAATTTTTCTGTTTCTTTTTCATAATATAATCCATTAAATTCTTCATTGTTAGAATTTTTAAAAGTAGATGTTAATTTATAATAAGTAGTAGCCTTAAAATTTTCTATTTCTTTATCTCTATCATATATTATCTTTAATGTTGGTAGTAATACTCTACCTATATTAATTGTTTTGTTCTCTTCAAATTTATATTTTAATGTACTAACTGAAGTTAAATTTATACCAATTACCCAATCAGTCCATTGTCTTCCAATCCCTGCATCTTGTAAGAATTGCATTTCTTTATTGTCTTTTAAATTATTCATACCATTTTTAACTTCATCTGGAGTCCATTCATTTAATAATAGTCTGTATATTGGCTTTTGAATATTTAAATAACTAAATAATTCATCTGCAATTACTTGACCTTCCCTATCAAAATCTGTTGCAGATATAACTCCATCTACATCATCTTGCCCTATTAAAGATTTTATTATATTAATTTGTTTTGCAGCACCCTTATCTTCTACTGTTCTATCCATACTATCGCATTTTACTTTGTATCGAAACTCTTCAGGAATAAACGGAAATTTTTCCATTCTCCAACCCTTCATATTCTCATCATAGTCTTTTGCGTCATATAATTGTAAAAGATGTCCAAAAGCCCAAGTAATATAATAATCTTCTCCTTTAAAATAACCATCTTTTCTGATTTTTATATTTAACGCATCTGCAATATTTTTTGCAACAGAAGGTTTTTCTGCAATAATTATCTTTGCCATGCCTTACCTCCTTAAAATCATACTTAAATATATCTTTTACCAACATATATATTAACATTAAAACAAAAATAAGGCTAGTTGATTGCATTTTAGTACATTCCAACTAACCTTGGTTACAATTGATTAAATCTAAATTATTAATTTTATTTCTAAAAAACTACATCTCATTTAACATCCATATATAAAAATTTAGTACTCCTGCATATATAATCCATATTAAATATGGAATAAACAAAAATCCAGAAATCTTATCTTTATTATAAAATTTTATAAATGTTAAAGTAACAAATAATAATAATATCAAAATCTCAATAAAAGCTATTCCATATAATCTTAATCCAAAAAATATAAAAACCCATAAAAAATTTAATAATAATTGTATGGAATAAGTAAATACAGCAGAGCTTGTATCAATACCCTTATATTTAAATATATAAACCCTATAACAGGCTATACCCATCAATATATAGATTACTGTCCATACAATAGGGAAAATGCCCTCTGGTGGTGCAAAAAAAGGCTTATTTAAACTTTTATATAACTCTCCCATGTAAGGCATTATTATATTTATAATCCAAGCTACAAATAAAGGTATACCTATAGACAATATTAGAGGTATAAAAAATATCTTTTTAGTTTTAATTTTTTCATTTCTCATATTAACACTCCATAATTTAGAAAAATAATAAGTATTGTTACTTTTAATGTATATGTTGATTTTTTTAAAATTATGTTTTTTAGTTAAAAATCTTAACTGGTATTTACTAAGGCATATGCAAATAAATAACTAGTCAGTATAGTATGCTCGTTTATTTATTTTCATATGCCTTAAATCAATCCATATATATATCTGAAAATTCTATATCTACCTTTTCCTCTATATTTTTAATCTCTAAATCACAATTTATTTCTGAATAATTAACATCATCAGTAATAGGAAAATTTATTACAAATAAATTTTCTTTTTCATCCAATTCTAAAGTAAGCTCTCCCCCTTGTAATTCTGTTAAAGATTTACTCAAAAATAATCCTAATCCACTTCCCTCTTTAGGTCTATTAAGAGATTTATTGATTCGTGTAAATTTATCAAATATATGAGGTATTGTATTCTCATCAATTCTACGTCCATTATTCTCTATCTTTATTTCAACTAAATTATCATTATCTATTGTGCTTATTAATACATTTATATGACTATCCTTTTGACCATATTTAACAGAATTAGATAAAATATTTAATATAATTCTTTCTATCATATCTTTATCACATTTTACATAGATTTCTTCTTTTTCAGAATCAAAAGTTAAACCGATTTCTGCTTTATCTATATATTTATTACATGCAATAGTTATATTTTCTACTACCTCAACAATATTATAAGTTTTAAAATCAGGCTTAAGATATCCTTCTGAAACTCTATTAGTATCTATAAAATTACTAATAGTTCTTATTAGCCTTAAAGAATTTTGCTTTATTATTTCATTATTCTTACTTATATTATCTACTTTTTTCTGCTTTAAATAAATTTCATTAAGTTGTATAGCTGAGTATATTAAATTTATTGGAGTACGTAACTCATGTGAAATATTAGAAAAAAATTGTTTCTTTAATTCCTCTTCTTTTAAATATTTCTCTAATTTATTTTTCATATCCTTAGTTTTATTAAATTCAGTTACATCATGAACATATAATAATTTATTATTCTCGTCTATATCTATTATAAACAATGTTACTAATATATCTGTATTTTTTAATTTAATATCATTTATACATATTTCTTTTTTATTACTACTTGAAAAAGTAACCTTAAAATTATCTAAAATAAATTTTTCTAAACTAATTCCTAAAATATTTTCTTTATCTATATCATCTAACAACTTTAATCCAGCTTTATTTATGTATTTAAGCTCATTATTAAAAAATAAAAGAACACCATCATATACTGAATCTATTAGTTTATTATAATTGCTTTCGCTTTTTTCTATCATAATATTAGTGTCATTTAATATTCGATTACGTTTTTTTAGCGTTCTATGAAGTTCTAAATTCACCTCATGTGTACGTTCTAAACTTATCTTCATGTTTTTCATAGGATTATTAATCATATAATTTACTACTCCTTTAAATAAAACATAAAATGCTAGTAGCTTTAATCCTCCATTTACTATTGTGGATTTATTTGTGCTGATTAATACCATACTGGCTATATAACCTAAATACCTCAAAATTACATATATCTTTAGATCTTCTATAAAATCTTTGCTAGTTAAATTTTTAAAATTTTCTAAAGCTTTTATTATATTTATAAGTACACAGCTAATTATAAATGTACTTACTATAGAAAACATAATTAAAATTTTTATATTATCATATATAAATTTATGAAAATTACAATTCATTATTGTAAATGTTATAAGAAATATTATTATAAAAATTGGGAGAGTTGTTCTTATATCTCGTTTCTTATTTGTAAAATAAAATCCTAAACATTGTAATGTAAGTTCAAAGTAATATATTATGATACCCAAATATATATACCGATTGTTTGAAGTCATATTAAATTTTAAAATTAGTCCTGATAACTTTAGTGCTAATATCACTCCTACCAAAAAAAGTTCAAATGATATATATTCAATAAATAAATTTTTAATTATATTTTCTTTAATTAAACATATATAAAAAATAGCTAATGCAATTGCTAAATATATTAATGTATTAACTAAAAAATATAATTTATACTGTTTGCTTAAATAAAAATATATATTGTAAATTAAATAGATTATCATTTCAATAGATAAAAAATTTATTTTTTTATCTTTATCTATGTTTAAACTAAATAAAGATAAACATTGTTCTATTTTACTCATTTAAATTCTCCTTCGGAAATGTTATTGTTATCTTTGTTCCATTGCCAAGTTTACTTTTTATATCAATTTCACCTGATTGCAACTCAACTAATTTTTTAACAACATACAATCCTATACCTGTCCCATTTTTAGCATTTTTAGCGTATTTATCCATAGAATATTTACAAAATGCTTCTTTTATAAATTCTTCACTCATTCCACAGCCATTATCTATTATATATATTTTAACTTTATCTTCTTTATCTAATATATCAATTATTATCTTTCCATTGTTTAAAGTATATTTTATAGAATTAGATATTAAGTTTAAAATTATTCTTTGTAAAAACTCATAATCTAACTGTAAGTAACTCTCTTCAGTATTAGTGTTAAATATTATTTCTACATTATTACTTTGTGCATAATCTACAAGTGATGTAACTATGTCTTCTGTTGTTTCAATAACATTAATTTTCTCCAAATTAGGCATTAAAAAATTTGAGTTTATCTTTGACATATCAATTAAATTGTTAGTCAATTTTATTAATGATATACAATTCATTTTAGATATGGAATTATATTTTTCTAATGACTTTATATCATTTTTATTACTATATATTCTTTGAACTTGTATAGATGAATATATAACGTTTATTGGAGTTTTTAAGTCATGACTTATGCTTGATAAAAATTCTGTTCTTATTCTCTCCTCTACCATTCTACTTTCAACTTCTTTTTTTATTTCTTCTGTTAATACTTTTGATGTATTGTCTTCTATTAAAATTAAATCTTCTAATCTATCTTTATACATTGATAAAAATTTAGCATTAACAAATCTTTCTTCAGTTTTAGAGCTTAAAATAGCATTAAAAGTAAGGCTACTATTATTATTATTATTAGAAGTTACAAAATGTATATATTTGTTTATTTTTTTATTAATTACATCCCTTAAGTTGTTTACATTAATTAAATTCAAAAATGCTTTATTAGCAAATAATATTCTATTATTTTCTAAACTAATTAATATTATAGGATGAGGCATAAATCTAAAAAATGTTTCATATAAATATTCCTTATTTTTTAAATTTAAGATAGATATCTCTAATTCCTTATTCTTTAAAAATATATCTTCTGACAATTCATCTAATATTTTATTCTTCTTGTTTAATGATTCAGCCAATTCTTTGTAAGGATTTCTCATAAAATTTTTAAAAAATACACTAAAGAATACATTAAATACACATAAAAGCAATATTTCTCTAAACCTTAACAAGTATCCATTTAATGGATACATAAATAAACTAAAAAAACATGTTATTGGTATTACTGCTACTAATACTAAAGAAATATTTATACTTATGGAATTATATAATTTAGAATCATCATTAATAAAAATTTTGTATATTAAAAAACATTCAACACAGCTTAAAAAAATAACCATTGATATTATGTCAAATATTTCATAGTATAAAACTAAGCCCAATATGCTAAATATTTTTAAACAAGTAAAAAAAATATTATTTTCATCTTTAAACTTACTACTATATTCTATAGTCTTAAAACCAAAATACAATTCAAATAATATGATAAAATTAGTAAGGATATGAGAACTATAATTACTATAAGCTGAAAATTGTATACTACATCCAAATAAAATTACATATGTAAGAGAATATATATACATATAAATATAATTACGGTTATTATATTTATATAAATGTAACACTTGCTTTGATAAAATACTAAATATAACTAACCCTACAAAATAATAAATTCTCAAGACTATTATTATTTTGTTAATTCTAAATGAAAAAATTAAATTTACCAAAAAATAAATAATTAAGGTAGCCAAACAAATTTTTATCATATTTTTTTCATCTATCGATATAATATTTATTTTTTTTCTATAATTATCCATAAAATCACCTTTAATATCAATTTTACTGTATTAGACCATAAATGTACATATTTTTTTGTTATTTTTTACATATATAACTTTTTTTGTTGATATATGAATAATAGTTATGATTTTGTAACTATTTAATATTCTTCTTTTTATATGAATGTTATTTTAATAAATTTAATCGTTTAAATTTAAATTAAGTTTAAATTTATTTAATAAATTAAACTTAATTCCTAATTTACATAAATAAATTTATAATAAAAAATATAATAAGAGATGAAAGATTTATAATTATTCTTTCATCTCTTATTATATTCACTATATTAATGTCTTAATATTCCACTTTCATATAATTTACCCATTAATTTAGCAGTATTTTTATTTAATGTACCTTTTAAAGATATACCTAAAATTAATGATACTACCATAAAAATACTTAGTATTTTTATATCTCTTAGTAATATAGGATATACTATCCCCGCCATTATTTGCCTCATTCCACTTATTGCATAAGTAAATGGTAAATAAGGATATATTTTTTGGAATAATACTGGTGTAACTTCTATTGGAAAATTACCACCTGTTCCTCCAATTTGTAATACTAATATAACTACTATCAAAGCTTTTCCTGCATCATCTAGTAAACTTCCTGCTGTATATATCATAGTCATAAATACAGTACTAACGAATATAGAATAAAATATGTACATTATTGGATGCAATGAGTAACTTCCTAGCATAAATAATGCACCTAAACTTGCAACTAAAGCTTGACATAGTGCTAATGATAAAAACATTAATAATTTTCCTAAATACATCTCATATGGTTTAATTACAGTTCCATCATTAAATCCATGTGCCTCTAAAGATAATAATGCTGATGCTAATAAACCTCCAACCCATAAACACAATACACTATAAAAAGGTGTAGCTGTGGATCCATAATTTGGCCATGGAAATAACCTATTATCTTCAATCTCAACAGGACTAGTCATAAACATACTTTGATAATCCCAATTATTAGTTATCATATCTAATAATTCATCTATTTGTTCCTTGTCATCTACCGCTTTAAGTTTATGTGCTAATTTATGCACTTTATCTTGTATATCTGGAAATTTATCTTGTAATTTAACTAGTTGTTCATTAGATAAGTCAGTTATTTTAGTAAAATCTCCAAGTAAATTTTCTACATCTGGTAATATTCCCTTACCTTGTTCTAATAACACTAAACCACTATCGGATATTTCTCTAATTGATTTAAATCCATCTTTAATTGTTGGTACAAGTTCCGAATCATAATTATCTACTAAAGTTACTACTAATGAATGTATATCATCTAATATTTTTCTTGTATCTGTTAATGCATGAACATCTATTCCATCAGTATCTACTTTTTCTACTTCCTCTTTCGCTCTATCAATTACTACATCAAGTCTATCATAAATTAAATCTAATTTATCAATAACATTTGAAATTTTTCTACTTACACTTTTTAAGTCTTTTTGAATACTGTGTAAATATTTTAGTTCTTTGTTATCCTTCTTTATTAACTCTTCACCTTCACTCTTCTCTTCTGATGTTTGTTTTAATTTTATTTCCATATCACTTATTTTATCTATGTTAGATTTTATAGTTTTTAAATCATATTTAGCAGTCTTAACTATCTTCTGTAAATTCTTCGATGAATCTGATAAAGATATAAAAGTTTTCCTAAAGGCATCTGGTAATACTTTTTCATCAAAATTTGCCAAAGTTACTCCTAAAACATCTAATGAATTTTCACCATTAACAAGTTCTTCTCCTATTAGTGGTGATAAATCATAAAGATTTCCTTCTATTTCATCTAAATAATACTGACTACTATCTATAAGTTCTTTGGTTGCATCAATACTATCATTAACTACTGGTATCATTTCTTCTGATTTCTTTATTAATTTAGAAGTATTTGTAGTTCCTTCTATTGAATCATACAACAGTTCTTTTATTTCTGGCATATTTTCATCTAATTCATATATACCATCAATTATTCGTCTAAGATGTTCTCTATTATTTTGAATATCTATACCAGCTTCATTACAAGCTCTAAACATGGCTCCCGATATAGTTCTAGTAATATTATTGTCAAGTTGTTCTTTTAATACTTTTATCCCTGCATCAGTCATTTTAGGTGCTATTATGTTTTTCTTTTCATTTACAGTATATATCAATTTAGGTTTTTTAACGTCTTTTTCCACTAATGTTGTAAGATCCTTTGAAAAATCTTCTGGTATTTCAATAGTTGCGTAATATTTTTCTTCCAGTAATCCTTTTTTACCTGTTTCTTTATCTACAAAGGTCCAACCCATTTTATCATTTTCTTTTAACTTGTCTACTAATTCTTCTCCTAAATTTATGTCTTTTTCTTTAAATACAGTTCCTTTATCTTCATCGATTATAGCTACTTTAATTCCATTTGTATTTCCATATGGATCCCATGATGCTTTTATATTTATTAATGAATATAAAGATGGAACTATTATAAGCACTATAATCATGATTAATGCTGCCCAATTAGTTGCTATTGTAACTATATCTCTTTTATAAATTCTAAATATATTTTTCATATTTGATTACCTCAACCATTCATTATTGTGCTTTCTTTTAGCTTTTCAACAAACTTTTCATTCTTTTTATTCATTGTTTTTCTAAGGGTTAATCCGATAATAAGTGATGCAATCATAAATATGCTTAATATAATCATATCTCTAAATAATATTGAATAAACTATTCCTACCATTATTTGCCTCATACCACTTATTGCATATGTAAATGGTAAAAATTCAAATATTTTTTGAAATATTTCTGGATTAACTTCTATAGGGAAGTTTCCATTTGTTCCTGCAACCTGAATTACTAATAAAACAACACCAAATATTATTCCTGCATTTCCAAAAACACTTACAGCTGTATAAATTATTATCATAAATATAATACTAACAAATACAGTATATAATATAAATAATACGGGATGTAAGCAATATGAACCTAAAATAAACAGTGCGCCTGTACTAGCAATTATTGCTTGTCCTATACCAATAAATAAGAATAATAATAATTTACCAAAATATACTTCATAAGATTTTAATTTTTTACCTTCTTCAATAGGATTTGCATCTGTTTTTAATAATATAGATAACATATACCCACCTATCCATAAACATAAAATGGTATAGAATGGTGTAGCTGCTGAACCATAATTAGGCCATGAAAATAATCTATTATCTTCAATTTCAACTGGACTTGCTAAAAAATCACTTTGAATTTGCCAATCATTAGTTATCATATCAAATATTTCATTAAATTTATCTTCTTCATCAAATTCCCTAAGTTTATCAGCTAATTCATGTACTTTATCCTTCATTTCTGGAAATTTATCTTTTAAATTAAGTAATTCTTCATTTGACAAATCTGCTAATTCCGATGATACACTTAAAATTTCTTCAATATCTGGAATAGTATCTCTACCTTCTTGTAAAATACTAGATGTATTATCTAGTATAACTTTAATTGAACTAAATCCATCTTCAATTGATGGCACAAGTTCTGAATCATAATTATCTATAATTTCAGTAACTTCTTTATGAAGATCATCTAGTATCTTTTTCATATCAGCAATAGCTTGAGTGTCTAATTCTTTCCCATTATTCAATTCATCTATTTCATCATCAATTCTGCCTTTTACTATACCCAATCTATCACTTAATAACTCTAACTTATCTATAGCCTTTGATACCTTTCTACTAATATCTTTTAAATTTCCTTTTATACCATCTATTGATTCGGCACGCTTTTTTAATTCATTTATATAGTTTTCATCACTACTATTAAGTGTAAATTTTGAAAGATCTAATTTATTTACTTTATCTAAAAATTTCTTTATATTTTTAAGTTGAGACTCAACCCCATCAACTGCTGTATTTGCAGAATTAATTGTATTAGATGTTGATATTAATGTTTTTTTAGCTACTTCTGGTATTATGTTTTCCTCAAGATTTCCAAGCTCTACACTTGTAGTATCAAGTATGTTTTCTGCTAACAATAAATCATTCTTTACTAATGGTGATATATCAGATAATCCACCTTCTGTTTTATCAAAAAAACCTCTAACATTTTCAAAAAAATCATCTGTTATATCAATTGTGTTAGATATATTAGGGAGTATTTCATTAACCTTTACAATTAAATCTGATAAATCTACTGTACCTTTTATAGAACTATCTAATAATTTTTCAAGTTCTGGCATATTTTCATCTAATTCATATATCTCATCTATTACATCTCTATACTCTGATCTATGTTTGTCCATCTCAATTCCTATTTCATCTAAAGCTCTAAACAATACTCCTGAAGCAGTTTTTACTATATTATCATCAAGTTCACTTTTAACACTCTTAACTTTAGCATCAGTTATTTTAGGAGCTATAGCATTTTTTTTCTCATTGACAGTATATATAAGCTTAGGTCTTTTGACTTTTTTTTCAACTAATGTAGTTGCATCTTCTGAAAAATTTTCAGGTATCTCAATCATGGCATAATATTGCTCATTTATAAGCCCGTTTTTTGCTGTTTCTTTATCAACAAAAGTCCAACCCATTTTATCATTATCTTCTAAATTTTCAACCAGTTCATTACCTAAATTTATATCTTGATCTCTAAATATAGAACCCTTGTCTTCATTTACAACTGCAACCTTAATGCCACTAGTACTTGAATATGGATCCCATGACGCTTTTATATTAATTAATGAATATAATGATGGTATAATCATAAGTCCTAGTACCACTACTGTTGCTATCCAGTTTTTAAATATGTTTAGAAAATCACGTTTAAAAATTCTTATTATATTTTTCATAACTACTCTCTGATTAATATTTATAATATAATACTAATTACATTATAAATATCAACTAACCCCTCCTATCATTATTATATAAATAATAAATTCTTTATCTTAATGTTAAACTTTACCTAAAGCATTAATAAAAAAATTCTTTCTTAACTAATTATTTACTTAAATCTAAATCACGAACATTTTTTAATATTTGAAGATCAAATATACTACAGTTAAGAATTATGTTTATATTATAATTGAAAGTTTTACGCTTTTAAATACTTTTAATACCTTTAATTATTACTTCACTAAAATGACTATAAGTCATTTTAGTGAAAAATGCAATACCTGAAAACATTTTCTTAAATATTTTATTTATTAAACACTAAGTAAAAAAATCCCTAAGAGACTTTAAAGCGTTGATTTTTTTAGCCATGCACCCTTTCCAAACATAGTGCAGGAATAATTGTACAGCATATGATTATTTTTTATTCTTTATATATACTTATAATATCTTTAAAATACAGTATTTTATAAGTTATCCATAGATATTGCAACGATATAATTGCCCCAAAAATAAAAAACATACATGTAATTATTAAGTAAATAATTACATATATGTTTCATTAAAATTATAAAATATTAAAGACAATAATCTATTAGTGCAGGCAACGAGACTTGAACCCGTACATTAATATTAACACGCGCCCCTCAAACGCGCCTGTCTGCCAATTCCAGCATACCTGCAGTTTATATTCTATATTTTAAATATTAATATTTAAAATATCTATATGCAAATAAGGCATTTAAGTTATCATAAGAATAAACTTGTGATCCATCTTCCATTCCGTATCCACCATATACTACACTTTTTTTATTTTTCACTTGAAATGCATTTATCTTTTTCATAGCTAAAGTAGCTAGTTCTTTATCATCTACTTTAGATGCTATCTGTACTATAAATGAATATATTGATGTTGATTCTATCTTACTCAAGCTTTCTCCATTAATAGAATATAGAGTTGAGATAAAACCATCTTTTTTTAATCTTTCTTTTATACAAGTTATACTTTTACTTATATCTTCACCATATTCTTGCTTATTTAATAATACAATTAATGATAAAAGGGTATCAATATTTTCATTATCATAACTTTCACTTTCTCTATAAAATTCTTTTTTATATAAAGGTACTTCATCACTTATATATCCATTATTTAAAATTTGTAAAGATGAATCTAATACTTTTTCCCATGAAGAATTTAGTTCTGATAGCATCTTTAATGTTTGTAAGTCTAAATAACATAAAGTAGTAGTTTTGCTTTTAGAAATACCATCATTAAAATCTACAAGAATATTATCCTCTACTAATTCTTTTGATATCCCCTTTGATATTCTAATAGCCAGTCCTCTATAACTTTTATCATTCCATTTTTCTTCTGCCAAAAGTAGTGCTTTAATTATTCTTAAATCATCTATGGTAGCAGATATTTCTGATTTTGATTTTTCTTCTACTCTCCAACTTATAAGGTAATTATTTAATACCATATAGTTTCTTATATAATCTAGAGTTCTATCAAATGTTATCCTATCATTTTTCTCCAAACTATATAAAAGCATCATACCTTGTGACTCAGATAATACTGAATGACCTTTAGTTATATCCCCTTGAGATCCAAAATTAATATAATTAGTGTATACTCCACCTTCATCATTCATTAATTCATTTTTCACAAAATTAATTAATAAATTTTCCTCATCAGTAGACTGTAATTGTAACCAAACTTTTCCTGTTTCTACATGCCTAAAATATGGTGCTAAATTATAATAAATTGTAAAACCTGCTATTAATAATATTAAAATTATTATTATTTTCCTTTTCATTCTAACCCCTTCTTTTTATCTATACCACTAATATACTTATTTTTTAGAATTAGAATATAGATATTTATAAACATTATAATAAGTGGTCACTTTATCTAAATATTTTTTGGTTTCATTAAAAGGTATATAACTTAAATCTTTACCATTTTGTGAAAGACTAGAGTTATTAAGCCATTTATTTACATTGCCTGGACCAGCATTATAACCTGCAATCATTAAAGCTAAATTTCCATCAAACATATTCCTAAGTTCATTTAAATACCAGCAACCCATTCTTATATTATATGATTCATCAAATAACTTTTCTTTTGAAAACTCATCTAACCCCATTTGCTTTGCTGCCCATTCCCCTGTTTCTAATGTAATTTGCATAAGACCAATTGCATTTTTATGAGATTGTGCCTTATTATCAAAATTACTTTCAGTCTTCATAACAGATAAAACAAAAAATGGATCTAGATTATATTCTTTACTGTACTCATTTACATATTCTTTGTATTTATAAGGGAAAAAAATATCTCTCATTAAATATTTTGAACTTGAAGCTAACACTACTATTATTATTACCCCTAATATAAGAAATTTATTTTTCTTAGATTTCATTACTTTCTCCTTATTTAAAATTATTTTTCTCATAGCTATCATCCATGACATATTTTATCATCTAATAAAATCTTCTCTTCCCCTTCTTTTATAAGGCATATTCAAATAAACAACTAATTAATATGTTAATTTATTTTGTGAATTACTTCTTCCTTAGAACCTACTAATAGCACAACTATTATAAGAACCCAAGTCATTGTATTTCACAAAATATCCATGACATCTTTGACTTGTTATCTATTCTCATATGCCTAATGCAACAGATGTAAGCTCTTTAAGTAACGATTTCTAATTCTTTAGATACCTTCTAAATCCATATCTATAATCTTAGAATTCTATTTATAAAACTATCATCACATGGTACTTTATATTAAATAACATAATTTTACATATCTATGTTTTAAATCTTCTATTAATACTATTTAAAACATACTATTGTTTTTATACTATTGAATTAATATAATCAATCAAATCATATACTTGCTTTTGTGTTTCTAATAAATCACCATTATTATCTATGATTACATTTGCAAAATCCTTCTTCTCATTCAAAGACATTTGTGCATTTATACGACTTACAACTTCTGTTTTAGTTAAATTATCTCTTGATATTACTCTCTTTATTTGAGTAGAATTATCAGCACAAACAAGTACAACATAATCCATATCTTTATGCATATTGTTTTCTATTAGAGTAGGTGCATCTATTATTACCACTTTCTTACCTTTTTTTTCATATGAATCTATTTCACTACTTATTGCTTTTTTTATATATGGCATAATTATAGATTCATATTTTACTCTTTGCTTTGAAAATTTAAATATATGATTTCCAAACTCTTTTCTTCTGAATTCACCCCTCCAATCAAAAAATCCTGATCCAAATTCACTTCTAATTATATCTAAAATTTGAGGATTTTTTTCTAATACATCTCTTGCTGTTACATCTGCATCAATAATATTAAAGTTTTCACTTCTAAATATATCTGATATAGTACTTTTTCCTGTTCCTATACCCCCTGTTAACCCTATCTTTATCATTTACAAAGTTCATCTCCCATTTTTATTTTGCATCATACCAAGTAGTACCATATTTTAAATCTACATCAAGTGCTACATTTAATTTTATGGCATTTTCCATCTCGTTAATAACCAATTGTTTAACTATGTCAAACTCATCTTTCTTAACATTTAATATAAGTTCATCATGTACTTGAAGAATTAACTTACTTTTTAACTTCTTTTCCTGTAATTTATTATAAACATTAACCATTGCAATCTTAATTATATCAGCTGCACTTCCTTGTATTGGTGCATTCATAGCTAATCTTTCTCCTAATGCTTTTACAATTTTATTGGAAGATTTTATTTCTGGTATAAATCTTCTTCTACTTAATATTGTCAATACATATCCTTTTTCTTTAGCATATTCGCTTACATGATTTAGATATTCCTTTATCTTAGGATATCTTTCAAAATAAATAGCCATATATTCTGCTGCTTCTTTTTTAGTTATTTTTAAATCTTGTGCCAAACTAAAATCACTTATTCCATATACTATACCAAAGTTTACTGCCTTTGCATTACTTCTCATAATAGATGTAACTTCATCTACCGGAACCTTAAATACTTCTGAAGCAGTCTTTGTGTGTATATCACTATGATGAGCAAATGCATCAATCATATTTTTATCATCAGCTACATGTGCAAGCACTCTTAATTCAATTTGTGAATAATCACAAGATATCAATATGTCATCACTCTCTTGAGGTATAAATACCTTTCTTATTTCTTTTCCCATTTCATATTTTATTGGTATATTTTGAAGATTTGGTTCTGTACTTGATAATCTTCCAGTAGTTGTAACAGTTTGATTGAAATTTGAGTGTATACAATTATCTATATCTATTACATTCTTAAGTCCTTCTACATAAGTAGAATTAATCTTAGTTATTTGTCTATAATACATAACTTTTTCTATTATAGGATGTTTATCTATTAACTTTTCTAAAACTTCTTGATTAGTTGAATATCCTGTTTTGGTTCTTTTAATTACTGGTAGATCAAGTTTTTCAAATAATATCTTTCCTAATTGTTTTGGAGAACTTACATTAAATTCTTCATCTGCTAATTCATATATTTCTTTTTCTGTCTTTTCTATCAACTCTTTAAATTTTTCTCTAAGTTCATCTAACTTTCCTTTATTAATCTTAAATCCTATACTCTCCATTGAAGAAAGAACATATATTAATGGATGCTCTACTTTATAATATAATTCATCCATATTTTCTTTATGAAGCATTTGCTTTAATTTAT
Organism: Clostridium taeniosporum; assembly: GCF_001735765.2. Lineage (NCBI taxonomy): Bacteria > Bacillati > Bacillota > Clostridia > Eubacteriales > Clostridiaceae > Clostridium > Clostridium taeniosporum. The sequence goes on from NZ_CP017253.2 coordinate 2,284,487, forward strand.
CAGATAAATTTTTTAAATAACTACTACATATAGCTTTTATATTCTCCATATCAGATTTTATATCTTTTTCTAAAAATCTATTTATTAAATCTAAAACCTCATAATTTGCTTTTGATGAATCTATTAAATAAGCAGCTATAGCTGTATCAAATTCGAATCCTTTAATTTCTATATTATTCTTATTTAAAAATGTGATTAAATTTTTACTATCATGTATAACCTTTTTAATAGAATCATTTTCCATAAAATCTTTTAATAAATTAAATGCTTTCTCTCCATTTGACATACTTACTAATTTAAAATCTATAATATATGATAAGCTCTTATCACCTAATATTAAATATTCTAATTCCATTGTAGAATATTTAGAAGCATCATTTAATGTAAATAAAATATAACTGCTTTCTTTAATATTAGATAATACTTCTTCCATGCCATCTATTGTTTCTATCTTATTTATTTTAATGCTAGCTAATTCTTTTAATTCTTCTTCATTATTATCTAAATCATATTTTGAAAGTATTGATTTTAATTTAAGACTTTTAGCTAATTTTTTAAGTTCTATTAAATTTACTTCATCAATATCTTCTATATCTGATAAATTAATATCTAATGGTACCTCTCTCATTATTGTAGCTAACTTCTTTGAAAATATTGCTTGTTCCATATTGTTTTCTAGATTTTCTTTTAACTTCTTACCACTTATATCTGGAATATGTTTTAATACTTCTTCAAGTGACCCATACTGTTTGATAAGTTTAAACGCTGTTTTTTCTCCAACACCAGGTACACCTGGTATATTATCAGATTTATCTCCCATAAGACCTTTTACATCAATAAATTGAGTTGGTGTTATTTCAAATTCATCCATAAATGTTTTATAGTCATAAATTGCTGTTTCAGTAACACCCTTCTTAGTTATAAATACTTTTGTTTTTTCTGATGCTAATTGAAGTGCATCTTTATCTCCAGTCACTACATAAACTTCCATACCATTTTCTTCTCCAAACTTTGATATGGTTCCTATTATATCATCTGCTTCAAATCCATCTATTTCAAAAGTTTTTATTCCCATATATTTCAATAAATCTTTTATAATTGGAAATTGCTCACCAAGTTCTGGGGGCATTTTCTTTCTTCCAGCTTTATAATCAGCATATTCTTTATGCCTAAAAGTTGGAGATTTCTTATCAAATGTTGCAATTATATTATCTGGATTTATTTCGTCTTTCATTTTAAATAACATATTTGTAAAGCCATAAATAGCATTAGTATTTACACCATCATCATTTGTAAGAGGAGGTAAAGCATAAAATGCCCTATTCATAAGTGAATTCGAATCTAAAATTAATAACTTTTTCATTGATTAATCCTCCTGTAATCTTTTAAAATATTTTTATTATGTATAAAATTAGTCATACATTAATATTATACTATTTTTACAAAGTAAAATCATTATTCTTTAATAAAGGTAACCATATTTTCTAATATTAATTCATATATTATGCACATAAATAAATAAACTAATCAGTATGCTAGTTTATTTTGTCAACTACATCTTCTTTAAAATCTACTAATAGCAAAACCATTACCAAAACCCAAGTCATTGTATTTCTCAAAATATCCGTTGCATCTTTGACTTGTTATTTATTTTCATATACTTTAATAAAACTTACTATTATCATAGTATCTTAAATATTCTTAGACAAATATTATAAATAGTGACATAATTATTATAAAAATATCAGAAAGGAAAAGTATAGTAAATTTTGATTAATTTATTATACAAGGTGATTACATGAATAAAGATCTATTAAAAAAATATGCTAAACTTACTGTTAACAAAGGTGTTAATCTTCAACAAGATGGAATTTTAGTTATTAATTCCCCAATAGAATGTTATGAATTTGCAAGACTTATGGCTAAAGAAGGTTATTCATCTGGCGCTAAAGATGTTTATATAAATTATTCTGATTCTAGCTTTAATAAAATAAAATTAATGAATGCATCTAAAGATGTTCTTAATAATGTTTATGATTTTGAGCGTGATAAATACGATTACTTTGCAGAAAATGGTGCTTCTTTTATAAGTATTTCAGCTGCTGATCCTGATCTTTTAAAAGATGTTGATTCTTCAAAAATTTCTATATATCAAAAAAGTAGAAATATTGCATTAAAAAATTATCGTAATAAATGCTCATCAAATAAAAATGCTTGGTGCATAGTTTCTATTCCCACAGATGGCTGGGCAAAAAAAGTATTTCCTAAACTTTCAACTGAAGAAGCTGTTGAGAAATTATGGGATGTAATATTTAGCATTATGAGGGTTAAAGAAAACGATCCAATAGAAGCTTGGAACAAACATACAAAAACTCTTAGCGATAAAGTTCATAAACTAAATAATGATAGATTTAAATATCTTAAATTTAAAAATTCTCTAGGTACTGATTTACAAATAGAATTAGTCAAAGATCATCTTTGGTGTGGTGGAGCGGATAAATGTGAAAATGGTGGATTTGATTTTATTGCAAATATGCCTACTGAAGAAGTATTTTCAACACCTAAATATAATGGAGTTAATGGAATAGTATTTAGCTCTAAACCTTTAAGTTACTGCGGAAACATAATAAATGATTTTTCTTTAACATTTAAAGATGGTAAAATTGTTGATTGCTCTGCAAAAGAAGGGCTTAATGTATTAAAAGAACTTCTAAACACTGATGAAGGCTCAAAATACTTAGGGGAAGTTGCATTAGTTCCTTATGATTCTCCTATTTCTAATTCTAATATTATCTTCTATAATACTCTTTATGATGAAAATGCTTCTTGCCATTTAGCTCTTGGAAGTTCATATGCTTCTTGTATTAAAAATGGGGAAAATATTTCAGAAGATGAATTATTTAAACTAGGATGTAATAAGTCTTTAAGTCATGTTGATTTTATGATTGGTACAAAAGATACAAGTATTATTGGAATTAAAGAAAACGGAACAGAAATTGAAATTTTTAAAAATGGTAACTGGGCTTAATTAAGCCACATTCAAATAAATAACTAGTCAGTATGCTAGTTTATTTTGTGAACTACTTCATCCTTGGAAACTACTAATAGCACAACCATTCGCAGAACCCAAGTCATTGTATTTCTCAAAATATCCATGGCATCTTTGACTTGTTATTTATTTTCATATGTCTAAAAAAGGTAGATACACCACCTTTTTTAGTTGAGAGTGATAATTGAGAGTTGAGAGTTTTGATTAAAAGCCTTAAAGACTTTTTAAAAGTATAATTTTAAAAAGTCTTTAAGGAATTTTTTACTTAACTCCCCACTCTCGATTCTCAACTATTATTTCTTTCACTCTTAATTCTGAAATTAATTCAGATATGAGTTATTAACATTATTCTATTGGTTCACCATTAAAATTTTTATAGTAAGATGGTTTTTTAGCATCTCCAACATTATTTTGATTTTCATTTAATTTTTGTCTTCTTTTTCCCTTTTGCATTGGATTAATTGATCCTTCTTTATGTACCATATATCAAACACATCCTTTCCTAAATATTTTGTGCTTATAAAGAATTTTAATTCCCTTCAAATTTAGTTAAGAATGTAAATTTTTATTTTTGAAAATCTTTGTACATAAGGCTTGGTTGTATTCCTTTATTATTTTGATACTTGCCACTATTATACAAATCATATTCTCCATCAATATTATGATAATATATTTGACATATCTCTGTATTAGGATATATTTTTATAGGTTGAACACAAAATATTTCTAATGTCCAATATCCTGCAAATCCAATATCTCCAAACCCAGCAGTAACATGTATAAATAATCCTAATCTTCCAGTTGATGATCTTCCTTCTAGCATGGGAACATATTTGTCAGTTTTTGTAAATTCATTTGTTCTACCTAAATATAATTTTCCTGGCTCTAATATTAATCCATCCTCTGGAATTATAATTTTTTCAGTTTCATTTGGAGTTTTCATATCTAACGTATTATTCTTATATACTAACAATTCATTAAATAAAGTTAGATTATAACTATTAGGATTTATTTTAGTTTCATCAAATGGTTCTATAATAATATCTTCACCTATATTTCTTAATATCTCTTTTCCTGATAATATCATTTATAGTATCCTCTCTTTCGTAATTCATCGTTTAAAATTAATTTTCTAAATAATAATTTCTTAGTTGAAACTACTATTTCTAATTTATTATAATATAATAGACCAAATCTGAAAATCAAATTTGGTCTTTATATATAAAAATAAATATCTATTATAAAATTTCTTCTAAATTCTTTCTTATTTCTTTTATAAAATCAAGTGTATTTACGCATCTTACATTATTAGTTTCTGCAAGCGCAGCTAAATCTTCTGTCATAGTTCCATCTTCTATAGTTTTTATTGATGCTTTCTCTAATCTATTAGCAAAACTAATCAATCCATTATTACCATCTAATTCTCCTCTTTTTCTCAATGCACCTGTCCATGCAAAAATAGTTGCTATAGAGTTAGTTGAAGTTTCTTCACCTCTTAAATGTTTGTAATAGTGATCTTGAACTGTTCCATGAGCTGCTTCATATTCATAGTTTCCTTCTGGTGAAACTAATATTGATGTCATCATTGGAAGTGATCCAAAAGCAGTTGCTATCATATCACTCATTACATCACCATCATAATTTTTGCAAGCCCATATTATTCCACCTTCGCATTTTATAATATTAGCAACAACTGTATCTATTAAAGTATACACATATTTAAGACCTAGCTTTTCAAATCTTTCTTTATATTCATTTTCAAATAATTCTTGAAATATGTCCTTAAATGTATGATCATATTTTTTAGAAATAGTATCTTTAGATGCAAACCATAAATCTTGCTTTACATCTAAAGAGTAATTAAAACAACTTCTAGCAAAACTTTCAATTGATTTATTCAAGTTATGCATCCCCATAACAACACCGTCACCATTGAAATTATGTATAAGTTCTCTCTTTACTTCACCATTTTCTGAAGTAAATACAAGTTCACATTTACCTTTTCCTGCTATTTTCATTTCTACATCTTTATAAATATCTCCATAAGCGTGCCTAGCAATTGTTATTGGTTTTTTCCATGTTCTTACATATGGTTTTATTGGATCTACTATAATAGGAGCTCTAAATACAGTTCCATCTAAAATAGCTCTAATAGTTCCATTTGGACTTTTCCACATTTCTTTAAGGTTATATTCTTTTACTCTTGCAGCATTAGGAGTTATTGTTGCACATTTTACCCCTACTTTATGCTTTTTTATTGCTTCTGCTGCTTCTACTGTTACATTATCATCTGTTTCATTTCTATGTTCCAAACCTAAATCATAATACTCTGTATTTAATTCAATAAATGGATTTAACAACTCATCTTTTATAATTCCCCAAACTATTCTTGTCATTTCATCTCCATCAATTTCAACTATTGGTTTAGACATTTTTATTTTTTCCATATAATTGCCCCCTATTTAACTGCTTTTATAGTAATACTATTATAAATTATCCTTTTTTACAGTTATATATTCTTTATTTTGTATTACTTTTTAGCAAAGAAATTTTATAAATATTATAACATTATTAATATTCTATATACAACTTATATAATATTAATAATAATATAGATTAATTTAAAGTAAAAACTTTATTAATGTAAGTGCAAGTATCATCTGAAAACTTCCAACTATTAACCCATATATCATTGCTTTTAATCCTTCTTTTTTCAAATCTTCAAATTTAACTCTCATACCTATTGCAGCTAAAGCAATAATTTCAAAATTACTACTTATTAATTTAAATAATTTCTGAATTGAATCTGGTACAAAACCTAAACTATTTATTATGCAAAGTATAAAGAATCCTATTATATACCAAGGTATACTAACTTTTGTTTTCTTTTTTCTTTCAACTATTCTCTTTTCTGACATGTCTTCATTTGTTTCAACTTTAATTCTAGAAAATGCTATAACAACAATTATTAAAAATATTATTCTTATTATCTTAAATATAGTTGCCAATGTAACAACATCTTCATTTATAAATTTAGCTGATGCTATTACTTGTCCAACAGATTGTAATGTTCCACCTATCATAGCTGAAGTTTCTATTAGACTATTTTTATATATTGCCATTGTTATTATTGGAATTAAGAACATTAAAATAGTACCAGTTAGATTTATAATAGTTACTGAAATTGCTTTATCCTTAGAATCTGCATTAATCGTAGGCGCTACTGCTGCTATTGCAGATGATCCACATACAGCATTTCCAGATGCCATAAGTAACGAATATTTTTTAGAAAACCCTAATTTCTTTCCCATAAAATATGTAAATAATATAGTAAACATCATTTGAATTGATATAAATAAAACACCTCTAAATCCAAGTGATTTTATTTCTATAAAGCTTATTGTTGATCCCATAAGTATTATTGAATATGCTAAAAGATCTTTTTCTGAGAACTGAGAACCCTTGCTATATTTAGATTTATTAAATATTGTATTACCTAAAATAATTCCTAATATAATTGCAAAACTTGCTCCACCTATAGAAGGAACAAAGCTACCTAACACCTTTCCTAATAATGCTATAACAACACATATTAAAAAACCTGGAATAATATCTATTATTTTTTCTTTCATCAATAATCACCTCTAAATCACTGTTTTTATGCAAATTTTCTTTGATTTGAGTTAATTATAATAAATCTAATATTAAAAATGAAATACTTATTATAATATGATATCAATAGGTTTTTACTTATATATTATTCAAATGAATAATATATAAAATTTTTCATGCTCTTACTTAAAAATTTGTCACGATGATAAATCAATGTTAAATCTCTTGTTATTTTTCCTTCTTTTAGCCTATATCCTTTTAAGGCTCCACTTTTTATTTTTTCATCTACACTTCTGAAGGATAAACAACTAACCCCTAAATTAGCTTCTACACTTTTTTTGATAGCTTCAGTATTCCCAAGCTCCATAAAAACCCTATAATCTATATTGTTATTTTTTAAATATGATTCTATTATTTCTCGCGTACCACTTCCTTGTTCTCTCATTATAAGTTTTTCTTTTATTATATCTTTCTTACTTAAATTTTTTTTTGTTGCCCAAGAATGATTTAAACTAGATATAAATATAAGCTCATCTTTCCATACTTTCGATTGAACTATTTCATCAAAACTAGTTGTACCTTCAATATAAGCAAAATCAACTTTATTTTCTAATATTAACTTTTCTATATTTGCAGTATTATCTATTGCTAAAGAAATTTCTATTCCACTATGTTCTTTTAAAAATCCTTTTATTATATCAGGCAATATGTATATTCCTATAGTTGTACTAGCACCAATCTTTATTTTTCCCTTTTCATTTGTATTTATATCATTAATAGTTCTTATAGATTCATCATATAAGTTAAGTATTCTTCTTGTATAATTTAAATAAGTTTCTCCTTCATAAGTTAAATAAAGTTTTTTACCTATTCTATCAAACAATTTTACTTCTAATTCATCTTCTATCTCATGTATGGCCTGACTTATTGAAGGCTGGCTTATATATAATTTTTTAGCTACATTAGTCATATTTAATTCTGTTGCTGTTTCATAAAATATTTTTAATTTTCTAAAATTCATCCTATGCACCTCATTTAAGTTTATTTATTATAAAACTTTCTATATTTATTATTATCTCTACATAATTATATAAAGAAAAAAATAACTAAACCACCTTAAGTTTGTACAATTTATATAAAAAAGAATGCCATATATAATTCTGGCATTCTTTGTTACTTTATATTTAGTTTTGATTCAAAATGTAAAAACTTTATAAAAATTATATTTTAAAATTTAATCAAGGAATTTTTCCTTTACCCTCAACTATTCATCATCAATTAAAGCATCCTATATTTATACTACAAAATTTTTTATAAGATCATCAATTTTTAATGCTATATTGGCTTGCTCTTCTGCTGCTACTAGAACTTGTTTCATTGCAAGTGAAGTATCATTTAAACTGTTTTGAATATTATCAATATTATTAGCTGATTTATTGCTATCTATTCCTATATCGTATATAGCTTGTCCTACTTCTTCCATATTTGTATCTACTTCTTTTGATAAAACTGCTAATTCCTTTGACATATCAGTCATAAAATTACCATCTTCAATATATTTATTACTTATTTCTGAATAGTCATTTAGATTTTTATTTATATCTTCTCCTATAAATTTTAATATATCATTACTGCTTTCTAATAAATTATTAACTGAAATTTCAACTTTATTTATTGTGTTTTTAATAGTAGCAACAGCATTTGATGATTCTTCTGCAAGTCTTTTTACTTCATTTGCAACAACACTAAATCCTTTTCCTGCTTCCCCTGCTCTAGCTGCTTCTATTGATGCATTTAAAGCTAAAAGATTAGTTTGTTTTGAAATATTATCTATTATATCTGCCATTTTCTTAATTTCACTTACTACTCTTACTTCTTCAATTGCTTTTAAAATTTCAGTTTCTTTATTAGAATATATATCTGAAATATTGTTAATTGCTTTTTCACTATTTTCTTTAATTATTATAGCTCTACTTTTAATTGTATTAGCATTAATGTTTCCTTCTTCAGCTTTATCGGATAACTTTTCCATATTGTCATTAACATTGTTAATAGAATTATTTATTTCATTATAAGTTTCACTAGTTTGCTTCATTGAAGTATTTATTTCATTTGTTGATACATTTACTAATTCTACTTTTGAGTTTACTTCTTGAACAGTAGCAGATAATTCTTCACTTAATGAACTTAGTTGATAAGACTCTTGCATTACTAAAGATATAAGACCTCTCATATTGTCTTGTGATCTATTTAATAATTCACCAGTTATTCCAAATTCATCTTTACTTGTTAATTCTATATTCTTTGAAATATCATACTTAGACATTCTTTCTGCTAAATTTTCTATTTCTCTTAGTGGTCTTAATATAAGTTTTCCAATTAAAATAATCAATACAAAAGAAACTATTAAACCTATTAAAGCTATTATTATTGTACTTATTAAAACTTCTTTAAACACTTTGCTATTTTCCATATTACTTTTCTTAGCATTGCTTTCAGATAAATTAGCAAGTGTTTTTAATAAGTCATAAGAACTATTCTTTATTCTAATCATATCTGCATTATACATTTTATTTGCTTCTTCCAAATTTCCTGAATCTATCAATTCAATTATATCTAAAGAACATTTTTTTAAACTGTTTATATAATCTTTTAATTGAAGAAATTTGCTTTTTTCAAATTCAGTTGTATCAATATTCTCATAGCTATCTAAAAGTCTATTTGTTTGTTGTAATAATATTTTTATCTTATTTGAATATTTGTAACTTTCATTAGTATCTGAACTCATAAATATATTCATAAAATATGAATCAAGTTCTTTTACATTTGAATTTATACTATCTACATTTTGTATTGATTTAAAATTTATATTATAAATTCTATTAGAATTTTTATTTACTATATCTATACTCTTAATAGAAATTAAAGCTGTTAAAAATATTAACAAAGATAACATTATATACGATGATCTCAATTTAGTTTTCACACTTAAACTTTTTAAAAATCCAATATTCTTTTTATAATTCTCTTTTTTACTCTTTGTATAAAATATATCTTTTATCATGTGATATTCCCTTCTAATTATTTAAGTATAATTTATTAAATTTGAATTTTATAATAATTAGAATCGTTTCCAATTATTATATTATCATTATAATAACTTTTTTTCAATTAACTTTTATCATTTTTTTCTATATAAGTAATTTTAACTTATTTTTTCAAGTGTCTTATAATTTATGAATTTTTTCTTAAATACTACTTGAAAATTGAAATTTCTGGTGCTATACTTAACTCAAGAAAACGATTTATAGAGCAATTTAGTACAAGCTTACATCGTTTTCAGGAATCGTTTCCGGTATTTTGAATTAATGATATTAATACAATATTAACTAGGCATATTTTAAATATTTCTAGTATATACTTTAATAACATATATTTCGGAATCGTTTCCACAGTATATATTATATAGTTAAATTATTTTATTGGAGGGGTATGGAATGAAACTTAAAATGAAAAAAACTTTATCAGCAGTATTAACAGCTTCACTTCTACTTGGGACTGTAGCTGGATGTTCATCATCTGGTAATAAAACTGCTGCGAAATCTGAAGGAGGCAAAACAATTAAAGTATTCCAACTAAAAGTTGAAATCAATGATGCACTTCAAAAATTAGCTAAAAAATATGAAGAGGAAACTGGTGTAAAAGTTGATATCACTTCTGTAGGTGGAGGTGCTGACTACGGTGCAGCTTTGAAAGCTGAATTTGCAAAAGGCACTGAACCTGATATCTTTATGATACAAGGTGCTGGTGATTATAAAGTTTGGAAACATAAAATAGATGAATTAAATGATCAGCCTTGGGTAAAAGATGCAGTTCATGGTACATTAGATTCAGTTACATTTGATGGTAAAATTTATGGTATGCCTGCTGCAACTGAAGGTTATGGATTAATGTACAATAAGGATATATTAGATAAAGCCAAAATAGATCCTAATTCTATAGATACTTTTGATAAACTTAAAGCAGCATTTGAAAAATTAGATTCTATGAAAGGTGATTTAAAAATTGATAATGTTGTTTCTTATACAACTAAAGAAACTTGGGTTACTGGTAACCATACATTTAATATTCCTTTAGCTGTTCAAGATAATCCAACTCAATTTGTTAAAGATTATGTTGCTGGAAAAGCTGATTTAGTCAATAATCAATCATTTAAAGACTGGATGAACTTAGTTGAATTACTTGTTAAATACGGTGGTGGTCCTACTCTAGATACTATTGATTATAGTACTCAAGTTGGTAACTTTGGATTAGGTAAGACTGCATTCTTACACCAAGGTAACTGGACTTCTGGAGATTTAGCTAAGTTAGATGCAAAATTCCCTAAAGGATTTATTCCATTAGCTATTAATAATGACCCTAAAGTAAGTGGAAGTATTCCTGTTGGTGTTCCTATGTACTGGGCTGTTAATAAAGATTCATCTGTTAATAAAGAAGCTAAAGACTTCTTAAATTGGATGGTAACTAGTCAAGCTGGTCAAGAATCTATAGTTAAAGACATGAATATGATTCCTGCATTTACTAACTTTAAAGTTGAACCTGAAGATGAGCTTGCTAAATCTATCATGAAATTTAGTAAAGCTGGTAAGACTCTTCCTTGGGCATTTACAAATCTTCCAGATGGATTTACATTACAAAATGTTGGTCCTGTATTCTCTAAATTTGCTAAGGGCGAAATTGACAAAACTCAAATGCTTCAAGAATTACAAGATGCTACTGCTAAGCAATAGATTTTAGAAAATTTAAATCCATAAGGGGTATTCTCCTTATGGATGTTTATTACCTGATAAATACATACGGCAAAGTATGGAGTATAAATCACACTACAAATTCACAATAATTTCTATCACAAAGGAGTGAAAACATGAGTAAAATACGTAAAGAACAAAGGGATTTTTGGCTTTTCTTAGCACCGTGCCTATTTTCTCTTATTATGGTAGTGTATATTCCTTTTATAACTGGAATTTACTACACTTTCACAAACTGGAATGGTGCTAATCCGGAATATGGCTTTGTTGGATTACACAATTATTTAGCACTTTTAAAGGATGCTCAATTCCTTTATTCTTTTAAAATAACAATTTTTTATACTATTGCAAGTGTAATCAGTATCAACTTAATAGGTTTTGGTTTAGCCTATATTGTTACTAGAAATTTAAAAACTAAGAATTTTTTAAGAACTGGTTTCTTTATGCCAAATTTAATTGGTGGTTTAATTTTAGGATTTATATGGCAATTTTTATTTAACTCTGTATTTACATCTATGGGAGAAAATATAGGTTCAAAGCTTCTATCTACTTCACTACTTCAAGATACCAATAGTGCAATGATAGCAATGCTTATTGTTGCTTCATGGCAATATGCTGGGTATATAATGGTTATATATGTTGCTGCACTTGAGAATGTTCCTACTGATTTATTAGAAGCTAGTCATATTGATGGTGCTAATGGATTTCAGGCATTTAGGCACATCACTATACCAATGGTAAGACCAGCTATTACAGTATGTTTATTCTTAACATTAGCAAACTCATTTAAAATGTTTGATTTAAACTTTTCATTAACACCGTTAAAAAATACGGAAATGTTAGCTTTAAATATATATAGAGAAGCCTTTACTTCAAATAATATGGGTGTTGGACAAGCAAAAGCTATTATATTCTTTATATTTGTAACAGCAATTTCTTTAACTCAAGTTTACTTCAATAAGAAAAAGGAGGTAGAAGCTTAATGGAAACAGATGTTGTTAAAAATAGTAAAATCACTACTAATAATAGTAGTAAAACAACCACTAATATAAGTTCTAAAAAATCTAAGAAATTAACAACTTTGAATGGATATAATAAAAAATTAGGTTCTTTAGAAATTCTAACATGGTTACTATTAATACTTTATTTAACTCCTTTTTATCTAATGTTTATAAATTCATTTAAAACAAGAAGAGAAATTTTTGCTAATACTACTGGGTTACCATCTATTTGGAATTTTAGCAACTATTCTGATGCAGTATCAAGAATAAATATGGGAAGTGCGTTTATAAATTCTATAATAATAACAGTTTTAAGTGTCTCTCTAATAATTTTATTTTCTTCAATGGCATCTTGGGTTTTAGTTCGTAATAATTCTAAAATTAGTAAATTTATATTCTATCTATTTGTTGCTGCCATGGTAGTTCCTTTCCAAGCTGTAATGATCCCTCTTGTTAGATGGATGGGACTTTTAAGTATCGACTCTATTAATTTTAGTATGATAGGTACACATTATGGATTAATATTCATGTATATCGGATTTGGATCTAGTATGAGTATTTTCTTATATCATGGTGTTATCAAAGGTATTCCTAAAGAAATTGAAGAAGCTGCTATTATAGATGGTTGTAGTAAATGGAAAGTTTATACTAATGTAATACTTCCACTTTTAAAACCAACTACAGTAACTGTAGCTGTATTAAATGGAATATGGATATGGAATGATTTCTTACTTCCTTTCCTTACAGTTAATGGTAATATAAATACAATTCCTCTTGCTATGAATAACTTCTTTGGAGCTTTCTCAAAACAATGGGAACTTGCAATGGCTGCTTTAATACTTGCCATTATTCCAATAATTATTTTCTACTTCTTTGTGCAAAAACAAATTATCAAAGGAATTGTCCAAGGTTCTATCAAGTAAAATATTGCATAAAAAAGATGTTCTTATTTTTAAGAGCATCTTTTTTTTATAATTATAAATATTATTCATCTATTAATTGCTCTTCTACCCTATTTTCTTTTCATACTTTTAATTATAATCTTTTCATTTTTATCAACTCTATATGATTCAATAATCTTTTGTAATGCTTTATTATAAGTAAAATCATCTAATTTATTATCTTTTAAATAAATTATTGTCTTTTCTGGATATTTAATATAACATATTGAAATAGCCCAAGCTACTGCCATTTTTACATAATACCCATGATGATGTATGTCATCTAAAATTTCTATCACTCTATCTATGTACTCATCTACAATATAAAAATCTAATAACATTACAATTGCAAATCTAAGTTCAAATTCCCTTTCTGAATGTAAATATTTCTCTAAAAAATCAAAAGCATATTTCTTATTTGATTTAATACTTTTTAATCCTGCTGTAAATACATCACAAATAGCCCAGTTATAGATTTTAGGTATAAACTCCTCAATATATTTAAATCTTTCTTCAATATCCATCTTTGCTAATCCAATAACCATACCTTGTAACATTATTTCTTCATAATATTCATTAGAAGCCTCTTTTAAATATTCTCTCCATTCTCCTCTAGAAATTTCTTTTGCAAATTTTCTAAGTACAGGCACTCTTACTCCTACAATATTATTAGTGTTAGGACATAGTTTACTATGAAATTCTTTATACTTAACATCTGATAACTCAAATATTTTATTTCTTATATATTCTTTATTCATAAATTATAACCCCTCTTATATATTTATTCTCACATACATATTATACAAGAAAATATTTCTTTACATTATAATTGTTTCCTTATTATTAAAACTTTAAAATATTAAACCCCATAAATAGTTTTTCACCACTATTTATGGGGTTATATTATTTGTTTGATATCATATTAAAATTTTCATCAATAGCTTCTGCAATTGCTTCTGCAACTTTTTGTTGATAATAAGAATCTGCACATCGCTCTGCTTCTTCAGGATTTGTTATAAATCCAACTTCAACTAATACTGCTGGCATATTAGTATTTTTAAGTACAAATAACCCACGTTGTGAATCACTTTTAGCACCACGATTTTTAGCATCAATTTTTTCAACAATACTATCATTTATTATCTTAGCCATTTTTTTACTCTTTTCAATTCTTTCATAATCTAAATTTCCACCATACTTATCATCCTTAGGTGTTATGCTGTAATAACTTTCGACACCTTTGGCAGTTTCTACTGCTGAATTATGATGTATACTTATAAAGAAATCTGCCTTTTCATCATTAGCTGTATCTACTTTATGAGAAAGACTAGCATTCAAAGATCCATATGATGGTCTTTCTTTAGCTTCTCTTGTCATTACTACATTAAATCCTCTATCTTCTAATTCATCCTTAAGTTTAGATGCTACTTCTATATTTAAATCTGTTTCACTATATGTTACTCCATCAATTTCTTTTTCAGATCCATAGTCTTTACCATAGTCATGTCCTGCATCTACTACAATAATTTTCTCATCTGAAATCTTTTCATGATTTTCATTGTCTTCATCATTTAAAATCTCATTACTTTTAGTATTTTTATCATTTTCAGAATCCTTATCAGAAGATTTATCTATTCTTTTTCCATCCAAACCAATAGTATATCCATCAATTACTGTATTAACTATCAATTTTCCTGTATTATTATCTAAATAATAATTATCTCCATTAGTTGAAATCCAACCTTTTACTACTGCTCCATTCTCATTTAAGAAATACCAGTTATTATTAACATTAATCCATCCTTTTGCCCTTGCCCCTGTATCATACAAATAATAAGTTACTCCATTAACTGATAACCAACCTGTTTTCATATCACCATTTGAACTAAAATAATACCAATAATTATTAATTTTTTCCCAACCAATCTTCATAGAACCACTATTATCAAAATAATATATTTTATTATTTATTTTATTAAGTCCATTCACCATAGCTCCACTATTTTTCAAGTAATACCATGATCCATTAATATTTACCCAACCTTTGGTCATTGTTCCTGAACCTTTTAAATAATACCATATATTATTTAAATTTATCCATCCTGTTTTCATATATCCATTTTGATCTAAATAATACCAATTACCATCTGGATTTATCCATCCTGTTGCTTTTGCCCTATTTGATTTATAATAACACCAATATCCATTTTCATATTTCCAACCAATATTAGACCAAATATTCACATTATCGCCATTTGGATTATTAATTATTTCATTTACATTTGGTAAAATAGGTTTAATTTCTGGAATTCCTGGTTTAGGTAATAGATTGGATGAATCTTTATTATCCTCTACTTTAATTCCGCAATATCTTAATAAATCATTATAAAGTGCATTCACTTCCTCACCATATGTAAAACTTGGAGCCCAAACACCACTTAATGACTCAATTGTTTTTGCCTTTCCTTTTATAGTTATAAATTGTCTCGGATCATAACTATCATCTTTTGGATATCCATCAGCTCCTGCATATAGTGCTAAATGATCTAAATGAGCTTGTACACCTTCATCCCAATCATCAAATTTTTTATGGGCTTTTTTATCATTATCATCTCCACCTTTTTCATTCTTAAGCCCACAAGGATTATGATAACTTTCATCTAGTACTCCTGTAAATTTTCCATATCCAGTTTCCTTAGCTGCTTGTACATATGCTATTGCTGGATTTACTCCTCCACAATCAGATGAATATTCCCAATACAAATCTGCTAAATCAATAAAGTCTTTAGTTGCACCTTTAGATTCCGCCCAATTTTTAGCTTCTTCTAATTTAATATCAGCTTCAGATATTATTTTATTATCATTTGTTGCAGCTTCAACATTAATTTTTGGCATTCCAATTAATAACAATATAAAAGTAATTATTGTAATAAAAATTTTATTTTTAATCTTCAATATTTTCATCCCCTTTATGTTATATTTTAACATTATAAACATGTTTTAACTACATAATTTCTCATTTGAAATATTAATTTTTTGTTAAAATTCTCTTATAAACAAAAAAGACCATAAATTCTCAATTTATCGTCTTAAAGTTATTATTAAATTTATATTTAATTATTTTATGTATATACTATCTATTATTAGGATAATACTTAAAAAATTTAGTATTATAATTTTTAAGAATATAATTTTCTAATAAAATATTTTTAGTTGTATCTTTTAGTACAAATTCACAACCATAATAATATAAATTATTTTTTTCATATTTTCTTTTTGTAGTAGTTTCTATATAAATTTTAGCATTTTCTATTGGCAACTCCATCAAAAAGTTAATATCATTAGGGATATCTAATTCACATTCTAGTAATATTCCTCTAATACTTAAATTTTTTCCACTCATAAAAATTGGTTTAGATAATTGTATAGCTTTTTCAGAGATACTTCTTATTTTATTCACCTTTAAAGGTATATTTACATTTATTCTATTATTATTTCTTCTTTCTTTATCAAGTAAATATTTTACATTGTTAATCGTTATTGTATTTTGTAATATATTACTTATAATTCCGTTATATAGATAAATACCTTGATTTTTATTAAAAACATTTATAAAAATTTCTTCACCAACTTTTAACTCCGTTTTATCATTAGCACATATAATTAAATTATCTTTCTGTAACTTTTTAACTATTCCTATAGTTGTTACCTTTTCATCAATAGAAGTTATTTTTGCTGAAGAATATTCAATATTATTTTTCATTATCAAATTTATTAAACTCCTTCTTAAGTATTTATAGCTTCATTAGTTTTAAGGCATATTCAAATAAATAACTGATCAGTATAACTATTTATTTTGTAAAAATTTTTCCTCCTTGAAATCTATTAATATAACAGCTATTAGCAGGACCTAAGTCCTTGTATTTCACAAAATATCTTTGGCATCTTTAACTTGTTATTTATTTTCATCTACCTAATGAAATATTATAAATATAAATTTCTATATGAGATTAATATTTCCATTATATATTCGTGCTAAAATTTACTAATATTAATGGCAAATTATAATAATTATGAATTTAATAAAAATTTTATTTATGAAAAATGAAATTTTATATAAAACAACATATTTTAAGATTAAATTATGAAAATAGTGGTATTTACTTTAACATGAAATTAAAATAAACATAGATTATAACAATGCAAAATTAATTTTCATTATATATTTTAATAATAATATAAAGCGATTATTACTTAAATAGATTTATAATAACCGCTTAATATAAAAATATTTTAACAAGTTTATAAGATTTATATTTTTATATTTATTAACTATTTATTTTTTACTACTTTTATAATTATTAATTATAAGTTTATTAACATTAATACCTAATGTTTATTGACATAATCTCTTAATAATAAAGAAAATAATAGGAATCAATAAAGATGGTAATAAATTCAATACCTTTATTTTTTTATTTTTAATATGTTAATTCCTGAGCTTAATATTAACATACCACCAATTATTGATAGCTCATTTAATAAGTCCATAGTTATATATGGTTCTACTATATTAGCAGATAAATAAATTAAACCTTGCCATAAAAATAATATAATAGATGACATCATAATTCCTATTCCAAAATTCGAAGCCAGAACAATTGAAGTAATTCCATCCAATATAGAATTTGTATACAATAATGTATTATCCCCCTTTAGAGCACTTTCAAGGGGCCCTAAAATAGATAATGTACCAACACAGAATAATAATACTGCTGTACACAATCCTTCAATTAAATTATTTTTATAAAATTTCTCTGATATCTTATTAACTTTCTCTTCTAAATTAAAAGTTTGACCAATAAATCCACCTAATGCAATACTTATAATAAATAAAACAGGATAATTACTCTTAGGAATACTATTAACAGCTGAACTAATACCTAAAACACTTGCTGACAATCCCATTGCCTGTAGCATTATATCCTTATGTTCTTCTTTTATTCCTTTTTTAAAAATTGCGCCTAAAATACTTCCACTAATAATAGAAATGCAATTTACTATTGTTCCTATCAATTTATCACCTCCAGTTATATATTTTAAAAATTATAAAGTGTCCAGTAACTGGAGAGTCAATATTACTTTACCAGTATTTGAATTTCTGTTATAAATTCTGATTTTTCATTAGTTAATCCAAAATCAATAAGTGTTATTTCTATGGGATCACTCATAATCTTATATCTTTTTTCTTCAATATATTTTAGAAGCTTATCATAATATTGTGGAGAACTTTTATGTGTTCCATTAAAACGAATTGTAATATAAATACCATTTGGTAGTACTTTTATCAAATTTTTGTTTTCCACTTCATCATCTTCTGTAAATAAAAAAATTGAATCATATTCATCAAATATTTTATCTTTCAATTTATCTATACAAATAGATAATCCTACTTTACCAATAAAAATAGAAGCATTTTTGTTAGCTCTATTTTCTAAATGCCTAATTGATAATTCTAAATCATTATTTGATTTTATCTTCTGCTTTAATAAAACAATAGTTCTTTCTTCAAATTCAATCTCCTGAATTATATCTAATTTATCATATTGTCTTGCATAATTAATTTGATTTATTCTATTTTCAATTTTTTGCTTTATAACTTCTAGCTCTTTTATCTTTTCCTCAGTGGTTTTTTTCTGCCTTTCTAATAACTCAGTAATATTATCAATACTCCGCTTTTTTAAATGAAAATTTATTGTGCTTAAAGGCATTTTAAGTCCTTTTAAATATATTATTGTATTTAATTGTTCAAATTGTTCAGTTGAATAATACCTATAATTATTACTTTTATCTATAAATATTGGTTTAAATAAATCTATTTCATCATAATACCTTAATGTCTTTATATTAATATTAAACAGTTTTGATATTTCTCCAATTGTAAATAAATCTTTCATATAATTTTTCTCCTAATTATCAAAAATATAATTTCTATAATAATATATCATGAATACATGTTTAAATTTATATAGATGATAATAGTCTTGTATATTTATCATACATATATTAATAAATATGATGTCTAAATAATAAAAAAACTATCTACATAAAGATAAATTTATATCTCTACATAGATAGTTCTTCATTATTATAGTAAAAATACTCCATCACATATAATAGATAATTTATTACTTAAATTTTATGATTATTGTTTTTCTAATAATTCATCTACTATTACTTTAACACTATCTACACAAGCTCCACAGCCAGTACCAACACTAGTAACTTCTTGCACTTCTTCAAATGATTTAGCACCATTTTTGATAGCATCCTTTAAATCTTGTACAGTAACATTAATGCACGTACATACTACTTTATCATTATCCATTTATACGACCTCCTTATAATATGTAATTCCTTTAAATAGCAGTAATTGCTTCACAAGTCCTATATTATAATTACAGAAGCATTACTTTATTAGTTTCACCAATTTTAATTTTATAATGTATACATTTTAAATATTAAAACAAATTATTGAACAAATTTAGGTATTTCATAATAAAAAGTAGAATTACTCATTTTACCTATAATATTTTTCATTATTTGTGATTGTTTATAAGCCCAGCCTATATCTGTAGCATATTGATGAGCATATTGTACATTTGATATTTGAGATAAAGTCTTCATATCCCATCTCATCTTATATAATGTGTTTTGATTATACACTGCATTATTTATATATCCTTTAGATATATATTTAGCTCCTCCAATAATAGCTTGTTCTACACTAAACCATTGATCATTATAAGCTTTTTCTGAACCCCAAAGATCAGGATTAGAATCATAAGCTCCACATCCATAAACATTATATACTTTAAAATCTTTATTTAAAGAGATTAATTTAGAATTTATATCTCCAAATGTTTCATGTATTGAATTTAGCAAAATACCTGTAGCTAATTTTGAAGTTCCATTTCCAGTCTCTAAAAGTGAATGTGCTACTAAATATACTGGATTTACATTATATAATTTTCCTGCATCTAAAAAAGCTTGTCCTTTTCCTTCTAAAACTCCTTTACCCACTAATGCTGCATTCAAATCTTGTACTGTAATCCCATCCATATAGTTTAATTTTAAAAACTGATTTATTCCATTATCATTTATGAAATTATTTGGATTTAAATAATATTGTGCTTGATCTTTTAAGGCATCGACCCAAACTCCATTATTCCATGTTTGAGGTTTAGTTAAAAGATTCATTTGACTATTTAAAAGTCCATCTAAAGTTATATTAGTATTTATATAATTTACCACTTTGTTTTTTGATAATGGTTGTATTTCAATAGGGTTAATTACTGTAAAGTTTGTTTCTAAAACAGCATCTGAATTTCTTAAAGAATTTGCTTCCTTAACATCAACTCTTAGTTTATAAATTCCAGCCTTAGTTGGTTTCCATATACATGATTTATCATAACTATAATCCTTAAGCGCACTCCATGTATTCCCATCAAAAACTGAATATTTGTATAAGACGTCTGTAGATAAATTAGTATTGGTTGTAAGTTTGATCTCTTTATGTATTTCCTGAGGTGATTTTTTATCTGTAACTATATTTTGTACCTTTACATTGCTATAAACCTCATAGCTTATTTCTTTTGAATCGTAAATTTTCTCAGAATTTTTATCCTTTACCTCAACCTTTATCTTAGATGTAGATGCTCTATAAGGTTTCCATATAGTAGTGCTTTTACTTGAATAATTTTGAAGTACATACCATTTTGCTCCATCATATATTGAAAACTGATAAAGCAAATTTTTGCTTCCAGTAGCAGAAGCATTTATAGTTATAGTTTCTCCTACTTTAGCTAATTGTTTACTTACATTTAAACTGTTAACCTTAATACTAGCTGCATATACATTAATGCTAGATATGAAAAATACAAATATTAATGTACGAGCAAATAAACTAATTTTTCTCTTAAAATTCAAAGAACTCCCCCCTTTTTTATCTTTAGTTAAATAAAGCCATGTTTAACATAATATATTTCTATAAAATTCAAACATGACTTATTAATACTATCGTAAATAAATTATGGGATTTAAATGTTTTCTGCTAAATAAAATTTATGATTTTAGTGGTAATCTAGTATATTTTATCCATAGAAAGATTGATTATAGGTTATTATTCTTATTCTAATCTAGAAAAATCTCTATTAAAATATTCATTTTCCTCTGAAGCCCTCATTTTTACTTATTTTAATGCTCTTCTTCATCCGAACATTCTTTTAAAAAACATAAAAAAGCCTTATACCTAGATTATTTTCTAAATACAAAACTAATTTACTAGACTTGTACAGTTATTTAAATCACTCCATATTCTACATTATAATATTGTATTTATATATTATAAGAAACAATTTCTTTCTCTAATAATCTCCTTGCAAGTTATTACTCATGTACTCTCTTTTTCCAAACTTTATTAATTACCCAATTAATAACCATTAAACAGCTTATCAATATTAATATTTCAATTATAATATTACTACCAAATATTGATTTCAATCTTACAATTTGTACTACTATATCTTCACTAATTAAATTAACATAATTAATTGTTGCTTTGATTAATGGAATTTGAATCAATACTATCACTGTATTAAAAAACAAACATAATAATGTTGTTTTCTTCGCTTCTTTATTTAAATTACTAGTAACTATGTTTGATAATAAAATTGGAATAGATGTGGCAACACTAAACCCTATTAAAATTTGGGATATAGTCTTGATATCAATATATCCTGTTGCACTTAAAGCTATTAATATTCCTACGCTGTAAGATGAGCTCCAATACAATGTACCCATACATAAACCAATTAATATATTACAAAAACAACTTTTTCCAATGATAGTCATCAACAAACTACTCATCAAATCTTCTTGCATAGCAAAATTAATTAACAATAGCCCAATTAAAAGAATCACATAGCTTAGCACTATACTTACTATGCTCTTTTTATTTTTACTTTTAATAATCATAAATAATATTAGAATTATTAATA
The DNA here is from genome assembly GCF_001735765.2 of Clostridium taeniosporum. Lineage (NCBI taxonomy): Bacteria > Bacillati > Bacillota > Clostridia > Eubacteriales > Clostridiaceae > Clostridium > Clostridium taeniosporum. The sequence goes on from NZ_CP017253.2 coordinate 2,306,957, forward strand.
TAAATGTATATAAATATGGACTAATATTAAAGTTCAATTGTAATGCTATTGTTACCCCAAGAATAATACTAAAGGCTTGTCTTAAACTCATTAGTTCAGAATTAACTAATATTATTGCTGAAATTGCAACTAAACTACTATTTTGAAAAACTATAGATGCTATTATACCTAAAGCTGCCCCAATAAATTCATTTCTTATTACTTTATCTATAATTCCTTTGAACTTTTTTATATACTCATCTTTCATACTAGAACTTAATAATTTTATTCCTGCAAAAAATAAAATTAGTCCCATAAGCATTTTAATTATTAGTAATATCATATTTTAAATAAAACCTTTCTCATTATTTTTTTATTTTTACCATATATCCTTATATATTAATTTAAACTAATCTTCTATACAGCTATTTAATACATTTAAAGTTCTTTTTGTTATATCTCCATTTGTATAACCACCAATTAAAATTCGATTTCCATCAAATTCTGCTAACACTTTTACTGAATCTAATGCTTTGACACATTTAGCTTTAGCAATCTTATCACACATTCTGCCAAGTACATACTCATCTTCTTTTAAATTTAAATAAGGAATAAGGCTTTCTACATACTTGTCCGGTATTATCTTAGTAATACAAAATCCAAGCTGTTCGTATATAAAACCGCCTATTTCATTATCATGATATTCCTTTTTATCCCATATATTTATTAAATTTTGAGCAATCTCATAATTCTTTTCAACTTCTTTTTTTGAAAGTTGTCTTCTATTATTATCAATTACATTATTCCAAATCTTATATTCGTAATAATCACATACACTTTCAAAATACTCCTCATCTTCTTCATAGCCTTCATCTTCATCAAAAGATAAACCCATTTGAAAAACTACAGAACAATAATCATAGAAATCCTTTAGCAACACAAATTTAGGTGAAATATCTACTTCCTCATGATTTACATAAAATATCATACCTTGTAATGGACCATCATAATAATATCCAATAAAAGCAGAAAGATTATATCCCTCCCATATAGGAATCATTTTTCCTCCCGGAAAATCATCATATTGACTCATATAATCAGAGTATTTACACGATTCTTTATAAGTCATCATTATTGGTAATGCATATTCTTTTTCCATATCCTTATATTGTTCATACCAACTATTTAATATTTCATCATCTCCATCTTTAAATATAACTCCATTTTTTATATAATCATCACAAAATTTATTAGACATAGTTAAACCACCTTATATACGTTTATTTTATAATTTCATTTTTAAAATATTATATTTTAAATTTTTAGTCACACATTTTTAATTTCGTTTAATACTAATAAATATTTCCCCTTTTGTATATATTTTCTTATATTTTTTTTATAGCCATCGTAATTTCTAATAAATAAACTTAATTTTTATTTAATAAATGATAAATTACAAGATCAAGTGCAACACTAATAAATAAAAAAATACCTACATTTATAGATCCTAAAATCTATAAAATGTGAGTATTTATATTGCTAATTAATTAGCTTAAAATGAACAGTCAAAAGACTATTTGCTCATACCTTCTTCAACATCAACAGCTACTACAACAGTACATCCTACCATTGAGTTGTTACTGTTACAAAATATAGAAATAACATTTGCAAATAACTATGTGACATTGTAATGCATTGATTTTACTAGGTTTTAGGTGTTATGTAAAATTTTGTAACACTACATTTCTTTTATTATTACACTCAAAAATTTATTTAGAGTTGACAAAAAATAAAGCTAAAATACTATCATTTAGTTTTATTATAATCTTAAAATTGCTAAAAATCTTTTTTAAATATAAAGACCAAGATTTAATTTTTGGGTCTTTATATGTCTGTAATAAAATATATTTTCTTTATAATTTTGGGGATACAATAAAATTATAATACCTTTTAACTAATTTACTTTTACTTCTGTATGGCTTACATATTATAGACACGATAAAGTTATAATACCTCCAAACTTGATAAAGAAAATATGTAATAACTTTAATGTTAAATTAGAATATTTATATGTTACTTCTTCTTTTTTTAAAATATATGTCCTACTATTAGTTGTCCTTAGTATTATCTATCATTATTATCATTATTTTCATATGCTGTCACAGTTACTTGGGTTGACTTTACAATTTTCAAAGTCCTTTCTGGATATTTTGAAAAATAATAATTTCCATCTTTGTAGCCTACCAATTTTCCATCAAAAGTAATTTCATTATTATTTTGTACATATATAATCTTTTCCTTTGGTAATGTATTACAACATCCACCATAGAAATTCCCTATTCCAACAAAATAGTTAGGTATACTAACCATAATAACTCCAGCTGCCCCTATTATACCTATTAAAATTATTAAGCAAAAACTCAATTCTAATTTATTATACTCTTTCCTCTCATTAATAATAATATCTTCTCTGTGCTTATCATCAAATATGCTTTCTATAAAAGATATAGCAATTGCAACTAATGGCACATTCAATAAAAAGAAACTTGTGATTGCTATAGTAAATAACTCATTATTTCTTAATACCTTTTTTATTAGAATTAATAAACTAATTTCTAATAAAAATATTATAACCCCAATTGTAACTATCTTTATTATGTTTAATTTCTTCTTATTCATATATTGTATTATATATATGATTGCTATAAAAAATAATGGACAATACATTGGCACAAATAAAAGATAAAAATCACTTAACACCAAATTCAAATTTCCTGTCATTAATAACTTTATTATATTAATAACTATAAAAGAAAAGAATAATATTATAATTAAACTCAAACCTTTATTTTTTAATTTTTTATTATAATAAATCTCTTTTATCGGTAATATTAATATACAATTTACAAAAAGCACTACTATACCTATGATTGAAACAAATTTAACATTTATAGGTACTATATCTAAACCTATTTCTAATATGGAATTAGCATAATTATTTCCAAAATAAAATCCATATAAAAATGAATATCCTAGCATATAAAAAAATAATAAACCTAAAGTTCCTATTATACCCAGAATTGATTTTCCTTTAATATTAAAAGTTCCATCATTATTTTTTAATTTAGATATGATTAAACTCATTTTATTTTTATAATATAAAATTTCAAATTTATCCATATTGTCCCTCGTTTCTTCTATATACTGCATGTCTATTTTACTATATTATGTATTATATTGAAAACAATAACTTTTATTAAAGTTACCTACTCTAAATTCATAAAAAACACCTACTTCAAAACCAAGTAAGTGTTCTAAAAAAACTGTTTTATTCTATTTAACATAAATCATATTCTTATATTTAACCATACTACACGCTCAATACTATCATTAAATTTACTAATAACTATGTTAATACAAATCTAAGCTTCTTCACATTTATCAGTTTTATTATTTATTATACCAAGTACTCTAAATACTTTCTTACTATCAAGTTCTGAACATAATTCTAAAAATTCTGTAATATTTATACATTCAATTGAATCTATTTTAACTGTTTTCCCTCTAATAGATTTACAATAATCATTACAATTTTTATTAACACCATTTACTGATAAAATTACTCCTTTAGAAACATTATTAGCAACCATTGCTCCACATAGTTTTTGTGCCTCTGGTCTTCCTATAGAGTTATGTTTAGTATGATTTTTACATTCTACAAATATTTTCTCACCATTCTTATTTATGACTATATCCCGTCCTCTATCATTTGTTGCATTAGTTAAAATAACTTTATATCCTAATAATTTATATACTTCACTACTAAATATTTCAAATTCTCTTCCTGACAAATCTTTTATTCTACTTTTTATTAAAGCTTTTTCTTTATTTGTTAATGGATTAATCTTTTCTGGTGCATCCTCTTTAGTACATAAATAACCTAATAAACACGAAAAACATATTACTCCTAATAAATATGCCATGTCTCCCTCCTAACTAATTATATATATTATTCTATTTTTAAATATGATATTTACATCTTAAATATGTTAAATCTAAATAAATACATACATTCAAAACACTTTTTATGAAAATTCATTTATAAAATTTTATAGTACATATCAGAAAAATCGTAAGCGTAAAAAAATTACTGTCTAGATAATACCAAACCTTCTTGTTAAAATTGCATTAAAATATAACAAGGAGGAATTGTTATGGTTAAAAAAGGAACAGATGTGAAATGGAGAGAACTTGTAGAGAAGTTTTCTTCTTACGAAGGGACGTTAGATAGTTTCTGTAAAGAAAATAGTATTAGTAGAAGTCAGTTTTACTATTACAGAAAGAAATTTGAGAAAGAGAATAATACGACATTTCAAGCTATAGCTTTAGAAAACAATAATACAAATATATTAACAGTAACTAATAATATTAAATCAGCTACTGAGATTAAGATAGAAATTGGCAAAGCTAAAATATTTATACCGGCTAATGAAATAGCTTTGTTATCAAATATACTTAGGGAATTTAGTAAAACATGCTTAATATAGATAAAGTAGATACTGTATATTTAGCTTGTGGTATAACAGATTTACGAAAAAGTATAGATGGTTTAGTTATGATCGTTCAAACACAGTTAAAGTTAGATCCCTTTGAAAAAGCTCTATTTGTCTTCTGTAACAGGTCGATGAATAGATTAAAAATATTACATTTTGATGAAGGTTTTTGGCTATATTATCATAGACTTGAAAATAATAGGTTGAAATGGCCTATGACTAAAGAAGAAGCAATGAAAGTAAATAAAGAAGAATTAAGTTGGCTACTTAAAGGATATGAAGTTAGAACTACATCAAAATTTAAGCCTATAAAAGAAAAAAATTGTTACTAAAACATTTGAAATTACAAATAGAAACTCTTGATTTAAAAGTGAGCAAGCTCTTCTAAAATCAAGGGTTTTATGGTATAATATACCTATAAAAATTGTTGAGAGGTAACAAAATGGATGGCTTAAATTTAAACAATCAACTTGATGAAAAAACACAGTTATTGATTTCGAAAATGGAAAGAGAAATTGAGTTAAAAGATTCAGAAATTCAAAATCTTAAAACTGAATTAGCATTTTTGAAAGGTCAAATTCTTAATAAAAATAGAAAGATATTTGGAAAATCTAGTGAACAGGTAGATTCTAATCAAATGTCTCTTTTTGACGATGCTGAAAATAACTGTGACTTTAAAATGGCTGAGCCAACAATGGAGGAAATTGCTTATACAAGAACTAAGTCATCTAAACACATTGGCAAGAAAGATAATTTAGCAAATTTAGAAAGAATCATTGTTGAACATAAGCTTGAAGAAAATGAAGCAATATGCAGCAAATGTAATAATTCTTTAGTTGTTATTGGACGTAAATCAAAGGAAGTATTAAAATACATACCAGCAAAACTTTATATAGAAGAACATATTACATATAGTTATGCTTGCAAATCTTGCGAAGCGGAAGCAGGTGTTGCAAACATAATTTCAACAAAATTACCTAATACTATATTTTATAAAAGTATGGCATCAAATGAATTAGTAGCTCATGTCATAAATATGAAGTATCAGCATGCAATGCCTTTATATAGATTAGAAACCTACTTTAAGATGCTAGGTGCAAATCTTTCAAGACAAACATTATCTAATTGGATAATGAATAGTGCTACTGAACTTCAAGTTGTATATGATATTATGAAAGAACAACTTTTAAAGAAAAATTATATACAAGCTGATGAGACTACCGTTCAGGTTATTAATGATAGCGGTAAGGATTCAAAGTCCAAGAAATATATGTGGTTATATAAATCTGGAGCTTTAAAAGATCCAATTATTTTATATGACTATCAGAATACAAGATCTAGCTCTTGTCCTAAAGAATTTTTGAAAGGATTTTCAGGATATCTTCAAACAGATGGGTATACCGGATATAATAGAGTCGAAAATGTGAAACGATTATATTGCCTAGCTCATATCCGAAGAAAATATCATGAAATAATAGTAAACTTAGATGAAGAAGCCCTAAAAAAATCACGTGCTATAATAGGGTTTAATTATTGTGAAAAACTTTATAAAATAGAAAAAGACTTAAGGGAAACTTATAGCAAGGACGAAGATTACTATAAAAAACGATATAAAATAAGGCTTAAAAAGTCAGCGCCAATTCTTAATGAATTTCAAGAATATGTGGAGAGAGAAATAAAAAATGCTCTTCCAAAAAGTCCGTTAGGTAAAGCTCTTGACTATACTAGAAAGCTTCTATCTGATATGAAAACACTTTTAGAAGACGGATCTTTAGAAATAGATAATAATGGAGCTGAAAGAGCAATAAAACCATTTGTTATTGGTAGAAAAAACTGGCTTTTCTCAAATACAGCAAAAGGTGCAAAATCAAGTGCTTTAATTTATAGCATAATTGAAACCGCTAAAGCCAACGGTTTAATAGTAGAAAAATATTTAGTATATTTATTTGATATGTTAGCTAATACAGAGTCTAAAGAAAAAGAAACTTTAAATAATTATATGCCTTGGTCAAAGGCTCTTCCCGACGTGTTGCGCATTAAGGTTGGTAAATAACTACTACTAAATATAATATTAAATTTTCAAACCCAACAGAAGCATTTTCCACTTCTATTGGGTTTATTTTATCATTATGGAATTATAATTGCTATGCGTCGAATTTTTGACCCTTACGAAAAATCTTAAATAATCTGCATCTAATAGAAAATTGGATAATATAAAAAGCCTAAAATAGAAATTTTATGTTTCTACTTTAGGCTACAATTCATATATTTTTTGATTTTTTATAAATTTCTCTTGCTTGTTTTAATGTCATACTATTAGGCCCTTTTAAATCATTTTCACTTTCCTTAGGTCCATTATTTTGCCAGTTACAATTATCACAAATATCAAATATCTCAACTTCATTTCCGCACACTGGACATTTCATATTTACTTACTTTCCCATTCTCTAAATAATTCATCAACAATATATTGAGAACTTTCAGCCCATAAAACAGATTCTGTATTTTGCAATGCCTTATATGTGTTAGATTTATAAAATTTTTTAAGAACTTCTTCAAATGTTTCCCCTGTTTTTTCACATATAATGCTAATAATTTTTTCAACCTTCATTATAATATCTAAAGTTATATCTTGTCCTTTATATGAATATTTGTTTGTCATATTCATCTCTCCCCAAAAATTCTAATTTACTCAATGCTCTTACTGTATGAAGTGATACTTGATTATTTAACTTTGAAAATTTCAATTGTTCTATAGCCATACTTTCATTATAAATTCCTTCAACATATAATGCTACTGTTCTCATTGTATTGTCATCGGCTACTGGTCCAATAACAACATCATAATCATGTTGAATTCCTCCATTAAGTCTATTATTTTTTATCATGTTAAGCCATTCTTCATCTAAGCCTTTGAACTCTTTTACCTTTAAATCAGATATGTCTTTAAGCTTAAATTTCATTACATAAATGCCACTTCCACCATATCTAATAAACATATTTTGTGCCCAACTTTTAGATTGTGCTTCTAATGTAGTAGTATAGAAACCCTTTCCAAAATCCCTTTTATCTTTAGACCTTTTTAAATCTATTTTATCAAATACTGTATTAGTTCCATGAAATAATACTAATTCATTATTAGTTAGCATATCCTTTTCTCCTAACTACATCTTCAACAAAGTTTATACTTTCCTCTAAACTTTGAGTATGCAAAACATCATATTGAGAACGTATTAACTTAATAATATCATATTTATTAAATATATCTAACGCTTCACTACTACTTAGGTTATGATTATATGCAAAACCTTCAATTGCTTCTATTACTAATAAATTTTTATCATGTTCTATACCGTTCATATTAAGCCTCCAGCTACTATTTATTACACATATAATAACATTAAAAGTATAACTATTCAAATATATTACCATATAAAAAAACACCTACTCAAATTGATTAAGTAAATGTAATAAAAAATTCTATTTTTATTAAAATAAATTTTATTTTATTCTAAGATCCTGTCCAACATAAATCAAATTTTTGTCTTTAATTTCATTAAGTTCTACTAAACTTTCAACTGTAGTATTAAACTTTTGAGCAATTTTATATAATGTATCTCCTTTAACTACATTATAATAAACTTGATTTTCATTAAATGAACCTGATAAATCTTTCTCACTATCAAATATATTGCATATACCATTAAAAATAGCTCCTGCAACTCTTTCTGGCTTATAACCATTCATATCACTTGCACTATCACAAAAAGCACATTCTATTAGTAATGCTGGCATTATAGTTTGATTAATCACAAATAAATCTCTTCTATTTTTAACCCCTCTATTATATAATCCTAACCTTTCAACCTCTTTTAATATTGATATGCCTACCTTTTCAGCTATTCCTCCAGTAAGGCATAACCCTTCTACCCCTCTTCCTCCTGGACATGAATTATGATGAATTGATAAAAAGAAATCTGCCTTTCCTTTATTTGCTGCAACTACCCTTTGGTTTAATGAATCATGTAAACTTACTGCATTATATGGAGTACAGTTAATAACATTAATAGAAGTATTCTTAAATTTATCAATTAATGCCTTTCCAACCTCCATATTAAGTTCATTTTCTGTTCTAACTCCAACAGCTCCAGTATCAAAATTAACATTATGACCAATATCAATAGCTAAAGTATTTAATTTTTCCATTTTTATACGCCTCCAACTAAGATATATGGTTTTAAATACATATATACTATATATAGAAATATTTTTTATCCTAAACACTATATATAGATATTTAAATGTATTTCAAGTAATTTCAAGGAGGGTTATATGGATTATAATTATATTGAGAATTTAGTTAGAAAATCTAAAGATTGAGATAAATTATCTAAAGAAAAACTTATTGAAGAGTTTAGACCTTTTATATTAAATCTTTCAAAAAGAACTTTTATAGATGGATATGATCTATCTGATATACAACATGAATGTTTTAAAAATCTACTAAAATGCTTAAACTCATATAACTTACAAAAACATAGATTTGTTGCTTATGCTACTAATGGAATTAAAAATAATCTAAATGATCTTATAAAAAGATCTAAAAATAGAAGCTCTGCTGAAGGATATGAAGCCCTTACCTTATGTGATAATTTAGAACATATATTACCATCTGATAATCCTAACTTAGAAGAGATACTCTGTGATAAATGCAATTTTGAAACTTTAAAATTAGCTATTAATAATTTAAGTGAAGAGGAAAAAGAACTTATAGATTTTGTTTTCTTTAAAAATAATACAATTAAACTTTACTCTGATTTAAAAGATATGTGCTACTCTACTGCTGTTAATAGAAAGACTAGTTCTTTAAGGAAAATTGGTAGCTATATTGGTACACTTAATAATTCTATTCAAAGTATTAATTAAATACCCTAAGGTAAAATTTCTTACCTTAGGGTATTCTTTTATTTTGTGAATATTTTTATATCTGTATTAATAATAATATTTAAATTATTAAGCAATTGACTTTTATTTATATAATAATATTTCAATATTATTCAAATAATCTAAGTATTCATCTTTAAATTTTTGATAAAATAACCCATCTGTAAAAACCAAAATTTTCCTTTTAGTTTTTGATAGAGTTAACAAATAACATTTTTCGAAAATTGCCGCTCTTTGACCTGCTTTTATTTTTCCCTCTTGTAGCTTATTAGTACAAACAAATATGCATATTTCATTATCACTAGAAAGTCCATGAAATTTTCTACATTCTTTATTTTCAATTATACTACCTTCATAAAATTCTTTATTAAATTCTTGTCCTAATCTTTTAACAATATCCCTAATATCTTTCTTTACTTGTGAAGTATCTGCCATAGCCTAATCACTTTCCTTTATTAAAAATTATAATATTTTCTTAGAATTTTAGATTATAGTTCTTTAATGTAGCTCACTATAATCAGCTCTTAAATATATTTTGAAAGCACTTACAGAAATCTTATATTCCCTTAATATATTAATTACAATATTTCTTATACTATTGGCACTATGATTAGTTGAAACATATAAATCTAAATTTTCAATTTTTCTTGGTGCTCTTACTATGTCTTCTTCCTTATACGCAAAATATGTTACTTTCTTACCATTCATTCTTTCATTTTTAGGAAAACTCATTATTAAATCTTTATTTATATTTGCTATGATATTACATGTTTGTAAAAGCATGTCCTTCCAATCTCTAACATCATGTTTTTCTCCATTTAATTCAAAAGCAACTGGTCTTTTATGTGTAAAATCTTCATATAAAGTATGTTGAACATTGGAATCTACAAGGTACTTATTATAATTAGGTATTTCTTTTTCTTCTTTCTCTTCTATTGTTAAATTTTCTTCTGGTTCTGTTTCTATACTTAGGTTGTCCATTACCTCTTGAAGCTTCAATGCTATTGTGTTAAGAATACTTTCTTTTTTTCTATATTCATCTGCTTTACTAAAATCTCTTTCTTTTTTAATTGTTTCTCCTGATTTCTCTTCAATAGTATCAATAGTACTTTGAATTATATTTTCTAGTAACTCTATACCCTCTTTTAAATCATTTGCACATTTAGGAAACTTCTTGTTTAAAAAATCATAAAGTTCTTGATCTATTAAATTATTCTCCATAATTCTACCCTTTTCTTAGTTATATAATTACTAATTATATATTTATTTTATGTCCTAATATATAAGCAAATTCAGCAAATAGAACACTATTTACTGAACTTACTTCTTTGTCTGATGCAAAATATACAATGCATCTTTGACTTATTATTTTATTTCATATGCATAACAAATCTTATATTTTAGGTTGTCCTGAATAAACATTTCCATTTTTATTATAAGTAAGATTAAACACCATGTCTGATAACCACTTTTTGAAAGAGTCATTATCATTAAATTGTTTAAAAACTTCCATATTATCTGCCATTAAATTTATTATAGTTTTATTTAAAGCTTTATCACTCTCAATCTTAGCATTTTGTTTATCAGAATTTTTCATTGCATTTTGATATCCTTTATCTTTTGCTACAATCTCAGGTATATTTGCAATATGTTTTTTAACTTGATCTTCATCATTCCAAGGGATATTTCCAAATAAATCATGGAAATTTGCTAATATATTGCTTAATAAATCAAGCTCTGCTTCACCTTTTCCTCCTACAGCTGAAGTTGGAACTGGCGCAATTTCATATTCTGCATTTTCCTCTAATATAATGGACATTGTTGATTGAACTTCTGCCCTATAGCTATCTAAATCTATTGATTCTAAGATTCCTTTTGATAAATCTTCTTCTTTTGGTGCAGGCAATTTAGGTAAAAGCATATTTAAAAATATAGATAGCTTTTCCCATTCAACATTTCCATAAGGTAAAATTGAAGCTAAAAATCCATAGGTTCTCACAAATGCTTTAGCCTTACTCTTAAAATCAATTTGTGCATCTTCGTCTAAATCTTCTTTATAGTTTTGAGCACATATATCAAGAATAGGATCAAGCTTATCTCTTTCTGCCCCATTTAAATAAAGTTCTACCAATGATTCTACATGATAATCTGTAAATACATGATGATTAATAATATCACTTTCTAAGTCATTAAGTTTATCTGGATCTGTTTCTTCTGATAAAATTGTTGTTTGATAATACTTAGAAAAAGCTTCTTTAATTGTATCTACATCATTAGCAAAATCTAAAATAAATGTATCATGTTTTTGTGGATGAGATCTATTTAATCTTGATAAAGTTTGTACAGCCTTAATGTCAGTTAATACTTTATCTACATACATAGTGTGAAGTAATGGTTCATCATAACCAGTTTGAAATTTATTAGCAACAACTAAAATTCTATATGGATCTTTCTTTAACTTCTTCTCAATTTCACTACTTGGAAATTCATTGATAATACTTTCAGTTAATTTTTTACCACCAAATTCATATTCACCTGAAAAAGCAACAATAGCTTTATATGGGCTTTTTCTCTTTTTTAGATATTCTGTTATGGAATAATAGTACTCAATAGCTCTTTCTATACTGCTTGTAACTACCATAGCACGAGCCTTCCCACCTACTTTTCCTTTTGCTATTACTTGATCATGAAAATGGTCAATCATAATTTCAGATTTTATTTCAATAGCGGTTTCATTAGATTCTACATATTTTCTTAATTTTTTCTGTGATTTTTTCTTATCAAATAAAGGATCATCCTCCACTACTTTTGCAATCTTATAATAACTATTTATTGGTGTATAATTTCTAAGTACATCAACAATAAATCCTTCTTCAATAGCTTGCTTCATAGTATATACATGGAATGGTCTATGTTTTACTTTTCCTTCTGAAGGATATGGAACTCCAAACATCTCTAATGTTTTATTCTTAGGAGTAGCTGTAAAAGCAAAATAACTTGCATTAGTAAGCATTTTTCTTCCTTCTAATATTTTAAGGATCTTATCTTCAGTGCTCTCTTCATCATCTTTATTATAATTTTCAGATAAAGCCATATTCATTTTAGCTGACATATCTCCACTTTGGCTTGAATGAGCTTCATCAATTATAATTGCAAAATTATTTTTTCTTTGTTCATTTTCAATTTCATTAAAAATATATCCAAACTTGTGTACAGTAGTAATAATTATCTTTTTGCCATGTTCTAAAAGTGTTTTTAAATCTCCAGAACTATCTGCATGACCTACAGTATTTGCAACTTGCATAAAGCTTTTTATTGTATTTTTAATTTGCTTATCTAAATTAACTCTATCAGTTACAACAATTATAGAATTAAATAAGCTTTTACCATCCTCTTCAATAGATACAAGCTGATGTGCAAGCCAAGCTATAGAGTTTGACTTACCACTACCTGCACTATGTTGAATTAAATATTTTTGCCCTACTCCATTATCTTTTACATGCTTTAGAATTGACTTAACTGCACATAATTGATGAAATCTTGGAAATATTTGTTTTCTACTTTTCTTCTTAGTTTCTTCATCTACTTCAGTAACTATTTGAGCATAGTTTTCTATAATATTTGATAATTCATGTTTGGTTAAAATTTGTTTCCAAAAATAATCTGTCTTTATTCCATCAGGGTTTGGAGGGTTTCCTGCTCCATCTTTATATCCCTTATTGAATGGTAAGAACCAAGACTCCTTACCATTCAGTTTAGTACACATTCTAATTTCATTATCATCAACTGCAAAATGGACCATACATCTACCAAAATTAAATAATAATTCTCTTGGATCTCTATCTGTTTTATATTGATAAACAGCATCCTCAACATTTTGCTTTGTTAGCCTATTTTTAAGCTCACATGTAATTATAGGAAGGCCATTTATAAATACTGCAAAGTCAAGAGCAAGCTTTGTATTATCTCGTGAATACATTAACTGCCTTGTTACACTAAAAATATTTTTATCATAAAGTGCCTTTGCTGCTGGATTTTGCTCAGATGGCATACCATAATACAAATCTAACGTTACTGGATATACTTTTACACCATTTCTAAGTACATAAATAATTCCATTCTTTGCAATCTCACCTTGTAATCTATTCAAAAATTTAACTCTGTTTATATCACTATTGAAAACCCCAAGTGTTTCAAGCTTTTCTGGTTGTGTATCCTGTAAAAATCTAAACAATCTAGTTTCATCAATCGCATACTCTTTGTTATAATCACTATTTTGACCTTGCTTATAACCATTATTATTAACAAGATAATCTACTATAAGACTTTCTAATCCTACTTCTTTAGTATTAGTTGGCATCCTTCTCCACTCTCCTCTATACTTATATCCTCCTCATTTTTAATGATTTTATCTTTTGTTTAAAACTCTACTATATTTAAATGAACCATGAGTTCATCTAAATGTACTAGAAATTTTTACTTTTTGAGTAAAGTACCGTAATAATTTCAGTTACTTCTTCTGATCCTAAAATTTTTGATAATGTATCAATAAATTCTTTTTCATTATTGCAAGTATGGTCAATATCTATATAATCTTTGTTATCATTTAATGAAATACCTACTGGATAATTAGATTCTGGATTTGAATATACTGTAAATAAAACATAAGTATAATTGTCTAAAGTTGGTGATACTATACTAAAATTTGTAGCAAGTTTATAGTCTGATGACATAAACTCTTTTAATTTCACATTAGCAATTCTTGCATACAAGACATCTTTTACATTTTTTTCAAAATACTTTGCTTGTTCCTCTAATATTAAATTTGGAGAGTTTGATGCTTTCCTATCGATATCCTTTAAATTCCATAAATTATTCATTGTTTTTAGTTACCTCCAGTTCAAGTTTAAATTTTATTGGTAAATGATCTGATATCTTCTTTTTATTTGGTAAATTATTTCTAGTTAATAAGCTTTTTTCATTAATAATACTTAATACTTCCAATTCGTTAATATCAAACTTATCTATTAGTTCTGGTCTTATTATAACTTGGTCATAAGTATACCAGTAATAGCTTTTAGTTGCTGTTGGATAATAAAATGTACCTTTGCATGAATTAAAATAATTACCCATAATGTGCCACATAGGATTATAATAAAACTTTCGTTCTTCATTAAGAACTTTTCTTGATTGTTTTTTAGCAATTGTTGGACACATAACAGCATTAAAGCCTAATGCAGAAACCATTCCATCATCAAAAGGGTTCATATTAAAATCACCAACAACTATACTTTTTTCAGTTTTACGCTCTTCTTCAAGTTGTTCAAATTCTCTTAATATCTGAGATGTATACATATTTAAATCGCTACGTTCCTGAGCATATTTACTTGGAAGATGTAGAGCAAAAATTAAAAATCGTTCATCTTTATCTTTTAAGTTAAATGTAGAATAATATTTGCTTTCTTTTATTACATTTATTTGTCCTTTTGTATTGTGTAAAAGCAGTATTCTTGAATGTGGAACTATTTTTTCAACTTTAAAGAATAAGTTATTTTCTTTTAACTTACGTCTTAAATAATCTATATCTATATTTTTATTTTCTGATAATATCAACACATCTATTTTATTTTCTAAGCATGCTTCAATAATATATGATGAAATATTATTGTTATTAGTATTCCAATAAAGAAAATTTATCTTCATCACCTTCTTACTTGCTTTAAAGCTTATTTTTTAGTATCTAATACTTATAAATCTAATTATCATCTTTAGTATGTATGAAGTTAACTGACACAACTATTACTCTTCACTATCTAAAACTTCCTCAGTATCTATTTCTTCATCTTCTATTTCATCAATTTCTATATCTTCTTCTATTATATTGTCAATTTTAATGTGCCTAACATCTACTTTTCCTGTTACTACATCTGAAATTAAAGAGTTTTTAAATTCCTCTAAAAGTATACGTTCATTTTCAAATTGAT
Source organism: Clostridium taeniosporum (assembly GCF_001735765.2). Taxonomy (NCBI): domain Bacteria; kingdom Bacillati; phylum Bacillota; class Clostridia; order Eubacteriales; family Clostridiaceae; genus Clostridium; species Clostridium taeniosporum. Next base: position 2,322,417 of record NZ_CP017253.2, read on the forward strand.
TTTTAATTCTTTCATATTTTTCTATAAGTTTGCGTATTTTTATTACTGTTTTTTTAGGTGGTATTGGAAGTAAAATTTTAGCAAAGTCTGAATAATTAATGTTTTTACCATCTCTAATTCCTGAAACAAGTGTATTTAGTACAGAAATAAATATTTTTGTCTTAAATAGATATTTATAATACATTTTATACTCATATGAAGAATATTCTTTTCTTAAGCAAAATACATTATATGCTGGAGATACGATTCCCTCTATTTCTGAAAACTCTATTCCACCTTGAAATGATCTTAAACTAATTACAAAATCTCCATTTCTAACTAATTTTAATGCACTTAAATCACCAGCTGGAGATACATAATTTTGTTCACAGTCCCTTTTATATACTACCCCTCTATCTTGAGTTACAGCTAAAAGTTCACTTCCAACATTATTTTTTATACTTATTTCCTTAGTTAGTCTACTTGATTTAATAAATAACCACTCTTTTGGAAAAGCAGTATCCCATGATTTTATTTCATCTACAAGAGTTTTATCTTCATTCCCAAATACATAGCATTCAATTTGCTCTTTTAATGCTTCAATAAGCTTTTTCTTTGATTGTATAAACTTATTTATCTTAGCAAGCTGAAAATCTAAATATTTTACTATTTGGTCTTGCTCATCTAATGGTGGTTTAATTATTTTCATTTGCTTAAAATCTTCATAACGCAAATTTAACTGATCATCACACATACCATATGAATACCTATGAGATTCTTCAATATAATCTGGTGTTCTCATTAAGTAATGATAATAATTAGGATTCAACTCACTAATTGGTTTTAAAACAATATATGCTGGACTTACAATTCCTTTATATTTTGAGGAACCCACTGCACCTTGCCACATTCTCATTTTGTTATAGGCTATATCTCTTGGTAAAACTAGTTTATACTTTGATTTATCTAAATTAGATGAATCTTTTTTTGATGTATTTTTAAGTAAATCAGATTGTTTAATTATACCTTTCTTAATTGTTACTGAAAATAATTCTTCATCTATACAATTTTGAGTTTTTCGTTCAGCCCAGAGTGTTCTATTTCCAACTACTTTCCACTGCTTAGGTATTTTGTCAATCCATAATAAATCAACTTTCTTATACTCTCTATAAGGTCTAAGTTCATTATTCATTTCCCTTAACCCCCTATTATTTCATTTAGAAGACCATCTGTTTCTGCTTCTAATGCTTTAATATCTGATGTTATCTCTTGAAGTGTTCTAAGTTTTACTGGTTTATAGAAATATTTCGTAAAGCTTATTTCATATCCTATTTGTGTTTTGCTTTCATCTATCCATGCATCAGGTGCAAAAGATAAGACTTCATCTTTAAAGAACTGTTCTATTCCGCCCTCATGTAATAATGGTATTTGTTCTGTATCTCTTAAGTTAGAATCTACTTCATATTCTACGATAAATTCCTTACCATCAACTGTTGCATTAAATAAACCGTATAAAGAATTTGCTTCTACTTTTCCATTCTTGTGCATCTTCTTTATTACTTTTTCTGCATTTTCATCAACTGTTGCAAGATTGTTTTTAATTAAATTTAGTCTTTTAGTAGGAAGTTTTATACTTAAGCTATTAGCTACTTTAGCTAATTCCTTTATAAATAAATTATAATCATTTAACTTAGAATAATTTAATTTCTCTGCTACTTCTGAAACAGCACTCATAACTTCCATATCCTTTTGCTCTGCACAAACCTTTCCAAAGCTTTCAATATTCTCTTTTGATAAATCTACACTTAAACGTAGTGGTCTTTCTACTGTTATCTTATGATATCCAAACTCTTTATTATCAAATATTTTTGACTGTTCATTTTCTTCAAAGTTAAGAAGCATATCTGAAATTTCTTTTCTAATTTCAGGTGTTAATTCACAATTCTTATTTCCTAAATTCTTTCTAAGTGGACTTTTTAAAGCTGTTGCATCAATAAGTTGAACTTTTCCTTTTCGATTATCAGCTTTTCTATTTGTAACAACCCAAATAAAAGTTGCAATACCTGTGTTATAAAACATATTTTCAGGTAATGCTATAATAGTTTCAAGCCAGTCATTTTCAACTATATATCTTCTTAAGTTACTTTCTCCTTGACCTGCATCTCCAGTAAATAATGATGAACCATTATGGACTTCTACAATACGGCTACCAAGCTCTGTATTATGTTTCATTTTGCTTATTTTATTTGCTAAAAATAACATTTGACCATCACTTGAACGTGGTATCATTTTAAAATCTGGTTCTTCATTATGAGATACAATAAAACGTGTATCGCATATATCTGTCTTACCACCTAATCTATCTAAATCAGTTTTCCAACTCTTACCATAAGGCGGATTTGAAAGCATAAAGTCAAAATTAGTTGTAGGGAAACCATCATTTGAAAGTGTAGAACCATAAGCTACATTTTCAGCTTGCAGACCATCTCCTTTTAAAAGCATATCTGCTTTAGTTATAGCGTAAGTTTCTGGATTTATTTCTTGACCATATAAATTTATAGAAATCTCTTTTTTATTATCTTTAGCAAGTTCTTGCAGTCTTTCTTCTGCTATAGTAAGCATTCCTCCTGTACCACAAGCACCATCATAAACTAAATAAGAACCATCTTTAATCTTATCAACTACAGGTAAGAAAGTAATATCTGCCATAAGCTCAACAACATCACGTGGAGTAAAATGTTCTCCAGCTTCTTCGTTGTTTTCTTCATTAAATTTACGAATTAATTCTTCAAAAATTGTACCCATTGTATGATTATCTAAAGCTGGAATCTTTATTTCTCCATTATCATCAAGTACTGGCTCAACACTTAAATTAATAGTTGGGCTTACAAACTTTTCAATAACTGCTCCTAAAATGTCAGCTTCAATCATTGTATCTATTTGATTTCTAAACTTAAATTTTTCAAGTATTTCTTGTACATTAGGTGAAAATCCATCTAAATATGCAATAAAATCTAACTTTAACTGTTGCTTTTTAGCTCTTGACTTTAAATCCTTAAGCATAAATGGTGATGAATTACAAAAAGCCTGACCAGAAGCATCACATAAAGCAGCAGTTTGGTTTACTATTCCAGCAACATCTAAATTCTTTTTCATTTCTAAAACAGCTTCTTTTGTTGGTTCAAGTACAGCATCAAGTCTTCTAATTACCGTCATAGGCAGTATTACATCTCTATATTTTCCTCTTACATATACATCACGCAAGCAATCATCTGCTATACCCCATATAAAACTAACTATTTGATTATAAGTTTGATTATCCAAATTAAATTCCTCCGTTAATCACATTTTATTTTATCTATAGGTTGATTTTTGATTTTTAAAATCAATCTAATTGTTCATTAAATTTCTAAAATTAATTTATCCTATATGGAAAATACTTCTTATTCCCATTTCATCATATAATTTTAACTTTGTTTCTTTAAGCTCATTTTCAAGTCTATCTATTTCATTTCTTATAGCAATTTCATGATCTTTATAATGTTGAATTACATTTAATTGTTCTTTTAAAGGTAATAGTAGGATTGGAATCTGTTTTAAATCCTTAGTATTTAAACTTATAATACTTGTTCCTACCTGCTTATTTGATATAAGAAATTGCCCTAAAGGACTTTCTAAGAACTCCTTAACATACTCTGGTGAATTATTGTTTCTAAGCTTTATACCAATAAAGTTTTGAGATAATAAAATATTATCTTCACATTTTGGTATCACACAAATTTTTGTTGTCATCCCCCTACTTGAGATAATAACATCACCTTCTTGAACCATATAAGCTTCAACTCTAGCGTTATTTTTAATTGTATATCTTGTCAATGAATCTATATCTACTTTTCCATCTTGTACATCAGCTAAATTTATAATCTTATATTCACCATTTTCATCTGGAGTATTTTCTCCAACTATATTTATTCCTCTATAAAATTCACTTATATCTCCTAATTTTTTGCATTCTTTTAACTCTTTAAGCTTATTAGAGTTAAACTTAACTTTTCCAAAATCTTCTGTATTTATTTCTGTCTTAAAAACATATCTACTCGGCAATAAATTACTATTTTCTAAGTCTTTTCTATCAACAATAATGCTAAATTCATCAATTTCTCGTTTGTTTTTATAAACATCTACTATCTTGTTAATATGGTCTTCAGATAATGTTTTTTGACCTTTATTTAAGTTTTCATACATATTCTCAGCATTTATAAATAATATTTTTTCTTTAAAGTCCTCATCTTTATCCATATTTAAAACAATCATATTCACTGGTATACCTGTATTTAAAAATAATCCACCTGGTAATGAAATTACAGCTTCTATACACTCTGAACTTAAAATATTCTCTCTTACTACTACATCTGCTCCTGACCTAAATAATGTTCCACTTGTTGTAATTACTGCAGCTTTACCTTTTTCTTTTAAGGATTTAATAGTATGAGATATAAATAACCATTCCGAACTTAATTTAGTTGGCTTTCCAAAAATAAATCTATTAAATTTATCATTTTCTATACAGCGTTCTTCCGATCTCCATGGTAAACCGAATGGAAAATTCATCATTATAGAATCAAATTGTTTTATCTGACTATTATTTTCTGCAAATGCTGGTTTTTCAAGTGTATTCCCTAACTGTACTTCTGCATTATTTATACCATTTATAAATAATCTTATTTTTAATATTGCCCAAGCTATTTCATCAATTTCTTGAGCATAAAGTTCTAAATTTTCTCCATATTCATTAGCTTCTATTAAAGTTCCACCTATTCCACAAACTCCATCATAGAAACTTCCCTTTTTAGGATCTAATAAATTAATTCCTAATTTATTTAAACACTTTGGAGTTACCGATTGACCCTTCGTCTTTCCTGTATTTTCATATATTCTATAAAGCGCTTCTTCTAAAGCATACTTCCACTCATCTTTAGTAAAATTAGAATTTTTGATTAATGATAATAATTGATAATAAGTTTTATCAGTTATTTTATTATCAACCATTAAATACTTAAATACCCCTTGCAATGTTGGAACCTGTTCCTCTATTAAACGAAAAGCATTTTCAACCTCTTTTTTTATATCCGAACTTCTTAAAATTGAATCAATATTAATAAGCTCAATTTCACTACAATATCCTAATGCATAATTTTTTGCTACATTAATATGATATTGTTCTACTGTGTATTCACTTCTCAATATGTTAAAAAAATTACTGTTAAAGTCTAAGATTTTTTTCATATATACTCCCTTACTTTTTATAGTAACTCAATTACTATTTTTTAATTTTTAAATTAGTTCTTTTTAATATTATGTTTATATAATATATAATATTATTGTGCTTGTCAATCATTTCTAGTAATCAAATTACTATTTTTTTGATTTTTATACACTCACATAATAAGTGAATAGTTCTTATATATTTTCATTAATAATTAACATTACACCTTTTACTTAATCACATACATACATTCTTAAATAATCACTTTTTTAATACTTAATACCTTCACATACTCTTACTCAATATTTTAATAATCCCTATTTACATTAAATAATCAAATCTTATTACTTCACATTAATATTTTATTCTACTACTCTCCCTATACCATCTATTAATAATCCTGATATTAATACTCCTGGCACTTATGCCAACACCCAAAATAGTACAGGATATTACCTGTTATTTCTAAGCATCTATGAGTTTTACGGCAAGCTCCAACCTCATATCTACTAAGAAACTAACAAGGATTAATCTAGTCCTATGTTTAGGTACCCGTTGGAGTGCTTATGTAGAACGCTACGCTAACTGGTCTTATGGCTGCTGTAAGATTACCACTTCCTAGAGCTATTCCAAATACTCCAACTCGCAAAAAAGAAAAACATATAGTTACTAAAGAACAAATGGGAAAAATACTTGAAAGATTCCCCTTTGGACACTCCTGCTATTTGCCTTTACTTCTTGCATATAGATGTGGATTAAGGCTTGGTGAAACTTTTGCAATTACATGGGAAGATATTAACTTTGAAGATAAAACTTTAAATATAAATAAACAAGTTCAATATAATGATAAACATTGGTACTTTACTGATACCAAATATAAAAGTGATAGAGTTATTGATATTGATGATTTTATCCTTAATATTTTAAAGAAATATAAAACTCAACAGTTAAAAGACAAAATCTATTATGGTGAACATTATACAAAATTAAGAGTCAATGATAAAAAACAAATAAATGAAATTGAAGGTAGTGAAATACATTTAGTAAACATAAGGGAAAATGGAACTTATATTCAACCAAGAGTTATGCAACATTGTTTTCGTATAATTCATTATAAATTAGGATATGAAAAACTAGACTATCATAGCTTAAGACATACTCATACTACTATGCTTTTAAGTGCAGGTGCAAATATAAAAGCAGTTCAAGAAAGATTGGGGCATAAAAAATTAGATATAACGTTAGATGTATACACTCATGTTACAGATGAAATGAGAAAAAAGACTTTAGAAATATTAAATAAAAATATTAATTAAAAAAAGAGCAACTAAAAAGTCACTCTTTTATCATCTGTCAACGTGAGTTGTCAACGCATATAAAAATCCGTTGACAATCCGTTGACAAAATGCATTTTTTAATAGTTTTTCACACTTATTTTATATAAATCTAAAACTTATATAAACCTTGTAAAGCGTTGGTATTACTATTTGTTCATACCTTCTTCAACAGCAACAGCTACTGCAACAGTACATCCTACCATTGGGTTGTTACCCATTCCGATAAGACCCATCATTTCAACGTGAGCTGGAACTGATGATGATCCTGCGAATTGTGCATCTGAGTGCATTCTTCCCATAGTATCAGTCATACCGTAAGAAGCTGGACCTGCAGCCATGTTATCTGGGTGAAGAGTTCTTCCTGTACCACCACCTGATGCTACTGAGAAGTATTTCTTACCTTGTTCGATACATTCTTTCTTGTATGTTCCTGCAACTGGATGTTGGAATCTAGTTGGGTTAGTTGAGTTACCAGTTATTGATACGTCAACACCTTCCTTGTGCATTATAGCAACACCTTCTCTAACATCGTCAGCACCGTAACATCTTACTTTAGCTCTTTCTCCGTTTGAGTAAGCTTTTTCTTTAACTACTTTAACTTCTCCAGTGTAGTAGTCAAATTGAGTTTGAACGTAAGTAAATCCATTGATTCTTGAAATTATATAAGCTGCATCTTTTCCAAGACCGTTTAATATAACTCTTAATGGTTCTTTTCTTACTTTGTTAGCTTTTTCAGCTATTTTGATAGCACCTTCAGCAGCAGCGAAAGATTCGTGTCCTGCTAAGAATGCGAAACATTTAGTTTCTTCTCTTAAAAGCATAGCTCCTAAGTTTCCGTGTCCTAAACCAACTTTTCTATCATCAGCAACTGATCCTGGGATACAGAATGCTTGTAATCCTTCTCCGATTGCTTCAGCAGCTTCAGCAGCTTTTTTGCAACCTTTCTTTATAGCTATAGCAGCTCCTAAAGTGTAAGCCCATCCAGCATTTTCGAATGCGATTGGTTGAGTTTCTTTAGCTATTGTACATGGATCAATTCCTATTGATTCACAAACTGCTTTCGCATCTTCTAGAGTTTTCATTCCGTACTTTTCTAGTACTGGAGTGATTTGATTAATTCTTCTTTCATAACTTTCAAATAATGCCATAATAAAAATCCTCCTTTACAAATAATTATTTATGTCTTGGGTCCATTAATTCAGCAGCATCAGCAACTCTTCCGTATTGTCCCTTAGCTTCTTCTAATGCTTTATTAGCATCCATACCCTTGCTTATGTTTTCCATCATTTTTCCTAAATTAACGAATTTATATCCGATAATTTCTTTATCTTCGTCTAAAGCTACGTCAGTAACGTATCCTTCAGCCATTTCTAAGTATCTAGGTCCTTTAGCAAGAGTTCCATACATAGTACCAACTTGTGATCTTAGACCTTTTCCTAAATCTTCAAGTCCTGCTCCTACTGGTAGTCCACCTTCTGAGAACGCAGTTTGGCTTCTTCCATAAACTATTTGTAAGAATAATTCTCTCATAGCTGTGTTTATAGCGTCACAAACTAAATCTGTGTTTAATGCTTCTAATATAGTCTTTCCTGGTAATATTTCTGAAGCCATTGCAGCTGAATGAGTCATTCCTGAACATCCTATTGTTTCTACTAAAGCTTCTTGGATTATACCATCCTTAACATTTAGAGTTAATTTACAAGCTCCTTGTTGTGGTGCACACCAACCTATACCATGAGTTAATCCTGATATGTCAGTTACTTCTTTTGATTGAACCCATTTTCCTTCTACAGGAATTGGTGCTGATCCGTGATTAGGACCTTTAGCAACTACACACATTTCTTCAACTTCTTTTGAATACATCATATAAATTTGCTCCTCTCCCTAATTGATAGATGCTTACTATAATAAAAATTTAAGATTCCTTTTTAATATAGTACTGGGCTAAAAAACATCCCACTGGGATATCAACGCCCTATTCCTATTCTAGCAAATGATTTATTATGTAACAACCTTTATTTTAAAATTTTGATAAAAAAATATCGAAAATTTTAACTTGAATTATATTTTATAATATGGTAAAATATTTCTTGTTCGATAACATGCCGATATGGCGGAACTGGCAGACGCACATGACTCAAAATCATGCGGGAAACCATGTGGGTTCGAGTCCCACTATCGGCACCATTTTAAAAGAGAAAACCCCTTGAGGTATTGAAACTACTAGGTTTCTTTACTTTAAGGGATTTTAATTTTATATAAAGTAGTGTAACTAGAAATAACTTCATTTTTTATTGAAAATTTTTTTAATATCTATTAATCAACTTATATAGATATATTTATCTTTATTGTATTTATATTATCTATAATAAAACTTTAAATAAATTGACATTTATTGTTTAGCTTTTATACCCTTTTGCAATAATTTTTTTTAAATCTTCTTTTAAATTGTTGCTTTTATACTCGCCACCATGGAAACATATAATTTTTTCAATATCTAGATTAACAATTTTTTTTAGTGAATTTATTTCCGCCTCTTTATCTAACACAAATTGTTCATCAGCAATACCTAACACACCATCTTCTAAAATTAACATATCTCCACTTATTAAGGTTTTCATTGATTCAATATAAATAGAAATATGCCCTGGCATATGCCCTGGTGTTTTAATAACTTTTACTCCATCACATATAATTTCATTATCTGTTACTTTTAAAACAGAATCCAAATACTCTACACTTTTCATCATTTGTATAAATCCAGTATCTGCTCCTAATTTTTCAGCTTGTTCTAACCTAAGTGATTTCTTTTTTCCTAAAACATATGGAATTTGCTCTTCAGAACACTTCACCTTTACATACGGATATTTTTTTACAAGTTCCTTTACTGCCCCCATATGATCGTGGTCGTGGTGGGTTAAAATAACTTGTTGAAGATTTCTGATATCCAACCCTTTTTTATCAAAAGCTTTTTCTATTACTGACAAAAACATAGGATATCCTGTGTCAATTAAAATTAAATCATCATTGCTTTTAATTACAACTGGATAAATATAAAATTTAATTTCTCCCATTTCAAACAATAATTTTAGCGTTATTAGTTCAGTCATCACATCTCCCCATTTCCTCATTTTTTAAATAAATTACTATTTATCTTTTAATAAATTGTAACATATTGATTAATATTATTTTTCAATGCAATCATACCTCATATCCTTAATTTATAAGCAAATTCTTAAATTCTAATATTCTTTAATTCTAAATTTTATTTCTTCTTTAATTCTAATATTCTAAAATTCTTTTATTCTTAATAATTTTAATTTTTTAGAATTTAGTACATACTATTTTACAAAATATGTTATAATTACCTAATAATTATTTATAATGGATTATGAGGTGGAAAGTATATGAAAACATTAATAACTGAAAGATTAATATTGAGAGAATGGGAAAAAACTGATAGCAAAGATTTATATGAATATGCTAAAAATGAATTAGTAGGACCTAGTGCTGGTTGGCCACCACATAAAAATGAAGAAGAGAGTAAAGAAATAATAAAAATGTTTATTAAAAATAATGATACATATGCTATTGTTTTAAAATCAGAAAATAAAGTCATTGGTGGAATTGGTCTTCATGATAGAAAACCAGATAATACTGTTATTGAATTAAAACAAAAAGAGATTGGATATGTTTTAAATCCTAAGTATTGGGGAAAAGGTATTGTTCCAGAAGCTATAAATCGTTTAATTAAATATTGTTTTAATGAGTTGAATTTAGATTTAATTTGGTGTGGACATTTTGACTTTAATAATAACTCAAAAAGAGTAATTGAAAAATGTGGATTTAAATATAAATTTAGAAAAAATAAAAAATTAAAACTCTTAGATGATAAAGAAGTTACTACTTTATATTATTGCATATTAAAATCTGAATATATTTAACATAACTAATAATCATTCAGTTAGCTAATAAGTACATTACTGCTTATGTATTAAAAAGAAAAAATAGATATAACTGTTAATTTTTTTATTCTGATGTGCAATACAACAAGTACTTGAAAATCCATAAAATTATATCAAATAAGATGATTCATATTAATGATCATAATTTGAAGTATATAGCTATGCTCATTAATATGTTTTTTTATAATACTTAAAAAATTATTATTTCACTAGTATTATACAGTTAATTAATTGGATCTTCTGAAAAAGTGACTGTAACTGCATTTACTATATCATAATCTTTTAGCTTGTCAGTATTATAAAAACCATCCATGGAAGCTTCAATTTCAGATGAATTTGATATTATTTGAATAAATAGAGGAATCTCTTTTTCATAAACTACATCTGACTCTTCTCCCCACACCATAGCTCGTCCCATTTCTTTTAAATTTTTATATACTTCAGAATTAGATTTAAAATTAGCTATAGAACCTCCATTTTGAATAGAAATTTGTAAATTCCCATTTTCTCCAACACTTGAAATAGCTATTCTACCTGTTGGATTACTAATCTCAGAAGATGCTCCACCATTTTCTTTCCACTCATTATTCGAATTTAATGTCAAAAAATTTATGTGTACTGATTTAACTTTATCATTTAACACATAATCATAAATTTTATACTCAGAATTTCCTTTAACTAGTTTTAATAAATTTTCTTCTTTTTGTGTTAATTTAGCAGATTTAATTTTTATTACTTTAGTATTATCTACAGTATTACAAGCAACTAATGATAAAATTAAAACAGATGATATTATGATAAAAATAAATGTTTTTTTACTCATAGAATCCCCCTATTCTTAAAAACATTACTAATATCTATCTTGTATTATATGTAAATTATAAACTATTTATAAATATAATTCATTAATTTTATTTATAATATTTGATTTCCAGTATCAATAGGTACATAACTAATTATAATTTTTTGTAATATAGACTTATTTAACTATTATATTTTATATATTCAAATGTGAAAATATCCTTGAATAAATCCTGATATAGGTATAATAAAAATCCCCCAATAAATAGATACAAAATTTTTAATTGTATCCACTTATTAGGGAATAACTTAATTTTATTTGAATGTGCCTAAAAAAACACTTAAATATATACTTTTTTCTAGTACTATTAGCTATTAGCTATAACCTCTAGTCCTCCTGGTTTATTATGTATAGCCATTTTATCTATTAATTCTTTACATTGACTACTCATTCCTATTAAATTAGTCTTAACTCCATTTTTATGAAATTTCATTACCACTTTATCTATAGCATCAACAGCTGATTCATCCCAAATTTTAACCTTTGAAAGATCAATGTGTACTGTTTCTATCTTCTCTGAAAAATCAAAACTATCTATAAACTTTAAAGTAGATGCAAAAAATAACTGCCCATGTCCTATATACTTAATTACATTATTTTCTTCTATTCTTTTAATGCTGATTTCTGATATTTTAGCTACAAAGAATATTGCACTTAAAATTATACCAACTATAACACCATAAGCTAAGTTATGAGTTAATAATACTATTATAACTGTTGAAATCATTACAGCTGTATCTGTTTTAGGTACTTTTCTTATTCTTTTTATAGAATCCCAATTAAAAGTACTTATTGATACTACTATCATAACTGAACCTAATGCAACCACTGGTATTTTTACAACAAATTCATTTAATAATATTACTGAAATTAACATTGCTGTTCCAGAAGTAAGAGTTGATAATCTTCCTCTTCCACCATAAGTTTGATTTATTATAGTTTGACCAATCATTCCACAACCTGCTATTCCACCAAAAAAGCCTGATACTATATTTGCTATTCCTTGCCCTACACATTCTCTATTTTTGTCACTTGTGGTATCTGTTAAATCATCTACTAATTGAGCTGTTAATAAAGATTCCATAAGTCCAACTATTGAAAGAGACATTGAATATGGCAATATTATTTTTAATGTTTCTATATTAAATGGTATATTAGGAATTAAAAATTTAGGTAATTCATTTGTTATCTTTCCCATATCCCCTAAAGTAGCTACATCAATTTTGAATATGGTAACTATTAATGTAATAATAATTATTGCTATAATTGGTGATGGTATTGCTTTAGTTAATCTAGGTAATAAATAAATTATTGAAACTCCTATAGCACCTAAAACTAATAAAATAATTCCACCCTTAAAATGTGGTACCTGTGATTTAAACATCATTATACCTAATGCATTTACAAATCCAATCATAACAGATTTAGGTATAAATTTAAGTAAATTACCTATTTTAAGAAAACCTAACACTATTTGAAATATTCCTGTAAGTATTGTTGCTGCCAACATATACTCTATACCATAATCTCTTACTAATGCGGCTAATACTAACGCCATTGCTCCTGCTGCTGCTGATATCATTCCTGTTCTACCACCAAAAATTGATATGATGAAAGAAATACAAAATGATGCATAAACACCAACCATAGGATCTACTCCTGCTACTATTGAAAATCCTATTGCCTCTGGTATTAATGCCATACATACAACTATTCCAGCTAATAAATCTTTTCTACTGTTTCCAAACCATTCTTTTTTTGTTTTGTTCATATCTTACCTTCCTTCTTTAGTTATTAATAAAAACTGATATTTATAATAATATAATTTCTTAATCTTTAATCAAAAATATAATTTCCTAAAGAATTAAAAAAGCTTTGGTTATATTTCACCAAAGCCTCTTTATAATATCATCTTTAATTATTATGGTCAACTTCTTTAACATTATCTTTACAATAATTATTAATAGCATTTCTCAATGCTGTAACACCAAGATTAGAACAATGCTTTTTATTTTCTGGTAATCCTCCTAAAGCATCTATTACATTATCTTCAGTAATTTTTAATGCCTCTTCCAAAGTCTTTTTCTTTGCCAATTCAGTTGTCATACTGCTTGTAGCTACTGATGCTGGACAACCATAAACTAAAAAACTTATATCCTCTATGACATTATTTTCTACTCTTATATAAATATTTAAATAATCTCCACACTTAGGATCACCATTTGTGCCTTCTCCATTGGAATTATTTATTACACCCATATTTCTTGGACACATAAAATGATTCATAACAATATCTGAATATTGTTCATCAAACATATAAATTACTTCCTAACTTAAATTATTAAACATTTTATTCTTTATTATTTCCTTTGCACCATTCTTTACAAAATTCTGCTTTTTTATTACACATAACTTTTTTTGAACCACAATTAGGACAAGTAAATCTATCTTGATCATAATTTATCTCATAAACTGTTTCACATTCTAAACATTTAAATTTACACAGTTTTGTAGTATAGTGTCCCCCACTTATCTTTATTGCTTTTCCTTCTGTTAAAGCAATTGCTATCTTGTTTCTAGCACTATCTATAATATTTTGAAATGTTTGCCTTGATACTTCCATTTTTTCAGCACATTCTTCTTGATTCAATGCTTCAATATCTTTTAATCTCATTGCTTCAAGCTCTTCTACTTTTAAAATAACTTCTTCAAGTTTACATTTAGGTTTTCCCCATGGTACAAAATAATTCTCTTGTGGAAAAAATTCTACTCTTCTGAATTTTGTTGGTCTAGCCATTTATATCCTCCTTGCATTTACTGCATATTCCAATTAGCATAATATTTAAATCATCTATTTCTAGATTATTCTTTTCTTCGATTTTTCTATTTAACTTAATATAATCTAAATTTAAATCTTTATCTTCAATATCTATTATACTATTACATTTAGAACATTTAAAATGGATATGAAGAGGATCTCCACTAAAAATTTTTATCTCATAATAATTTGTACCATCAACATTTATCTCTTTCACTATTCCTAATTCATTAAAAACTTTCAAGCTTCTGTATATTGTAGTTATACCAATCCGCTTATTTTTAACTCTGTCATAAATTTCTTTAACAGATAAATGTGTGCTAGAATTAATTATCTCTTTTAATATTATTCTCTTTTGTAAAGTAAACTTATACCCATGCTTTTTAATTAAGCTTTTATAAAAAGATATGTTTTTATCCATTTGTTTTTTTCCATATATTAATCATTACAATGTCCTTCATGTGCATGTTCAGTACATATACTACCTGTTGATTTTAGTTCACTTTTTATAAACTTTTGAATAATATCATCACATAATCCTTCAATTCCTACAATAACTTCTATATTATTTTCTTTGAAAAGTTCTTGGGCTGTTGCTCCCATTCCTCCTGCAATTATTACATTTACATCATGTCCTTTTAGAAATACTGGTAAATAACCTGGTTTATGTCCTGGATTAGGTATAAATTCTTTCTTTGAGATTTCTTTTCCTTCTAAATCATATATTGTAAATCCTTCACAATGTCCAAAATGTCCACTCACATATTTTTCTTCACTTGCAATAGCTATTTTCATTTTTATTTCCTCCTAATATCTTTCTTTAATTTATATTAACAACCTTGCAATTAAACATATATTAATTACAAAATTGTGTTTATGGCTTCTATATTATTATTTTGAATATTCTTTTAATAAATCATAGGTATACTTTATCATTTCATCACAAGTTATACCTTTTTTCTTAAGTTCAATACATTCCAAAGTTCCATATTTTTCTTTTACCTTAGTTATTACTTCTTTAGCAAAAGTTCTTGAATTATTTCTTTCTTCATTTGTATTTCTTCCTTTTAATGCACCTACTACCATTAATGCTCCAGTAATTGCTCCACAAGTACTTCCTACAGTCATACCTGAACCGAAAGGACTAGCAAGTGATACTGGAATATTAAGTTCATTATCCTCATTAAATGCTTTAAGTATTGATTCAGCACAATTATATCCTTCTTTGTGCAATTTTACTGCTCTATCCATTAATCTTCTCCCTTATACTATTTTTCTTCATTGGTATTAAAAAATTCTCTTTATATTACTCCACATTTCTTTAATAGCTTTACATGCTATACTATCTGGATAATTAATAATTGGTTTTAATTCATTTATAGATTTCATAACAACATCATCATATGGAATTTTTCCAACTAAAGATAATTTCTTTTCTCTAATAAAATCTTCTATCTTTTTACTCATATCTTCATTTATATCAAATTTATTTATACAAACCATTGTAAAAACTCCAAAATGTTCACATAATTCTACTACTCTCATTAAATCTTCAAGTCCAGATTTTGTAGGCTCTGTAACAATTAAAGCAGCATCACTACCTGTTACTGATGATATAACAGAGCATCCTATTCCTGGAGAACCATCTACTATTGTTAGTTTTTCATCTTTATTGAATTTTTTTCCGTTCTTTCTTAAATAACTTATTAATTTTCCTGAACCGTCACTGCCTATTTCCATTTCTGCCCTTGATAATATTCCATTATCTAATTCAGTTATAAAAGTATCTGCTGTTTTTTCATCATCTAATTTTATAGCTTTTTGTGGACATACTAATGTACATGCTCCACATCCCTCACATAAAAAAGAGTTTATTTTAAAATCTTCTATAGCATCAAATTTACATACGCTCTCACATTTTCCACATTGAACACATAATGCTTCGTCTATAATAGCTTTTTTACTACCTAGAAATTTATTTTTTTCAATATCTTTTCCCTTATAAAACATATAAAAATTAGGTGCATCTACATCACAATCTATCCTTATTACATCTCCTACAAGTTCTGATAATGAGGTTGCAATTGTAGTTTTTCCTGTTCCACCTTTTCCACTTAAAACTACTAATTCCATTTTAAAACCTCCTTCACTTGTTCTGACAATTTATCAAATAAAACTTTATGTTGTAAGTTATCATATAGTACTTCTCCATTTGAATAAAGAATTGCTGTGTTTTTACTGTAAGGTATAACACCAATTAAATTTATTTTCTCATCTATACAATATTTTTTTATAATATTGTCTTCTCCATCATCTTTATTTATAATGATTCCAAATGGTATATTATATGTTTTTACAAGTTCCACAGCCATTTTTAAATCATGAAGTCCAAATTCTGAAGGCTCTGTAACAAGTATAGCCCCATGTGCATACTTTAAAGCAGTTACTACATTGCAAGATGTTCCTGGAGGACAATCAATCAAGTTAGTATCATTAGGTAAATTTTTAAGAAGTTCACGTATAACTGGTACAGCCATTGGTTCACTTATATTTAAAATCCCTCTACTACAGCTTATATCTCTTGTGATTCCAACTTGAATTTTACCTAATTCTCTTTTCTTATAAGTTAATGCATCATATTCACATGCAATTTTACAAGCACCACAACCATGACATAACTTATTAAAAAGCACTATGTCATCTTTAACCTTTGCAAGAGAATTAAACTGACATACATCTACACACTTTCCACATGAAACACATTTCTCATCATTTATAAAAGGATAATCTACCATAACCGGTTTAGTTTCATTTATTTCAGGTTTTAAAAATATAAATCCGTTAGGTTCTTCTACATCACAATCAATGTAATTTGACTTTAAAGCAAGAGCAAGATTAGTAGAAACTGTAGTTTTTCCTGTTCCTCCCTTTCCACTAAGAACTGCTATATTCATCGCTTTATTCCTCCTATCTAATTATGCATTCCATGATGTCCCATACCTGCAATTTTTATTTCTTCAAGTTCATTATTGTTGTATTTATTTAATGCAGATTCTATAGAAACACTTTCACACTTATATGCCTTAATTTCTGCTTTATCTATAAGTTCAAAAGCATTAGGTCCAAGGTTTCCTGTAATAATTACCTCAACATTTTCATCTATTACTTGATTAGCTGCTGCTATACCAGCTCCTCCACTTGATGATTGTCCTTTATTCTCTAAAACTTTAAAATTTTTATCTTCTGTATCAAAAATTTGAAAATATTCACATCTTCCAAATCTTGCATCAAGTAAATCGCTACTTGTTTTTCCTTTTGCTGAAATTGCTATTTTCATTTAATCATCTCCTATTTCATTATTGGCATTTGCTAATTACTATACTACTCTACTTTTTGATTATTGTCAAATGCCAATAACTATTTTGGATAAATTTTTTTAAATCAGATCTTTCTAAATAATTTCAATTACATTTCCTGTGTTATTGTATATAAAATTATTTCCAAACTCATATTGAAATTTTTTAATAGCATTTTCACCAGTACAATGGGATAAAGCTAACAATTTTATGTTATTTTCTTTAAAGAATTCAATTGTATTATTTAATCTTAATTCATCCGCTTCAATAAGATGGCTTCCTCCAATGACGGCATAAATAGGCATATTAGTCCTTTTAATTATTGTCTTTAGAATATTTACAACACCAATATGAGAACATCCTAGTACAACAATTAAGCCTTTTTCATGTTTAACAGCTAATACTATCTCATCTAAAAAATCATCTTTTACATATTGGTTATCTTTTTTTATATAAAATTTTTTATTAATCATTTCAAAATCTGTATTCTTTTCGAAGTTAGAAAAGAAAATTATATCTTTTGTAATTTTAAATAAATCATTATTAACATATCTAATAGAAATATTATTTTTATCTATAAATTTTTCATCAAAAGAATTACCATTAAACTTATATTTATCTTCTTCTAATAACTTATATTTTTTGTTGAAAAATCCATTTCCTACTATAAGATCAAATGATTTATTTGTATTTTCTACAAGACTTTTAAAACCACCACTATGATCATAATGTCCATGGCTTAATATTACATAATCTAAATCGTTTAAATTGATTTTTAATTTTTCAGCATTTTTAATAAAATCTCCACTTTTTCCTGTATCAAATAAAACCTTAATTTTGTCAATTTCTAGATACAAAGAAAGTCCATGCTCACTAAGTAAAAGATTGTCTTTATCAGGATTATTTTCAATAAGAGTAGTTATCCTTAAATCCATTTAATTTTTCTCCTTATTGCAAAAATTAATTTTAATATTATCCTAATTCATTAATAATTCCTTTTATTATAGGATCAAATATTAATTCTAAACTTTCATCTATCTTTTCATCTCCATATTGTGACAGATTACTTATACTTTTTATCATTGGAAGTTCACCTAAAAGTTTTAAATTCATTTCCTTTAAGAACTTTTCAGTACCTTCTCCTTCAAACAATTTGGTTTTTTCACCACATTTAGCACAAGTTATATAACTCATATTTTCAATAACTCCTAAAACATTAATATTCATTTTTTTCGCCATATTTACCGCTTTAGAAACGATCATAGAAACTAAATCTTGTGGAACAGATACCATAACCACTCCACTTATTGGCATAGATTGCATCACTGTTAATGCAACATCTCCTGTTCCTGGTGGCATATCTATTACTAAATAGTCAAGTTCTCCCCAAACTACATCAGTCCAAAATTGTTTAACCATTCCTGAAATTATTGGACCTCTCCAAATTACTGGATCTTCTTCATTTTCCATCAATAAATTTAAAGACATAACTTTTATACCATCACTATTCTCTGCTGGTAATATCATTTCGTTATAACTACCCGCTTTTTTATCACTTAACCCTAAAAGTCTTGGAATACTTGGACCAGTTATATCAGCATCTAAAATACCAACATTATATCCAAGTTCCTTTAAATATTTTGCAATAATAACAGAAATTGATGATTTTCCAACTCCACCTTTTCCACTCATAACACCAATAACTTTTTTAACATTATTTAAAGGATTATTTTCAATCATACACTGTTCTTTATTTTTACTACATCCATTATTTAATGCACATGAATTACAATCTGACATAAAATCATCTCCTTATCTTAATTGGCATTTGCCAATATAATGTTATTCCTATTTTTTGTTATTGTCAAATGCTAATAATTTTTTCAAAAATATTTACTTTTTCTATTCTTTATCATTTAAATCTCTTTTTTAATACAGAATAAAAATATTTATTATATAAGAAAATCGATAAGCAACTGTGGCGCGTCGATTTTTTTACGCATCTAGGTTTTCGAATGTATGTGAGAAAAATCTGGCAAGCGAATATATTTTCTTTTTATTCTTTAGGTTTTATTCTTAGTCTTTAAGCAAAAATATAATCTAACTCATCTACAGATTTAAAGAAATATAATTTCTTAAGGAATAAAAAAATCACCTGAGAAATAAAATCTCAGGTGATTCTTTAATTTTTTTTAGTTTCATCTATTATATTTTTCATTTGACCTTTGCTTAAAGCACCATTTACATAACCATAAATATTTCCATCTTTATTTATCATAAAAGTGGTTGGTAAAGACATTATTCTATAATCATTAAATACATCGTTTCTTTCATCAAAAACTACTGGAAATGTATATCCTTGTTTATTCAGAAACTCTTTTATTCCTTCTATATCTTTTTCTTCTCCACCAGGTTGTGCTACACCTAAAATTATAATATCATCTTTATTATAATTAAATTCCTTATACAATTCTTCTATATGAGGCATTTCCATACGACATGGGGGACACCATGTTGCCCAAAAATTTAAAAACACTGTTTTTCCTTTATAATCGGATAATTTATGAGTATTTCCATATTGATCTTTTAATTCAAAATCAAATGCTGGCTGAAGAACTTTATTATCTAACGTCTCATTATTTGAACTTTTATTTTGTTCTATTTCACTAAGATATTCTTCTTCCTTTTTAATTTCTTCTTTTTCTTCTGAAGATATCTCAGTAGTTTTATCATTTCCTAATTGATTTAAATAGCCTGTAACATTATTTAACCAACCTGTATAAGTGATTATACCCATAGTTATCATTAAAGCTCCACCAGCTTTTATTGTGTACTTCATTATTTTTTTATTTTTCTTTATAAAATTTAAAGCTTCAGTAGTAAAAATACCTAATACTAAAAATGGTATAACAAATCCTAAACAGTATATTAAAACTAATAAATTTCCTACAAAAAAACTTTTAGCACTTGAAGCAAGAATTAAAACTGATGATAGAGCAGGACCAACACATGGTGTCCATGCAAAACTAAAAGTAAATCCCATTATATAAGCTATTAATGGATTTACTTTTTTCCCATTTAAATTTAATTTAAGCTTACGTTCTCTCTGTAAAAATTTAAATTCAAAAAAACCAATTTGAAATAATCCTAAAACAACTATTATAATACCACTAATTTTAGTGAAAATTATTTTTTTGTTATTAAGAAATGTTCCTATTGATGTAAATGAAATTCCCAGTATAAAGAATGCTGTTGAAATTCCTAAAACAAAAAATATAGTACGAAATAATACTTTTTTTCTTTCATAAATATATGTTCCATCATAGTTTTGTTTTTTTGCATTTCCTGCTAAATATCCAATATAAAGTGGAATTAATGGTAATACACAAGGGGATAAAAATGAGAATATCCCCTCTAAAAAGACTAATAAATAACTTATGTTATTTAAAGTGCCTATTCCTTCAAACATATTATAAATAAGTCTTTAATTTATTAGTTATATTTTCTTTTGGCATAAATCCTGTTAAATTTTCTACTGCTTTTCCATCCTTAAATATTATCATAGTAGGAATAGAAAAAACTCCATACTTTTGTGCTATATCTCCACTTTCATCTACATCTAATTTAAACAATTTAGCCTTATCATTAAATTCATTGCTAACCTCTTCAAAGATAGGGGCTAACATTTTACATGGACCACACCAATTTGCAAAAAAATCAACTATAACTACTCCTTTAGTATTTTCTACTTGTTCTATAAAATCCTTACTATTTATAATCTTAGCCATAATAAAGCCTCCCTTAATTTTAAGTTTAATCTATTGTATTTATTATATACATATTTATCTAATATTTAAGTGACTTAATCACATTAAATAACTATATTAGTAAATTCGCTTTATATGATAATGATTATCATTGATTATTCAAAATTAAGCTTAATCTTTTATTGAATTGGTATTTTTATTATATTTTCTCTTTTTTTGCTAAAGTTTTATTGTTTTTATCCGTATAAATAATCAGCACCAAATATTGAAAAAAAATTATTTAAGGGGGAAAATTAAATGAAAACTACTAAAAAACTTTTAATGTCGTTTGCACAAGGATTATTAGCTGTTATGCTTATACATGGATTTTCATACATTGGTGATTTTAAAACTACTAATAATGTTTTTCTATCAAATGGAGTTGAAAATAATCTAGCTAAAGAAAAAGAAAATGCTAATAATAATGAAACAAATGATATCTTAAAAGAAAATGCTAATGAAAATATAATTACTAATAATAATGAAGCAAAAGACATCTTAAAAGAAAACACTAATGATTCATCAGAGAATTCTTCTGAAAAAATCTCAGTAGATCAATGTACTCAAACAGATGATAACTTACTTTCTGATAATATGGTTAAAGATACTAATATTATTAAAGAACCTAGAGTAGAAAATATTCCTATTGTAAGATCTACATTAAAAGCAGATTTTAATGATATAGATAAAAACATCTATAGATTGTCTTACAATCCTAATGAGATATTATCTTATAACGGAGAAAGTGCTGAGAATTTTATACCAGCTGAAGGTTTTGATAATCCTAATAAATATATTGTAGTTAAAAGAGAAAAAAGACGTCTATCTGATTCAACTTCAGATATTTCCATAATAGACTCAATTAACGATAGAACTTATCCTGGTGCTATTCAACTTGCAAATAGAAATCTTATAGAAAATAGGCCTGATATTATTTCTTGTAAAAGAAAACCAATAACTATAAGTGTTGATTTACCTGGTATGCGTGATGATGGTAGAAAAGTTGTTAATTCTCCAACATACTCTACTGTTAATGCTTCAATAAATTCTTTATTAGATACTTGGAACACAAAATATGCCTCTAAATATACTATTCCTACAAGAATGAGTTATACTGATGCTATGGTATATAGTAAATCTCAATTATCTACAATGTTTGGTTGTAACTTCAAAATTTTAGACAAAGCATTAAATGTAGATTTTAATTCTATATTTAAAGGTGAAAAACAAGCAATGGTGGTTGCATATAAACAAATTTTCTATACTGTTAGTGTAGATGCGCCTGAAAACCCTTCTGACTTATTTGATGATAATGTAACTTTTGATGAATTATCTTTAAAGGGTATAAATGATAAAAATCCACCTGCATATGTTTCTAATGTAGCATATGGTAGAACAATTTATGTAAAACTTGAAACAACATCTAAAAGTGCAAATGTTAAAGCAGCATTTAAAGCTTTAATATCTAATCAAAATATAAGTGGTAATACAGAATTTGAAGATATACTACAACAAAGTTCATTTACTGCTACAGTTCTTGGTGGCGGTGCTGAAGCACATAATAAAGTAGTTACTAAAGATTTTAATCAAATACAAAATATTATACAAAATAATTCAGTATATAGTCCAAAAAATCCTGGCTATCCTATTTCATATACAAGTACATTTTTAAAAGATAATAAAATAGCCACTGTAAATAACAAAACAGAATATATAGAAACAACTGCAACAGAATATACTAATGGAAAAATAGTTCTTGACCATAGTGGTGCCTATGTTGCACAATTTGAAGTAACTTGGGATGAAGTTAGTTATGATGAAGAGGGCAATGAAATAATAGAACATAAAGTATGGTCTGGAAGTGATAAAGATAGAACTGCCCATTTTAACACTGAGATATACTTAAAGGGAAATGCTCGAAATATTTGTGTTAAAGCTTGGGAGTGTACAGGCCTTGCATGGGAATGGTGGAGACAAGTTATAGATGCTAAGAATATACCACTAGTAAAAGAAAGAACTTTTTCAATATGGGGTACTACACTATATCCAAAAAAATCTATTGAACCAGAAATTTAAAGTAAAAATCACCCAAATCTTAGTTGGGTGATTTTTTATTATTTAAAATTTATAATACGGTTAAATCTATAAATTTCTTATTATTGAAACTATTATTCTCATTTTTTTCTTGTTCTCATAATAATTCATCTTTAACTATTTTTTATTCTTGTACTCTAAACTTTGATACTAATGCTACAAGATTATTATTTCCTTGTTTAGCACACTCAAAAAGTTTTTTACATTCCTGTGCTTTTTCTACTATCGTAGTAGATTTTTCAGCAATATTGGAAGTTCCATCTGCTGCTGTACTTGTTGCATTTGTCACTTCTTTAATCATCTCTGACATATTTTTAATTGAATCAAGAATTTCAATTGAATTATCCTTGAATTCTAGAGCCATATTTTTAACAAATTCAGCATCCACACTATATTGGTACGTTGCATCAAGCATTAGTTTATAATCTTTGCTTACATTATTTGTCATATGATCCATCATACCATTGGCACTATGTATAAGGTTATTTACTGAATTTATTACCATATTAGTTATATCTTGAATTTTTTCAACTGCATCCTTAGAATCCTCTGCAAGTTTTCTTATTTCATCTGCTACAACTGCAAAACCTTTCCCAGCCTCTCCAGCCCTTGCAGCTTCTATTGCAGCATTAAGTGCTAAAAGATTAGTTTGAGAAGTTATTTCCATTATTGCATTTGAAAGTTCTTTAATTTCATTTACGGATTTTGATTCTTCTAGAGCATTCTCAAGTTTTTTTCTTGTTTCTTCATAAATTTTTAATCCCTCTTCATCTGACTTTAAAAAATTCATTCTAAGATCTTTTGCTCTATTATCAATCTCTTTAGCTGATAATGCTCCTTCTTCAGCCTTATCCGTTATTATTTCTACTGTTCTTTCTATCTTCTCTGCCGTAGCATTCATTTCTTCTGTAGATGCTGCTGTTTCTTCCATATTTGCTAATAGTTCTTCAGTAGTTGATGAAATATCTTCTATATTTAAAGTTAGTTCTTGAATATTATTTTCAGCATCATCAACTGACTTTTCTACATATAATGACTCTGACTTAACTCCTTCAACAAGATTTTTAATAGAACTTTGCATTTTATCAATAGATTTTGCAAGTCTTCCTAATTCGTCTTTTTTATTTAAATAAATTTTAGGAACTTCCTTAGTAAAATCTGCTTCTGAAATAACCTCTAAATGATTGCATGCAAGTTCTATAGGATGCATGGCTTTTTTAATAGCTATAAACATTATTGTTATTATAGCTAACGTAATTATTATATTCATTCCCATTGTTATTTTAAAAAGCTTATTATATTCAGAATACATTTTCTCATCAGTAATTACTGATATAAATACCCATTTATTATCAATGCCGTTTAAGCTTATTGGAACATAAGTTTTTAATGCTAATTCTCCTGTTTCTTCTAGTTTGGAATAATCTTCAAAAATTTCACCATTTAAAATTTTCTCAAAAATACTTGCTTGTCTTTTATCTATATCAAATATATTTTTATTAATAAAATCTGCATTTTTGCCATGGGTAACAAATTTTCCTTGTTCTGTAACTATAGCTACATATCCCCCCATTGGTTTTGATTTAACAGTCTGTTCCTGAAATGTTTTTAATTCAATATCTGCTCCCACAATACCTAAAAATTCACCATTGTCATCAAGTATAGGAACAACTAACGATGTAATTAATTTATCTTTACCACAAGTTGTATATATATAAGGTTCTATTAAAGATGGTTTCTTTGTCTTTTTAGGAATAAGATAATAATCTCCTTTTCCTTCTTTATTATATTCTGTAAGAGGCTCTATTTTTATATTTTTATTTTCTCGTACAACATAAGGAATAAACCTTCCTGTTTCATCATAACCTTCTTTATTTATATAATAATTATCATTTCCATCAAATGTATTAGGCTCCCACAATGTATATACTGCTAATAATCTTTTATTTTTTTCTAACATACTCTTTAAAAAATCAATGGCTTCTTCTCTGCTTAAAGATCCTGATTTTTTAGAAAGCATAATAGAAGCTTTTATTCCATCTACCGTAGATTTCATTACATCAAAATCTCCTTTTAGATCCTTTGATAAAGTA
This sequence comes from Clostridium taeniosporum, assembly GCF_001735765.2. Lineage (NCBI taxonomy): Bacteria > Bacillati > Bacillota > Clostridia > Eubacteriales > Clostridiaceae > Clostridium > Clostridium taeniosporum. The sequence continues at coordinate 2,347,993 of NZ_CP017253.2, forward strand.
GTTGATACTTGTTTTGCCTGTAATCTTGCCTGATTGAAAGAACTTTCTTTAACTCTTTTAAATGTAATTCCTTCAATTAAAATAATTCCTAAAAATATTATTATACCAAGTATAATACTCAGCTTTTTTGCTAGATTTAAATTTTTAAACATACTATTTTCTCCTATTTTATTATGTTAATATACTGTGCTAAAATATAAATTTCCTTTTAATTTTATATGAATATTTTTTGCATAAACAATAAAATCATTAGAATTTTATATTAAATGAATAATCTAAATAGTTAAGTATCATAGCACTTTAAGAATATATTATAAAGTATTACTAATTGCAAACCATAATATATATTATCAGGTATTTAATTACATTTTAAATCGAGTAGTTTTATGTAACTTTTAAATTTATACTATAAGATATTAAAATAAATATTTATAAAAAATTTTCTAATATATCTATTTAATTGTTACTTATTTATCACTGATCTTTTATATAATTTCCATATTTTAAATATTTCTTAATATAAAAGGAGGAATAAAAAGTATTCCTCCCCTTTTTCACTTTACTTCTTTAGTTCTTTAAGTAGCTTATTGTACTCATTTAGAACTTCATCAAGCTCTTGACTAGCTGCAATAACTTTAGGGTCTAATAAGTTATCTTTTTGACTTATTAACTCTTGCAATGCTTGTCTTAATTTTATGATTCTGTTATTCATTTCTTCAACCATTGTAATATCACACCTCCTTTCGCAATTTAATTATTCGCGTCTGAAGGCCTTTTTACTTTAAAATATTATTAAAATAAAAAGAACTCTATTCAATCAATAGAGTTCTTTTTACATAATATTTTAATTATTATAGTTTTCTTAAATATCTTTTTTTATATTTTATTTTTGCAATCTTACTAACATCTTTTATAATTTTATAATTAGTAACACTTCCTACAACTCCAACTATAGGTAATCCTTGTATGAATTTACTAGTTAACATTGAAGTTGCCATTTTATTTGATGTTTCATTAATTAATTCATCTATATCATATTCTAATTTAATTCCATTATCTATTTGTTCTCCTATTTTATCAATTTTATTAAGATAGTATTTTTTTTCTTCACCTTTAGTTGTAGCACTACAGATAATATTTAAAATATATATCTTTTCATAATCATTTTCATAAGAAAAGCCATAACCTAAACTTATCTCATAAATGGTTTTAAGAATAACTGCCGTAAAAATCGGTATATCTGGTAAGCCTATTCCTAAAAAACCTAATATTCCACCTTCCAATACCCCTATTGATTTATTTAGTAATATTTTTCTACCTGTTTTTCTATCAATTTTTTTTATATTTTTTTTATTAGTTTGTAAATTAACTGCATAATTATCTATATTAAAATCTTCATTTATCTTTTCTTTATCAAAACTTTTTTCAATTATCTTTATACCTTTTTTAAAAACAATATTAAATCCTTTTTCAAAAGCTGTTTGTAATGTATCTTTAAGTTTATCAGGAATCTTTTCTTCAATTTTTCCTCTATAAGGCGATATTTTTTTATTAAAAAAGCTTTCTTTTTTTTCTACTAATAATTTATCTTCTTTTTTACTTATTACTTTTAATTGCTTTTCCAATACCTTTTCTTTTTTTGATAAAATCTTTCTCATTACTCTCTTACTCCTCATCAATAAGAAATTTTATTCTTATAAATTTTTCTTTATAATAAATTACCTTTTTATAAAAATACTTATATTATTTTTTCAAAGGCTATTCTTTTACTTTTATCTTCTAAATATATTGTACCGCAGTACTTAAAATTATTTTTCTTAATCACATTTTGCATAGATTGATTTTCTATATGTGTGTCTATTTTTATGCTATGTATACCTTTATCTAAACATTTTCTTTCTACATATCCTATAACTTTAGAAGCTATATCTTTTCCTTTATATTCATCTTTTACCGCCATTCTGTGAATAACTACATAATCATAATTACTAAGCCATTTTCCATCATAAATAATATTATATGTTTCTTCTCCATCAAAAGAAATTGCTACTGTAGCAATAATTTCTTCATCTTCTAATAGTACATATGAATAACCTTTTTTAATATCTTCCATTATAGTATCTACATTAGGATAGTTATTCTGCCACTGATCTACACATTGCTCTTTTAATTGTTGTTGTGCTTGATTAATAATCTTCATTATACTATTTATATCTTTTTCAATTGATTTTCTAAATTGCATGTTTCCCTCTCTTTCATAAACAAAAATACATTCAAGCTATTAAGTAACTTAAATGTATTTTTATTTACTAAACTTTAAATTATGTGATTATATTATAACCTTTTATTTTAAAAGCTCCAAAATTTTTTTCCAATCAATATCATGTTTTTTACAAAATTTAATAAATTCTTCCTTATATTCGTCTTCTGTCATATTAATGTTTCTTATAAATTTATCAACTAAACCATTTTCTGATTTAAAGATACAATCGCCTTTTGATGTTTTTCTAAATAATCCATTTTTTAAAATAATATCAATACATCCAAATTGATTATTAACAATATATTCCATACAATTCCCCCCTTATTTAAATTATAAATTTATCTTATGAATAATTCTTAAACTATTTTTACATTATAATTTATTTCCTTTTATTTCCATGTGCTTATAATAAAATATTTTATCATAATTATAGTTTTTTACAACTACAAAACTTGCTATTATTAAATTAATTTCTATATATTATTATCTTTTAAATACATTAGTTTATTTAAGGAAAATTTTACATATAATATAAAGTAGGTTTATATTTCTTCGATAATATAAGAAAATATTAATTTAAGTTTTTAGATAAAAACTAATATTAAAAATATTATAGAAAGAATGTGTTTGTATGGAATTTATAAATATAAAAAATATTGATTCTGATGTTAATAGTTCTTTAAATGTAGATAATAAATTAAAAAGTAGATATTATCATTCTGATTTTATTAATTTTATAAATAAATCAAACAAAATATTAAATCAATTAAAAGTCCCAAATAAAGTATCGCCTGAAGTCCAAAGAGCTTTGCATACTATAGAAAAGGTATTAAGCATGAACATAAGTCCTACTAATTATAAAGATAACGGCAAATTGGATATTATTGGTATTTTAAGAACGCATGGTGATAAACTATCTACTAGAAATACAAAAGCATTTAAAGATAGTTTAATGGTTTTATTAAATCAAGGATTGATTGAAAGTCACGATTATTTTGAAGCTATAAAGTGGATTTCTCTAAAATTAGATTGCAAGAAATTAGATAATAAGTGTGAAGATGAATTAATTAAAAGTATTGATGAATTGGACCCAAAAGCTGAATATAAATAAATATTTTCTAACCAAAAATAGTAACTCCAAAAATAAATTTGAAGTTACTATTTTTATTAAGGCATATTAAAATAAATATCTGGTCAGTATGCCTAAATTTAATTCATTTTCAGAATTATTTAAGCATTTTGCATTACTATATTATCATTATTATCATTTTTTAAATTTGCTAATTGAGGCACTGCAACTCCTATTAAAATTATTATAACGCCTATCCACTTTATTATAGAAACTTCTTCTTTTAAAATAATAATAGATGCTATAATTGCTATCGGCAGTTCCCCTGCTCCAAGAATAGTTGATAAACCTGTAGTTAATTTAGGTGTACCTATCGCAAAAAATAATACTGGCAATACAGCACCAAATACCCCTAATATAATTCCATATTTCCATATTCCTTCTAATAAACATCCATTAAAAAAATAATTAGGGCAAATAGTAAATGCTACTATTAAAGCTCCTGTCGTAATAGAAAAGCTTCTATTAATAGAAGGTATCCCTGTTTCTACTCTCCCACTAAAGAATATGAATAATGCGTATGAAAGCGCTGCCATAAATCCAAATAGTATTCCATTAAAATTCCACTTAAAGTTATTATTATTAAGTAAGCCACTAGCTAAAATAGTTCCAACAAATAATATTATGATTGATATAATATTTACTTTCGATGGTAATTTTCTGTCTACTATCGATTCAATTAACAATCCTATCCAAGTAAATTGAAATAATAATACAACTGCAAATGAAGCTTGTATACTTTCTAAAGATAGATAATAAAAAATAGTTGTAGCACAGGTACTTATTCCAATTAAAGCTAAAGATATGAACTGCTTTAATTTTATTTTTTTCCTAGAAAATATAATCATTATAATTAACATCGTTAACCATCCAAATAAAAATTGGCTCATAACCACATCTTTAAATACAAATCCATCATTATAAGCTAACTTTACTATTGTAGATAATATTCCATAGCAACAAGCTCCTAAAAATACAAATAAAGAATTTTTAAATAAATTCATATTAAACATCCTTTCTATAATACATAAAATTTATCATAAGTAATTTTTTGATATTAGATATATTTAATATGTACTTTTCTCATCTCCTTTCACTTAAAAATATAATAACTAATGAATTATAAGCTTATACAAAATAAAAAAACCATATATTCTCCGTTTTGAAACCAAAAAACTGAAAAATATATGGCCATTAGGCAATGTTTATTTTATTACCTTCATTATATTATCAATATATATTTTTTTCAAGTATTTAAACAAAACTAACTCTTTGTAAACTTTTGCAAAGAACTGGCTTTATTTAAATTATTAATCAAATTTATTCATCATAACTGAGGCTTGTATTAATAAATGATATAATCTTAAATATTCTATATTTCTCTTTTATAATAAACTGTTGAAATTTTTCTTGTCCTTCCCATAACTTTACATCAACTTTTAATTCATTATCATCATTATAAATTATAATCTCCCCAATTATATTATTAAACTTCATTAAATCTACTACTTGTTTATCAAATTCATCACAGTATTCTTTATTAAACTCAGCTTTTATATCCTTAGGTAAATTATGAACAAGTATTTCAACAATCCCATTTATATTATCCTTAACTTCATTTATTCTTATATCATTTATTTTATCTTCTATTTCTTCTGTTCTAACCCTTTCTTTATTTATATTTTCTTCTAACATAATCATATCTTGCTTTATAGAATTCATTTCACTAATTACTATATTCATTCTTTTAGCTAATTCATCACTGGCTTTAATTATTTTACTAAATTTCCCTATATTATCTTTTTCTTCCGTTAAAATTGAATAGAAATCAACAACTTTTTTATTCATACCCTAACACCCTAACTTTACTTATTTTTAGAATTAAATAAAACATTATCATTCTTAACTATCTAAATATCTATAATTATTTAAAAAGATTCCTTTTATAAATATGTTATTAAAATATATGATTATGAAATTAAATTTATCACCTTAACATAAATAATTTGACAATAACATTATGTAATGATATATTTTAGTTAAAATATGGAAAATATCTTACCTAAAATGTGGGGGTACTTATTGTGGAAAAAATAAAAAAACAAAATACATCAAACAAAATTGCTTTTCTAAAAGATTGGCTTATACCTATACTAATCGCACTTATATTAGGAATTTTAATAAATAAATTTATATTTTTTAGTGTTTTTGTTCCAACAGGATCTATGATTCCAACTATAAATAAAGATAATAAAGCTCTTGTAACTAGAGTTAACAATATTAATTCTCTTAAAAGAGGAGATATAGTAGTATTTCAATCAGATGAGCTTAATAAAGTATTAGTTAAAAGATTAATTGGTTTACCTGGCGATAAAATAAAAATAAAAAATGGAATTGTATTTATAAACGGCAAAGAATTAATTGAAGATTATGTAAAAATCAAAGATTATTCTTATTCTAATAATTTTGAAGTTCCTAAGAATAAATATTTCTTTTTAGGTGATAACCGTCCTGATTCAAATGATGCTCGCTTCTGGGAAAATCCATATATTGATGCTTCTGATATAAAAGGAAAATTTAAATTCATTTTTTATCCATTCAAAGATTTTGGATTTGCAAAATAAAGTTTAATAAAAAAATCGCCAAACAACTATGGATCGTTAGTTTTTTTACCATGTATTCTTTCCAAATATAGTTGTAGCAATAATTATGCAATATATAGTTATTTTTTTATTCTTTGTTTTTACTCATAAACCTTTTAAAATACAGTATTTTATAAATTAGCCATAGATTTTTAATAATATAATTTCTTAAAGAATAAAAAGCTATGTTTTAAATATATATATAATTAATATTTATTTAAAACATAGCTTAATTTTTACCGTTCAAATATATTATTATTTTTAAATAACTCTAAATTAACTATAAGATTTTTTTAATACTTTTTTTAATACTCTAGGATCTTTTTTATATTGCGTTACTGATCTAATTTTTTTATGCTTTACATTAAACAATTCATATATTGCCATTCGTGCTGCACGAACAGAATACTCTTCTGTAAATACCATATCTTCTGGAATTTCAACAAATTGACCAATCATTGCAAAGTTTGTTGATCCATCAGGTATCACTTTAGGACGATCACTCATTTTTCTTGGTTGAAATTGTGAATCTATATATGGCATCATACAAGGAATAACATTAACTATTGTTTTCTTTATTTCATCAATTTCTTCCTCTAAATGTAAATGATACAATAATTCTGTTAATATTTCTTCACCAGTACAATCACGCATAGGCTTTTTTATATAATCCCCTTCTCTATCTGTATATAAACCATATCCCCAAAAAATAGTAGTATCAAGCGGTTGATTTTTAAAATGAGGTTGAGCAGCTACCACTATGCTCATTAGCCAACTTGAATCCTTAAAAGTCATTAGTGCACCACTTCCAGGGATATTTCCTGAAAAATGTTCTATTAATTTTAATAACTTATTACCTTTACAAGTAACTGTAAAACTTTCCCAATTGGTTTGCTCTGGATGTTTAAAGAAAGGCTCTGGATTTCCAAGCCCTACTTTCTTTTTAGCTATTCTTTCCCAAAGTTCACCAGACATTGGATGAGCAGTCTTATATTCTGGAGGCGTACTATAATCACCAAGAGTTGCATTATCAGTCATACAACCATTAGTCATAATACACACATCTCCCTCTTTTAACTTTATTATCTTTTCTTCCTCACCTTCTTTTATGTGTATTGCTGTAACTGTAATTTCTTCTCCCTCTTTAAACTCCAAATCTATTACTGGAATGTTTATCATAAAATCAACTCCAAAGCTATCTAAATAAGCCTTCAAAGGCATAATAAGAGATTCATATTGATTGTATTCTGTACGAGTTACACCCTCCAAAGTTTCAATACGAGAATATTCAAATATCATACGCTCCATATACCTTTTAAATTCAAATAAACTAGACCATTTTTGAAATGCAAATGTTGTTTGCCACATATACCAAAAATTTGTTTCAAAGAAATGTGGAGTATGTTTAAACCAATCTTCAATTGTCATATCATCTAACTTTTCTTCTGAAACTGTCATTAATTTTGCAAGTGCCATACGATCCGCATTATTAAATCCCATACTTTTTACATCTTGTATTGCTCCATTTTTATCAACTAATCTAGCTTGTGAATGAGTTGGATGTAAATGATCAAAATTTAGTATTTCTTCTGTTACACTCTTTTCAGGGAATTCTAATGATGGAATACTAGAAAATAACTCCCAAAAGTTTTCATATGTCTCTTCGTTAAGCATTCTTCCACCACGACATATAAATCCATTTACATGATTACCTCCTCCATCATTACTTCCTCCAAAAATTTTTGTTCCTTCTATAACATGTATGTTTTCTCCCTTAAAATTACAATCTCTTATAAGATAAGCTGCACCAGCTAAAGAAGCTAATCCACCACCTATAAAATATACTTGTTTATCTTCATTATCCATATATTCAAATGATTCTGTAAAAATTGTATTTTTAGCTTTATTTTTAATTTTATTTAATCCTAAAGTAGCTACTGTTGCTACACCTGTTATTGCTCCTAAAGTAAGTAATATCTTAATATTATTTTTTTTTAATTTCTTACCCATACAATGCTCCTCAACTTTCACTTTTAAATTATTTATCAATATTATATTTTAATCCAATTAAATTATAATTATACAAATTATATTATTGTTTATTATAAAGTATTCTAATTATTTAATGTTCATATTTACTGCTTATCTTAATTTTATATTTAAAACAAACTAAAATGATACTATGCTCATTTTAGTTTTACTAATTTCAATTATTCATTACAATTTGTTTATAAATATATTAATACTATATTAAAGCACAGCCGAATAAAAAAAGTTTAAGCTATAAAAACATTGCTTGTTTTATAGCTTAAACTATTTTTCAATATTTATATATTTTTTTCTTAGACACCTTCAAAAACTATCATACCATCTTCTTGTGCTATCAAACCTTTTTCTTCTAATTTTTTTAGTTCTATATCTAAATCAAATTTTTTATTCATTTTATCGTCTTTTTCATTCTCATATTTTGAAAAAATTTTCTTAAGTTCATAATAACTTATTTCTTTTGCCTCACTTATTTTATTAATTAATTTTAAAGAATAACTAGAATGTTTATTCATAATATCACTCCTTATTATAAATTTAGTATATAGTTTATGTAATTAAGTAAGGCTTAGTTAACATTTTCTTTTGTTGTTATATTATACTAAACAAGGTAATGAAATTATTACTATATTATTAATATTACTTACTATATGAATAAAATCATAAAAATTTATTGACATCATTTTATATATTTCATACAATTTTTACAAGGAAAATTTTTATTAGGAGATAAAATATGAGAATTTTAAAGGATTATTTTGTAACATTTTTTATTTTAGCGCTATTAATTATCACATTATTTTTTTGCATTAATTATTTTCCACAAGAATCTAATAATGTAGTACAAGCTCAGGATATAACCTCAAGTAAAACTCATGAGGCTTGTAATAATTTCAATATTAATGACGATAATTCTCATAACTCTACTACAGAAAAAAACAATGTAATTAAACCCACAAAACTTATTACTGGAACTAAAATAAGTGAAGATATATTAAAATCGACTTTAAATGACAAAGAAAAGTTACAAATATTAAATAATAATAAGTATAACCTTGAAGATAGAATTCTTTATTATCTAGGATATGATAAAGACAATGTTGGATTTATTTATTATGATTTAGATACAAATAAATATATTGAGCTTAATGAAAATAATACTTTTATTGCTGCAAGCACTTATAAAGTAAAACTAAATGTATTAACATATGAAAAAAATAAAGTAGACCCTGGATTACTTAATAAAAAATTAACTTATAAAGATAGTGATTATGAAGAGGGGACGGGAATATTACAAAATTTATGCAAAATTCCTCCCACTCCAGTTAGCGAATTATTAGATTTATCTATAATTAATTCAGATAATATTGCTACTAATATGGTAGGTTCATATTTAGGTGGCCATGATCAAGTTAGAAAAGAAATCAATGAAATGTTTAATATTTCAATCCCATATGATGAAAATATAACAACTCCAAAAGTAGAACTTAAAATATTAAAACATATTTATGATAATAGAGATGATATAAATTATTCACATTTAATTAATGCTTTAAAATCTACAGATTATCATAATAGGATAGATAAATATATACCACATAATTTAGTAGCTCATAAAGTAGGCTCTAGCAATGAGTACATACATGATATTGGAATAGTATTTTCGGACAATCCTTACATATTTATAATTTATACAAAAGGTATAGAAAATTCAGAAGAAAAAATGGCTCAAATTTCAGAAGCAATCTATAATTATCAAGTTAATGAACATAAAGAATAAAAAAATTATAGGGAAAAATTCTACTAAGGAATTTTTTCCTATAACTCTCCACTTTCTACTATCAATTAATATTTATTTTACATTCCTAACTCTATTAGCTTTCCGAATTAAAAAAATATTACCTTTTCTTATTCATATCTTAGAGCTTCAATCGGATCAAGTTTTGCAGCTTTATTTGCTGGATAATATCCAAAAAATACACCAATGCACATAGAAAATGTAAAACTAATTAATATTGTAGGAATAGATATTGATATTGGTGATTTTAAAACTAATGAAGTTATAACTCCCATTCCAACACCTAAAATTATACCTATTGTCCCACCTATTGCACATATTATAGCTGATTCTACTATAAACTGCATTTTTATATGAGAACTTTTTGCACCTAATGCCTTTCTAGTACCTATTTCTTTTGTTCTCTCTGTAACAGATACTAGCATTATATTCATTACTCCAATACCACCAACAAGTAATGATATTGCTGCTATTACCGAAATAGCCAAAGATACTTTTCCAAGAGCGGAAGTCATTTCTTTTAGCTCACTTTCCATGTTATGTACAGCAACTTGCCAGTTCTTATTATTTTTATATAATTTATTAAAATATTTAGTAAGATCAGCTGTTAGTTTCATTATATCAACATCAGATTTGGCTTTTATCGTAAAATACGTGTAATTTTTATCCTTGTCTGACTCTTTTGCAGTAGTTACTGGAATATATAGATCAGTTTGCATATCCTTTTCTGTACCTCTACTGCCACCATGAAAAGGTGGTAATTCAAATTTATACACTCCTATAACTATATAAGTCTGTATATCATCTCCCACATATACCTTAATCTCTTTTCCTAAGGGATTTATATTTTTTTTAAAAATATTATTTACAAATTTATCAGATACAACAGCAAGTTTTCTCTTACCTTTTACATCCTTATCATTTATAAATCTACCTTTTAATAGCTTTATATTTTTCGCATCTTTATATCCATCATTTACACCATTTATAGTTACATTTGCATATAAATATCCTTCTTTTGCTCTTCCTGATCCACCGTGTTGAGACAAACTTACTTGATCAATTTCTCCATTAAATCTTGTTTTGCATTCTTCTATTTGCTCCATAGAAAAACAATCTTCTTCTTTCATATTATCCCATGCATTTGGATCATAACTTATTCCATTTTTTTCATCCACTTTAGGGGAAATGTATACCTCTATATTTGTTGCCCCATTGCTAGCTAATGTACTTGTTAATGATGCAGTTAGTGCATTTCCAATGGATACTATTCCTATAACAGAAGATATTCCAATGATTATTCCAAGCATTGTAAGAACAGAACGCATTTTATTTGATTTAATTCCAGCTATGGCAAGCATTATATTTTCTTTTATAAACATAACTTTTCACCATCTGGAAATTTTTTAGAATAATTTTTATTATATTCATTTGATACTATCTTTCCATCCTTTAATGTTATAATTCTTTCAGTTTCTAATGCTAATTCATAATTATGAGTTATAAATACAATAGTTTTACCTTCTGTTTCATGTACTTTATGAAATAAATCCATAACTAATCTTCCTGTTTCTGAATCTAAAGCACCAGTAGGTTCATCAGCAAGTATTATACTAGGATCATTAACCAAAGCTCTAGCTATAGCTACTCTTTGTTTTTGACCACCTGAAAGCTCGCTTGGAAGATGATTAACTCTCTCTTCCATGCCAACAAGCTCTAAAAGTTTTTTTGCACGCTCTATTCTAGTTTTTTTATCTACTCCTGCATAAAGCATTGGTAACTCAACATTTTTTAATGCTGTGCTTCTTGGTATTAAATTAAAAGTTTGAAATACAAAACCTATTTTTTTATTACGTATTTCTGATAATCCATTATCCGATATATCATTTATATTTGTGTTATCTAATATATAATTTCCTGATGTGGGTCTATCAAGAGCACCTATTATATTCATCAAAGTACTTTTTCCAGATCCTGATGCTCCAACTATTGATACAAATTCACCTTTCTTAACACTTATATCAATATTCTTTAAAATATCTAATTGATTTTCAGTTCCTATATAAAAACTTTTCACAATATCATTCATTTCAATTATATTATCACTCAATACCTTCACCTCCACTTAATTCAACTATACTTCCAACAGTATAGTTACTTGGTTCTGAAAGTACTTTCAATCCTTCTTGTAAATCATCTCCATATATTTCAACATTAAAATCTGTTTCCATTCCCTTATTAACAGGTATTTCTTTAATTATATATTTATTATCTTCTTGTGGTTCTGCTACATATATATCAAGTCCATTTTCATCTTCAACTATACTTTCATGTGGTACTGCAAAAACATCATTCTTTTCATCTAAAATAATCTTTAATCTTGCTTTCATTCCACTCTTTATATTATCATTCTTATCATTAATTTTTACCTTGGCTTCAAAAACAACATCTCCATTATTTGATGGTGCATTACCATTAGATATAGCTGCTTCCTCAGTCTTAGCAGTAGGGTTTATTTCACTTATTTCTCCTGAAAATTCCAAATCATCTGTAGCATCTGTTTTTATAGTAGTTTTTTGACCAACTTTTACATTAGCAATATCTACTTCTTTAATTGATGCTTTTATAATTAAATTATTCAAATCTTCTATCTTAAATAACGTACCTGTACTTGCATTACCTACTAAAGCATTAACATTAGTTATTGTTCCATCTACTGGTGCTTTAATTGTACATTCTTCTACTTCTTTCTTTTTGTTTTCAAGAGCAATACGTTCACTTTTATTTTCATAAGCTATTTTGGCACTCTCATAACTATTTTTAGCATTTTTTAAATCTTCTTCTACTTTTAATTTTGCATTTTCTAATTCAACTACTGCTTTATCATAATCATCTTTAGCTTTCGTATAATCATTTTCTGACTTTCTAAATTCTTCATTAGATATTTCTCCATATCCTAAAATTGTCTTATTATATTCATATAATCTTTTTGCATCTTCCATAGCTATTGTTGCTGTTTTTAAGCTTGATTTAGCATTTATAAGGTCTGTATTTAAATTATTTTCATTTATGTAAACAGCATTATCATATGCTCTTTTTTTACTGTCAAGATCTAACTTATTATTAGCTTCAGAGGCACTTAAAGTTTGTTCTAATTGTTCTATTTCTTTTTCTAAATTTTCACTATCCAATATAGCTAAAACATCTCCTGCTTTAACAACGTCTCCAACCTTAACCTTAACTTCTTTAACTATATTATTTGAATTTGTATAAACATTTGTAGAATTTTCACTTTGTACTTCTCCTAAAACATTAACACTATTGACAATATTAATTTTATTAAGAACCAAACTCTCAGCTTGCATATTAGGAGCCTTTGTGAAAAACACCTTAGATACAATACCTAAAATTATTGCAACTACTATAATTATAGTAATTAATTTCTTCTTACTCATAGGTTTTTTAGAACTCTTTTTATTGGTAGTTTTCTTAGAACTCTTTACTTTTGAAATAATATTCTTAGGATTTAAATTTTTTATTTTATTCATAATTTATACCACTCCACTCTAATATCCATCTTTCATTTTCATGTAACTTAAATAATCCATATATAAATTGTTAACTTGTGATATAAAATCCTGATTTTTATTATTTAAATCTACATCCAATTGTTCTAATTGCTTTTTTGAAGCAAATCCATAATCATATTTTGTTTGCATAATTAGAGAATCATTTTCAGTTCTACTTAATTTATCATTATGGGCCTTTACTAAGTCTGTTGAGAAAATAAGATTATTATATTTTTTTTGAAACTCCATTTTTATCTTTTCTTCTTCTTGTTTTAATGAAATTTTATTATTTTTAATCTCATAATCACTTATTTTTGTATCATCTCTATCTGATTGATCTTCTGCTTTATCATTTTCTATATCTTTTATTTTTAAATCTATATTATTTAATAGCATTTCATCTAAATCTTCTCTAAAATTTATCTTTGAAATCTTATCAATATCAAAGCCTATATTAACATCAAATTTTATATTATTTTTATCTTTAATTCCTAAAGAAAATAATAAATCTTCTAATTGATTCTTTTCTTTAATTTCTAATTCATTTAATTCATTATTGAAATCTGTAATATCATCTATATTTTTTTCATATTCTTTTTTAGATATAAAACCATTTCCATACTTTAAATTATTTATTTCAATTTGTTTATTTTTGATTTTAGATTCTGCTTGTTTTAAATCTTTTTTTAATAAAGTATCTACATATTGTACATATTGTTTTTGTGTTGATTCAACTAATACTTTTAGTTCTTTTTCATATTTAATTCTAGATATCTGTAACTCATGTCTTAATTCTTTCTTTTCATATTTTAATGAATCTAATTCATCTTTTTTCTTTTTCAATTTATCTTTGTCCTTTTTTAGATGATCATTTGATTTAGATTCATTATTTTTCTCTTTACTATCTTTAGATTCAGGCTGTTCTTTATTATCTAAAGGTTTAGATTCTTCTTGTAATTTAATCTCATTTTCTAGTTTACGGATATCATCTTCTGTATCATCAATTTCATCTTCTTTATCTTCATACCTCTGTTCATCAGCTTTTAAATTATTTTTAATCATCTTATACTCTGGACTATATTCTATTATTATATCTTCTATATTACTCATAGAAAGTTTTATAGTATCTTTTGTTGCAGCTTGTACACTTGTCTGATTTATAAATAAAAACAATACAAGTAAAATTCCTGTTAATCGCTTCAAATTTATTCCCCCTAATATAATTTAAATTTATTATATAAGTTAATTTTAAAAACAAAAACTTATTTTTATACACAATTCAGTATATATTCAATGTATTAAATAAATCTTTAAATAAACCTTAAGATAATATTATTTTTTAGTTTTTATTGACTTTTTTAATATAGCAATGATATAAATTTAAAATAAAAAAAAGATGATTTCTATTTATACAGAAATCATCTTTATACTTTACTATATTTCTAATATGTATTTATGAATATTAATAAACACCTATAATATATCAATGCACTTTTAACACATATCAATTAAATAGACATTCTCTTTTTTATATTAATTCCTAAAAATATTCCTAAAAATATTTTTACTAAATCAAATATTATAAATGGTATTACTCCTATTTTTAATGCATTTAAAAATGTCCAGTTTAAAATTATTGATAATTGAAATGTACCTATAATATAACAAATCATAATTCCTAATATACTTGAAAAACCAATAATAAAATAATTTCTATCATACTTTTCTGAAAAATATCCAATAATTAATGCCATTAATACAAATGAAGTTATATATCCACCTGTAGGTCCTAAAATACATTGAATTCCACCTTTAAATCCTGCAAAAACAGGTAATCCTATTGCCCCTAATAATATATATATTATTTGTGATATAAATACTCTTTTATACCCAAGAATAACTGCTGACAACACAATTGCAAAAACCTGCATGGTAAATGGCACTTGAAAAAATGGTATTGAAATTTGAGCACATATAGCTGTAATAATAGCAAACATTGCACATACAATTTGATCTTTTAATATTAACTTACTAGATATAATTTTCTCCCCCTTAATAATTTCTTATATTATATAATTATCGCCTTTAAATTGTCAACTATATTTTTATTTTAAGTTTACAATATGAGTAAAAAATATATTTACATTAGTTTTATTTATCAAAAATGTATAATGATATAAATAATAAATTTCTACATAATTTTAAATTTATAAATTTCATAATCTCTTTATTGCTATAATTAAAAATAGACCTATAGGATCAATTCCCATATGTCTATTTTTAGTAAATAAATATTATTATAATATTTGATTTAGGTATAATTTAATTTTATTTCTAATGATAATATAATTAGTGATTGTATTATCCAAAATATCTATCTAATAATCCTTTAAATGCTCTTCCATGTCTAGCTTCATCTTTACACATTTCATGTACTGTGTCATGGATTGCATCTAAATTTAATTGTTTAGCTAATGTTGCTAAGTCTTTCTTTCCTTGACATGCTCCATGTTCTGCATCTACTCTTAATTGTAAGTTTTTCTTTGTATCTGCATTTACTACTTCACCTAATAATTCAGCGAATTTTGCTGCATGTTCTGCTTCTTCAAATGCTATTCTCTTATATGCTTCTGCCACTTCTGGGAAGCCTTCTCTATCTGCTTGTCTTGACATTGCAAGATACATTCCCACTTCTGTACATTCTCCAGTAAAGTTTGCTTGTAATCCTTCTACTATTCTTGGATCAACGTCTTTTCCTACTCCTATTACGTGTTCATCTGCAAATGCTAAGTCTCCACTTTGTTCTACGAATTTTTCTGCACCTACTCCACATACTGGACATTTTTCTGGAGCTGCTTCTCCTTCATATACATAACCACATACTGTACAAACAAATTTTTTCATAATTTAATTCCCCCTAATTTTTTAATTTATACACACTCTTATTTATTATTTAAATTTTTCTTTTGTCTTATCTTTTCTACAGATATTATTATATAATAATAATTATTACTTGTAAATAGTTTTTATAAAAAAATTTAATAAATTTTAACTAAAAGTTATTACACTTCTATAAATGAACAATAATACTTTAAATAATAAAACAACTAAATTTAATATAAATTTATTATAAAAACCTTAAATTTATACATTACCATATTATATCGTTGATATAATTATATATATCAACGATATAAAATAGGTATTGAACCACTTTATAATATATATTTTTAATAAAGTTCTGAGGTTAATGAGCAATTTTTAATGTATTATCCAAAATATCTATCTAATAATCCTTTAAATGCTCTTCCATGTCTAGCTTCATCTTTACACATTTCATGTACTGTGTCATGGATTGCATCTAAGTTTAATTGTTTAGCTAATGTTGCTAAGTCTTTCTTTCCTTGACATGCTCCATGTTCTGCATCTACTCTTAATTGTAAGTTTTTCTTTGTATCTGCATTTACTACTTCACCTAATAATTCAGCAAATTTTGCTGCATGTTCTGCTTCTTCAAATGCTATTCTCTTATATGCTTCTGCTACTTCTGGGAAGCCTTCTCTATCTGCTTGTCTTGACATTGCAAGATACATTCCCACTTCTGTACATTCTCCAGTAAAGTTTGCTTGTAATCCTTCTACTATTCTTGGATCAACGTCTTTTCCTACTCCTATTACGTGTTCATCTGCAAATGCTAAGTCTCCACTTTGTTCTACGAATTTTTCTGCACCTACTCCACATACTGGACATTTTTCTGGAGCTGCTTCTCCTTCATATACATAACCACATACTGTACAAACAAATTTTTTCATAATTTAATTCCTCCCTATTTTCTTTCAATTTTATATTCACACTCTTAATTACTATTTTTTATTTAAATTTTCTTTTGTTTTATCTTTTCTACAGTTATTATTATATAATAATAACTATTACTTGTAAATAGTTTTTATAAAATAATTTAATTTTTTATTTTTTAGGCATATAAAAATAAATGACAAGTCAAAGATGTGGCGTATATTATTTTTCTAACGATCACCATCAAATTACTTTTTAGGAAATAGTCCTTTTTGATATATGTATTTTTTTTACAATAATGATATAATACTCTTATACTAATTTATAAGGAGCATTTATTTGTTTGGTTATGTTACTCCATTAAAAAATGAATTAAAAGTAAAAGATTTCAATTTATTTAGAGCTTATTATTGTGGTCTTTGCCATGAAATAAAAAAGAATTTTGGTAATATACCTAGGATTACATTAAATTATGATATGACATTTCTTGCTATATTATTTGATTCATTAGATGATATAGATATAAAAATAAATGAAGTTAGATGTTTTTTTCATCCTATATATAAAAGAAATATTCTATTTAATGATAGTTCATTATCTTATGCTTCATTTATAAATACATCTTTAACATATTATAAATTAATAGATGATGCTCAAGATGATTTATCAGTAATAAGTAAACTAAAAGCTCTTTTTTTATTGCAATATAAAAGAAGATTTCCAAAATCAATAAATTCTATTAATTTAAAAATTAAGAACAATTTATATAAACTATATTCATTAGAAAGAAATAAAAATTTTCATTCAATAGATGAAATTTGTGATCCCTTTGCATCTTTAGTTGGATATATTTTTAAAGATTATCCTTATACTATAAAAAATGATTCTTTTGAATTAAGAGGTGTACTATACAGATTAGGATATTTTTTAGGTAAATGGATTTACCTTATAGACGCATTGGATGATTTAAATGAAGATATGAAAAAAAACAAATTTAATCCTATAAATTTCCTTTATAACAAAAATAATATTAATTACGATGAATTTTTAAAACTTATCAAACCTAAAATGGAATTTTTAATTTTAAGCTGTGCTTGTTCTTGTAAAGATAACTTATCTAAACTTACTTTATATAAAAATGAAGAACTTTTAAAAAACATATTAGAACTTGGATTGACTCATAAATATAATCTAATAATAAATAATTTATAAGTTAATGCTATCTTAAAATTTTACTTTAAGATAGCATTAACTACTTATTATTCTACTTTAAATACTTTTAAATTTTCATCCATTTCATTAGTAGAAAAACTTAAATCTTGTGCTGAAGTTGATACTTCTTCACTTGCTGAATTTAATTCTTGAGATGAAGCTGATATTTCTTCTGCTGTAGCTGATATTTCCTCTGAAATTGCTGATATATTTTCAACTCTGTATAATATATTATCTTTCTTTTCATTTATATTATTAAATGTTGTTGAAACTAAATCTATTTTTGGCATAACCACTTCAACACCTTCTGAAATTAAATTAAATGCTTGTATAGTTTTATCTACTACTTCATTTTGTTTTTTAATATCTTTGTTCATTAAATCAGTTTGTTCTACAATAACTCCAGTATTTTCTAAAATATTTTTTATAATATTATAGATATTGTTTGATGAATCTTTACTCATTTCTGCAAGCTTTCTTATCTCATCTGCTACTACAGCAAATCCCTTTCCAGATTCACCTGCTCTTGCTGCTTCTATTGCTGCATTTAAGGCTAAAAGATTAGTTTGTTCAGATATATTATTTATTAAATCCGTCATTTCATTAACTTGCTTTATATCTAATTTCATTTTTTCTAATGACTTACTAAAACCATCAAAATTATTATTAAGATCTTCTATTACTTTTGATAAATCTTTTAATTCATTATTACTACTTTCAGACCTTTTTCCCATATCATTAAATAAATCATTTAAAATATTTACTTCTTCGTTTACTCTAGTAATTTCTGTACCGAATTCATTCAGATCTGATGATATATCTGTTAAATCACTAGCTTGATTAGTAGTTCCTTCTGCAACATCATTTATAGCCGATACTATATTAGCAGTTAATGCTGACATTTCTTCCGAAATAGCTGCTAATCCAGTTGCTTGTCCGTCAATTTTATTAGAATTATTTTTAATATTAGATATTATTGACACTATAGAATTTAATGTCTTCATTAACGATGAACATACACTTCCTATTTCGCTTTTATCTTCTAAATATCTTTCGTCTACTTTTTTAGTAAAATCTCCTTGTCCAACATCTCCCATAATATCATTTATCATTACTACAGGTTTTGATATTTCTAATGATTTCCTCAAAATTACAATCATAAGTATTACTACTGTAATAACTGCTATAATTATCAATGAATAATTCATACCTTTTAATTCATTTAACAATTCATTTTTATCAATTGTAATCCCAATTGACCATCCTAAATCCCCTATTGGAGCATAGCCCACAAAAAAATCCTTTGAATTTTTTTCTACTTCTAAAACATCATTTCCACCTTTAATCATTAAATTAAATGCTTGTATTAATTCTTTATCTTCTTCCTTAGCAGAAGTAATAACATTATAAGCTGAATCCACTTTTTCTTGTTCTTTATTTGCAATATATGTACCTGAATTATCAATTAAAAAAGCTTCTCCACTTTGCAAAATCTTTATCTTATTAGTTATATTTGAAAAATCATTACCATCTCTAAGTGCTACTAATACTCCTATAACACTACCATCATCAGATTTTATTGGTGTTGATAATGCAACTATAACTTTATTATCTATTCTACTAATAAATGGCTTTGATATGTATGATTTACCTTTCATTGCTTCAATATAAAAATCCCTATCATTAATGTCCACTACTGAACCATCTGAGTAATTTATTATTCCATCACTTGAATAAGCTATTCCTATATTATTATGATTTTGTATTTCTTTATCTTTTTCTAAAATATCAATTTTATCTGCAAGAGGTCTATTTTTATCTGCAAATATTGGATTACTTGCCAATGCAGTAACACCAAGAAGTTTTTCATTTAAAACATTGTCAACATTTTCTCCTGCTATTCTGCTTGTCTCCTTTACTAATGACTTAGATGTACTAATAAGAGCCTTTTGTGAAAAATACATTGCTCCCCATAACAGTAAAATGCAAGCTAACAATGTTATTGGCATTAATGTATACGTCATCTTTTTTCTTATAGAATTAACTTTAAAACTATACTTCTTGATATTCATAATTAAAATTCCTCCATTGTATATAATATTTTAACTATATAATTTTTTGATTAAGCTTAAAATAAATATAAAAAATATTAGTTTTATAAAAATTTCTTCGTTATCGTTATTAATTAATGAATTAATTAATTTCTATAAATTTAATATAGTTTCTATAATTCCTATAATTTTAGCAAGAAATTATTATATAATAAAAAAAATATATATTTTTTAAGCCTTTATTTACCTTAATTATATATTATTTGAGAATATCATGTCAATTTTTGTTTTAAATATCTTATTTTCTGCATAAAAATAGAGGTAAATAATTTTTTATTTACCTCTATTTTAAATTAATATTTGAAAATAAATATATTGTAAACCATATTTAATAATTGAAAAATAATTATATAATTATTCATACTATAGACACTAATCCATCTTTTAATAGATTATACATTTTTCATCACTCATACTTCTTTATTAAATCTTTTAAAAATTTAACTGTCTTTATAGGAGCTCTTCCTACCGAAGTTTCTCCTGCTAATAAAAAACCATTAACCCCTTGTTTAATAAAATTATATATACTCTCAACTTCACTTACAGAAGGCATTTTTCCTCTCTTCATACTATCCAATACATGAGTTGCTATTACAATTTCTTTGTTATAATATTTTTTTACTTTTTTTATTATAAATTCTTCATGAATTGGAGTATCTTCTATAGATGTTTCAGCTATTAAATCTCCTCTTCCTATAACTATTCCATCTACTTTTGTTAAAATTTCATCTATATTCTTTATTCCCTCTATAGTTTCAATTTTTGCCCATATTTTAGGACTATAATTTTCTTCTTTGGTTAAATTTATAAATTCTAATACCTCATCTATGCAACCAACATTATCAACAAATGATTGACATATTATATCTACTTTATTGTTTATTCCAAATTTAATATCTTCTCTATCTTTTGAACTAAGTCTCATTTTGCTTCTATCAAATCCTCTTATGTTGCATCCTTTGCCTGCTCGTATAATTCCACCTCTTATGGTTATTGCCTTTAAAAAATCATCTTCTTTTTCCAATATATTAAACATCATAGTATTATCTTTAATACTTATATTCTTATAATTATTTTCTAACAATATAGTATTTTCTATATTTAACGGTATTATTTTATTATTATTTTTTAATTTTTGATTTACCTTTTTATATCTATCCTCACCGCAAAAATAAACTTTTTCTTCATCATATACTTTATATACACCACGAAGCTTATTTGAGACTCTTATTTTATTACCACATAAATCTAATATTATAACTACATCCTCTTTTACTGATTTTGCCATTTTAATATATTCTAAAAATTCGTTACTATTACCATGTGAAAAATTAAATCTTAATGAATTGGCACCACTATAAAATATATCTTTTAATACTCTTTTATCCATTATATTAGGTCCTACTGTAGCAATAATATACATATATCCTCCTTAAAATTATTCCCCTTCTTAATAATGAATACTCATTAAATTTATAAATATAACAACGATATACTTATTTAGTAAAAATTTAACTTCAATAACATAACAATTGAAGTTCTAAACATTATAAATTTGAATAAATTTATTAAATAAAAGTAATTTTCAGGAGGTTTATTCATTGAAAAAATTTATTGTTGTATTATTAATTTTATTAATTCCTACCACTCTAATTGGCTGTAATTTATCCAATGCTAAATACATAAATTTTTCTAAAAAACCTAATAATCATTATTACACAGATCAACTCACAAAAAAAATATTAAATAATGAAGATTTTAAATTCTATGTATTTGACAAAAATTTATATAAAGAAATTGAAGTTAACTCTGATGAAAAAATTATAATAGAAAATTTCTTAAATAATTTAGTTCCTGATAATTATTTAAATACTTCTGATTCAATTAATGAAAAAGAACCTTTTAGAATTAAAATAGTATTCAAAAATAATATATTTTTACTAAAAGTATTTAATTCAAATCTTATAACTATATCTCCTTGGGACGGTAATTATACAGAAGATATAATATCCATGGAAAATCTACCTATTGGATATAACTTATATAATTTTTGTGTTCATATAGAATCAAAACCTATAGAAAAATAAAATAAAGGGATATTTCATAATTAAACTTATTGAAATATCCCTTATTTTATAAAAATAATTTTAAAATCTTCTCAAGTATTGTATAGTATTCTTATATCAATGATACTATAATTATTAATTTAAATAATTAATAATTTATTTGAAATCATATACAAAGAAAGGAGTCTATATATGTATAAAATAGATTTTCATGTACATACTTCATGTTCAGATGGTTTATTATCTCCTTTAGAAGTGGTTAAACGTGCTAAAGAAAATTCTGTTTCTTATCTAGCAATAACTGATCATGATACTTTATCTGGATTAAGTGATAGCATAAAATATGGTAATGAACTAAATGTTAAGATTATACCTGGAATAGAACTATCTACTCAACACAATAATGAAAGTATACACCTTCTTGGGTTTTTTAGAGATAATAATTTCACTAATACTAAGCTGATAAATGAGCTTAATAAAATTAAAAATCATAGAATTATTCGTGCTAAAAAAATTATTCAAAGATTAAAAAGTGAATTTAACATAGTAATTAATTTTGATGATGTAGTATCTAATGGTAAAGATACAATAGCTCGACCACATATTGCTAGAGCCATAATAAATGCTGGTTATCCTTATGATAATGAATATATATTCAAAAACTTCATTGGCAAAGATTGTAAAGCTTATGTTCCTACATTAAAGCTATCTACTAAAGATGGTATAGCACTTTTGAAGTCATATAATACATTAGTATTTTTAGCTCATCCAAAACTTATAACAAATTCTAAAATTAGTGAATTTTTAAAAATGAATTTAGATGGATTAGAAGCTGTATATTTTCAAAATACCAAAGAAGAAGAAGAAAAATTTATAAGAATAGCTATAGAAAATGACCTTTTAATATCTTGTGGTTCAGATTTTCATGGTAATTTAAAAGATGATAAAAAACATGGTGATATTGGAAGCATGAGTTTATCTGATGAACATTTAAATAAATTATTAAATAAATTAAATACTTGATTTAAAATATTAATACTGATAAAAATATACTAAAAATAAAAGTCTATATTAAAAATCAAAATTTAATATAGACTTCTTTTATTGATTATAACTATTTTCTATTTATCATTATTTTTATTGTTTAGTCCTATATTTTTAGAATTTGTCAAAACTTTATCATCATTAAACCATTTAGTTTCTGTAGTTGGATTACTTACTATTCCCAACATTACAAGAATTGATAATATAGCTTCTACTATTTGCTCGTAATCTCCTTGTATTACTTCAACTCCAAAACATTTAAGAACTAATGGAATTAAAGACGCAATAGATATCCATAATCCATAGTTTTTAAATCTAGATTTATCTAACATAAAAAGACCTCCTTTATGTTAAGACATTATTTTTAAATATCTTAATTTATAATATTCTTTAAGAATATTTTTAGTCACAAAAAGATCTTTTTACATACGTATTTTTTAATTAGTCTATGTTTTAGTAGAGTGTTGATATATACATAAGTGAAGTGGCATTGTATATATCAACACCTATTTAAAACATAATCTTTAATTAAAATGTCAATATTCATTTTAAAATTAATAATAGTTTTTATTTGTTTCTATGCTTCTATTAAAAATGCTCTATACCCTCTCATAGTTTCATATATATCAGCCTTACTAGCCAATTCCCAAGGTGCATGCATATTTAAAAGAGCCACACCACAATCTATAACTTCCATATTATATTGTGCTAATATATATGCGATAGTTCCACCACCACCAGCATCAACTTTTCCAAGTTCAGCTGTTTGTATAGATACTTCATGTTTATCCATAATTCTTCTAAGTTCAGCCATATATTCCGCATTTGCATCATTACATCCTGATTTTCCTCTAGCACCAGTATATTTATTAAATACCATACCTCTACCAAAGAATGCTGAATTCTTTTTTTCCATTACAGATGGGTAGTTTGGATCAAAAGCAGCACTTACATCAGAAGATAACATCTTTGAATTAGTAAGACATCTTCTTAACTTAATATCAGAAAATCCTTCAACTTTATCAAGAACTTCTGCAACTATATTTTCAAAGAATTTAGATTGCATTCCTGTTGCACCTATGCTTCCTACTTCTTCTTTATCAACTAAAAGACAACAACAAGTCTTATCACATTCATTAATATCAAACATAGCCATTAATGAAGTATATGAACATACTCTATCATCATGACCATAAGCCATAACCATACTTCTATCTAATCCATAGTCTCTTGCTTTACCTGCTGGTACTATTTCTATTTCAGCAGATAAGAAATCTTCTTCTTCAAAATCATATTTTTCTTTTAATATTTTTAATATATTAGCTTTTACACTTTCTTTTTCTTCACCTTTTAAAGGCATACTACCAACTAACACATTTAGATCTTCACCCTCAACTACTTTATTTGCTTTTTTAAGTAATTGATCTCCAGATAAATGTACTAGTAAATCTGATACTCCAACAACTGGATCATTTTCATCTTCTCCAATACAAATATCAATTATTGAACCATCTTTTTTAACTACTACTCCATGTAATGCTAAAGGTAATGTAACCCATTGATATTTCTTTATTCCACCATAGTAATGAGTATCCAATAATACTAATTCATTATCTTCATAAAGTGGATTTTGTTTAGCATCTAATCTAGGTGAATCAATATGAGCCCCCAAAATTTTAAGTCCTTTTTCCATAGATTCTGTACCAATAATAAATAAAGCAATTGTTTTACCTTTATTATTTGCATATACCTTATCTCCAGCTTTTAAAGCTTTCCCACTTTTTATTATATCCTCTATGTTTTTATAACCATTATTTTCAGCCATTTTAATAACTTCTTTTACACATTCTCTTTCTGTCTTACATATAGACATAAAATTTTTGTAACCGTCACAAAATTCAAAGATTTGTTTAATTCCTTTGTCATCATACTTATTCCATACATTCTTGTTTTTTGTTTCTGATTTCATATTTAGCCCTCTCTTCTCTATTTCTTTTAATAAATTCTATGTAAAATAAGAGTTGGTATCTTAGTATAAATGTTTTAAAACAAAAACTTATTTTTAATTATTAGCTCATACTATTATATCAACACTCTTTTAAATAAAACTTATCTATATATTTTGAATAAACTTAGGCATATGAAAATAAATAACAAATCAAAGATGCAACGGATATTTTGTGAAATACAATGACTTGAATTCTACTAATAGTTATACTATTAGTAGAATTCAAGGAAGAAGTAGTTCACAAAATAAACTAGCATACTGACTAGTTATTTATTTGAATGTGCCTTAATTTTAATTTTAAACTTCATCACTCACTGAACTAATTCTGTTCTCTATTATGTCAACAGGAGATACTTTAGACATTAAAGAATATCTATAATTAACTGCTGCTGCTTCTATTATTACTGCAATATTTCTACCCGGTCTAACTGGTACAGTTAATTTTTTGACTGGAATTCCTAATATATCCATATATTCATTATCTATTCCTAGTCTATCATAATCATTGTCATCTTTCCAATGTTCAAAATGCATTATTAATTTTATTTCTTTTTCTTCCAGTACAGAACTTAATCCATAAAGCTGAGTAACATCAATAATACCT
Organism: Clostridium taeniosporum; assembly: GCF_001735765.2. Classification (NCBI taxonomy): domain Bacteria; kingdom Bacillati; phylum Bacillota; class Clostridia; order Eubacteriales; family Clostridiaceae; genus Clostridium; species Clostridium taeniosporum. The sequence continues at coordinate 2,374,280 of NZ_CP017253.2, forward strand.
ATTCCTCTCACTTCTAACATACCAATAGTAATTTTTGGAGAGCTTCCTATTAATGTTCCATCACTTTCTCTAATATCCACTGCATCATCAGTAATTAATCTATGACCTCTTTTTATAAGTTCTAATGCCGTTTCACTTTTTCCTATACCACTTTCACCTGTAATTAATATACCAATACCTGAAACATCAACTAATACTCCATGAAGTCTAGTTTGTGGAGCTAATTTATCAGCTAAATATAACGTTATCTCACTGATAAGTTTAGTAGTTACTGATTTACTTCTTAATACCCATATATTATTCTTTCTTGCTTCTTTAATAAATTCTTCGTGTGGCTCTAATCCTCTACTTATTATTAAACAAGTTATATTAAAACTCAAATATTTTTTTACTCTTTTCTTTCTTACCTCAATTTGCATATCTTGTAAGAAACTCCATTCTGCTTTACCTATAATTTGTATTCTTTCTGGAGCAAAGTAATTGTAAAATCCCGCTAATTGTAGACCTGGTCTATTCACATCATTTACTTCGATTTTTATATCTTCTTTTCCTTCAACTAATACTTCTAAATCAAAATCATTTATTAGCCTTTTAACTGAAACTGACACTCTCCATCATTCCTTTTATTTATTTTTCAGTTCTATACCATCTAACTGAGCTCTAAAATTCTTTTTAACATTATCTATATATCTTCTTCTTAATTTTTGTTGCAAATCTTTTTCTTCTGGTGTTAAACCATGCTCTTTACTTTTTTTATATAATAAATTAATTTGTTCTATTACTTCTTCTATTTTCATATTTTCAATATTCACTCTAAAATACATCCTTTCTCTTTCTATATCAATAATTTTACCTATTTTTAAAAATATAATCAACAAAAAAACTTACGACATTATTTTTATTTTATTGTGTAATTATAAATATATTTATTGTACTATATATTCTAAATCTTTTCAAAATTGTGTAATTTATTGACTTTTTGAAAACGATTTTTTTATTGAATTTTTTTCTTTTTTTGTTCTTTTTTGCTATTTTTGTAATTTTGTGTATGAAGGTGCTAATTTTTTGGTAATTAATGTCGGTAATTGTATAGCGAAATCTTTTTACAAAAGGCTACATTTTGTTTATAATTAATTTACATAAATTACTTAATTGACCTAAAATTCAATTCTTGTTTGAAAGAGTATTAGTGTGTTATTAATTTAGTATATAAGAGGTGATATAATTGAAAATTAAAGATTTGATAAAATTAAAAAGAAAAATTATTATTAGAAAAAAGTTGCTGAATTTATTACTAGGTTGGTTTAATCCAAGAAATGCTTTAATGATTATTCTATCTAAAAATTTAGACAAACATATTGCTAAATATCAACAAATACTCTCTCTACAACATAAACATAGAAAATGTAGATTTGATAAGGTCAGATTAGCAATTGCTTAATTCAACTTTATATATTGTTTTTACTCTCTCTAAAAATTAACTTTTATGTTAAAATAAGTCATTGATACAAAGATTAACACACTAAATTCATTCTCATATCAATGACTTATTTTTTTATTAATAAATACTTATAAAAATATTTTTATACAACAAAAAACACCTCAAAACGAGGTGTTTTAATTCATATATAATAGCCCCCAAATATGCCGTTTACTTACATATTCATACCTGCGCCTCGCAGGTGGGTTAAGTTCAACTTAATCTTGCCTTCTTCTGTAGTTTTTAATGAAGCCTGACAGACATAAGTATGTTACAAATCCCGAAAATGTCCTGTAGGTTGAATATAATAAGCTATGCGAACATCCTAGGAAAACTATACTTTTATTATATCATAACTTTATTTTAATTCAATAGAATTATATTACTTATTATCTATTTATTTTTAATCATTAAAATCATTCAAAACTTCATCTAAATCTATTTCGCTATCAATTTTAGTAAACACTACTATAAACTTTATATATCCTAAACTCTTAGAATCATTTTCCATTTGCCTATACTTGCCTTCAATATCTAACTCTTCCATTGCATCCTCTATAATACCTTCTACATTATCTAAAGCAATATCTTTTAAATAAGGCATATAAAATTCATCATACCATTCATCACTATCAGCTTCAAAATCACATTCCTCATTAGCATAATTTTCTGCTGCTTTTACTTCATCTTTATCAAAATCATAGAAAAATTTAATTAATATATATTCATCATTTTGTTCTAATTGTTCTACTTCTTCTAATCCGTTTTGTTCTAAATATTCTATTATGTCAGAACTTTTCATTTATATTCCTCCTAATACAATAATTTTTTATATTCTTTTTTTATTGCTTCAAACTCTTTATCATCTTCTACAATATTCAGTTCTTCTTTACCATCTTTATTTTTATCTACTCTAAATGCAAAAATGTTAGCATCTTCTTTCTTTGCTTCATCAACTGGTGATAATAACAGATACTCCTTTTTATCTAAATAAATTCTAGCTATCGCCTCAAAATCAACTTTATTTCCTTCTTCATCTTTAAAAGACATTATTTCTCTTTCTTCCATCTTGTTCACCTCTTAATTTTTTATAAAACATATAAGTTTATTGCATATAATAATATCAACTTCCCATATTTGATATTATTATATGCACTTTTTATTTTTAATGAATATATTTTTTATTTTAATTATTTTCTTCAATAAGATTAGTTAATGAATCAAATTTTATAATATATTCATAGTGTAACGCTCTAGTTAACATAACATATAATAACCTCTGATCTAATATATTATCTTTATACACTTCCTTACTTGGATTATATATAATTGTACAATCGAATTCTAATCCTTTAGTAAGATAAGATGGTATTATAACATTATCCTCTAAAAAGCACTTTTCTTTTCCCTTGATACGCTGAAATTTATATGCACTCTTGTTTTTTAAATTTTTTTCTACTTTTTGTGCTTCTTTAGAGTCTTTAGTTATTATAGCTATACTAATTTTACCTAATTCTCTGATTTTTTCAATTATTTTATCTATAATTTTATAAATATTTTTTTCACTTTCATTAAATTCTAATATTTTAGGCTTTTCCCCATGTCTTAATACCGCTTTTGCATCTTTAAGTCCTAATTTTTGAGCATTTAACGTATACCTTGCAAAATCTATTATCTCAACCGTTGATCTATAACTTTGGGTTAATTGAACATAAGTAGCTTCATCTTTAAATAAATCTTTAGTTATATCTTCCCAACACTTTAACCCCTTATAATAATAAATACCTTGTGCTAAATCTCCCACTAAAGTTAATGAGTTACCTTTTGAAAAAGAATTTATTAAATATATTTGAAAAGGACTATAATCTTGTGCCTCATCCACTACTATATGTTTGAATTTTTCTTTTTCTTCAATTCCTTCTAACAAATTTCTTATATATAAAAGAGGTGCTAAATCATCTTCATCAATAACCTTATTTTCATAATTATTTAAGAAGTCATTTTTCATAAATTCTAATAAATTTTTCGAAACATTTTCTGGAGCTACAAAATCAAAAAGTTCGTCTGTAAAAAACTTATAATATATGTGGCTAACCCCCATTCCTTTCCAGTTCTTAAAATATTCATTAAATTGTTTTTTGTAAGTTTTTGAAATATGATTTTTTATATCATCTCTTTTGTCATACTCTTTTATTAATAATTTTCTTCTTTCTTCTACGTCTTCACATGTATTCTTTATATGCTTTATTTTACTTTCCCATTTAAAATCAATAGAATATAATAACATCTCTATTTTTTCTTTTAATTTTAAAGATAAATATCTTTTAATTTCATCTTTTCTTTTATTTATAGCATAAGATTTCATATCTTTTAAATATAATTTAACGATTTCTCTCTTTTGAAATACAACATATCCATCTATTGTTATATCATCGATTTCCATTGTACTACTATCAACCAATGCGATGTATCTATCTATCATATCTTTAAATTCCATAGACCCTCGAAAATGTGCTGATTTTATTATAAATTTCTTTTTATCATCATCATTTTCTTCCATTATTTCTTTTAATTTATCATCCTTACTGTAAATTTTACCTTTGAGTTTAAATTTAGATTTTACAAGTTCTTCAAATGTATTTTGTTTTACCTCTTCAGCTCCCAAATTAGGAAGTGTTTCTGAAATATAATCTAAAAATAATTTGTTAGGTGCTAAAACTAATATATCTTGTCCTTTCATGCTTTCTTTATATCTGTAAATAAGATATGCTAATCTATGTAATGCTATTGTTGTCTTTCCTGATCCAGCAGATCCTTGCACTATTATTGGAAAATTTTTAGGCCATCTTATAATTTCATTTTGTTCTTTTTGTATAGTAGAAACAACTTCTTTTAACTTTTTTCCTCTACTTTCTTCTAAAGTAATCTTTAAAAATTCATCTACTAATTCCGTTCCCTCTTCCCCATTTACCATTAATTCATTTAAAGAATCATCAAAAATATCTTTAATTTTCCCATCTTCAAATAAGAACTTTCTTTTAAGCTGTAACTTACCTTCAATTAATCCTGCTGGTGCTTTATAATATGCATCTCCTCCAGTTGAACTATAATAGAGATCCGCTATAGGTGCTCTCCAATCCACTATAACTTCTTCGCCTCTTAGATTGTTGGTAATTCCCTTTTTGCCAATATATATACTTTCTTCAAATCCAAATTTTTCTGCAAAATCTACTCTTCCAAAATAAGGTGTTTCAAGTGCTTCTTCATATCCATATATATCTTCTTGTAAGACACTATAAATCCTCTCAGTAGTTTCTTTTTCTTCATTGTAACTTCCTTTTGATTCCTTAGATAAATATCTTATTTTTTCATTTACTTTTTCTCTATTTATTTTCTTTTCATTTAATTCTTCTAAAATCAAATTTCTCTTTTCTTTTAATATTTCTTCTTCATATAATAATTCACTTTTCATTATTTTACCTCTTATAAAAATACTTAATATATCAATTATATCCAAATATTATTGATAATAATATAGTATCCTTAGTAAATTATAAAACATTAGTTTTATTTATATATATCTTTAATAATTCTTTTAAATTTAAATAACCAACCCTATAGTTTTATAGAAAAAGATAAAGAGGTATTCTAAAATTTTTAGAGTACCTCTTTCTTATATTTAATATTTTTAAGATTGTGCTTGTATATCTTTATCCTCAAAAAAATCTCCAAAGACATGATATATATCTGTTTTTTTTGTTTTAGACATAGCTTTTACTAATGAATATGCAATAGCACTATCTATAAAATGATGTATAATAGTTCCTACTGCAGTAACTATTAATAATTGAAAAAGATTAAGTCCTATAAATGGAATCACAACTATCATCTCTGCTATACCATGAATAGGAGCTGTAATTATTGTGGCTTTCATATAGTTTCTATTCTTCATTATAATTTTAGCTCCAACGTATCCTACAATTATATGGGTTGCAGCTCTAAATACTACTACCATAGGTAGCCCTGATATTAAAAATCCTAATGTCGACCCAATTCCTACTACTATAGCTACTGCTGGTGATATTAACATAGATAACATCATTGGCACGTGAGACGCTAATGTAGCAGTAAATGGAGGTATAACTATTCTCAAAAATCCGAATTGGATTGGTATTATTATTGCTAATGCAGTTAATAAAGCTGTATAAACCATTTTTCTTATTTTATTATTCATTATAACCCCTCCTTGTGTATATACATTAGTATATATTAATATTAAACTATAGTAAATACTTTAAAACAATTATGTAAACTTTATTTTGTGATTTTAAATTATTTATAGTATTCACTTTTTATAATTTCCTAAATAATAAAAAAAATTTCCTTAAATCAAGAAATACTTTTCTCAATTTAAGAAAATTTATACAATTATTAATTATCCTAATATTTTTTTAGCTATTTCAACTGATTCTTTTGCATCTTTAGCATAATAATCAGCACCTATTTCTTTTGCATATTCATTGGTTAATACAGCTCCACCTACAAATACTTTTCCTGTATATCCATCATCTTTCAATGCTTTAATTGTTTCACCCATACTTTTTAATGTGGTAGTCATTAAAGCACTAAGACCTATTAATTTAACATTGTTTTTTAGTGAAACATCTACAACCACTTCTATTGGAACATCCTTACCTAAATCAATTATCTCATATCCATAATTCTCAAGAATTACTTTAACTATGTTTTTTCCTATATCATGAATATCTCCTTTTACAGTTGCTAATACAATCTTACCTTTCGATATTTTTTTTGATTCATTAAAAACTAATTTCTTTTTTATAACTTCAAAGGCTTTTTTAACAGTTTCTGCAGATTGTATTAATTGTGGTAAAAATATTTCACCTTTTTCGTATCTTGAACCTACTTCATCAAGTGCTGGTATTAATATCTTATTAACTACACTTAATTCATCCATACTTTTTAGAATATTTTTAGTAGCTTCTTCTGCTTCATCTTTTAACCCCTTTATAACCATGTATTTTAAATCCATATTATTATTTTTAACATCTTTATTTTTAATTAATTCATTTTTTTCTTTAGAATTATATCTTGATCCACTCTCAACATTTCTATTTCCATATATAGAAATATATTTTTCTGAGCCTTTATCTATATTAGCTAATACATTGTATGAATTTACTACATCCATCATTCCAGTACTATTAGGATTCATTATAGGAAGATCTAATCCATTAGCTATTGCCATAGCTAAAAATGTTTCATTAATAAGTTCTCTACAAGGTAATCCAAATGATATATTAGAAACTCCAAGTAATGTTTTTACACCTAATTCTTCCTTAACTCTTCTTAATGCTTTTAATGTTTCTTGTACTTCAGCTTGTTGTGCTGAAGCTGTCAATACTAAACAATCAATAAATACATTACTTTTATCTATTTTGTATTCTTTAGCTTTCTTTACTATCTTTTCTGCAATTTTAAATCTTTCATTTGCTGTTTTAGGTATACCATTTTTATCTAAAGTAAGTCCTACCACACTTGCACCATACTTTTTTACTAATGGTAGTATATTTTCTAAAACATCCTCTTCCCCATTTACAGAATTAACAATGCATTTTCCATTATAATGTCTTAATCCTGCCTCAATTACATCTATATTGGATGAATCTATTTGTAATGGTACATCTATAATTCCTTGAATTTCTTTTACCACTTTAATCATCATTTCTTTTTCATTTATTCCTGGTAAACCTACATTAACATCCAGTATATCTGCTCCTGCTTCAACTTGTTCTATTGCTTGCTTTAATATATAATCAATGTCATTATTTTTAAGTGCTTCTTTAAATAACTTTTTACCAGTTGGATTTATTCTTTCTCCAATTATTTTTACTCCTTCAATTTTAACTACTTTTGATGGTGTACACACAGCTGAATGTTCTTTTTTTTCTCTTTTCACTCTTTTATTTGTATCAGCAAGTAAACGTAATTCTTTAATGAACTCTGGAGTAGTTCCACAACATCCCCCAATTATACTTACTCCCTCTTTAATAAATTCATCTAACCAATATTTAAATTCTTTAGCTGTAATATCGTATATAGCTTCCCCAAAGGATAATTTAGGTAAGCCTGCATTGGGTTGTGCCATTATAGGTATATTTGCTACATCTCTTATTCTTTTTACTATTGGAAATAATTCTTTAGGCCCTAATGAACAATTTATTCCTATAGCATCTGCACCCATTCCTTCTAAGGTAATTACCATACTTTCTGGAGTACAACCTGTAAAAGTTCTTCCAGTTTCATCAAATGACATAGTACAAAAAACAGGTAAGCTTGTGTTTTCTTTTGCTGCTAAAAGTGCTGCTTTAGCTTCATATAAATCTGTCATAGTTTCAATTAATATTAAATCTGCACCTGACTTTTCCCCTTGTATCATTTGTCTTTTAAATATATCATAAGCTCTTTCAAAACTTAAAGTTCCCATTGGTTCTAATAGTTCACCTATAGGTCCTATATCTAATGCAACATATACATTATTTTTTTCTATAGCATCTTTTGCTATAGAAACTGATGCATCTATAATCTCTTCAACAGTATAATTCGTATTTTCTAGTTTTAATTCATTTGCCCCAAAAGTATTTGATGTTATAACCATTGCTCCATTTTCAATATATTGTTTATGAATTTTTTTTACTTTTTCACTTTCCTCTATATTGAATATTTCTGGATTTTCTCCAAGTTTTAGTCCTTCTTTTTGGAGCATTGTTCCCATTGCTCCATCAAACACAAGTATATTATCTTTTATAAATTCTTTAAGCCCCACAATTAGTCCCCTCTTTTCTAAATCTACAATTATTATAATTCTTACATAATTCACATCCTCTTTGCTTCTGTTCTTTTTCTTTTGGAATCAATCCAATTATTGCAGTAACTGATTTCCTAGGAAATAACAAATGATGTGATGATACTGTAAGCCCTATTGCTTTATCCGCTTTTAAAGTATTTACTATATCCTTTTGAATATCGAGTGGTAAATCTCCATATCCTGGGCTATATCTAAATGTTATAGCAAGATTTTCTTTTCTTGCATCTAACTTTATTTTCTCTTCTAATTCATCCAAAAATTCTTCTATTGCTACTGTTGCACAAGCATCTAAAATTAAAGCTTTTGTCAAATTTACTGTTTGGTACAATCTAATTTTTTGTTCTATTTTATTTCCAACAGTAGCTGCTATAATAAATATCTCATTTGCATAAAGAAGATGATTTTTAATATCTTCTCCTTTTAAAATTAAGCTTGTTCCCTCAACATATACCCCAGCATCTTTAGTATTTTTTTTATACTTAGAATAAACATGTTTGGGAGTAACTAAATTTCTACATTCACCTATGGTTTCTTCTATTAATGCATACATTTCTTTTGTTAATTCTTGCTTTTTATAACCTAAATACCTAAGGACCTCGTCCTTAGGTATTTTAATTTCTTTAATATTACTCTTCATATATATTAAGAGAAAATCCTCTTTCTAATGCTTCTTTAGCATATTCTTTTGCACCAAATAAAGATAAATCTCTATAATTTCCACATTGAATATCATTAGCTGCTGGTATTTCCTTTGCTTCTAAAACTTTTTCTAATGACCACTCTATTGCTTCTTTTATTTCTGATGCTTCTCTATCTCCCCATATGCTTAAATAGAATCCTGTTCTGCAACCCATTGGTGATAAATCAATTATTCCTTCTAATTTTGATCTAAGTTCATGTGCTAATAAATGTTCAAGACCATGCATTGCTGCTGTTCCAAATTGTTCTTTATTAGGTTGAAGAAATCTTATATCAAACTTTGTAACCTTATCTCCATGCTCTCCATCAAGTAAGCAGCATCTTCTTATATATGGTGCTTTAACCTTTCTATGATCTAATTCAAAACTTTCTACTTTTTCCATTATTATATCCTCCTAAATAAATTAAATTTTGTTTACTGTTAATAAAATACTTTCTATACTTTTAGTTATTTTTTGAGCTATATATGGATTATTCATTATATACAAATGAATTCCATCCACACCTGTAGAAATTAAATCCACAATTTGTTCTACTGCATAAGCAATTCCTGCATCTCTTAATGCTTCTGGATTATGCTCGTATTTATCTATTATTTTTTTGAATTTATTAGGAAACGATGCTCCACTTAAAGATAAAATTCTTTCAATTTGTTTTTTATTTGTTACAGGCATAATACCAGCTTCAATTGGCAAATTTATATTAGCAGCACGAACCTCGTCTTGAAAATTATAATACAAATTGTTATCAAAAAACAACTGAGATATAAAATAAGATGCTCCTGAATATTCTTTCCTTTTCATACTTTCAATTTCTCTATAAAGTCCTTTATGCTCTATATGACCTTCTGGATAACAGGCTGCTGCTATATTAAAATTCCCATTATCATTTATATACTTAATTAATTCATTAGCATGATCTAACTCTCCTATAATTTTGCTTCCTATATCAATATCTCCTCTTAATGCAAGTATATTTTCTATATTGTTTTTTTCAAACTCTCTTAAATAATATTTTACATCTTTCTTATCTAAATTAATACAAGTTAAATGTGATACTGCTTCAATTCCATATTTATTCTTTATTAAAGAAGATAATTCAATAGTCTTACTATTTTTAACGCTTCCACCTGCCCCATAGGTAACGCTTATATAATCTGGACTTAATCCCTTCAAATCTTCTAATGTGTTATAAATAGTTTGTATGGATGATGTTGTTTTAGGTGGAAAAATTTCAAATGAAAAAACCGCCTTTTTATCTCTGAATAAATTTTTAATATTCATTTTTTTGCCCCCTTTTTATAAAAAATCGCTAAGCGACTGTAAAGAGTCGATTTTTTTAGCCATGCACCCTTTTCAAACGTAATTCAGTAATAATAATGATGCTACATATGATTATTTTTTATTCTTTAGGGATATTCCTAATATCTTTAAAATACAGTATTTTATAAGTTATCCACGGATCTTTCAATGATATAATTTCCCAAATAATAAAAAAATGCCTAAAGGATATTTCCTTTAGGCATAATAAACTTCTACACTAAATAAAATTACCCTTATCTATCAGTCACTTACTGCAGGATTTAGCACCATATATAAATTATATTGGTTGCCGGGTTTCATCGGGCCAGTCCCTCCACCACTCTTGATAAGAAATTATTTCTAATTATATAGTAATATAATTGCTTTGTAAAGTTTTATTTCAAATAAATTTTTTCTATTTTTACTTTTATTGTTAAGTTTTAATCAATAAAAGTACAATAGATATTAAACTAAAAACAGAACTTATTATCATTATGTAATTTACAACTTGTTTAGGTGTGAACCCTTTTTCTTCAAGCCTAAAATGTATCTGACTTCTATCTGCTTGATAAACAGGTTTTCCTTCTGAAAATCTTTTAAAAATAACAAATAAATTATCAAATATTGGTACAGCTAATGCTAAAATAGGAATAAACAAACTTAATACAGTAGCTTGTTTAAATGCACCATCTAATGCTATAACACTTAACATGAATCCTAAAAAATTAGCACCAGAATCTCCCATAAATACTTTTGCAGGATATCTGTTATAAAATAAAAATCCTACTATAGATCCTAAAAGTATTATGGATGTTTCAGCTGATACTTGCTGATTTAATACTATTGCAGCAATAAAAAAAGTTATGGATGAAATAAGAGAAATTCCCCCTGCCAACCCATCCATACCATCAGACCAGTTTATTACAGTTGTAACTCCAAATATCCAAGTAATCGTTAATAAAAACTGTATAGTCTTACTTAGCGCTATAAATTCCCCAGTGAATGGATTAGTAAATCCCAAAAATGCTATTCCTGCTTTAAAAACAAGCACAGCTGATAATAACTGAATGATTAGTCGTGGAAGTATAGCAAATTCTTTAAATCTTGTTTTATAATAATCATCTATAAGTCCTATTAATAGTATTGCTGTTGCTGCTATAAATACAACTATTTGTTGTTTTATATCATCCTTTACAAATAAGAAAAAAGAAATAAAAAAACATATGTATAGTACTATTCCTCCGCATAATGGAGTTTCTTTTTTATGTTGCTTCCTTTTGGTCGGCTTATCTGTAAATTTTAATTTAATTGCTAGTTTCATTACTATTGGCATAATTAATAGCGATAAAAATAATGTAACTACCATAGCTAATATATATTGCATTTTATTATCTACTCCTTAGCTAAATAAAAATACTATTAGTTAAAGTTATCCACATTTGATTATACTATTAAAGATATGTCTTATCAATTACAAAATTATTAAGGTTTTTTAAATTTATATATTATATCTAAATAAAATATTAAAAAAGTAGAAATATTTTTTAATATCTCTACTTTCTTAATATTTTTATTGTTTGATAAAAACTATGCTGGAATTTTAATTTCATCTCCAACAAATATCAAATCTGGATTTTGTAAATTATTATATTGAGCTAATACTTGCCATGTAGTATTATTTCTTCTAGCTATTTTAGAAAGATTATCACCTGCAATTACTGTATATATAGTTTCTTTTTTAATAGAAGCTTGAACTGCTTGATTATCTGCTACATTTTCTTGATTCTTTACTAGTTCTTTAGCTTTTTGTTTAATTTGTATTCTGCCTAAAGTATTAGCATTCTTAGTTCCTTTATTATTTAAATACTTTGCAAAAATATCGTCATATGTTTCAAATTCTCCTATAACAGTAGTTTTAAACATAGTATATCCATCTCCACCTTGAGATAAGAAATCATTTATAGCTACAGTGTATTCTTTATTTAAATCAATTGGGTTTTCACCTACTTTTACATCAAAAACTCTATTTCCCTTGTTCTTTGTTGGATCAAATGAAAATGCTATTCCACTTACTTGTAAAAATCCACCTTGTTCTGTTGGATATGCTCCTACTGACACTTCAAGTGCCTTAACTATATCTCTACCTGATAATTTTATAGTTTGTACTACGCTTCCAAATGGAAATAATTCTGCAAGTTTTCCTTTGGTTATTTCTCCTGATTCTATTGAAGTTCTTAGAGAACCCCCATTTAAAAATGCTATATCTGCTTTAGTAATTTCTCTAGTTGCATCAGCAGTTATATTCCCTAAGTTTGTTTCTTTAGTTCTTACATCGCCCCTAGCTCCATCTAATAATACATCTGTACTTGCAACAACCTCTGAAAAAGTTTTATCGTTTTCAGTCTGAATATCTTTTAATAAATCTACTACTTTTTCATCTTCTTTTAAATCTTTATAATCTTTTGAATTTAATAATTTAGCTTTTTTGTTTGTAACTTTCTTATCTTTAACTTCTAATTCTACTACGCCAAGATTTTCATCATATTCACCAGTTTGTGCTATTAATGTATTATTAACTACCAAACCATCACTTAAAATTGTATGACTATGCCCATCAATTATCACATCTATTCCTTTAACTTTTTCAGCAATTTCTTTTGACGTAACTACTGAACTATCATCTACTCCTACATGTGCTAATGCTACAATAACATCTGTTTTATCTTCTAATTCTTTAACCATTTGTTTAGATACTACTATTGGATCTTCAAAAGTTATGTCCTTTACATTAGCAGGATTTGTTTTATACGCTGTTTCTGGAGTTGTTATTCCAAAAATACCTATTTTAACATGCCCTTTTTCCACAATTTCATAAGGTGGTAAAATATCTTTTCCATTCTTTTTAACATTAGCATCTAACATTTTAACATTTTTAGCAAGCTTACTTAACTCAATAAGCCTTTCATTTCCATAATTAAAATCGTGATTCCCTGGTACCATATAATCGTATCCTACTGCATCTAGTATTCTAATAGCATTTTCCCCTTTACTAACATTAACTATTGGTTTTCCATGTAAAGTATCACCTGCATCAACTAGTAATGTATTTGGATTGTCTTTTTTAGCCTCATTAGCTATTGTAGCTATTTTAGCAAATCCAAACCCTCCATCTTGTGATAATACTCTACAATGGGTATCATTTGTATGAAGTATTGTTATTTTAGTGCTATCATTATTACTAGCTGCCCATACGCCTGTGGTATTTAAACTAAAAATTAATGTAATCGATAACACAGCGCTTAAAAGCTTTTTTTTCATAGTTAATCCCCCCTGATTAATTTTATGTTATACATTTAATTATGGTATATATTTGAAATTATTTCAAGGTTTTATTACATAATTTTTTATATAAAAAATCGCTAATCAACTGTAAAATATCATTTTTAGCCTTGCACACATTTCAAACTAGTTCAAGAATAATGGTATTGCATATGATTATTTTTTATTCTTTAGGAGTATTCATAATAAATATAATATTTTAGAAGTTATCTATAATTATTTCGTAATATAATTTCCTAAAGAATTAAAAAAGGAACGCTTACGCGTTCCTTTTTATTAACCTCTTTGTTCAATCATACTCTTAACTTTCATTAATCTAGTTGTAGCAGATCTTTCATTTTCATCAAGTCTCATTCTAATATACTTTATAGTCTCTTGAAGTTGAGGAATTGTCATATATTCAAGAGCATTAACTCTTCTTCTAGTACTTTCAATTTCGTTAGCCATTAATTGACATGACTTTTCTACTTCTGCAAGTTCTAGTAATTGTGGAAGAATTCCATAAAGCTTAGAAAGTGTATCATCAAGTTCTGATGATGTATTAGCAAAACCATATGGGTATATGCTTCCTTCATCACCTTCAAGTTGTCTCTTAAAGTTCATGACAGGAACAGATACACTCATTACGTTCTTTTCGCCAACCTCAACACAAATATGTTCCTTAGGATAAACAATAGCTTCTTCTAAGAATTCAGAACTCATAACAGCTCTAGCCATAACGAAATCCTTAAGGGAACCTTGAAGATTACCTTCTACTTCTTTTCTTAGCTTATTATTATATTTAACAAGATTAATGAATTGTCTCATTAACTCATCTTGTTTATCTTTTAAAAGTTTATGACTTCTTGTTGAAGTTGCTAATCTTTTTTTAAGCTTAGAAAGTTCCATTCTAGTAGGATTGACATTTAGCTTTGCCATAGACTACTCTTCCTCTCTTGGCATGTATTTTTCAAGGTATTCATCTCTAATTCTCTTAAGCTCAGTTCTAGGAAGCATTTTTAATAATTTCCATCCTAAGTTTAGAGTTTCTTCAATTGTTCTATTTGTAGTAAAGCCTTGAGATACATACTCTTCTTCAAAAGCTTCTGCAAATTTAGCAAGTTTCTTATCAGTATCTGATAAAGCTGATTCTCCTAAGATTGCTGATAATTCTTTTGCTTGCTTACCTTGTGAATATGCCGCAAATAATTGGTTCATAGTATCTGCATGATCTTCTCTAGTTTTTCCTTTACCAATACCCTTATCTTTAAGTCTTGAAAGTGATGGTAAAACATCTATAGGAGGCATTATACCTTTCTTATATAATTCTCTTGAAAGAATAATTTGACCTTCTGTAATATATCCAGTTAAGTCTGGAATTGGGTGAGTTTTATCATCTTCAGGCATTGTAAGTATTGGAATTTGAGTGATTGAACCTTCTGTTCCTCTAAGTCTTCCTGCTCTTTCATATAATGTAGAAAGGTCAGTATAAAGATAACCTGGATATCCTCTTCTACCTGGAACTTCTTTTCTAGCTGCTGATATTTCTCTTAATGCTTCAGCATAGTTTGTAATATCAGTCATTATAACAAGAACGTGCATTCCTTTTTCATAAGCTAAGTATTCAGCACAAGTAAGAGCCATTCTTGGTGTAGCTATTCTTTCGATAGCTGGGTCAGATGCTAAGTTCATGAATAGAACTGATCTGTCTATAGCTCCTGTTCTCTTAAATTCATCTTGGAAAAATTGAGCTTCTTCGAAAGTTATACCTATTGCAGCAAATACAACGGCAAACTTAGAATCTGAATTTAAAACTTTCGCTTGTCTTGCTATTTGAGCTGCAAGTTCTGCATGTGGAAGTCCTGATGCAGAGAAAACAGGTAACTTTTGTCCTCTAACTAGAGTATTAAGTCCGTCAATTGCAGAAACTCCTGTCTGAATAAATTCTGATGGGAAGTCTCTAGCCATAGGGTTAATAGCTTCACCATTTATATCTACTCTTTTTTCTGGTATTATGTCTGGGCCATTATCGTTTGGTCTACCCATACCATCAAATACTCTTCCTAACATATCTTCAGATACACCAAGTTCAAGTGGTCTACCTAAGAATTTAGCCTTAGTACCTTTTAAATTTATTCCTGAAGATCCTTCGAAGATTTGAACCATTGCTTTTGATCCATTAACTTCTAGAACCTTACCTCTTCTTTTTTCACCAGTATGAAGTTCAATTTCAACTAGTTCGTCATATTTAACGCCTTCAACACCTTCAACAACCATCAAAGGGCCAACAACTTCTGTAACTGTTCTATACTCTTTAAGCATTTGCTACCCCTCCTTTGCTTATTAGGTCATCAATTGCATTTTTTAAGTCTACAGCGATTTGATCCATTTTATCTAAATCATCTTCGTGTATGTACTTACTTCTAGCAATTCTATCTTTTAAGTCTTCCATAGCTAAGATATCATTTAAGTATACTCCAGCTTCTAAAGCTCTTTCAGCTTCTTTTTTATATCCTAATATAAGACTTAGCATTTTATATTGTTTCTTTAAAGATGTATAAGTATCAATTTCATGGAAACCATTTTGTTGTAAATAGTCTTCTCTAATTGATTTAGCAACATCTAATTTTAATCTATCTTTTTCAGATAATGCATCAATACCTACAAGTCTTACTATTTCTTGTAATTGAGATTCATCTTGAAGTATAGTCATAGCTTCTAATCTTAATGCTCCCCAGTTATCAGCAACATTTTCATCCATCCATTTATCTATTGTATCAGCATATAATGAATAAGATGTTAACCAGTTAATAGTTGGGAAATGTCTTTGATATGCAAGTTGTGCATCTAGACCCCAGAAAACTTTAACTATTCTAAGTGTTGATTGTGATACTGGTTCTGAAATATCTCCTCCTGGAGGTGATACTGCACCAATTGCTGTGATAGAACCTATTCTTCCATCATTACCTAAACATTGAACTTTACCAGCTCTTTCATAGTAGTCAGCAAGTCTTGATCCAAGGTATGCTGGATATCCTTCATCTCCTGGCATTTCTTCAAGTCTACCAGACATTTCTCTTAATGCCTCAGCCCATCTTGAAGTTGAATCAGCCATGATTGATACTGAGTATCCCATATCTCTGAAGTATTCAGCTATTGTAATACCTGTATATATAGAAGCTTCTCTAGCTGCAACTGGCATGTTTGAAGTATTAGCTATAAGAACTGTTCTCTTCATTAAGCTTTGGCCTGTCTTAGGGTCAATAAGTTCTGGGAACTCATTAACAACGTCTGTCATTTCGTTACCACGTTCTCCACATCCAACGTAAACAACTATTTCAGCATCTCCCCATTTAGCAATTTGGTGTTGTGTTACTGTTTTACCAGCTCCGAATGGTCCTGGAATAGCAGCCGCTCCACCCTTAGCAACAGGGAAGAATGTATCTATAACTCTTTGTCCTGTAAGCATTGGTTCAACTGGATTAATTTTTGCTGAATATGGTCTTCCTTTTCTTACTGGCCATTTTTGCATTAATTGAACTTCTTTATCACCTTTTGCAGTTTCAACTATAGCAATTGTTTCAACAACTGTGAAACTACCAGCTTTTATTTCTTTTATCTTTCCTTCAATACCAACTGGAATCATTATTTTTTGTTCAACAACAGGAGTTTCTTGTACTGTACCAATTACAACCCCTGGTTTAACTTCATCTCCAACTTTTGCTGTTGGCTTAAACTCCCACTTCTTTTCTCTATTTAATGAAGGAACTGATACCCCTCTAGTTAAGAAACTAGACTTAGCAGCCTCCATAAATGCATCTAGTGGTCTTTGTATTCCATCAAACATTGATTCAATAAGTCCTGGTCCAAGTTCAACACTTAAAGGTTCCCCAGTTGTAACAACTGGATCCCCAGGTCCTATTCCTGAAGTTTCTTCATATACTTGGATTGATGCCTTATCGCCTCTCATTTCGATGATTTCTCCGATAAGACCTTTTTCTCCAACCTTACAAACGTCATATATATTAGCTTCATCCATACCTTCAGCAACTACTAAAGGTCCTGAAACCTTAATTATCTTTCCGGTCTTCACCTTACCAACCTACCTTTCTATAAAATATTAACGCCTACAGCTTTTTCTACGTTATCACTAATTTTTTGCATACCTATATTTAATGTTCCTTGATTGCTTGGAATTAATATTACAGCAGGAAGTACTTCTTTATTGTATCTTTCAATTGTTTCTTCGATACCTTGTGCAACATGCTCTGTTACAAAGATAACTGCGTAATCATTCTTTGCTAATCTATCAACAGTTTTTTTTGCTTCTTCTTCTTCAACAATTGGAAAAACGTCAATTCCTAAAGCTTTGAAAGCTAAAACTGAATCCTTATCACCAACTACACCTATTTTTTTAAACATAAATATCACGCAGCCTTTCTCTTATTACTTCCGCAGAAATATTATTGAGTTTGCCAACCATTACGATTCTTATAATCTTTATTTCTGTTTCTTTTGCATAAACATAAGCTAATAAAGGTTCGACTCCAAAAGGTATTATTTTAGCGTCTTTCATCATATCCATAATGTAGTTATCAACTAATTTTTCTAATAAACTCACAGAACCTGTTTTTGTATAGTACTCTATACCTGATTTTATTAAATCATTATACTCAGTAAATGAAAGTTTATTAGCTATATTTTCTACTGCATCATTTAACATTCCTAATAACTTATCTTTATCTAAAGAACCTCCTTCAATAATAACTGAAGTAAAGAATTCCCTGCCTTTGTTTTGTTTTTTTACTCTTAAAAGAGTTTTTAAATTTGTAGAATCAATAAGTGCTTCTACATATTTATTAACAAAGTTATCTTCTATTTCATTCTTAATTTGTACTAATTGTTTAAACATATACTTATCTAAAATAATATCAAGTATTTGAGGATCTTTAGTATCTTCAAATTTATTTTTTGACTCTTCAATAGCTTCCCTCATAATTTGAGATAAGTCTCTTAAGTCATTATTTTCTATTAAATACTTTAATCTTGAAGCTTCAATAGTTCCAACATCAATTAATAGATAAGATAAATCTTTTTTAAGAAAAATTCCCTTTAATATTACTTTTATATTTTGATAATCATATTTAATACTCATTAAGTCTACAAGAGATTTTACTGGACTAATTTCATACATTAAATTAAATAATCTTTTTAATTCTTCACTTAATATAATTTCATAGTCCTCAGCTCTTTTAACATTTGTCATAACATTGGCATATTCTGTTTCTTGAAGCACTTTTAATGCTTCACTGGCAGAATTGGAATCAATCATTCTGTCAATCTTTGATTTATCAAGGAGTTTTGTTTCATATACTCTTAGTCTAGGTATAACTTGACTAAATTGCATCATATCCATTAGTTAACCTCCTTAACTAAACAATACTCTTGCTACTTCAAGACCCATTTCATCTTTTAATGAATTTACTAAAGCTTCAAAAGTATTATTTATTTCTATGCCGTCTTTCTCTAATATGAATCCACCTTTAAAATTTCCAGTTTTATCAATTAGAGTTATATTTCCTTTTGAACCAATTTCTCTATTTAATTCTGATATAAAATCAGAATCTATAATTTTCTTACCTTGTTCATTTAATATTAAATTTTCATCTCCTGAAATATCAGTATTTAATATTACTGTCTTCACAAAATCTCTAAAATCATCACTTGATATATTACAAAGCTCTTCTATTGTAGTTTTAAAAACTTCACTAATAACAGTTTGTTTTGATTTTAGCTTTTCATTTCTTACTTGTAATTCTGCACTAGAAATAATTCTTTCTTTTCTTGATACAGCTTCTGTTTCAGCTTTTTCCATAATAATCTTTTCTTCTGAAGCAGCTTTTTCTTGCTTTTTAGCAATAATTCTATTCTTTTTCTCTTCAGCTTCTGATAAGATTATTCTCTTTTTATCTTCTGAATCTTTTACGATTTTAGAAGTTAAATTATTTATGTTAGACATAATCTTCACATCCTAATTCTATAATAAGCTACTATTAAAATACACCATTTACTAATAAGAATGATACAACGAATCCTAATAATGCATAAGTTTCAACCATCGCTGCAAGAACCATACCTTTAGTATTGTGTTCTGGGTTTTTAGCTAATATTTGAATACCAGCAGCTGCTGCTTTACCTTGAGCAATTCCTGACCATAAACCAGTGATAGCAATTGGTAAACAAGCAAATAATAAATATAAACCTTGTGAGAAAGTTGTGTCTGGTTTTAATTGTAAAAATACTAATAATCCTATAACGAATCCATAAAGACCTTGTGTACCTGGTAATAATTCAAGAATTAATGCTTTACCAAATTTTTCTGGTTGTTCTGATAATAATCCTGCTGCTGATTGACCAACTATACCAACACCTTTAGCTGATCCTATTCCTGACATTCCTACTGCTAAAGCAACACCTAGTGCTCCCATAACAAATCCACCGTTATTTTCTAAAAAAAACTTAATCCAACTCATATCCATTTTAAATTGTCCTCCTACTCTTCTTTTAAATTAATGTATTGATTTTTTGCTGTAAGTGGTTTAAATGCTTTTCCACCACCATCGTAAAATTTTGAAAAATATTCTACATAAGTAAGTCTTAATGTATGAACATATCCACTTAATAATGATAATAATAAGTTTACTGTTTGGAAAATAATAAATATTAATGGTGCAAATAATATAGTTCCTAAAAGTGAATTACCATTATCTGATACCATTCTCATAATCATATTTATAGCTCCAGCTATAGATCCACCTGATAAACCTATTGCCATAAGTCTTGTATATGATACCAAATCACTTACATATCCTGTAATACCATATAATTCATAAAGACCTTGACCTATTTTTCCACCTGCTGATTCCATTTGTCTTCCTTGTGTTAAAACAATTAAGATAGAACCAATAATAGCACCAGCTATTGATACTGTCTTTAATGATGGTATATTAAGCATTGATCCTGCTGCTATTCCACCAAAAGAAAATAATGTTATAAGCCATGATCCTGCATCCATAAAAGCATCTAGTTTCTTTCCTGCTCTTATTAATACTCCAGCTTTTATAAATAATCCAAATAAAATTTGAATCGCACCAAATACTACTGACATACCTAGTATTGTCATAACATCTGTACTTGTATTAATAAGTCCTTTTATTGGAAGTAAATCTCCAAAGAATGATCCATAAAGAAATCCAAACAATATTGTTGGGAAACTTAAGTACATAAAGAACTTAACCATTTTTTTTGCTTCTGCATCAAAATTAAATAATTTTAATGCTGCAAGTGTTCCTAATAACATTAATAATCCATAACCTGCATCTGCAACCATCATTCCAAAGAAAATCAAATAGAATGGTGTAACAAATGGAGTCGGGTCTATGTCATTATACTTAGGTAAAGCATACATTGATGTTACTGATTCAAATGATGCATTTAAATCGTTATTTTTTAATTTAATAGGTACATCATCTATTTCTTCTTCTTTAACATCTTCAAATACTAAATAATAATCTTCACCTAATACTTCCTTAGTAATTTGAGTTAACCTATTATTTTTAGCACTAGGAACCCAACCTTGTAATAAAACAGTTTTATCTGTTTTTAAGAATCTATTAGAAATAGATTTTCTGTTTACTAAGTTAGCGTAATATTCATAAGCTAATTTCAAGTTTTCTAAATGTTCTTCAAATCCTGATAATTCTTCTTTTACTAAGAACTTTTCAGAATCAATTAAAGACATTCTTTCATTGTATTCTTGAATAAGCTTTAAAGGGAGTTCTTTTTCATCTGTTTTAAACGGACTAAATCCAAACCCTCTTAGTACCTCTTCCACTTCTTCTTTATTATCCTTGTGAGTTAAAAGGAAAAAGTAAGTGTCTTGATTGTCTTTTGATATAATTTCTAAATGACAATCATTTAAATCATTTTTCAATGCTTCCTCATATTGATTAGCAATGCTTCCTAAGAAATATTCAGTTACTTTTAATTCACCTAAAGAACCTAATGGAGAATCAAATTTCTCATAAGGTTTTAAGCTTTGAACATTTCCTTGTAATTTAGTCTTTTCATTATCTAATGAAGCTAAAGTATGCTCTTTTTCTTTAACCTTTTCATAGATGTCTTTCCATTCTCCATTTAAAACTTTTTCTTCTAGTTGTTTAGGAGTTAAAGAAAGCTTTTCTGTACGTAAAGACTTCATTAATGATTGTTTAGGCACATAGTTCCTTAAGAACTCTAGGGCAAATTTAGCTTTTGATAATTCTTCTTCCCACCTTGATATATCAGAATCAATTTCATCTTTATCTAGATTATTAAGAACTTCATTATTTTCTTGAACATTCTCATCTTGTAGATTGATAAATTCAACTTCTGCAAAATTTTGTATTCTTTCAAGAAGTTCATTTTTCTTTGATTCAAAGGATAACAAGGTGAACTTATTCATCTTAACTATTGCCATGAATCTTCACTATCCTCTCAATCACTAATTTAACAGCATTATTCTTCTTTTCTTCAGATATATGTAATATATCTTCTGCTTCTTTTTTGCCCTTATTTATTATAGGCTCTGCTTTTTTATTTGCTGATTCTACAGCATCTGAAATAATTTTATTTGCCTTTTCCCTTGCAGAAGATAACTTAGCAAGATATTGTTTTTCTGCTTCATCTGTAGCTTTCATAACTATATCTTTAGCTTCATTATTAGCTTCTTTAAGAATTTCTTCTGCTTGAACTTCAGCTTTTTTTATTTCTTCAATTGCTTCTAATGCCAAAATATCACCACCTTCATGCCCTTAAATATAAAAATAATATATATATTAATACTTTATATAGTATTAATTACTTTGTCTCTATTTTATTATACACTCTTTTTGTATATTTTCAAGAATTTTAAATATTAAATACTAAATCCAGTCAAAATTCATCAAAGATGCCTTTATGTAAATGATACCTTAATTTTATATTCATTTGCTTCTCTGTACTTCTCTTAACTTATTTTTATACTTATATAATCACCAGTATTATTAAATAAATAATAACTTTCTAACATTTGTATGCTTCCATTTAAAATATATTCTTGAATATTTATTGAGAATTTTTCTAAATAGTATTCTTTAAATGAATATTTATGCTTTAATTTATCTTTTATCTCTTTTTCTTCTTCTCTTTTAATATTACTTCTTAAAAAATCAGGTAATCCTCGCTTTTTATTAAAGATTAAATAATCAAATTTTACTATTTCATTTAATATATCGTTACTATCTTTCAAAACTTCATTATTAAAATCTAAAAATACTTTATAATACTCTATATTTCCTATATTTCTATTAAAATATCCTTTTCTATGAAAAAATTCTCCCAATGAATAATAAAATTCAAATGGTGTCTTAAATTTGCTTTCCAAAAATCTAATTATATTATTAAACTTTTTAGAATTATAATACTTATCTACCATTGCTTCTACTTTTTTTAGTTTTAATAATTCATCATAAGTAATACAATTAGTTCTTAATATTTCATATGGTGGATAAGGTGAAAACTTCATTCCATATTTTTTTGCTTCTTCTCTCATTGAAGAACCCTTTAATAATTTTAAGAATCCTAATTGAATTTCTTCTGGCCTTATTTTATAAACATCATTAAAAGAATTAACAAAAGAACCATAATCTTCTTCTGGAAGTCCTGCTATTAAATCTAAATGTTGTTGAATATTTTTTATAGCCATAAGTTCATCAACTTTTTCTTTTATATGTTCAAAGTTAACAAATCTATTTATATTGTTAAGCACTCTATCATTTGTTGTCTGAACTCCAACTTCAAATTGAAATCTTCCTTTTGGAGCTTTTGATAATAGCCTGATTTCTTCATCTTTTAAAATATCTGCTGATATTTCAAAGTGAAACTTTGTTTCTGTATGGGCTTCTATCAAAAATTTCCATATAGCCATTGAAAATTTATAATTACAATTAAATGTACGATCTACAAATTTAACTAACCTAACTCTTTTATCGATGAAATATTGTAATTCCTTTAGTACTCTTTCAATATTTAAAAATCTTACTCCATGACTTGTTGATGAAAGACAATATTTACAATTAAATGGACATCCTCTTGAAGCTTCATAATAAACTATTTTATTATCTAAATTATCATCATCCTCATATGGAAATACCAGTTCTTCCATAGACATAAGAGGTCTTTTTTCATTTGAATATACCTTTTCTTCTAATTTATAATGAAGACCCTTAACTTCATTTATATCTTTTAAACCTAGCTTATATGAAACGAAATCTCTATAAGTTTTTTCTCCCTCTCCTTCAATAACATATTCTCCAACATTACCTTCTAAAAACTTATGTGAATCAAATGAAACTTCTGGTCCCCCATATAATATTTCAATATTTTCATTAACATTCTTAATAAGATTAGAGAGCCTTATAATCATTTCTACATTCCATATATATACAGAAAAAGCAACAACATCTGGTTTTTCACTAATAATTTCTTCTAATATTTTTTCTTCTCTATCATTAATAGAAAATTCTCTTATTATATTCTCATAATCCATATCTTTAGTAAAATTTCTTAAATATCTAACTGCTAAATTGCTATGAATAAATTTAGAATTAATTGCTGTAAGTAATATCCTCATTTGTATTTGTCTCCTCTACTTTTTTAGAGTTTATTTCTTTTTTAGCTCTTATAAAAAACACGTCTTCCCATACCTTTATTTCTTCTATATTAAAGTATTTTAGAAGTATCTTTTTTATATCATCCACATTAGAACTTATTATAGGATTTAAATTTTTAAATGTAAATTCTTTTATCTTTCCCTTTGGAAGTATCACTCTTATTTTATTATTAAATATTTTTCCTCTTTCTTTATTAATATCCCAAATTAATATCTCACCATTTTCTTTTATATAACAATTAATTTCTTTAATTAATTTTTCTTTTTCTATGTTACTCCAAAATCTATTTAAATTAAAAAAAAGTGTACATGCATCATATTCACTTCCTTTTAACTCTTCTTTATCATTACTTGAAACATAATCTAATGATAATTCCGCCTCTACCTCTTTTGAAATACTATATATTATACCAAAGTTTTCTTGACCTACATCTAATATGTCACCCTTTAAATCAATATTCTCTAAATTAATAACTAATGTTTTCCCCATAAAATTCCCTCTTTTCCTTCTAAGTATATATTTTATCATTATTAAACCTATTATTAAAGTTATGAAAACAAACTTTTTAATAATATTAAGTCTAAAATTTTAGAATTCATATAAAATATAATTAAAATAAGAAACTGTTCTATAATTATTTTATAGAGCAGCTTCTATCTATCTTTAAGATTTTATCTTTTAATACTATTTTTTTTATTATTAAATCTTATTATGTTTAATACAACTAAACTAAAGAAAAAAATTATTATAAATATCCAAACTGGCTTAGGTAAATCAAATTTCAACCCCATATTACCACTCTCTAACTTATATATACAACCAATTCCTGAATCTAATATATAAATGCTTCCTCCTGAATATTTTATTCCTTTTATATCACTTTCACTTTTTAATTTTAATAACTTACATAAAACCCCATTTGAATTTATTGAATAAATTATGTTGTCTTTTTTATCATAAAATATATTTGAATCTTTTTCTAATATAGTTCCTTCTTTATCTATTGCCAAACATTTTATAATACCCACCTTTGAAAATTGATATTCTGGTCCTTCTACTATTTTATTTGGTGGATTACTTATTATTGGTGTTAATTTATTTTTATCACTAAATCTTGGTGAACTTATGGGATCACCTCCACTAAAATCCGGCCACCCATACCAATTTCCTTCATTTATTTTATATAAATAATCAAAATCTCTCTTTACACCCCTTAAGCCCTTATCTTCCATGCCACCTACTATGGCTATTAAATTATTATTACTATCTAAATCCCAACCTGTTATGTTTCTTATTCCACATGCATACAAAGATGTCTTATTAGTTTTTAAATCTACTTTTATAATAGATGCATTTCCAAATTTGTCAGCAGTTATTTTTTGTCCTCTAATGCTAGAATTGCTGTACGGCATATAAGCCCCTGTTTTTTCTTCACCATAATTTTCTCCATTAAGTGTAATATTTATTGGGCTTTTGTCATAAGGTATTTTACTAAAATCAGATTCTCCATTACTTTCAGCAATTCCAGAATTAGTAGCTGCACCAATAGACAAAAATAAATTTGAATCCTTAATAATAAGATTTCTATCAAGATATTCACCTTTTGTTGGTATTCCTTTTAAAATAACTTCTAAAAATTTATTACTAATATTATAATGATAAAGTTCATCATTTGAAATAAAATACATATCATCATTATTACAAACCAAACTATCTATAGAAAATGATTTATCTTGAACTAAAATTTCTTCTCTACCATCATCTTTTAATAATTTTATATAGTTCTTATATGCTACATATGTATTCTCATATTCACCTCTGTCAAAAGCTACTGCTCCCTTGCAATTTTTAGAAGAAATACTCCAATCTATATTATCTTTTAAAATGCTTACTCTATAAATTCCAGAAAATTTAAAAAGCAAAAAAGCTAAACTCACTATTATGACTGAACTAAATAGAAATTGACAAAACCTTTTCAAAATTTAACCCCCTTTATATAAATTTAATCATATATTTTCCCTTGTTAAATTTATATTTTAAATCTAACAAAATATACCCTAGGCTTTACCTTTTATACTAAAATGTTCATTCAT
This sequence comes from Clostridium taeniosporum, assembly GCF_001735765.2. Classification (NCBI taxonomy): domain Bacteria; kingdom Bacillati; phylum Bacillota; class Clostridia; order Eubacteriales; family Clostridiaceae; genus Clostridium; species Clostridium taeniosporum. The sequence goes on from NZ_CP017253.2 coordinate 2,400,811, forward strand.
TCTTAACTTTAAATTTAAAATGTTCATATTTAATAGTTACTTTGAATATGATTTATTGTAACTTAAAGGAGTGAATTAGATTTGAGTAAAGACAACTTTTTAAAGAATTCTTTTTTACTGACTGCTTCTAATATTACAACAGGAATTCTAGGCTTTATATTTACTATATATTTATCTAAAATACTTGGACCAGAAGGGATGGGCCTCTATAACTTAGTTATGCCAATTTATAATTTATTCATATGTCTTATGAGTGCTGGAATTGTAGCTGCAATTTCTAAAATCTCTGCTATTTATAAACAAAAAGGCGAATACAAAAATATAACAAGGACTATAAAAATAGTTTCACTTTTTAATATAACTTGGGCAGCACTTATTGGTATAATGGTCTTTTTTGCTGCACCACTCATAGGAAAATATGGTGTTAATGATGTAAGAACTGTTGACGCCATACGTGTTATATGTCCAGCAATGGTTTGTATTGCTATATCCAACATATTTAAAGGATATTTTTATGGAACATCAAATATAAAAGTTCCTGCTATTATAGATATTTTAGAAAAAGCTATGAGAATTGTAACTGTAAGTGTATTGATATTTTTCTTAAAAGCTAAAACCCTTCAAAATATGGTTACATTGGCTACTGTCGCATTATGTATTGGAGAATTTCAAAGCTTAATATGCTTATTTGTATATTATAAATATGCAATAAAAAAAGTCCCAAAATCTTATGAAAAGCCTGAAAGTAGATTTCAATTATTGTTTGATGTAATTATAGTAGCTATTCCTTTGTGTTTAAATGGATTCTTAAGTAATATTTTAGCTACACTTTGCACTTTAGTTGTGCCTAGACGATTAGTATGTGCAGGATTTAATTATTCTGAAGCCTTAAGTTTAATAGGTAAATATAATGGTATGGCCATGGGATTAATTGCTATTCCTCTTATTGTTGTCTCAACTATAAATACTTTACTTATACCAGATTTATCTCAAACTCTTAGTCAAGGAAATCAATATAAGGCTTCTCTTCGTATTAGAAAAGTAATTAAAATGGCATTTTTACTAGGACTTTCAACAACCATAATATGTAATATAGTTCCTAATGAATTAGGGCAAATTTTTTATGGTAGAAATGATTTAGGCTCTTATATAAGAATTGCTTCACTTGCAGCACCAGTCTTTTTTACATCTACAACTATGTTTGGAATTTTAAATGGATTAAATAGACAAGGTATTATTCTTAGAAATTCATTAATTGAAGCATCAATAGAACTAGTATGTTTATATGTATTTACTGCAATACCTTGTATAAATATTTTTGGTAATAGTATTACCTTATTTATAGCTTGTGGCATTGGATTATCTCTTAATTTACACGAAGTAAAGAAACATATTAATGTAACTTTAAATTTTACAAATGCAATAATATATATACTACTTGCTATGCTAAGTTTTTTAGTTATAAATATTTTCTCTAAAAATGTTTTAATAAATCTTCCCATAGTAAATAGTTTTTCAGTTATTGCTTTGACATTTATAATATTATCATACCTTGGAACTTTTGGAGAAAGTGATATTTAATAACATTAATTTAGATTTTATTTTAGACATATATTCATTCATACAATGGCTAAAATAACTTTGTAATTTGACTTGTAGAACTCTTTATGAGTATAGTTCCATTTTCTTTATCACAAATTTATATTGTAAATAAACTAAAATAGACTATACTCATTTTAGCGTTCTTAAATTAGAATTGAAAATTTATATACAATATTTTTTATTGTTAGGCATACGAAAATAAATAATAAATCAAATATGCGACGGATATTTTGTGAAATACAATAACTTGGATTCTGATAATAGTTGTGCTATTAGTATATTGGAAGTAATAAGTAGTTCACAAAATAAACTAGCATATTGACTAGTTATTTATTGAAATGTACCTTAATATTATTTTAATTTTATCCTTAAAAATCTTGGTAATATATTATATGCTTTCTGAGAAAATGATGTAATATCATGTTTTCTAATACCACCTAATATTATCATTAAATATAAGTAAAAAAATCCCCCTACAGAAATCATAAGTAAAGTTACTACTCCCTGTAAAATTCCTCCTACATTTAATAGTATAGACAATACACCAAAAGGCTCTTTAATTAAATATATACCAGCAACCATTCCCATTGATGATACAATAGGCTTTAATATATGTTTAAACATTGGTAATCTCATTTTTAATGTTTTGGTAAGTTTTCTTTGATTTAATACAAATGGTATAACAAACCATAGAAAATTACCAAAAACCGCACCTAATACATTAACATTTGGCATTCCAACTAATATGTAATTTGTAGTTATTTTAGCTACTATACCTATAAGAAATGTTCCTAACACAAAATAAAGTTTGTTCATACTTTGTAATATAACATTTTGAATTTGTACAGCTGCCATAAGTATTACAACAACAGAACCATATATCATTAATTCATGTCCTCTATCTGATCCATATAGCAACAAATAAATTTCTTTACTTAAAACTGCAAGTCCTACAGCTGCTGGTATTGTAACAGCATAAGTTATTCTAAAAGCGAAATTAACTTTTCTTCTAATTTCTTTTTTGTTTTTTACTGCAACAGCCTTTACTATTGCTGGTAATACCGTTGTTGCTAGAGCTGTAACTACCACTAAAGGTACAGAAAGTAAAGTTTTATATGTACCAAGTATTCCATAAAGCTCATTTGCTTGTTTTTCCACAAAACCAGCATAAGCTAATCTATTATTTACATTTATCATATCAATTAAACTACCTAAATTTTGCAAACCAGCACTTAATGTAATAGGTACTCCATATTTAACTAATTTCCTAATAATTCTCTTATTACTTATTCTTTTAACAGATGATTGATCATCAAAGGCTTCACCTTCATAATTTTTTTTATAGTATATATAGACCATATAAAGGCAAGCTATTATCGCTCCTAAAGTAGTACCAACTGTTCCTCCCGCACTACCATAAGGAACACTTATTTTTATTAAAACATAAGCAAAAGCCAAACTTACTACAACATTTATTATTTGCTCTAACACTTGTGATACAGCTATAGCTGTCATATTATTTTTTCCTTGAAAATATCCTCTATATGCAGACAATATAGATGTTACAAAAATACTAGGTGCTAAAAATAATAAACCATATGCTGCTTTTGGTGTACCTATTGCATTAGCTATAGATGTAGAAAATATCATAATTATTATACTTATTAATCCACCAACTCCAGCATAAAGTATTGTAGATATCTTTAATGCCTTAATTGCATCTCTTTTGTTTTTTATAGCTGTAAGCTCAGCTACAACTTTTGCAATTGCTGGCTGAGCTCCCAATGTAGTTACTGCGTATGCAAATATAAATACTTCATAACACATTTGATATATTCCAAGACCCTCAAGCCCTATAGTTCTTCTTAATAATGGAACATAAAATACAGACATTAGTTTAGCTAAAAGTCCTGCTGCTGAAAGAATTATAAAGCCTTTAGTAGATGATTCTTCTTTCATATAAAACCCCTATCTAAGTGAAAATTTAAATATATCACTCTTTATCTTCTTCAATATTGGAGGTAATGCCTTAACTACAGTTTTATTAGTTAAATAAGACATTTTCCCCTTCATTTCTTTAAAAATCAATTTATATGCATATAAATATTGATATTCTAATCCATACTTATTTTTAAAGAATGAATTTAATTTTCTATCACCATATTTATCATCACCAATTATAGGATTTCCTAAGTATGATAAATGCGCTCTTATCTGATGACTTCTTCCTGTGATTAAATTGATTTCAAGTAATGAATATGCACCATTTGTTTGAATAGTAGTAACTTCCATAGCTATTTTCTTAGAATTTGGTACTTCTTTTTCATATACCTTAGATATATTCTTCTCTTGATTTTTTAATATATATCCTGTATATAATCCATTCTTTACTTTTCCTTTAACTAAAGCTACATAGTATTTTCTTACTCTATCTTCTCTTATTGTTTCATTAATAGACTTTAATCCTTCAAATGTTTTTCCAAACATAACCAATCCAGATGTGTTTCTATCTAGCCTATTACATGGTGCAGGTGTAAATGTAATCTCATTTTCTGGAACATATGCTCCTTTTTCCTTTAAATATGAAAGTACATAATCTGTTAATGTAGGTTCTTTTTCATCTTTATCAGGATGCACTAATATACCAGGCCATTTTTCAACAACTAATAAATTTTCATCTTCATATGCCGTTTGCATTCCATTAAAATTTACTTGAATAAATCTTTCTTTCTTTTCTTGATTACTCTTTATATATTTTATTTCTACTATATCTCCTTCTTCTAGGGAATATTTTTCATTTTGCTTCTTTCCGTTAACTCTTATGTCTTTTTTTCTTAAAGCTTTAAATATAGCACTTAGTGGAACATCCTTTAATAACTTTCTTAAAAATTTATCTAGTCTTTGACCGGCTTCATTAGCTCCTATTTCGATTTTCAAATATTATCACTCCTATAATTTTTCTTTTGGTTATTTTGTTAAATAATTAAATGCTGTTAAACATTGAATTGCCACCCCAAGAGGTATACAATCCTCATCTATATTAAATAGACTACTATGTGCAGGTTCTGTAGTTTTCTTTTGTTTATTTCCTGAACCTAGGAAATAAAATGCTCCTGGTCTCTCCATTGCAAAATATGCAAAACTTTCAACGCCCATATGAGGTGCCTTTTGTTCTAGAACATTTTCATTTCCTAGTATTTCACTTGCAGATGCCTTTAATAATTCTACCATGCTATCATCATTATATAAGCACGGATAACTTTCTTCTATTTCTATTTCTGCTTTAGCTCTTGATGACAATGCTATCCCATTTACTACTTCTTTTAATCTCTTAATTGTAAAACTTCTATCTTCTTTTGTCATTGTTCTAATTATTCCACTTAATGTAACTTCACCTGGAATGATATTTTGGGCTGTACCACCATTTATTGTTCCAACAGTAATTACTGCTGGATTTACAGGTGATATCTCTCTACTAACTATACTTTGAAGTGCTACTACCATATGACTCGCAATAACAATGGGATCAACAGTAGTATGTGGCGCAGCGCCATGGCCTCCTTGACCAGTAATTTTTATTTTAAATGGATTTGATGCTGCATTAACAACACCTTTTTTAATTTCTATATTGCCAATACTTACATTTTCATCTACATGAAGTCCTAAAACATAATCAACTTTTGGCTCTTCCAATACTCCATCTTTTATCATGTATTGAGCTCCTCCAACAGTTTCTTCAGCTGGTTCAAACAATAATTTTACATTTCCACTAAATTCATTTTTATGCTTATTTAAAATTTTAGCTACACCTAAAAGTATTGTTGTATGTGCATCATGACCGCATGCATGCATCTTACCACTTACTTTAGAACTGTACTTACAAGTCTTCATATCCTGAATAGGAAGAGCGTCCATATCAGCTCTTATCGCTATTGTCTTATTTTCTCCTGTTTTTTCTCCCCTTATAATCCCACAAACTCCAGTTTTTGATATCTCTTTAAACTCAATGCCTTCTGCCTTTAAAAAGTTCTTTATACGCTCTGAAGTTCTAAACTCTTCAAAACCTACTTCTGGATGTTCATGTATATCTCTTCTAATGGAAATCAAGAGATCTTTTATCTCATTAGCCTCTTTTTTAAAATCTATCATAAATACATACTTCCCTTCTATGATGTTATGACCAATAAACTTCTATAACATCTCCTTCAACTATTTTAGCAGTATAAGATGAATTTTCCCCATTAATTTTAGTATTTATTGTTCCCTTCGATACTGTTAAATCAAAATCTATATAATCAAATATATCAACAAAAACATATTCTTTTTTGCCTTTTAATACTATTTCTTTATTATTTATAACAACCTTTATTTCATCAAATTGTTCTTTAATCTCTGTAGTATTTTCATTTAAATCATATGCTGACTCTAATTCATCTAAATCTGATTTTTCCAACTCATTTTCTCTAGTTTTTTCAATTTCTACAATCTTTTCTACATCTTTATTTTCTTCCATGTTATTCTCTTCTACGCTATCTTTCATTACTTGTGTTTCAACTAATGTAGTATCCTTCTTTATAAGTTTTTCTCCATCTTGAACTTCATATTCCTCATCTAATAAAATATCTTCTTTAAATAAACTAAATCTATCATTCTTTAAAATATATTCTTTTATTTGAGAAACTTTATTCGGTATAAATACTTCAAGTACATCATTATTTGATAAAATGAAGTTTATATCTTCTATTTTATTATTAACCATTATTATTGGTTCTAAATTTATAAGTTCATCATCGATATAAATAGATATAGAATTTATATTATGAATATGATCACACACTTTAGGTTTTGCATTATTACCATTTTTAGCATATTGTACTACTATATTATCATTTGCTCTAACTTCTGTTTCTAGTGCAGCTTCATTTCCATTTATAAATATCTTAGCACTAGTTCCATATTCACCAAAAGCAATTCTCTTACGTCCATTATATTTAAATCTTACGCTTTTACCATTTTTAGCTATTAATAATGATGGATTTATTCCAGCTTGAAGTAAAACATCCATTACAGTATGTTTATGTGAATTAAATAAGCTAACTGGTGTGTCATTAAATATAACATCAATAAAATCTGTTCCAAGATTTCTTAATGCTATAAGTCCTATTCCAAGAACTGTTACCCCTGCTGATCCTAATGAATTATCAGATATACATTCAGTAACAGCTTTTCTATCTTTTATAGCAATTCTTTGAGGTGGTAAATTTAAATTTACACTTATATTTTCTAAAAGTCTTGGAGTATGAGCCCCTCCTCCAACTAAAAATACAGCACTAGGGGATTTTCCACCGTTTAATTCCAGTATTTTAGTTGAAATCTCTTCTGATATTTTTTTTACTGATGGTTCTATTAATTTAATAACATTTGATGATAAAATAGTGTTCTCAAGACCTAATACATCAGTATATACAATTTCTTCTGACTCATTTACAGATTTTTTTATAAACTCTGCAGTATTAAAATCAACTAAATATTCTTGAGCTATTACTTCTGTAATCTCATCTCCAGCCATAGGAACCATACCATAAGCTGATATTGTTTCCTTATTACTTATAGCTATATCTGATGTTCCTGCACCAACGTCTATAAGGGCTATATTTAATAATCTTAAATTTTTAGGTATAGCAGCTTCTATTGCTGCAATTGGCTCCAATGTTAAGTTAGTTACTTTTAAATTAACTCTATTCATTACAGAATAAAGAGAATCAACTACTGATCTTGGTAAAAATGTAGCTATTACTTCTGCTTCAATGCTTTTTCCTTTATGTCCTATTAAATTAGATATAACAAAACCATTTAAGTAAAAACTTTTAACTGAATATCCAACACAATATAATTTTCCATCAGCACTACTTTCTATTTCTTTCTCTGCATTTTTAACAACACTAAGTTCCAAGCTCCTCACAATTTCTTTATCTATTTCTTGCTCTTCATCTATTTCTATTTGTGATCTAGAAATTACAGTTCTTAAAAATCTTCCAGCAGCAGCTATAGATACTTCTGTAAGTGTAATACCAATTTTTTCTTCTAATATTCTTTTCACTTTTTCAACAACAGAAGACACTAAACTTATATCATGAATTTGACCATCTACCATCGCTCTTTCTTCATGTTCCATGTATTCTTCACAAACTACTTCAAACTTTTTATCTCTTATTATACCGACAGTTCCTATTATTGACCTTGTTCCTATATCTAATGAAAAAATTATATCTTTAGGATTAAAATTTTTTAATTCCATTTAAACACAACCTTTATCCTACAAATTTAATAATACTCCGCTTAAACACATTATAAATTATATATTATAATCTAATTACATTCAATTAATCTTAATTTTTACAATTTCTTTATTATCTAAATAATTATACTATACATTTAATAAAAATAGCATAAAAATGAAGTTTAAAACTTCATTTTTATGCTATTTTATCTTCTTTTTTTATATTTTTCTCTTTGTTCTTTTGGATTTATCATCTTTCCAACAGCAATAAGTATAACAGTTGCTATAACTAATATAATAAGCCACATTTTAACATTCATAATATAATCACCTTATCTCTATTATTATAATAAATAAATGTTTATTCAAAGTACTATATTCTATAAATTAACATAAAACCCTTCTTATATGAGTATTAAACAACCTTTTCAATTAAATTATTCTCTACTAGTACTTTTAGAGAAAAGCTCCTTATAATACCATCATTGAAATTTATAGTGACTTTATCTTCATCAATAGTAGTTATTTTTCCTAATCCATAAGTCTTTTGACTTATATTATCATCTACTTTATATCCATAAGTATCCTTAGGCAATCTATCAAATCTCGCTTCACTTATAAATCTAGATATTTCTTTAAATTGTCCTCTTCTATTTCTAGGTGCAAATAAATAAAGGTTCTCTATAGCTCTTGTTATTCCAACATAAAAAAGTCTTCTTTCCTCTTCTAAATTTTCTTCCTTGCTAGAAGAATGTGGCATAGTATCTTCATTGCAATTTATAAGATATACATTTTTAAACTCCATACCCTTTACACCATGAATAGTACTAAGTATTACCCCTTCTCTTTTGTTTTTATTTTTACTTACCTCTATCTCCTCTTTTATATTTTCAATATGAGCTAAAAAATCAAATATATTTTTAAAGCCTTCTGCTGATAATTTAAATTCTTCAATAACATCTTCTAAATCATCTAAACTTTGGCTAAACTTTTCACAATAAGATTTTAAATGATCTATATACTCTAAGTCCATAACTATATAAGAAATAGCTGAACCTAAAGAAATTCTATTTAAATAATTAAAATCTTTTTTTAATTCATCAAGTTTCTTTTTTTGAAAAGGTGGTGTATCATCTTTGCTTATTAAAATATCTATTGGATTTTCCTGTATTACATAGCTTTTTACATAATCCACATTATGTTTGCTTATATATCTAAATGGTTTATTAATAATCTTAAGAAAACTTTCTTTATCAAAAGGATTTACAGAAAATTTTAGATAGGCAATTAAATCTTTACATATAAAATGTTCGAAAAAATTATATTGTTTATCTAGTAATTTAAATGGAATATTACTTTTAGTAAAACAATCTATTACACTCATCGCTTCCATATTAGTTCTATATAAAATAGCATTTTTCTCATAATCTACATTGTATTTCTTTTCTCTTTTAATTAAATCAACCAAAATTTCTCCCTGAGATTTTTCATTATATGGTGTATAAAATTTAATAATTCCATTATCTTTTTTATTTGATAATATTTTTTTGTTATTCCTCTCTTTATTAAATTTTATTAATTCTTTAGATTTTTCAACTATATTATGTTTACTTCTATAATTAATAGATAGATAATGTTTTTTACCATCATTAAATATTTTATCAAATGTAACCATGTACATAGGTTTTGAACCTCTAAATGAATAAATACATTGATCTTCATCTCCTACTGCAAATAAAAAATTATCTTCACCATCATTTATTAATTTCAAAAATTCTACCTGTAGTTCATCACAATCCTGAAATTCATCAACCAAAATATACTTAAATAATCTTCTATAATAAATTAATGCTTTCTCATTATTTTGAAGCAATTCCAAAGTTTCTATTGCTAAATCATCAAAATCCATCTTTCCATTTTCTTTTTATAATGTTCATAACTCTCTAAAGCATCTTCAAATATTTCTCTAGAAATGGATGGCTTAAATGTTCCAATACTTACTCTTGCAGTTTTATATAAGGATATATTGTTTAAGACTTCCTTTATTTTATCTTCATTAACATCATCAAAATATTTTTTTAAAACCTTATTTATAAGTTTATTTATAATACTTCCATCAATTATATCTATTTTTCTACCTACCCTTAAGAGAATTTTATAAAAGAGACCATGAAATGTGCCAAAGAATGGTGATATGTTTTGTTCAAATTTACTTTCATATCTTTCCTTCATATTTTTTGCTGCTGCTTTAGTAAAAGTAAGTACTATTATTCTACCATTACTAATTTTTAATTTATTAACTAAATAGTATATTCTATTAATTATTACAGTAGTTTTACCTGATCCAGGTGCTGCAATAATTAATGCATTTTTATCATTAGTTACCACTGCATTGTTTTGATATATATCTAGATTATACATTTACTTCCTCTTCCTTATATTTGTTTGCTAAATTATTATATACTAACCACAAATAACTATATTGTAATAATTATATTATAGATGTACAATAATTTTATTATATACTTTTATCTATACTTTCACAAACTATAGAAAATAACTTAATTATAGTATTGTGGATTTTACTTAAAGGAGACTATTAATGGAAAATAAATTTAATATTAGAAATGAAAGAAATCTTACAATGTTAGTAGATTTTTATGAATTAACTATGGGGAATGGTTATTTAAATAAAAATCTCCAAAACAAAATTGCATATTTTGATATGTTTTTTAGAAGGGTTCCAGATGGTGGTGGCTATTGCATCATGGCTGGAGTAGAACAACTAATAGAGTATTTAAATAATTTAAGATTTACTGATGACGATATAATATATTTAAAAAACAAAAATATTTTTTCAGAAGATTTTCTTAAATACTTAAAAGATTTTAAATTTAATTGCGATGTTTGGGCTGTTCCAGAAGGAAATCCTGTATTTCCAAATGAACCATTAGTAACAGTAAAAGGACCTGTGATTCAAGCTCAACTTGTAGAAACAATGATACTTTTAACTATTAATCACCAGACTCTCATAGCAACAAAAGCTAATAGAATTTGTAGAGCGGCTGGAAATCGTCCAGTAATGGAATTTGGTTCTAGAAGAGCTCAAGGATATGATGGAGCTATCTATGGAGCTAGAGCTGCAATAATTGGAGGGTGTGACTCAACAGCATGTACTATATCAGATAAAATGTTTAATATTCCAGCTATAGGTACAATGGCTCATAGTTGGGTTCAGTTATTTGATAATGAATATGAAGCTTTTAAGTCTTGGGCTGAACTTTATCCTGATAATTGTTTATTATTAATAGATACTTATAATGTTATAAAATCTGGTATTCCTAATGCAATAAAAGTTTTTGATGAGATTTTAAAACCTCTCGGCAAAAGACCTACTGGTATTAGAATAGATTCTGGTGATATAACTTATTTAACTAAACAATGTAGAAAAATGCTAGATGAAGCTGGATATGAAGATTGTAAGATAGTAGTTTCTAATTCCTTAGATGAACATATAATTCGAGATGTTATAGATCAAGGTGCTTGTGTAGACTCATTTGGTGTTGGTGAAAGATTAATAACTGCAAAATCAGAACCAGTATTTGGTGGTGTATATAAATTAGTAGCAATAGAAAATGATAATGATCTTATTCCCAAAATCAAGATAAGTGAAAATGATGAAAAAATAACAAATCCTGGTTTTAAAAAAATCATTAGAATTTTTGATAAATCATCACATAAAGCTTTAGCTGATTTAATTGCTTTAAAAAATGAACATATAAATGAAAGTAAACCATTAACTATTTTTGATCCTGTTCATACTTGGAAAAGAAAAAAATTAACTAATTACTATACTAAAGAACTTCAAGTTCAATTATTTAATAATGGTAACTGTATTTATAATTCACCAAGTGTATTAGACATAAGAGATTTTGCTAAGATTGAAACAGATAAATTATGGCCAGAAGTTCTTAGATTTGAAAATCCTCATAACTATTATGTAGATTTATCTGAAAATTTATGGTCATTAAAGCACTCTCTTCTTCATAAATATACGAAATCATATGAAACTCAAGAATAATCAGATCAATAAACGCTTTATTTATATAAATAAGTTTAATAAAAAAACATCCTATATTCATTTTAGGATGTTTTTTTATTAATAACTAGTTTTATCATTATAAATAGATTTTTTTATAAAACTATAATCTTCTTTTATCATATCTTTAAAATTTATTCTATTTAATAATAAATATTCTTTAAAAACACATTGTCCATCTTCTTCAATGCCATTTAATAACATTGGACAAGAATCATAACATTCATGATATTCTTTAGAACTTGACCAAAATGGACATTTACCCATAAACTCACACCCTTTTTCAAAAAAATATTACCATTAAAATCATTATATTATAAAATATAACAAAAATAAAGTTTTTTAGAATATTTACATATTTTTATGTTATACAAAGCAAAAAGCTATATCATTAAATCTTAATGATATAGCCAATAATTTATATACTATTTTAATTATTGGGAGATTTATTGATTTAAATCGAAAAGGAGCGTCGCTCCTGATTAAAATTTAATCATTTCGCAACAGCCCCTTTTAATTTTAATTATTTTTATTTACTGTTATATTTATAATTTCATTTTGAAATGCCTTTAGCAATGCTTTTTCTAACACTTTTTCTTTATCAAAATTTTTTATATCCTTACATATAGCAAATACTTTATTAGTCTCACCTTGGATATTCATATAAGTCAAAGTTACATTTGGCTTATCATATTTTACATCTATAACTTTTATCCCCCAAGATATTTGTGCAAAATCATCCTCTATATTTAACTTATTTAATTCTTTTATTTTTTTAACTTCTTTGTTTGGATCTGCTATTATAATTAACTCATCTCCAACTTTGTATTTTGCCATAAATTTTCCTCCTTATGTTTAATTATAAATAATTTTATACTCAACGTTAATTAATTAACAAAATGTATAAATTATATTATATTATTTGATTTTTATCATTATATCATATATTATATACAATAAAACAAAAAAGTGAAAAAACATTAATTTACTTTATGGAAGATTTTCTCCCAATATAATAAATTAAAGTTTTTTCACTTTAAAGCTATTATTAAATATATTATAAGTTTTATAAAACTAACTATTTTTATCAACTGTTATATTTATTATTTCATTTTGAAATGCTTTTAATAATGCTTTTTCTAATACTTTTTCTTTATCAAAATTTTCTACATCCTTGCATATTGCAAATACTTTATTTTCTTCACCTTTAAAATTTATATATGTCAATGTTACATTAGGCTTATCATACTCTACATCTAAAATCTTTACACCCCATGATATTTGTGCAAAATCTCCATCTATTTTTAAGCAAGTTAACTCTTTTAATTTTTCCATTTCTTTATTAGGATCAGTAACTATTATTAACTCGTCTCCAACTTTATATTTTGCCATATTGTACTCCTCCTTTATTTATACATAATCTAGAAATAGATTGTTAATTAATTAACAACTCGTCCTACTTATATTTTAGCAGAGTTTACTAAAGTATACAATAGATAAATTACAAAATATTTATAATATTATATTTTTTATACATGTTTTATAAGTATTTCTTATTATTTAATAATTACTACTACTTATAGCGTTATTAAGTAATAACAATAATTGGTTTATAATAATTATTGACTTACAATAATTATTAATATATAATCTAAATATATTAATAGACGGAGGTGTTTACAATTAGTGAAATAGCTTCAATTTTCAAAGAAAAAAAGCTTAAATTAACACCACAAAGATTAGCTGTATACAATTATTTATTGAGCACTACATCACATCCTTCTGCTGAAATTATATATAAAGCTATTCATGAACAATATCCAACCATGAGTTTAGCTACAGTATATAAGACACTTAGAACTTTAGTTGATGTAGGACTTATTCAAGAAATTAATGTAGGTGAAGGTAATTTTAGATATGATAGAAATGCTAATTCTCACCCTCATATACAATGTTTAACTTGTGGAAGAATTGATGATTTTGATGATTTAAATTTAGATAATCTTAATAAATTAGCTGAAGAGCACTCTGAATATACAGTTTCTTATAATAGAGTTTATTTTTATGGATACTGTAAAGATTGTCGAAAATAAAATTCTAATTAATTTTTATATACTTAATTTATTATTTAATAAATTAAGTATATTTTTTTATTTTAGAATTAAAAAAATATTATGTACATATAATTTAATTGAGGTGATACATAATGAAAAAAAATTTTTTTCTAACTTTATTATTATTAATGGTTGTACTCTCAACTATTATTTTTATAAAAAATACTGCTTCTATGCAAACAATTGCTCCTACAGATTTAAATAAAAATATGGATATTGATTTAACTTCTGACGGTAAAAATGAACATTTAGAATTTATAAAAAAAGATAATACCATTGATTTAAATATTTCTCACAATAATAGTAATACCTATTTATCAAACAAAATTAATGATAACACACTATTTTCTCTAAATAATCATTGGTCTCCAAAAATTTATCTCTATGATCTTTCTAGAGATTTAAAACCTGAAATTATTTTACAAGGTATAAAAGGAAATAAAAGTATATGTTATATATTTTCTTGGAAAGATGGAGATTTTCACAATCTTTATTCAAGTGATAAAAACATCTTTGGAATACTAAATTCAAAAAACAATAAAACTCCTCAATGTTTTTCATTATCAGCATCAAAAGGAAATTCTTCTTTAAATAGTTTTATGATAGTAAATAATGAATATTTAGATACAACAAGAGATTCTTCTATAATACCTTCTTTAAACAATATTAACAATTTTATTAGATTAATAGAAACACCATATGAGCTAGATGATTTGCCTGATATATTTTCATCTAAAATCGACAGCAATGACTTAGTTACTCTTTGGAATTTAGATAAAGAAAATAATTCATATTCTTTTCAAGATGCATTTTTTTATGATTATGAATGGGATAATTTTAATAATCCAACTTCTCTAAAATGGAGATTGACTTTTGAAAAAAACAAATTAAAAGGAGAAGAAGGTGATAAAAGTGAAGTGATTTTTTATATTGATTCTAATTTAGGGGATAATTCTTTTAGAATTTCATCATTTAAAAAAATCAAGTAAAAAAATCACTAAACTACTGTGAAAGATAGATTTTTTAGCCCTACACCCTTTCCAAACGTAGTGCAGGAATAATACTGCGGCATATGATTATTTTTTGTTCTTTGGGGATACTCATAATATCTTTAAAATACAGTATTTTATAAGTTATACACAGTTTTTTCAACGATATAATTTTCTAAAAATAAAAAGGCCGCTATTGCGGCCTAAAAGGGGGATGGGGGGAGCTTAATAAAAAACAAACTTTTTATTAAGCTTTTGGAGAATATCTTCTCCACTACATTAGTATTATTAACAACATTTCTCATTGTTATACATAGTAATTTAAATATCTTTAAATGCTCCATCTTTGTATAAATCTATTATTTTATCTATAAAATTCACTTTTTCTGGATGAACAAACCCCTTTAACGATATAAGCATTTCTAAATTACTATCCTCTTCAATTTCTATTCCTTTTTTATGATGATTGTTAGATTTTTTTCTCTTCTTATCATTTATGTTTTTTTCGTGCAAATTCACTCCATTAGGTGGATCATCAAAATTAGACATACTTTCGAAATCATTTGCAGAATTATTCATATTGTTTATGTTGTTATTTCCATTCATCGAATTCATATTCATGTTATTTGTGTTATTCATATCATTCATCATATTGTTCATATTCATGTTTCTTTGATTTAAATTACCTAAGTTTATTCCTGCCATATTTGCTAATGGTGCTAAACTTGCTAAATTTAATCCGTCCATATTCATAGATGCCAAAAGACTATTTATATCAAAATTACCACCTAACATATTCATTAACTGAACAGGATCTATTCCAAACGGATTGGCATTATTATTTCTAAAATTATTGCTACCCATGTTATTATCAATTGGCTGTTTTTCTTTACGTTTATGTTTAGCCATTAAAAATCCTCCAATTATAATTCTCCTAATTTAATATATGTATAATGCAATAAATGTGTTTATATTTTTAAGCATTTTTTTGGAGGGCTTAAATAAGCCCTCCATCCACTATCTAGCAACAGCAGCAAGTATTTCCGCAATCTTTATTTCCTGAATTGAAGAAACATCCACCAAACAATATAAATAGTAAGATAATTAAATATGATGAATTACAGTTTAATAACCCTGATCCACATGCTATTAATAAGAATATAATTGGTGCTACACCACAACCTCCACCTAAGAATCCAGTTCCGGCATTATTGTTTGTGCAACAAGGCATGCAACAATATTCATCCATTTTCTTTTCACAGCAACATTTATTCTTCTTTTTAGACATATATACCTCTCCTTCCTAAAAATTTAGATTCTAGCAACAACAATTACCTAAATTTGATGAAAATGGGCTTACTCCACCACATCCTGTATTATTTCCACCCCATCCATTACAAAGGAATAGAATTACTAATAAGAATAAATATGCACTACAGTTTCCTAGCAATCCACCGTTATATGCATTTCCTGCTTTATTACAGCAGCAACAACAGCATTCCTTTTCTTTCTTTGGACGTTCACAGCATACACAACAGTTGTTACCCATAGTTCCGCCACCTAACAAGCCATTACCTCCGCAGCCACATCCACAATAGAATAATATTAATAAAATCCAAATCCAGCTACCTAATCCACAATTTGTGCCAAATCCACCACAGCCATTACCTGGATTGAATCCTGGATTTCCTCCAATGTTATTTCCAAAACAACAATTATTGTTAGCTTCTGAATCGCAACAATTATCATCACATGAATTTAAGCCATTTAGGATATCATTCATCTCCATATATATTCCTCCTTGGAAATTTTTTATTCTTGATACTATATACTATTCACTAATATTTAATTTGACACTATTTTTAAAATAAAATAAAACTCCAACAAAAAAATTAATTTTGGTGGAGTTTTAACTCTTTTACCTATTAAATTTTAATCTTAATTCCTATATAAATATATTATCTAGGTATATTTAATCAGTATCTGTTGCAAATTCTAAAAAAAGCTTGTCAATTAACTCATCTGTTCCTTTTTTATTTAATGATGAATAAAAATATAATTTATCATCTTTTGTTAATTTTAAAGTATCTCTAATTACTTTTTCACTTTTTTTTAATTCAGAATTTTTAAGTTTATCACTTTTTGTGGCCACAACAACTACATCATACCCAAAATGTTTAGCCCATTCATACATCATGATATCATCACTAGTTGGCTTATGTCTTGAATCTACAAGACAAACTATTCTTTTTAGTTGTTCCCTATATGATAAATATGTTTCAACAGTTTTTCCCCAACTGTCCTTTTCACTTTTTGATACTTTTGCATATCCATATCCAGGTAAATCAACTAAATAAAAATCATTATTTATTAGGAAAAAGTTTATTAATCTTGTCTTTCCAGGTGTTCCACTTACTTTTGCTAATTTTTTTCTATTAGTTAAAGAGTTTATTATTGAACTTTTTCCAACATTTGATCTACCTACAAATGCAACTTCATTTCTATTATCTACTGGGTATTGATGTGGCTTTACAGCCGAAATAATAAATTCTGATTGTTTAATTCTCATTAGTATCCTCTCCAATTAGTGCATTTTTTAATACCTCATTTACTTGCCTTACAGGTATAATATTTAATTTTTCTCTTATTGAATTTGGTATCTTTTCTATATCTTTCTCATTTTCTTTTGGAATTATTATAGTATCTATACCAGCTCTAAATGCTGCCAATGATTTTTCTTTTAATCCTCCTATAGGAACAACTCTACCAGTTAAAGTAACTTCACCAGTCATTGCTACATTGTGTTTAACTTTCTTGCCTGATAGTGCTGACACTAGAGCTGTAACCATAGTTATTCCAGCTGATGGCCCATCTTTAGGAATCGCTCCCTCTGGTGCATGTATGTGAATATCCTTATTTTTATAAAAGTTTTCTTCTATTTTAAACTTATCTGCATTAGCCCTAACATAACTATAAGCTGCTTTTGCAGATTCTTTCATCACATCACCTAGTTTTCCTGTAAGCTCTAACTTTCCGCTTCCTTTCATAGCCATTACTTCTACTGGCAATGTATCTCCACCATATGCAGTCCATGCCATTCCAGTAACTACACCAATCTTATCTTCTTTATCTATTTTATCAAATTCAAACTTTCTCTTACCCAAAAGTTTTTCTACCATATTTTTATCAATTATTATATTATTTAAATTTTCTTCTAACATTCTGGCTAAAGCTTTTCTTATTATAGAATTTAAATTTCTTGAAAGGCTACGAACACCAGATTCTCTAGTATATCCTTCTATTATTTCATTAATTGCTTCATCTTTGAATTCTATCTTATCAGAACTAATTCCTATTTCATCAAGTACTTTTAATATTAAATGATTTTTAGCTATGTTCAATTTTTCTTCATAAGTATATCCTGATACTTCTATTATTTCCATTCTATCTAATAAAGGTCTAGGAATAGTTTCTAAAGAATTTGCAGTAGCTATAAACATAACTTTTGATAAATCTATATCAAGCTCTAAATAATTATCTCTAAAAGTTTTATTTTGTTCACTATCTAAAACTTCTAGAAGTGCATCAGATGGTTCTCCTTTATAACTTGAACTTATTTTGTCGATTTCATCAAATAATATTAATGGATTCATAGTTTTAGCTTCTTTTAATGCATAAGCTATTCTTCCTGGTATAGCTCCAACATAAGTTTTTCTATGCCCTCTAATTTCTGCTTCATCTTTCATTCCACCAAGAGATATTCTTGCATATTTTCTATTAGTAGAATTAGCTATTGATTTAGCTATTGATGTTTTTCCTACACCTGGAGGACCAACTAAACATAAGATAGGACCTTTAGAACTTTTGCTTATTTGTTTTACAGCTAAATATTCTACTATTCTATCCTTTACATCCTCTAGTCCATAATGCTCATTATCTAATACGTCTTTAGCTTTTTTTACATCTATATTTTCTTTAGTTTTTTTATTCCATGGTATATTAAATACCCAATCTAAATATGATCTTATTAGATTTCCTTCTGAAGAAGATGAAGGCATACTTTTAAGTCTACTTAATTCATATTTTACTTTTTCTTTGACTTGCTTTGGAATCTTTGTTTTACTAAGTAACGTTTCATATTTATCTAATTCTTTCTTTTCTTCATCATCTATTCCCAATTCTTCTTGAATTGCCTTTAGTTGTTCCCTAAGATAAAATTGTTTTTGTTCTTCATCGATATGTTTTTTTACTTTTTTAGAAAGTTTATTCTGAATTTTTAATATATCTGTTTCTATTTTAACTTGTTCTACAACTAATTCTATTCTTTTATTTAGATCGATTGTTTCTAATGCTTCTTGTTTTTTATCATCATCTTCAATAGCATAAGAAGCTACTATATCTACAAATCCACTTGGATCTTCCAATGGTTCTGCTAACTTTACAATCTCTAAATAATTATCACCTGCTAAACTAACTAAATTCACAAAATCTTTTTCTAATAACTTTATATAAGCTTCGATTTCTTGATTTATTTCTATGTTAACTTCTAGTATTTCTACAGAACCTTTTATATAATCTTCTTCATCCGCTATATATTCAACTAGACTTCCTCTTTCCATACCTTCAACAAGAACTCTAATTGTCTTATCTGACATCTTAAGAATTTGTTTTATTTTACAAAGTGTTCCTACATTATATATATCTTCCCTCTCTGGATCCTCTATTTCAGAATCCTTTTGAGGAATAAGAAAAATTTCTTCATTATTTAACATAGCTTCTTCAATTGCAGCTATTGATTTTTTTCTTCCTACATCAAAATGTGCTACTACATTTGGAAAAATAGTTAAACCTCTTAAAGGTATTAACGGAAGTGTATATAAATTTTTTGCCATTCAAACGCCCCTCCATCTTAATTACTTCATTTAGTATACACACATTAAGTGTATATTTCAATAAATATACATAAATTAGGATTAGTATATACAATAAACTTATTATAACTAACCCTAAACATCATTATTATAAATTATTCTTTAGTGCATTTCTAGTTTTACTGTTAATACAAACTTTAATATTAACTTTTAATTTATTATGTTATTATACCATAGTAAATTATTTTTTGCGTTAAGAATAAAAATACTGATATCTTAAACAGATATCAGTATTAAAATTAAGCTGATTCAATATCTTTTTTAACTCTATTAGATGCTAAGGTTCCTCTTGTTTTACCTTCTGGTAATTTCTCTACTTTCGGATTTTCCTTGTTCTTAATACATTCTTCAGTTATAACAACTTTTGTTATTTGCTCATCTGAAGGTATCTCATACATTATTTCTGTCATCATTTCTTCTATAATAGCTCTTAAACCTCTAGCGCCTGTTTTTCTTTCTATGGCTTCTTGAGCAATAGATGTTAATGCTTCATTATTAAATTCAAGTTCAACATCATCTAATTCAAATAACTTCTTGTATTGTTTTACAAGAGCATTTTTTGGTTTAGTTAAGATATTTATTAGTGCATCCTTATCTAGGGATTCTAATGTTACCAAAATAGGTAATCTTCCAATAAACTCAGGAATCAATCCAAACTTAAGTAAATCTCCTGGCATTATTTCCTTCAGAAGTTTACCAATGTCTTTTTCATGTTTCCCTTGAATTTCAGCACCAAATCCCATAGAACTTTTTCTAGTTCTATTTTCTATTATTTTATCAACACCATCAAAAGCACCACCGCAAATAAATAATATGTTAGATGTATTTATTTGAATAAATTCTTGGTGTGGATGCTTTCTTCCTCCTTGTGGTGGTACTGAAGCAGTAGTTCCTTCTAATATTTTTAATAATGCTTGTTGAACGCCTTCACCAGATACATCTCTAGTTATTGAAGGATTCTCAGATTTTCTTGCAATTTTATCTATTTCATCTATATAGATAATACCTCTTTCTGCTTTTTCAACATCATAATCAGCATTTTGTATTAATTTAAGAAGTATATTTTCAACATCTTCTCCAACATACCCTGCTTCTGTTAATGTAGTAGCATCTGCTATTGCAAATGGAACATTCAAGAATTTAGCAAGAGTTTGAGCTAATAATGTTTTACCAGATCCTGTTGGTCCTAATAGTAATATATTACTCTTTGATAGCTCAACATCTGAATCCTGTTTTTTTGTATTAATTCTTTTGTAATGATTGTAAACAGCTACTGACAAAGACTTTTTAGCTCTTTCTTGACCAATTACATAAGAATCTAAATATTCTTTTATTTCATTAGGTTTAGGTACACTTTTTGTATCGAATTCAACAGTTTCTTCAAATTCATCTGCTATAATTTCTGAACATAAATCTATACATTCATCACATATATATACCCCTGGACCAGCTATTAATCTTTTTACTTGATCCTGAGTTTTTCCACAAAATGAACACTTTAACTGTTTCTTTTCATCATATTTAGCCATATATTCACCTCACTTAGTACAATAAATTAAATTATAATCTTATTTATCTTTTCCTGTTTCATTCTTAGTTATTACTTTATCTACTAATCCATATGCCTTAGCTTCATCTGCAGTCATAAAATTATCTCTTTCAACATCAGCTTCAATAACATCTAAAGGTTGCTTTGTATTTTCACTTAAAATCCTATTTAAAGATTCTTTAATTTTTATTATCCTGTTAGCATGTATTTGAATATCTGTTGCTTGACCTTGGAATCCACCAAGTGGTTGGTGAATCATTATCTCTGAATTTGGCAAAGCATATCTTTTACCTTCTGCACCACTAGATAATAAAAATGCTCCCATAGAAGCCGCCATACCTACACATATAGTACAAACATCTGGTTTTATATATTGCATAGTATCATATATAGCCATACCAGCAGTTATTGAACCTCCTGGACTATTTATATATATATATATATCCTTATCTGGATCTTCACTTTCTAAGAATAATAATTGTGATACTATTAAATTAGAAGAGTCATCATTTACTTCTCCACTTAACATAATTATTCTTTCTTTTAATAATCTAGAAAATATATCGTAAGAACGTTCTCCTCTACTTGTTTGTTCTACAACCATTGGAACTAAACTCATATAATTCCCTCCTTTTTCATATAACAATATTTCAAATTAATTCTTATCTTATATAAATTATATAAAAAAATACCCAAAATGTTAATTATAAATTTGAAATAATTGCCAGAAATACTTCTGGCAATTATTTTTCAAACTATAAAGTTGTATAATCTTTTACTATTTGCAAGATTCCTTTATTAATTTAAGAGTATTTTCTATAATTATATCTTTTTCAACCATACCTTTTTGAGCTTTTAATAAAATGTTAGCCATCTTCTTAGGATCCTTAGGTCCATACATTCTACCTAATTCTAATGCTCTTTCATTTAATTGTTCGTCAGTTACTTTTACATCTTCAACTTTAGCTATTGCTTCAAGAATTATGTCAGCCTTAACCTTTCTTTCAGCATTTTCTTTCATGAATTCTCTCATTTTTTCTATTGTATTTCCTGTGAATTCCATATATTGATCTAAGCTTAAACCTTGATATTTTAATCTTGATTCAAGATCTTTCATCATAGAATCTATTTCTTTTGTTAACATTACTTCTGGAAGATCCATTTTTGAAGTTTCAATTATTGAAGTTAAAACCGCTTCTTCAAATTCTCTTTCAGCTCTTTCACCATTAGATTCTTCTAATCTTTTCTTTATATTTTCTTTTAATTCTGCTAATGTATCAAATTCAGATACTTCTTGAGCGAATTCATCATCTAATTCTGGTAATTCCTTAACTTTGATTCCTTTTATAGTTACTTCAAACATTGCTGCTTTATTATTTAATTCTTCTTTACCATAGTTTTCTGGGAAAGTAACATTAATTTCCTTCTTATCTCCTATAGATAAACCAACTAATTGTTCTTCAAAATTATCAATAAATGTACCTGAACCTATTTCTAATGGATAATCAGTACCTTCTCCACCTTCAAATGCTTCTCCATCTATAAATCCTTTGAAGTCAATTACAGCTATGTTTCCATCAGCTATAGTTCCATCTTCTTTAGTTTCTATTCTTGCATTTTTAGATTGCATTTCTTTTATTTGCTTTTCAACTTCATCTTCTGCTACTTCATATGAAGGCTTCTTAATATCTAATCCTTTATATTCTCCTAGTTCTACTTCTGGATATGTAGTAACAGTCGCTGTATAAACAAGCTCTTTACCTTCTCCAATTTCAACAATATCAACCTTTGGATAATCTACTGGTCTAATGTCTTCTGTTTTTAATGCTTCATTATAACTTTCATCTATAGCTATATTAACAGCATCATCATAGAAAATTTCAATGCCATACATTTTCTTTAGTATTGCCATTGGAACTTTTCCTTTTCTGAATCCTGGTACGTTATATCTACCTTTATTTTTATTATATGCTTTAGTTAATGCGGCATCGAATTTTTCTGCTTCAACTTTTATTTCTAACTTAACCACATTTGTTTCTATCTTTTCAACTTTAGCTTCCATTTTATTAATTCCTCCTAAAATAGTATACATCTAATTTAACTAGGTTATTATACCATAAATCCCTGTTTCTTATCAAATTATTTATATAAATATTACTGTTTAACGATATTACCATTTATATCTATGTAATAAATATTACCATCTACAGCAATTTTTATTCCTTTTTCTTCATATTCAGCAATTTCTATTTTTTTTGCTGCTAAATCCCACTGTACTATATCACTATTATCATTTAAATTAGTCATCCATAAATATTGTTTTGTTGCTGCTGTTCCAAAATATGGTCTATTACTAACAAAAACTATCATATCATCATTAACAAATTTAGGATTATAATTCCATAAATATTGAGGGTTATTCATAAGAATTGCTTCTTTTGTGAAAATATCTCCCTTTGATGATTTATATTCTTCCTTTGACACAAGTTTAGAAGTACCATCAACATTATATAATTTAATACTTTGATCATTCTCTAATATTAATAATTTTTTTCTTGAAGGACTAATATCATATACCAATCCTTGTTCTTCAGACTCTAATCCCTTAAATTTAGACTCTCCATTCTCATTAATATATGTGGCTTTCACCTTTTGACCATTCTTTAAAGTTATTTCAAAAAATTCTTCTTCTGATTTAGGAAGTTCTGGTTCTTTTTTTACTTGTTTTACTTGATTAGACTCTTCTTTTGGTAAATTTTCTTCTTTATTCTGACTTGAATCGCTGTCTATCCATGCCTGTATCTTTTGCTTTACAGCTGAATAATCTGTAACATTATTTAAAATTTTAACTGTTGATATAATAATACCTATACCTATTATTATAAATATTATTAGAAAATTTCTTCTTCTTTTTTTCATGCGTTTTTCATATTCTCTACTAAAAATACTTGGTTTAGCCAAAACTTTCCCTCCAAAATCTATATATTATAACTAACCAAATTAATTATATATTATTATTTAATCCAAATCTACTCATTAAGTCATATTTAATATTTTCTTTATAATTTATTCTTACTACACTTATTCTTTCCACATCCAGTACATTCTTTACATTTATCAGAATTCTTTTTTTTACTACAACATCCACCACATCTTAAAATTCCAATTTCTCTAAGTTCTTCTAATGATAGATTATATATATTTTCTGAATAATCCTCATAATCTGGAGTGTTTTTTAATAAGTCTTCTTTTTTTATTTCTATCATATTTTTTATTTCTCCTAATTAATTGTATCGTTATATTCAATATATTTATACACTAATAAATTTATATTTAATTTATTATACCAAAAATAAATATCTAAAAGATATACTTCTATATATTTTAAGTTAATGATATCTTTAGATAAAGTAATGTTAAAATTAAAAATATTTAATACTAAATCATAACTTGGTATTAGTAAACAATAATCTCCATATCATTAATAGCTTTTTTTACAAGTTCATCAACATTTAAATTACTTTCTTCTTCCCTTATTAGATCAACTCTTGGTTTTGTTTTAGGATGTTTAGGAACAAATATAGTACAGCAATCCTCATATGGTTGAATTGATGTTTCATAAGTTTCTATTTTTCTTGCTATATCCATTATATCTGTTTTATCCATTGCAATTAAAGGTCTGAAGACAGGTCTATCTGCACAATCATTACTTACTATAAGACCTTCCATAGTTTGACTTGCAACCTGCCCTATACTTTCTCCTGTTGTTACTGATTGAATTTCCTTTTTTTCTGCTATTTTGCATGCAACCCTCATCATAAACCTTCTCATTATTATTGTAAGTTCATCTTCTCTACACTTATCTAATATCTGCATTTGAATTTCTGTAAATGGAACAATATATAAAGTTATTTTTTCAGTATACGAAGCTAAAATTTTGGCTAAATCCTTTACCTTATCTTTTGCTCTTTCAGATGTATATGGATGGCTATGATAATAAACACAGTTTAGCTCAACTCCTCTTTTAGCCATAAGATATCCTGCTACTGGAGAATCTATCCCTCCTGATAACATAAGCATTGTACTACCATTCATCCCATATGGAAGACCTGCTTCACCTTTTTTTATATCTTTATTTGACCATACATATGCATTTTTATTTCGTATCTCAACATTTATTAAAACATCAGGTGATTTTACATCCACACTTATTTCTTTCTCACAATTATTTAATATATAAGCACCTATATCTCTTGATATATCTGTAGAATTCCCTTGAAAATTCTTATTTGCTCTATTAGTATTTACTTTAAAAGTCTTACCTAACAAGTTATTAATTTTCTCAAGAGCTACCTTTTTTATAGAATCTATATCTATTTCTAAAACATCTACCACTGCTACTTCTGATACACCAAAAACATTACTTAATTTTTTTACACTTTTATCTATTTTATCAGTTTTTATGAAATATCTCCCACTATCTTGTATGAATTCAATTTCTATTCCTTCTAACCTTTTTCCTATATTATCTCTTAATTTCTTTTCAAATTTATTTCTATTAAGACCTTTTAAAAATATTTCTGGAGCATATTTAACTAAAATTAATTTTCCCACTATCTATTCACTCTCCTTAAAAATCTAAGACCTTTTTCCAAAATATCGATAACACAATCTACTTCCTCTTCAGTATTATCTTTTGAAAATGAAAACCTAATTCCCCCCATAATCTCATCTTGTGTTAAATTTAGAGCCTTTAAAACATAACTCCCCTTATTTATTCTTGCTTTTGAGGAACATGCTGAACCTGTAGATACATATATATTTTCCTGTTCTAAAAAGTGTAATAATACTTCCCCTCTAACACCTTTAAAAGATACATTTAATATATACGGTGAAAACTCATCATTTAATAAGCTATTAATTCTAATATTTTTAAATGAACATATTTTTTCTATAAATCTTTGTTTTATTTTATAAACTTTATTATAATTATCAAGTAAATTATCATTTGCTATTTTAGCAGCTATTGTCATCCCCATAATTCCTGGTATATTTTGAGTACCAGCTCTTATTCCAAATTCTTGTTCTCCACCCTCGATTAATGGATTTAATATGTTGGGTTTTTTTATATATATAAATCCACACCCTTTTGGTCCATGAAATTTATGACTGCTAGCTGTTAGAAAATCTATATTCATTTTCTTTACATCTAATTTAAGTTTTCCATAACTTTGAACTGCATCTACATGAAACTTAGCTCTATTACTAATTTGTTTTATTACGCTGCCTATTTTACTTAAATCCTGTATTATGCCAAATTCATTATTAACATGCATTATTGATATAAGAACCGTTTCTTTAGTTATAGAATTTTTAAGATGCTCTAAATCTACCTTTCCTTTATTATCTATCTTGAGATGTGTTATTTTTATTCCCTGTTTCTCTAATTTCTTTATTGTATTTAAAATTGAACTATGTTCAAATGGTGTAGTTATTAAATGTGTTCCTTTTTTTAAAATGCTTTTAAGTATTTGATTATTACCTTCACTCCCACCAGAATTAAAATATATTTCATTTTCATCAGAATTTATTGTTTGTGCTAGAATTTCTCTACATTGTTTAAGTTTCTTTTCACTTTTTAATCCTAAATTATGAAGAGAAGAAGGATTACCGTAATATTCTTTCATCCCACTAACTACTTCTTCAACAACTTTATCTAAAGGTTTTGTAGTTGCACTATTATCAAAATAAATCTCCATCAAAATATTTTTTCCTTTCATAAAATGTATTAATTCATAATTTTTATAATATAATTATCTGCAATTAAAAAACTCTTTTTAATTAAATTATATGGATATCATAATAAATTTTCTCTGTATATTTTGTGCTAAACATATTATTTTATTTCTTATAACAAAAAATAGCTAAATTTAAATTAATAATAATTTAAATTTAGCTATTTTTATTAAGATTGTTTTTATCATATAACTTTTAAATTTATTCCATTGCTACAAATTCTATCTTTTTAACATTTGGTATTTCTGACAAACCATTTAAAAGTGTTTTTATATCTCCTATTAATGTAGACATATCAATTGTGACACTTATATTAGCTATACCATTTATAGGTATACCTTGATTTATAGTTAAGATATTCCCACCTTGTTCTGAAATATAATTTATTATTCCAGATAAAACTCCTGTTTCATCTTTAACAATTAAATTAAAAGTTACTTTTTTGCCTTGAGACGTTTCTGCAAAATCAAATATATAATCTTTATACTTATAATATACACTTCTACTTATTCCTGCTATTTTAGTAGCTTCAGTAATTTCCTTGACCTTGCCATCTTTTAATAGCTTCTGAGCAAAAATAACTTTTTCATAAACATCCGGTAAAACTCTTTTGTCTATAACTAAGTAATTTCCTTTCATCAACAATCTCCTTTTATTACAACAGCCCCTTTGTTATCTGCTTGTAATTCAAAAACTTCCCATTTTATATTTTGGTTTTTCAAATATTGCTTAATACTATTGCTAAAGCCATCAGCCCCATTATCGATTATAGCCATAATAGTTGGTCCTGCTCCACTTAAATAACAACCTAATGCTCCTAGTTCATAACATTTATTATAAACTTCATCAAAGTGAGGTATCAACTGTTTTCTATAATTTTGATGAAGTGCATCATTACAAGCACTTCTTATTAAATCATATCTATCCGTAAAAAAGCAAGAAAACATTAAAGCTGCTCTACCAATATTATAAATTCCATCAGCTCTAGAAATTTGTTTTGGAAGAACTTTTCTTGCTTCTTCAGTAGATAATCTAAAATCAGGTATTATCGTTACAAATTTAACTTTATCTTTAATTTCTATTTTATTATATAAGGTTTTGTTATCTTCATCTATTGCAACAACTATTCCCCCAAATAAAGCTGGTGCAACATTATCCGGATGACCTTCTATTTCAACAGCCATTTCTAGTAATTCATCCTTAGAAAATTTTCCTTTTATAATTTCATTAGCTCCAACTAAGCCCCCAATTATACAGCTGGAACTACTTCCGAGACCTCTTGATATAGGTATATGTTGATTAAGCACAGATATAGTAAGCCCCTTAAATCTATATCCTGCTTTATCAAAACAATACTTCATAGCCTTATATATTATATTATCTTCATTACAAAATTCTTTTGGTATTCCATTAAAATTTAATCCATCATTTGCTTCATCAAAAGCAAATTCATTATACAATTTCACTGCCATTCCTATAGAATCAAAACCCGGTCCCATATTAGCAGATGTAGCTGGTACTTTAACTTTAATCATAATTTATCCTTCAATCCCCAGATAAGAAAGTAATATCTTTTTCATTTCTGACCTATCACAAACTTCATTATGAATAATTTGATACTGTGATAAATTAGCTAAACCATCTGGTATATTATTTTTTGTAATTTCAGATAACTTTTTTAATACCTCAAAATCATCAATTTTATCATTTGGAATTTTTAATGCCTCACAAATACTTCTTGGAAATTTAAATGGACTTGCAGTTGATGCTATTAGTACTTCTTTAGTATCATTAGTTTCTAATTGATATTTCTTTTTAACAACATAACCAACTGCTGTGTGAGTATCCATTAAATAATTATCTTTTTCATATACTTCTCTTATTGCATCATGTACTTCTTCTGTTGTAGCATATCCCCCATAAAATTCTTTCATAAACTTTTTCATTTCATCATTTATTTCATATACACCATTTTCACTTAAAGAATTCATAAGATCTTTTATAATTTCTGGATTCCGTCCACTTGCTTCAAATAATAATCTTTCAAGATTAGATGATACTAAAATATCCATTGATGGTGACTCTGTTAGCACAAGTTCACGCCTCTTATCATAAATACCACTATTAAAAAAGTCTGTTAAAACCTTATTTTCGTTTGAAGCACATATAAATTTATCTATAGGAAGCCCCATTTGTTTTGCATAGTATGATGCCAATATGTTTCCAAAATTGCCAGTTGGAACTACCACATTAATCTTATCACCTTGTTTTATAACCCCTTTTATAACCAAGTTGAAATATCCATAAAAATAATATACTATTTGAGGAACTAATCTCCCTATATTTATAGAGTTTGCAGAAGATAATAGAAATCCTTGTTTTAATAATTCTTCTTTGAAATCATTATCTCCAAACATTTGCTTAACAAATCTTTGTGCATCATCAAAATTACCATTTATACCAATTACTTTAACATTATCGCCTTTTTGAGTAATCATTTGTCTTTCTTGTATAGCACTCACACCTTTTTTAGGGTAATATACCACCACTTTAAAACCTTCTATATCTTTAAAACCTTCTAAAGCTGCTTTTCCTGTATCTCCTGATGTAGCTGCCAATATTACTATCTCTTCTTTTTTATTACAAACCTTTTTAGCTCTTTTCATAATTTGAGGAAGAAATAACAATGCTGCATCTTTAAATGCACAAGTTGGCCCATGATATAATTCTAAAAAATTATTATGTACCTTAATCTGAAATCTGTCATTATAAGCTTCATTAATTGCCTCTATAAGCTCCTTATCATGGATATCAGTAAAATATTCCCTAATAATTTCAAATGCTAATTCTTCATAACTAAACTCTTTTTTATTCCTTAATAGTTTATATATATTAGGAAAACTATCAGGCACGTAAAGCCCACCATCTTTAGATATCCCATTTATTATTGCTCTTGTAGAATCTACGCCATATTCTAGACCTCTAGTACTCCTAAAATTCATTCAATCACCCCAATTTTTAATTTAAATTAAATCTCTCTTTGCTTAATATATATATTATCATGTCTTTATACAGAAAACAAGTGTTTTTATTTTAAATACAAATAAGCATAACTATCGTTAAATAGAAATGCTTATCGGCATTAATTGTATTCCTTTATTCTCCAATTTACAACACGGTCTTTCTGGTACCATTATACCCTGATCTTTTAAACATCCTAAAAGTGAATCACAATAAATTAAAAGATCTTCATAAAATTTTTCTGTTCCAGTTTTTCTTAGAAAATTTATACACTCTGATCCACAACATGTTTTTACTACCTTGCCAATTACTTTGCATTCACAATTTATCTTATCAAAAATATTATAATCATTATTCATAAAATTATTCATATTTACAGTTAATACATTAGTACAATCCCCTGTTTTCATAACTAAATCTTGAGTATTATTTAAAATTAATTTTCCCTTTAAATTATTTAATAATTTTAAAAGAACAGAAAAATTTATAAATTTATATTTCTCTTTATCTAATAAAGGGTCTAAATTTTCACATCCTATAGCATCCAATAAAGCAATTAAAGTTTCTACATAACATAAAAGTGATTGATTTGTTATTTGTCCAGTAATCTCTACTAATTCTCCTGATTCAACTTCATCATTTAATATATTAATATCATTTCTCGAATGCAAAATCTCTCCATTTTGTAGAAAATTATTAAGATTTCCATTAAGAACAAATGTAGTATATGTTCTACGTATCTCTTCTTCTAATCTTATATTTCCTGTACCATTAAAATCTCTCCATACCTGATTATGTTGTTCTGCATTTACGAGGTTTCCTTTATTTTCATCTCTATATCCTTCTCTTTCATTTTTTCCTTCAGTTTCTTGTTGAAAAGAACCATTTCTACTATCTAAATGTACTCCTTCTGAAACTTTTGCATCTCTAATTCTCTTTTGAATTCTAGTATCAATATAACCTGATAAGACTAGAGAAGATAAATTTCTAACTAGATTTTCATCTAAGTATATAAGTATATCGAAAGGATTGTTCATATAATCTCTCCTTACAAAAAATCACTGATTATATACTATCTCTATTTATTTTTATTATACATAAATTGGTTATATGATTTTTATAAACATATTATTTTTTAATTTCATAATAAATTATATATACTTATTTAATCAATACAAAGTATAATCATTATTTAGTTATGATATAATAGTTATTATATTAATTTTAAGTTGTGGTGTTTTTATGAATGTTATAAAAAAAATTTTAAAATTATCATTAATTATTATATTAATTTTAAGCATTAGCTTAGGAATAATTTTTAGAAAAAAAATTCAATTAACCTATACAATCTTTAAAGACATAATATCTTTAAAAAATAATTTTTCTTTAAATAATGAATTTGAACTCTCTCCTATTGATAATGCAGACTACAAAGATATAGTTTATAAAGATGCTAATAATGTAAAATTAAAATTAGATATTTATAAACCATCGAAAAAAATGTATAAAACTTCTCCTGTACTTTTATATGTCCATGGTGGAAGCTGGGTATATGGTGATAAAAGTATTCCAAGAGCAATCAATCCAATTTTAGATATTTTTAGAGATAACGGTTTTACTATAATAAGTACTGAATATGAACTTATGCGTTCTAATGAAAATTTTCAAAAGCAAGTATGTGATGTAAAAGATACTATAAGATGGATATATAAAAACAGTTCTAAATATAATCTTAATTCAAACCAAATTGGAATTATAGGAATGTCATCTGGAGCTCATTTATCATTAATGAGTGCTTATAGTCCAGATAATGAGTTTACTGATGACTTAGATTTGGCTAATTATCCATCAAAAGTAAAGTATGTTATTGATTTTTTTGGACCAACAAATCTTAACTTACTAAAAACTTCTGGACTAAATTGGGACTTGACCAATATACTTAACTCTATAAAAGACAAAAACTTAGTTGCTTCTGAATTTAATCCAATTAAATATGTTAATTCAAATATTCCAAAAACATTAATAATTCATAGTAAGAATGATTCTCTAGTACCTTATGAAAGTTCTCTGGAGTTATATAATAAATGTATAGAAGAAAAAGCTTCTGTTAAATTAGTTTCTTTAGAACAAACATCTCATGATATGTCAATTATATTTACACAAGATATAAAAGATTTAACTAAAGAGGTATTAAAATTTATAGTAAACAATTCCCCATTATATTAAATTGATATAATGGGGAATTTAATTCTTCTTGATTATTTTTCCTAAATTCTTTATTACTTATAATTTTTATTTTTTATTATTTATTATTATGTACCTCTTATTTTTTCATTTTTAAGACTTTCAATTAAAATTCATAAATCACTTTCATAATTATTTTTCATAATAAAGATTAGTTTACTATAATACTTTCTATTTTTTATTTCCATATAAAAAGTCCCTCTTCTAAACAATTGTTTCAATACATTCTTTGTTTAAAAGAAGGTTTTATACATATTTAATATTCATATAATTTTATATTCTCAGATATTACAACTTTTAATTTCTTATTCTCTATAATTTTTTTGTATGAACATATAAATTCATTCAGTTCATTATCACTTAAGTCTATCTTTTTTTCACTTATTAATCTCATTTTATCATCTTCTATTAATATAGTTAAATCATTCTTTTCATTATTTATTATATATTCAGATATTGTCTTCATTTTTATTCTACTTTTATATTTTTCTTTAAAACCTATAGTTTTTCTCATGGAGTCATAATTATTAGGCATTTTATTCAAATTTATTCCTGCCATTTTTAATTGATCTTCAAACATAGATGGATCAACTCCATATCTTTCTAAAAACTTTTTTTGAATATTTATTAATTTATCTTGTGAAATATTATTTTCTTCCATATATGTCATAATATTTTTAGAAAAATCTTGCATTGTTAAGTTTCCTGCAGCTAATTCATAATACATAGAATAAATATAACTTTCAAATTTATCTACATCTTTATCTTTAGCTTTATTTTTAAGTTCATTAAAATCTATAATTTTGTCATTCATACTACTGCCTCCTTATTATAATTATATACAACTATATTTATTTATATATTAACAAAACTATTTCTTAGTGTAAAATTTAAGTTTTTATAACCTATTTAAAAGTATAAACTATATAAATTCTAAGGTAAGCGCATATAATAACTACAACTTATAAAACAATAAAAATTTATGATAATTTGTATCCCTAAATACTTAATAAATCTGAATAAGGTTATGTAGTTGATGATATTAACAATAGATAAAATTACATTTATAAGATATATCATATGATATATCTTATAAAAAATGAACTATATTCTATATTGGATATAGTTCATTTTTTGCTCTTTATAATTCATCTACTAATTCTTTAATATTATCTAAATATAATTTTTTTATACTTAAAAACTCTGTTAAAGATTTTCTAAAACACTTTACCTTTACCCCTCTAGCTTCTATTATTCTTTTCCATGAGTATTCATTTTCTCCAAAAATATCTCTATTTATATGTTTTCCTGCCATAGATAAAAAAGGAACTATAGTTATTTCTTTTATTTCTCTTATTATAATTTTATCTATAATTTCATTTATAGAAATTTTTCCTTCTAAAGTTCCTATGATTATATTTTCATAATTCATTTTTGATAATTCTTTTTCAAATAAACTATAAACTATATCAGATTTATTTGTTGTTCCATGACCTACTAATAATAAATTTTTATCTTTAGGCAGTTCTTTTTTTATTCCTTCTATTATGTTGCTAGATACTATCTCTTTAGTTTCAATGTCTAATTGTAAAATAGGCTTTCCAAGTAAAATTCTGCTGAATTCATGATTATATTTAAGAGCAAACTCTTTTATTTTCTCATATTCATTTCCATGAAGCACATTTAAAGGCATTATTAAAATTTCTGTACATCCCTTTAATTTTGCACATCTTAAAGCTTCTTCAAAATGTAGTATATTAACACCAAAATCATTTGATAATTTTCTCAATATTATTTTAGATGTAAAACACTTAAAAACTAAAAATTCTTCTCCAAAAACTTCTCTTATCTCATTTTCTATTGGATCTATACATTTTTTAATAGCTACAATATTAGCTGTGCCAAAACCAACTAATATTATAGCTCTATTATTTTTCATTCACTGCAAACCTCTCAAATGCTTTTAAGAACATATCAATGTGTTCTTCTGTATGTTTTACACTTAAAAACATAGCTTCAAATTGTGATGGAGCAATATTAAATCCTTCATTTATCATATGTTTAAAATATCTCTTAAACCTTTCACCATTACAAGTTTTTACATCAGCATAAGTATTTACTTCTACTAAATTTGTAAAAAATAATGTTAACATACCTCCAACTCTATTAACTACTAAAGGTATATTATTTTCTTTCGAAATCTTTATAAGGCCTTGTTGAAGTTTTGTACCTATGTATTCTACATGTTCATAAAACTCTGGATTGCTTTTTAATTTATTTAATGTAGCAATACCAGCTGCCATTACAATAGGATTTCCTGACATAGTTCCTGCTTGATAAACTCCACCACACGGAGATAACTTTTCCATAATTTCTCTTTTACCTGCATATGCACCACAAGGAAGTCCACCACCCATTATTTTAGCATAGGTAATTAAATCTGGTTTAACATCGAATAATGTTTGAGCCCCTTTAAATGCAACTCTAAACCCAGTCATTACTTCATCAAATATAAGTAAAGCTCCATATGTATCACATAAACTTCTTAGTTCTATTATAAAATCATCATTAGCTTTTATTACTCCCATATTTCCTGCAACTGGTTCTATAATAACTCCCGCAATTTCATTTCCATACTTTTTAAAAAGTTCTTTTATTTGATTTTTATCGTTATATAAACCTATCAATGTATTTTCAACACTTTCTTTTGGTACTCCAAGCGAACCTGGAATTCCTTCTGTTAGTACTCCTGAACCAGCTTCTATTAAAAATCCATCAAAATGACCATGATAACATCCTGCAAATTTTACTATTTTGCTTTTTCCTGTATAGCCTCTAGCAAGTTTTACTGCACTCATAGTAGCTTCTGTACCTGAATTAACCATTCTTATCATATCAGCATTATCTAAATTCTCACACATAAATTTGCTTAACTCTAATTCTAATTTAGTGGGAGCTCCAAAAGCTAATGCATTTTCAGTTGTTTCTTTTATTGCTTTTACTACATCATCATCGCAATGACCTAAAAGTAATGGTCCCCATGCCAAAACAAAATCTATATATTCTTTTCCATCCTCATCTTTAATAATTACATCTTTTCCAGATTTTATAACTGGAGGAGTCATTCCCATATCCTTAAAACATCTTACAGGACTATTTACTCCACCTGGCATATACCTTTTTGATTCTTCAAATATCTCTAAACTATTCATTATATTCACTCCCTACTCATTTGAATACTTCTAAATGAAAATTTACTGAATGTACTCAATAACAAAATGGCTAAGCTATCTATTTAAAATTTCTGCCGCTTCTAATGCATGATAAGTTATTATTATATCTGCTCCAGCTCTCTTTATTGAAGTTAAAATCTCCATAATTATTCTTTCTTCATCTATAAGACCTTGTTTCCCTGCCGCTTTAACCATTGCATACTCACCACTTACATTATAAGCAGCAAGAGGCATATTAAAATTATCTCTACATTCTCTAATTACATCTAAATAAGATAATGCTGGCTTAACCATTATAATGTCACAGCCCTCTTCTATATCTTTTTCAGTTTCTCTCAATGCTTCTAATCTATTAGCTGAATCCATTTGATACGTTTTTCTATCTCCAAATTCTGGTGCTGATCCTGCTGCTTCTCTAAATGGTCCATAAAAAGCTGAACAATATTTTGCAGAATAACTCATTATGCTTATGTTCTTAAATCCATTATCATCTAATGTTTTTCTCATAAAACCAATTCTACCATCCATCATATCTGATGGTGCTACCATATCAGCTCCTGCTTTTGCATGAGATACTGCTATTTTCCCT
Organism: Clostridium taeniosporum; assembly: GCF_001735765.2. Lineage (NCBI taxonomy): Bacteria > Bacillati > Bacillota > Clostridia > Eubacteriales > Clostridiaceae > Clostridium > Clostridium taeniosporum. Next base: position 2,437,258 of record NZ_CP017253.2, read on the forward strand.
AAATACTCAAGTGTCTTATCATTTTCTACATCACATTCATGTATTATTCCACAATGTCCATGAGATGTATATTCGCACATACAAACATCAGTTATAACTAATAAATCCTTATTTAATTTCTTGATTTTTTTTATAGCTTTTTGAACAATACCATCATCATTATAAGCTTCACTTCCACATGCATCCTTATGTTCTGGAATTCCAAATAAAAGTACTCCTGCAATATCAGCTTTTTCAACTTCTTCAATTACCTCATGCAATCTATCTATTGAATAATGATAGTTATTAGGCAAAGATGAAATTTCTCTTTTTATATTTTCGCCTTCTACAACAAATATTGGATATATAAAATCCTTAGTATGCAATATAGTTTCTCTCACCATATCTCTGATAGCAGATGTTGCTCTTAATCTTCTACCTCTTTTTATCATATTAAATCCCCCTAAAATACAAGATCTTATTTTTAATAAAATGTTTATATATGCATAAATAACTTTTTACTGAAAATTTGAATTATAAATATAGTTTCTATTTTATTACATATATCAAAACATTTTTAAAACCTAATCTAATTTTTATGTTATAAACCCATATCTTTTACAAATGATTCAATCTCATTTAAAAATCCCTCTTGCGAATGTTCTTTACAAACATATGCCTTAATGCCTAATTCCTCAAGTGGTCTATTAGTTTTAGTTCCTATTGCTATAACTTTTTTTTCTTTAATAGCATCTAAACCAACCATATCTATCATGTTATGTACAGTTGATGGACTTGTAAAAAATACTATATCAACTTCATTAAAAGCTTTTTTATTTCTTACTCTTCCTTTTACTGTATCATAAATAAATGCTCTATCTACATTGGCGCCTACATTTGTTAATTCATCAGCTATATCTGATTTTGATAATGATGAACATGGTATAAACACTCTTTCATTTTCTTTAACATGTGGTTTTAATACCTTTATTAAGCCAGAACCAATAAATTCCCTAGCTTTCACAAAACATATTATACCTCTTCTCTCAAGTGCTTGCCATGTAGCTTTTCCAATTGCTGATACTTTAGCCTTCAATTTTCTTATATCATATTTCTTTTCTATTAAATAATCAAAGAATATATCAACTGAATTCACAGAAGTAAATACTATATGATCATAGTTTTCTAAATCATTCATATAATTATCTAAATTATTAGCTGTGCTTTCTATTTCTATAGCACTTAAGGCAGTAACTTCAGCCCCCATATCTCTTAGCTTTTGCTTTAATGTAGCTGCTTGTTTTTTTGACCTAGTTACACAAATATTTTTTCCAAACAAAGGTTTATGTTCATACCAAGCTAACTCTTCATTTAAGTTAACTACTTCGCCAATAACAATTATGCATGGAGATTGCAAATTAGCTTCTTCTACCTTTTTACTTATATTTTCTAAAGTTCCGATTACCTTCTTTTGCTTGCTTGAAGTGCCTCTCATTATAACTCCACAAGGTGTAGATATATCTTTACCATTTGCTATAAGCTCACCTACTATGTTTTCCAAGTTACTTAGCCCCATCATAAAAACTAAAGTGCCTTCCTCCATAGCTAAAGCTTTAAAATTAGATTTAATATGTTTTGCTGACATTCCTGTTACAACATGAAAACTTTGAGCTATTCCTCTATGAGTTATAGGAATACCTGCATAATTTAATACAGCTATTGGAGAGGTTATACCTGGTATTACTTCAAAAGGAATATTTGCTTGTTTTAAAGCTAATACTTCTTCTCCACCTCTTCCAAAAACATATGGGTCTCCCCCTTTTACTCTTCCTACTACGTGACCTTTTTTTGCTAAATTTACTAACATCTCATTTATTTCTTCTTGTGTTTTATAATGAGCTCCAGGCTCTTTTCCGCAATAATAAATCTCACAAGAATCACTTAAATAATTTAAAATATTATTAGAAACCAATCTATCATATAAAACAGCTGTACATTCTTTTAATTTATTAACAGCCTTTACAGTTAATAATTCTTCATCTCCAGGTCCTGTGCCTATAATATATACTTCACTCATAATCTACTTTTAATAAGATGTTATGCTTATTACATAAAATTCTTATTACCACTAACCTACCTTTCAATTGAATTTTCTATATACCTAATTTTAATACTTTGGTATTTTAAATACATACTATCCTAATATTTTTTGTGCTAATTTCTTTCCTAATTCAATATTGTCATTTTTGCATCCTAAAATATCTTTTTTAATCATTTTTCCACCTACATCATATATTCCAATCATATACAAATCATTACCTTTAATTTCTGAATAAGCTCCTATAAGACTGTGACAATCTCCATTTAATTCCTTCATAAAGCTTCTTTCTGCATTTACTGTCAAAGTTGCTTCTTCATCTATTAAAGCTTTAAAATACTCATTAGTATCCCCATCTTTTAAACACTCTATTCCTAAAGCACCTTGAGAAACTGCTGGTAAAAATTCTTTTGGATTAAAATAATCTGTTATTAAATCTTCATCTCCCAATCTTTTAAGACCAGCAGCTGCTAAAACAATACCATCTAAATTTTGCTCTTTCATTTTTTTTAATCTAGTTTGAACATTTCCTCTTATAGGAACTATTTCTAAATCATTTCTTAAAAGTTTAAGTTGAGCTGCTCTTCTTATACTGCTTGTTCCCACTTTTGCACCTAGTTTAAGGTTTTTAAATGAAACATGTCCATTTGAAATAAATACATCTCTGATATCTTCTCTTTCTGTTATTGCTGTGATTTCAAATTCACCGCTAACTTCAAAAGGAACATCTTTCATGCTATGAACAGCGGCATGTGCTTGCTTATTTAAAAGAGCAAGTTCTATATCTTTAACAAACAATCCCTTTCCCCCTATTTTATTTAATGATACATCTAACTTTCTATCACCTTCAGTTACTATAAGAAGTTTTTTGCTATTTATATTAAATTCTGATTTTAATTTATTCATTATTATTTCAGTTTGAACTTGAGCCAACTTACTTTTTCTTGTTGCTATTATTATTTCATTCATAAATTTAATACTCCTTCTATATTAAGGCTCATTCAAACAAATAACTAATCAATATGCTAGTTTATTTTGTGAACTACTTCTTCATTAGAACATACTAATGGAAATTATTAGCAGAACCCAATTCATTGTATTTCACAAAATATCCGTGACATCTTTGACTTGCTATTTATTTTCATATGCCTAATTCTTTTAATATTTCTTCATCAAAATATAGTCTTAATATTAATGTTTCTTTGTTATTATCATAGAAAAATTTAAAATCATCACATGATATAAAATCTATAATTTCTTTTTTATATTTTGAAAGTTTTTTTGCCTTATTTCTAATATTAGTAGTTAATTTTATAAAATCATCATAGTCTTTTAATAACTCCTGAACTTTATTTGCAAGCATTACTGCCCCTTTAGGATTTCCACCATTTGTATTTATAGCAAAAGTTATATTATTAAGCTTTCTTTGAACAGGTACAACCCCCATACCATCTTGAAAATTTGATGATTCTATATATATCTTAAAATTTTTATTGCAATATCCCTTTATATTATCATTTATTCTTTTGTCATCTATGGTTATTAAGATTAAATGCTTATTTAATAAAAATTCATAATTAAATTCACCTTTTATTAAAGTTAATTTTTCTTTAAACTCTTTTGATAAATTAATTACCTCTTCACAAAAATCTTTTGAAATAACTTCAATATAACATCCTGTGTTTAAAAAATGTTTAATTTTTATAAACCCAGCTCTTCCCCCTCCGATTACACCAACATTTATTTTATTTGAAAGTAATGAAATAAACGAATAATTTAATTTTGGGTCATGAATATACTCTTTATTATTCTTAAACATTCCTCTTCACTTCCCTTTAATGTTTCTTCTTTCATTATCTCTATAGCCCTGTTTACATAATAATCAGATGTACTCTTTATCATTTTATTTGCCAATTCAATGTCATCTTTATCTTTACACTTATTTTTAAAAGTGCTTATCCTACTATCATATACTTCTTTAGAACTAATTTTTAAATCCTCTATTATTGGTACAATGCTTCTAAGTCTTTTCCATTCATAATATTCATTTAAATATTTTTCTAATATAAATTTACTAGAATCCATTTTATCAAATCTCATTTTTTTATTTCCATCATTTATATAACTTATCTTATCTATATTATATACTTCTGCTCTATGTATATTATTTATTTCCTCATCCACATCTCTTGGCACTGCTAAATCATAAATTAATATTTTATTTCCCCACTCATTTATATCTTGTTTTTTTATAACTATATGAGGTGCTGATGTACATGATATTACACAATCCATATCATTTATGTACTTATTTTTTTCTTCAAATTTTATTACTTTTACTTTATCATTACTAAATTCATTTTTTATTTTAGTATTTCTAACAGCCAAATATACATCCTCTATATTATGGGCAAGTAAATACTTCATAGTTAATCTACCAACATCACCATAGCCTAATATCATATATCTTTTACACTTTTTATTAATAGATTCATTAACAACTATTGAAGCTGATGACACTGGAATTTCAAATAATCTTGATTGACTTTTGAATTTTTTACCACATGTTATTGCATATTGAAATAACCTTTGTAAGTCTAAATTTAAAGCATTTGCATTTAAGGATTTAAAATATACATCTCTTACTTGACCTAAAATCTGATCTTCACCTAATATTTTTGAATGAAAACCACAAGTTACTTCAAATAAATGCTTACATGCTCTTTTATCTTCTGATATAAAAATATAATCTTTATATATATATTCCCATTTTAACACTTCAAAAATCTTTTTTAATAGTTCTTCATTAATATAAGAAACATTAAAATAAATTTCTGTTCTATTACAAGTTGCAAGTATAATAACCTCATCTAAATATTTTAATAATCCTTCTAAATACTTATCATATTTGTTTGATTTTATAGTTAATTTTTCTCTAATTTCTATTGGTGTATTCTTTTTAATACCTAATACTGCTATCATTCTTTTTCCACCTTGTATACTTATTTAAATATTCATACGTTCTAATTTAACATACTTTATTTTATATTAAAATGTACAATAAAAAAAGTCATTTTTAATTTGTAATGATTATTCTTTAATATAAATTATATTTTAACATTTTATTTGTAACTTTTATAGTTAAAAGTGGTTAATAATAATTCATAAGTTACATTGTTTCATTCCCTTTTAATCCTTAATCTAGTTTAAAACTTTTCCCCTATAAACCATTTTCAAATTTAGTATAGAAATAACTGTTATTCATGTAATTATTTTTATTTTTTTAGAAGTACTCATATAATACTTAAATACAACATTAAAAAATTATCTATATATTCTTTAAAAATATATATTCCTTCCATATATAAAATACCAAAAGTTCAAGTTGTATCAATTATTACTACTTGAACTTTTTAATATTTACTTACAGATACATATTATCTTTTTAAAACATTATTTATAAATTCTTCTTTTCCTATTCTATCCATAACTTTAGAAATTCTCTCGCCTGGTTGTCCTACTTCTCTATAATAATCTACAATTTTATGAATCATCGGGGTTATATCTTCTTCTTTAAATATTTTCCCTAAAGAATCTCCTATTCTTATTCCTCTACCAAATCTTCCTCCAACAAATATCTCTCCACCTTTTTCTTTTGCAATAGCTGCACCTAATTTACATGCTCTTACGCATCCACCACAATTAACACATAAATCTTTATTATGTACTATTTTTTTATCTACTACTTCTAAAGCCTTTTGTCTACAAGCTCTAACACACAATCCACATCCAACACAATTTTCTAAAACAAATTCTGGTATTGTTCTTCCCATTATACCAATATCATTTATATTAGCCTTTGCGCAGTTATTAGGACAACCGACAACTGCAACTTTACATTTATGAGGAGTATCTGTTCCAAAATATTTATCTTCTAATTGTCTGCATATTTCCTGAGTATTAATGTTTCCATGAAGACACACAGTACCTTTACAAGATACTAATGGTCTAAATTTTTGACCTGTACCACCATGTCTTAGTCCTAAATTCTTGGCTTCTTCAATAACTTTTTCTACATCTTCATCTTTTATCCAAGGTACTTCTATTTGAAGTCTTGTTGTCATTCCACAATAATTTCTACCATATTTCTTAGCAATAAAATTTATATTATTTAATTCTTCTGCTGTGTAATTACCTGCTCTACCTAAAAATCTTACTGAAAAATGTTCTTTATCCTTTTGTAATAAAAACCCTAACGCTTTTAATTGTTTTTGTCTTTTTGCATTAACTGCCATGTATGTATCCTCCCTAAAATATATTTACTTACAAACAAACTCTTCCTATACTATATTAATAAATGTTTTAATTATACTCTAATACTTTTTAATATATATTTACCATAAGTAAATACTTATATGTGAATTTTTATGTGTATTTTTAACTATATTGGATATACTTATATTTATAGATTTAATATATAAAAATTTACTATATTAGGAGATAACAATATGCGAATTCCAAAACATATAGGCATAATACCAGATGGAAATAGACGCTGGGCATTAGCCAATGGATTTACTAAAGATAAGGGATACTCCTTTGGAATAAATCCTGGACTTGAAGTTTTTAAGTTATGTCAAAAAGAAGGCATATCAGAAGTAACCTTCTATGGTTTTACAGTAGATAATACTAAAAGACCTAGCGAACAAAAAATAGCTTTTACAAAAGCTTGTATTGAATCAGTTCTATTGCTTACAAAAGAAAATTGTGAAATATTAGTTTTAGGAAATACACAATCTAAATTGTTTCCTAAGGAATTGCTTCCATTTACAAAAAGAAGTACTTTTGGTACTGGTGGTATAAAAGTTAATTTCTTAATTAATTATGGATGGGAATGGGATTTAAACATACTTAAAGAAAATAACTCTTCCTATAAAGGGATTATACCTTATATAAATTCTAAGGATATTTCTAGAATAGATCTAATCATAAGATGGGGAGGAAGAAGAAGGCTTAGTGGATTTTTGCCTGCTCAGTCTGTTTATTCAGATTTTTATGTAATAGATTCATACTGGCCAGCATTTAAAGAAAAAGATTTTTATGATGCATTAAAATGGTATAATCATCAAGATATAACTCTTGGTGGCTAAACATAAAAAATATTATATGAAATTTCAAAAACTGTTTTTAATGTATATGAAATAGTTTTCATTTATTTTTACTTAGGTACATGAAATAAAATAATAATTTTAAAACTGCTATGAATATTTTTCAGCAGGCAAGGGACAAAGTATTATCATAGTGTACCTATTATGGTATTTTGTTGACGCAGTATGATGAAAAATATACTGGCATATGTACTTATTATTTTTTTTGATTGTACCTTATGCTAATATAAATAATATAATTTATTATTTATAAAGAGGTGAAAATTATGATTAAAATTTTTCTTATATATTTATTTTTTATAAATTTTGTTGGTTTTTTTATTATGTTTATTGATAAAAAACGTGCAATAAATAAAGAATGGAGAATTCCTGAAAAAACTCTAATTGGAATTTCTATAATTGGTGGTTCTATAGGAGTTCTTTTTGGTATGCATACTTTTAGACACAAAACTAAGCATTTAAAATTTACATTAGGAGTACCTAGTATTCTTATAATTGAAATTTTACTAATTTCTTATTTCTATACTTTATACTAAAATCTATATTATTAAACTCTAATTTAACATAAACAATAAAAATAAGGCTTTACTATTATTGCAATGCCTTATTTTTATTAAAATTATATATGAGATCTAATCCTTTTTTTAATTTACAATTTTATATTGAGAGCAATCTAAAATAAGAATATAATCATATTAATATCCTAGTTTAATTACTCAATATAATTTAGTTGCACATATATATGTACTCTACTAAAATATAAACTTTAAATAAATGATTTTAAAAATACTATAATTATAAGTATTGGTGATATATATTTCATAATGAAAATTAAAGTTTTAATTGTTAATTCATTATTTAATATTCCATTATTGCTTAATTGATCTGTTAAATACTTCTTATTTATAAAATATCCCGTTAATAATATTATTAACAATCCATTTATAGGTAATAATATCTTAGATACAAGAGTATCAAATAAATCAAAGAAAGTTAATCCAAAAACTAATTTATTTCCTAATATTCCATTAGGATTACCTGATAAAGCTGCTAATGATCCAACTAATGCTATTATTATTACATTCATTATTATAGCCTTTTTTCTTTCCATTTTTAACTCTTCTGTAAAAACTACAATCAAGACTTCTAATAATGATATCATTGACATTGTAGCTGCCATTGCTGCAAGAACAAAAAATATAATTGATAAAACCCAACCACCTGGCATTTTAGCAAATATTAAAGGTACCGTATTAAATAGCAGGCCTGGACCACTACTCGGTTCTAATCCAAATGAAAAAGCAGCTGGAAATATAGCAAGACCTGCTGTTAATGATACTAATGTATCTGATATTGCAACCTTTCCTGCTGTACCAATTAAATTATTATCATCAGTATAATAGCTACTGTATGTAATCATTGCACCACTTCCAACTGATAATTTAAAAAATGCTAATCCTAAAGCTGAAAGCACAACTCCAATATGTACCTTTGAAAAATCAGGTTTAATCAAAAAATTTATACCTTCCATAGCTCCTGCTAATGTTAAACTTCTAAATGCACAAATTCCAAGAAGTAAAATTAATACAGGCATTAATGTTTTAGTTAATTTTTCAATTCCCCCCTTTACTCCTAAAACTAATATTGTTCCTCCAACTAACAAAGCTATCATCTGCCAAATAATTGGAGCTATTGGTCCTACACTTGTGTTGTAAAATAGAATACTTGTAGTTTCTGAAGTTACTCCTTTTAATGCTCCTATAACTGCCTTATATAAATATGAATAAACCCATCCCACAACTACTGTATAAAAAGATAGCATAAAGTATGTTGCTAATATTGCAAAAACACTTATAATCTTAAATCTATTTTTATTTGTAATTTTTGAAATTGCTCCATGTACATTCCTTCTCGTACCTCTACCTATTATGAATTCACTAATAAGTACTGGTAATCCTACTAATGCAACACATATTAAATATATAATAATAAATGCTGCCCCACCATTTTCTCCTGTAATATAAGGAAACATCCATATATTACCTAAACCTACAGCAGAACTTAATGTAGCTAAAAAAACTGCTAAACTTGATGAAAATTTTTCTCTCTTCTGTTCCACACTATTCCTCCATTTGTTTTATAGATTAATCATATTAACCCATTTATTAATATCTTTTTTAATAAAAAATCATTTATATTTTAACATCAAACACTACTTTTTGTAACATTTTTAGATAAAATAGATTGTTTTTTTTAATCTATAAAAAATAAATTTGAAGAAAGATCCTTTTTTTATTAATTACTAGACTTGTGCAGTAAATAGGAAAAATTTAAGCTACTAGTCCTAATTTGGAAATAGTAGACTCTAGATTAATCCCGTTATCTGCACATTCATGTGCAAAAGCAACTATTTTTACCAAATAGTTGTTTCGGAAGTGTAATATTACATCACCGATATTTTTCAATTTATATAATTTACCATATTTAACTCTGAAAAGCTCAAGGAAAGTATACGTTAAAAATATCATACTCCAATATCTATGTATTGATTCTAAAGATTGAATTTGAAATTCATCAAAACCAAGAGCTGTTTTATGATATCTATAACTTACTTCAATATCCCAACGCTTTTCGTAGTATGAAATTATTGTTTTATTATCAAGTGAAACATCAGTACTTATAATGAATGCTGGCTTATCAGATAAATCACTTTTAGTCCAGCTTATAAGTACAACGGCATTTTCTATATCGTTGAGTTTTCCTTCATATCTATAAACGTAGTACTTGTTGTTACTAGCGGTAACTAAGCTAGTTTCATTAGTTCTAATGTATGAAGAAAACTCTTTTACATTTGTTTTAATGCCAGCAGGATATATCACTCTGTTAGATTTTATTCTACCGATAGTGTGACAACCATTTATTAAACCGTGAAGCAAAATTTTTGCTGAAGTATACCATGAATCAACTAATAAATAGTTGTTTTTAGTTGCAGGAGCAAATTCATTTATTAGTTCCATTGCAAGTTCATTTTTATCTAGAAATTTTTTAGATAGCTTTTTACTAGATTCCTTTCGGTGATATTGTTTGAAATTCAGAGGTATAGAATAATCATTAATCTTATAGTGGGATGTAACTAAGCAGTGAGACCACTTCGGTTTGTTACCATCAGCATGAGAATTGTGAAAATCTAAACCTTCAATTTTTTTACTTGAAGTATTTTTCTTACTCAAGGTATCATCAATAATTAGGAATCCAACATCACTATCTTCACAAGTATTGGAAATTTCAGAGATTGCATGAAATATGCATTCTTCCGTAACATATTCATGATTCCATGAATATGAACTTAGGAATCTTGAACCAGTACTTCTGTGTCGGTTAGATGTAATCTTATTGTAAGCTGAAGAAATAGTCTTATTTCCTTCGGTTACGATTATTCCAGATGTTAAATTTACCATATGATTCTTTAACGCAGAAGAATATGGAATATTTAACTCTAAAATATAGTTGCTAATAAATTCGTTTTGGTTTAATATTGTTGTCGGCATATAAATCTCCTTAGGTTTTAGTTTTGCAACAATAAATCTAGCATGTTTGAGGTTTATATGCTACTTTTTTATATAATTTTTCTTTTGGTAAAATATGAATTATAAACCAATGGTAAATTTTCTTAAATCAATGCACAAGTCAAGTTAATTATTTTAAATATTTAATAAAATCATATTATTATAAAAATATTTAAAGCGTTAAATATTTTTCTACCACATTCAGTATGTCTCATAAAAATATTTTTCTTCTATTTAAATAAGTTTTATTTCAACTTGTAACGGTGTATTAGATAAATGCCTTAACAACTCATTTTCTGCTAATATTTTTTTTGGCATCAAATTAACAATTGCAATTTTCAATGGTCTTATATCTTGTGTATTTGCTCTGTTATCATTCATTACAAAGATATTCCCATTGGATAATACTTTATATTCTGGTAATCCTGTCGGAATTTTTATACGCACTAATAACTCTCCCTTTTTATTTGTGCTTTTTATAAATTCTTTAAAATTATTAAGTACTTTTTCTTATTTGTAAATTATTATACCAAAAAATTCATATTTATTAATAATTATAAAATTTTAATATTTAATTATCAAAATAAAAAAATTATATTATTATAAAATTAAATTTATTTTAGAATAGTAAATTTATAACAATATATTTATTGAGTTTATTTTACTCCCATACTTTTATTGATATTTAATTATTAAATTGTAATTATTTTACTATTTTATTAATTTTTATAACTAATTTTATAGATTTTTTGGATATTTAATATATTTTATTTATGATATACTTATAATTATATAAAATAATATAAGGGGGCATTACTTTATGATAGTACATAAAGATATAATAATTGGCTTTATTGGAACTCATACTAATAATGATAGTAAAGGTATTTATAAATTTAATTTTAATTCATCATCAGGAAAGATAGATAGAATCAATTTAGCTTATGAAATTAACAATCCTAATTATCTAGCGATTGACAAAGAAAGAAACATTTTATATTCTACTTGTAGTATAGGATGCCAATCAGGAGTTTCTTCATTTAAATTTTTTGGTGAAAAAGATACTGTTGATTTAATTAATTATAATGTTGAAGATGGTAAAGAACCTTGTCATGTAAGTATAAGAAAAAATAAACAACTTTTAATTTCTTCAAATTACAATGAAAATGAAATTAAAGTTTTTAATACTTTAGATGGTATAATTCTAACATCTCACGCTACAGTTAATAATGATAATTTTGAAAAAAATTCAAATGAAGAAGAATCTCATATAAATTGTTCTATTTTTTCTCATGATGAAAAATATATATTATCAGTTGACTCTGGAAAAGATGTTTTAATGTTATACACTTTTAATAATGATGAATTAATAGCTAAAAAACATTTAAGTTACTCTTTTCCTAAAGATTCAGCACCAAAACATATAACTTATTCAAAATCAAAACCATACTATTATGTTTTAGCAGAAAAAAGTTGTGAAATTTTTGCATTAAAATACAATTCAAAAAAAGAAAATCCATTTGAAAAAATTGAGTCAATTAGTATTTTACCAGAAGAATATAAAGGTAAAAAGTTAGCTTCAGCTATACACATCCACCAAAACAATAAATTTCTATATACTTCTGATATAATAAATAATAATATTACTTTATTTTATATAAATGATGAAAATGGTAAATTAGAGTATGTGGATGTATTTGACTGTAAAGGGCAATGTCCTCGTGACTTCCAAATAGACCCTACTGGAAAGTATCTAATCTGTGGTAATGAATTATCTAGCACATTATCTATTTTTTCAATCCAGCAATCAAATGGAGCACTAAAATTTATGGGACTAGAAAAAGTTCCATCACCAACCTGTGTAAAATTCATTGAATAATAAAAAAATCCAACTAATTTCTAGTTGGATTTTTTTATTATTATTTTCTCAAAACTAAATTCTATTTTAAACAATTTAATAAAATAATATAATCTAAAAGTTTTATTCACCTAAAACAAATTTTTCTATTGCATAAGCTACTCCATCTTCGTCATTACTTTTTGTAATAAATTGAGCATTTTCTTTAACTTCAGGAAATCCATTTTCCATAGCAACTCCAAGGCCTGCATATTTAATCATAGATAAATCATTACCAGCATCTCCCATAGCAATTACTTCTTCTCTCTTTATTCCTAAAGACTGTGCTAATCTTTTTAATCCTTCACCTTTATCAACTTCTTTATTCATAAATTCTAAAAAGTAAGGTGTACTTCTTAATACAGTATATTTTTCATAAAGTTCTTTAGGTAATTTTTTTATTGCTTCTTCTAATACTTCTTCTGGATCTATAATCATTACTTTTACTATATTTTCATCATCATCTATAATATCAAAATCTACTATACTTATATTGATTTTATTTATATCTGCTTCTACCTCTGTATATTTACTTATTTTAGGAGTTATTAAACCTGATTTTTCAGAAAATGCATGTATATTTACATTTAACTCCTTAGCTATATTGTTTATGTATTTTAAATCTTTTCCTTTTAAAACAGTTCTTGATATTACTTCACCACTTTTGGTTTTTTGAGATACTCCTCCATTAAAACTAAGTACATAATCATCTTCCTTTAATAATTCAAGTTCTTCTAAATAGTATCTTAAACCTTCAGCCGGTCTTCCTGATGCTAGTACTACTTTAACCCCTTTTTTTTCTGCTGCTTTTATAGCTTCTTTATTTCTCTCTGAAACCTTTTTATCACTTGTAAGTAATGTTCCATCCATATCTAATGCTATTAACTTATACATATTTTTCCTCCAATTTATTTAAAATTAACGCTGTTTTCTTATATAAAATAGTTATCATATTTTATTCTATCATAATTGATTTATCATTAATAATATAATATTTTAAATTTTCTTCAAAAATAAAAATATCATCTACAAAAGGTAATATTAATGTAATATTAATTACATTTCACTCATATTTTGTAACTATTATGAACTTCTTTCATAATATAAAATATATATCAGTAAGTATTTTTTGAGGTATTACTATGCTTGAATCAATTTTATTAGTATCATCTATTTGTATAGATTCCTTTGTTGCAAGCATTGCTTATGGTACATCTAAAATTAAAATTCCTCCAATATCTACTTTGATAATAAATTTGGTGTCAACATGTACATTAGGTATTTCATTATTACTTGGAGCTTTGGTAAAAAAATTCTTGCCAGGTAATTTACCTATATTAATAGGATTTATTCTGTTAATGGGGCTTGGTATATATCGTTTATTTGAATGTATATTTAAATCCTATATATCTAAATATTCTAAAATAGATACTCCATTAACATTTAAATTATTTGATTTTAAATTTGTACTTGAAGTCTATGCTGATGAAACTAAAGCAGATTTTGATAAATCAAAATCTTTGAATCCAAAAGAATCATTTTATCTAGCCCTTGCTCTTTCATTAGATAGTTTAGCAGTAGGATTTGGTTCTAGTTTAACAAGTATAAATTATATTCAGGTCATAATACTAAGTTTGATTATTGGTTTTTTAGCTGTATCAATTGGTGTTATAATTGGTAAAAAGTTAGCTGATAATATAAATATTGAACTTTCTTGGCTATCTGGAGTACTTCTTATAATACTAGCTATTATAAAATTTCTATAGATTATATCTAAAGAAAAGTATGTACATTTTGTTAGTTGAAAGTGAAGAATTCATAATTAAAATGTTACTTAAATATTTGATAAAAAGTTTTTATCTACTCTTCACTTTCCACTTCCAATTTTGTTTCTTAATATTAAATTAACTAGTATTTTAAAACATATAAAAACTTATATAAAAAATATCAATACAACTTTAAAGTATATTTTTTTTATTCTTTAATATATATTTAAAATAAAAAACTAGAGCTGAATTTTCACATACAGTTCTAGTTAAATTTTAAATGTATATCTTAACTATATAATAAAATATTATTATATACACACCTAAAAATTTTTAAATACCAATTATTTGTTTTATCTTATCTACATCTATATTTTCTAAAAATACTTTAGCCAATTTTTCATATTGCTCATTTTTATAGTCTGATACTTTATTTAATTTGTCTACTTCACATAAATCAAGATTATTTTTCTTTTTCAGTGCATTAATAAATGTGTTAGTAAAATCTTCTGAATCAAATATTCCATGTAAGTAAGTCCCTGCAACTGTTCCCTCTTTATTGCAGGCTCCAATAACTTTTTCTTTAGAATCCTTTATAAATGGTTTTACGTTTTTTCCAACCTTACTTATTCCATTGTGTATTTCATACCCAACTAATAATTTATTTTCTATTTCATTAATATCTTTTAAGTTAGACACTACTTTTGCTTCAACTTGTTTAGTTACTTTTCTTTCATTAAATCTAGTCTTTATATCAAGTAACCCTAGTCCTTCTTCTTGAAAAGTCTTTCCTTCCACCCCTTGTTGATCCAAAAGTAATTTTCCAAGCATTTGATATCCACCACAAATCCCTAACACCAAAGTACCATTATCATGTAATTTAATTATTTCATCAGCCAATTTACTTTCTTTTAATAATCTTAAATCTTCAATGGTATTTTTAGTTCCTGGAATTATTATTACATCTGGATTTTTTAAATGTTTTATACTTTCTACATATCTTACATTAACTCCATTTATTCTATTAAGTACATTAAAATCTGTAAAATTAGACATATGCGATAGTCTTATTATTGCTATATCTATATTTTTTCCATCTTCAGCTTCTTTATTATTTATTTTTTCTGTAACACTATCTTCATCATCAATATCAAAATCTTCATAAGGCATTACTCCAATAACTGGTATTTTTATTATATCTTCTAGCTGTTTCACACCTGATTCAAAATATTCTTTTTTTCCTCTAAATTTATTTATTATAACACCTTTTACTCTTTTTCTTTCATTCTCTGATAATAATTGAAGCGTACCAACTATAGACGCAAAAACTCCACCTCTATCAATATCAGCCACTAATATAACAGGTGCATCAACACTTTCTGCCATATTCATATTAGCTATATCACTTTCTTTTAAGTTTATTTCGGCGCATCCTCCAGATCCTTCTAAGACTAATATTTCATAATCCTTGCTTAACTTTTCATATGATTCTTTAACAAATCCCTTTAACTTTTTATTTATTTCTTTGTACTTATAAGGTTCTATATTATCATAAACTTTTCCATTTACTATAACTTGAGTATGTCCTCCACTTGGTTTTAATAATATAGGGTTCATTAGAGCACTAGGTTCTATTTTGCATGCTTCAGCTTGTGCGACTTGAGCTCTCCCTATCTCTTCTCCATCTTTAGTAACATAAGAATTTAATGAAATATTCATTGCTTTAAATGGAGCTACTTTAAAATTATCGTTCTTTAGTACTCTACATAATCCTGCTACCAAAGTACTTTTTCCTACTGAAGATGCTGTACCTAAAAACATTATATTTTTTTTATTCATACTACCCTCCAAAACCATCCTTTAAAGTTTTAATAAAATACTTTAACTGTTTATTTTATTATTAAATATCCATAGTTATCATAAATTTGTTTATTTATTATATTAAATTCTATCTTATTATTAAATATAGGTCCATCATACACAAATGTATGATATTCTCCATTTTCTCCACTTACATCGCAGCCTGTTTTTTTCAATTCCTTGATGACATCAAAATCTAACTTTAATCCAAGGAAACTTTGATTTAGTAAATCTAAATTCACTTTTTTTATTACTGTACTAAAACCTGCTTCTAAAAACTCTTTAGTAAGTTTCTCCCTATTTTCATTCCATAAAGGGAATTCAGCCTTCATTCCAGCCTCACGGCATACATCTAAGCACCATTTTCTATGATTTTCTATATCTATATCTCCAAATACACATAAATTAATATCTTCTTTTTCTTTAAGCTTTTTTAATTCTTCAGAAAACTTTTTTGAATAATTATTTCCATCAAAACATTCTACTTCTATTAATGGTATATTAAGTTCCTTTGAAGTTTTTATAAACAGTTCTTTAGGAACTTTATGAAACCACGATGTATTATCTTTATCAAAAGTAACTAAAATCCCTGCTGGCTTATATCCCTTATTAATCATTCTATATAAAGATAAAACACTATCTTTTCCTCCACTATATGAAGTCACAAATTTAAAATTTTCCATATATACCTCTTTATCTTTTACAATATTTTAATATATTAAAACATTAATTTATTTTTAATTTTACTTTTGTTTATCAAATATACTCTTTAAGCAATTAATTAATTTAGTATTATTTTCTCTATTTTTAACTGCTACTCTATAATAATATTTATCTAAATTATCATAATTACTACAACTTCTTATTAAAATATTATATTTTAATAACTCTGATTTTAAATCAATATCAAAATCACATTTAAAAAATATAAAATTAACGCTAGGCTTATATACCCTTAAATTTTTAACTTCCTTTAAACCATTATATAAGAAAGCTCTCTCTTTTTCCATATATTGTATTGTTTTTTTTATATAATTTTTATCTTTTAAAGAAGCTCTTGTTGATATATCTGCAAATGCATTTATATTCCAAGCAGGAGTTATCTTATAAACTTCACTAACAATATCTTTGCTTGAACATAAGCTATAACCTATTCTTAAGCCCGGAATAGCAAAAAACTTAGTAAGTGATTTTAAAATTATTAAATTATCAAAATTACTTAAAGCATTAATCATAGAAAAATCTTCTTCTACAAAATCCATAAAAGATTCGTCAATTAACACTATAATATTACTTTCTTTGGATTTTGTTAAAATTTTCATTAATAATTCTTTATTTGTTAATACTCCTGTTGGATTATTCGGATTACATATAAATATTATGTCAATCTCTTCTGTAATTTTTTTTAAAATATCTTCATCTATGCAGAAAAATTTCTCTTCTTTAAGATTATATAATTCTACCTCTGAATTTACACATTCCACAGCTTCCTTATATTCTGAAAAAGTAGGAGATGGTATTAATACTTTTTTAGGTTCTAACGCTTTAACTATATTAAACAATACTTCTGCTGCACCATTTCCTAAAATCAAATATGATTCATTAACACCTTCGTATTCAGATATTGACCTTTTTAACTCTGCGTAGCTTATATCTGGATATATTTCTATATCATCCATTGAATCTATTATAACTTTTTTTACTTGGTTTGACATACCTAAAGGATTAATATTGGATGAAAAATCTATTATATCAGTATATTTAATGCCTTTTTCTCTTGATATCTCTTTTATGTTTCCCCCATGTCCTAAATTAGCCATAGATATACCCTCCAATAAAAATTAATATAATTGATAATATGTATGATAAAATAGTACTACAATAAAGTACTCTCGATGTTATATCAACATCGAGAATTTCTATATCTTTAAAACTATCCCCTATAGTTGGTTTTTTAACTAACTTTCCAAAATAATAATTTGAACCACCTAACTGAATTCCTAATATTCCTGCCATTGCTGCTTCTGGATGTGCACTATTAGGACTTGAATGATTGTATCTATCTCTTTTATATGTTTTAAAACTTCTTTTATAATCATAACCTAAAATCATAGCTGATATTACTATTAATATCCCTGTAATTCTTGCTGGAATATAATTAAATACATCATCTAATTTTGCTGAAAAATAACCAAACTCCCTATATTTTTCATTTTTATATCCAAACATAGAATCTAATGTATTTACAGCCTTATATGCCATAGCTAATGGTGCTCCTCCAAGTCCTGCATAAAGAATAGGTGCTATAATACCATCTGACATATTTTCTGCTATTGTTTCTACAACAGCTCTTATAATAGCTTGCTTATCTAATCTTTTAGTATCTCTTCCTACTATAAATGACAATTGCTTTCTTGCCCCTAAAATATCATCTTTTCTAACTAAAGAAATAACTTTATATCCTTCTTTTACTAATCCCTTAGCAGAAATACAAAAATATATTATTACACCACCTAATAAAATTTCAACATATTTGTTAAACTCACCTACAATTTTTAATATAAAATAATTAATTAGAAAAGTAGTCATTACAACTGTAAACCAAGTAATAAATCCACCTATTTTTAGGCTCTTCTTAAATAGCTTTCTAGTTAAGCTTTCTAATTTACTAGCAAAACTTCCAATTATTCTAACTGGATGTATTGGATTTTCAGGATCTCCAATTAATAAATCCAAAATAAATCCAATGGTTAATTCTATCATTTTATAAACCACCCTTAGTATACTCTCCTTAAAAAATTTCTTTAACACTTGCTATTTCTATATCATTTTCTAATGATACTACAAGCTTATATCCTGCTCCACCTTGTGGTTGCCACTCTATAAAACTTTTTTTATTGTCATATAATTCTTCTAATAATGTTCCTATAGTACCACCATGTAATACAGCTAAGGCACTTTTTATATTATTATTCTTTAAATTAAATATTAAATCAAAAAAACCTTTTAATATCCTTTCTTTAAATTCTTTTTTGCTTTCACCATTAGGACATTTAACATCTCCTACCTCATCCATAATCCATTCTTGATATTTAGGATTTTCTTTTAAATCTTCATAAGATTTTAATTCAAATTCCCCAAAATTATATTCACATAATTCTGGAACTAAATCATATTCTTCATTAGGATATAAAATCTCAAAGGTTTCATTTGCTCTTTTTAAACCACTTGTAAAATATTTTTCACACAAAGGATAAATACTATTTTTTTTCTTATTAATAAGTTCAGTAATTCCTTCACAACATAATGATACATCAGTTTTTCCATAATATAATCTTTCCTTGTTACAATAAGTCTTTCCATGCCTAATTAAATACAATTCTATTTTACTCATCTTTTAACACCTCTTCCAAACCAAAGAATATTCTATATACCTTATTGGAATTTTGGGATAAAAATTGCAACACCTTTCCACATTCTTCTCTCCATAGCCTATCTTCCTTAATTAATGGAACAATTCCAGAACCGATCTCATCACATACAATTATCTTATCCTTAATAATATCTAAATTACCTTTTATTATATCTAATGCACTAATATTTTTTAAAACACAATGTTTTATAAATACATGAATACCAACTATACTTTTATATGAAAAATCTAAATTAGAATCCTTACAATAAAATAAATCTGAGTCATTTAAATTATATTTTTGCCTCATAAATTCAGTTTTTCCGTTATATGCACCACCATAAATTAAAATCATTAATAATATTTCCTTTCTTTTATATCTCGTGGTAATAATCTTACATCTCTTATATAGTCTTATTTCTCACATTGATTATATATACTTATAGCAAATGATTTTTGCATCATAATATTGTAAATCTCAACCATTAATACTCAAGGGTATATAAACTCTTCATACTCGTTCTTTATTATTAATAGTTTTGATAATTTTAATCTCTAAGAGAAAAACCTTATAGTATAACCTTTAAGGTTAATTACTATAATTATCTATACCATATTTTTTAGTACTCTATGTTAATAAGTAATACTTTTTTAAAATATACATGCTGACAAAAGCCCTACAACTTCTCCTACAACAAGAGAAAATCCTGCTACATCTCCAGATATTCCACCAAACTCTTTAAAACATTTCCTTACACACCAACTTATAGCAACTATAACTATAGGTAAAATAACTATTCCTATATAACCAAGTACCAGTCCAAAAAATATATATGCTAAAATTAACTCTAATATTAAAATAACTCTATCTTGAATGTTTGTCCCTTTTTTAAAATAACTTCCTAATACACTCTCTTTAATTGTAATTGTACTAATTAAAAAATATGCTGCTATACTCCTACTTATTATGGGTAAAAATATCAGTATATATGGATTTTTATTATATTCTAAAAATGAATACATTGCCCCAAATTCTATAAAAAATAAAATTATCACAGATACAACTGCAAATGCTCCAGTAGCCGAATCTTTTAATATTCTCAATTTTTCTTCTCTATCTCGTCTTGATAAAATAGCATCACAAACATCCATAAAGCCATCTAAATGAAGCATTCCTGTAATTATAAATGGTATTATCATTATCAAAATACTTTTTAGTACCATTGATATATTTAAATAATTTATTAACTTATATCCTACAAACCATATTATTCCTATAATAAAACCAATAATAGGATAAAATTTCATCATATTCTTAGCTCCATCTTCATCCCATTCTACATATGGCATTGGTATTATAGTAAACATGGTTAAACACATAATAAATCCCTTAAATAAATTTTTCATATTTTAATTTATCCCTTCTTAATTTATCTAAT
Source organism: Clostridium taeniosporum (assembly GCF_001735765.2). NCBI lineage: Bacteria > Bacillati > Bacillota > Clostridia > Eubacteriales > Clostridiaceae > Clostridium > Clostridium taeniosporum. Next base: position 2,458,443 of record NZ_CP017253.2, read on the forward strand.
AAATCTTTTATTTCCTTTGTGTATTTTTATATTACCAAAACTACATTCAATAACTATATCACATATTTTAGCTAATTCCCTATTTATCTTTCCAAGTTCTTTTTTATAATTCTCACTTACATCATCATAATTTATAGAATCATTAAATATATAATCTGATACAATTACAATATTTTTAGCTTTATCAGTTATTTCATTAATATTATTTAATATCTTTAATGACGGAGTTTTTATTATATCACCTTTTATAAACATTTCATTAGTTAAAAGAGAGGTTATACTATCAATTAAAATAGTATCTTCTTTCTCTATATATTTTACTATTTCATTTAAATTTCTAAATTGTTCTAAAGTTATAAATCCTAAACCCGTTCTACTGTTTATATGATTTTTTATTCTAAGCTTATCTTCATCATCATAAGGGATCATTGTAGCTACATATATTACTTTAACTTTGTTTAATGATAAACTTATATTTTCACCAATGTTAGATTTTCCACTTTTAGATCCTCCAATTATTAAACACTTCATATTATTTCTCTATTCCTATTCTTGAATTAATACCTTTTTCATAAGGATGTTTTATTGCTTTAATTTCAGAAACATAGTCTGCAAGTTCTATTAATTTTTCGTTTGGATTTCGCCCTGTCAATACTACCTCAAGACCTTTGGGTTTATTCTTTAAAAATTCTATAACATTATTTAACGACACTAAGTCTAAATTAGTAGCTGCAATTATTTCATCTAAAATAAGAATATCAAACTTTTCTTCTATTGCCTTTAATATTATATCTTTAAATCTTTTTTCATGTTCTAATTTTGTATGTTTTTGTTCCTGCTTTGTCATAAATTTAAAAAACTTTTTAACTGGTTCACCTTTTATCACTTGAAAATTCGTCCCAATTTTCTCTATAGAGATTAATTCCCCTGTATTGTTATCTTTTAAAAATTGAGTGAGAAGTACTTTTTTATCTCTCCCTGCTGCTCTTATCCCTAACCCCATAGCAGCTGTAGTTTTTCCTTTTCCATTTCCACAATAAATATGTATAAGTCCTAAATCCATAATTTTCATTCCTCACTTTTTTGTTAAATAGTAATTATTTTATATTCTTAATTTTCCTATATAAATAAAAAAATCGCTAAGCGACTTTGGAGCGTCGATTTTTTTTACCCATGCACCCTTTCCAAACGTAGTGCAGGAATAATGGTGCGGCATATGATTATTTTCTATTCTTTAGGTTTGATTTCTTAACCTTTAAGCAAAAATATAATCTAAGTTATCCACAGATTTAAAAAATATAATTTTATAAAGAATAAAAAATTATTATCTTAAACAACCTTTTATTAGAATTATCTAAATTCATTTAATTATGCTCATTAAATATTTTTACTAAAGCACATTCCAATATATTATCATATTATTATATAATTAAATTCAAAGTAATTATAACATAAGCCAATGATACATTTTATTAATATCATTGGCTTATTTATCTTTTCCTTAATTATATTATTTTAATCTTTAGGCACATGAAATAAAATAACAAGTCCAAAACTGCTATGAATATTTTTCATCAAGCAAGGATACAAAGTATTATCACAATGGATCTATTATGGCATTTTGTTGACGCAGGATGAGAGAAAGTATACTGGCGGATAGACTTATTATTTTTTTGATTGTGACTTAAGCATTTAATAAATTATGTTCTTCTAAAAATTTTCTTGCAACATCCTTAGGATCTTTTCTAAGTTCATCTACTTGATAATTTAAATCAATCATAACATCATTAGTTAACAAAGGTTCTATGTTTTTTACAATCGGTAATATTTCAGGATATTTTTTTAGTGTATCTTCTCTAACTAACGGAACAGGATAATATGGTGGAAAAAAGTGTTTATCATCTTCTAAAGTTTTTAAATCAAACTTTTTAAGTAATCCATCAGTTGAAAATGCATCTATAATATCACTTTCATTATTTATTAATGCAGCATATTTGGGACTACCATCTATTCCAATCTCATCTTTGAAATTAAGATTGTATTTTCTTTTTAACCCAATAATACCATCTTCTCTATTAAGAAATTCTAAACTTGTAGATATTCTTAGCTTGTCTGATACTTTTGCAAGATCACTTATAGTTTCTAAATTATATTTTTTCGCAGTATCTTTTCTAACTGATAAAACATAAATATTGTTAAATGCAACTTGTCCTAATGTTTCTATATTATACTTATCTTTAAAATCTTTCTTAACTGTATTATAAACCTTTTCTACATCAGATATAGGTGGATATTTCAATGTCTCTGTATAACATGTCCCAGTATAATCAAAATACATATCAAGATCTCCTCTTTTTAAGGCAGAAAAACAAACTTGTGTTCCTCCAAGAGACATTTTTCGTTCAACAGAAATATCTGTATTATTTTCTATAGCTTCAGCTAAAATATTAGAAAGTATCTCTTGTTCCGTAAAGTCTTTACTTCCAATAATAATTGTCCTATTACTTTTAGCTGATACACTAGTTACTATAAATATTCCTAATATTATACTGGCTGTACATGCTAAAACAGCCTTTTGCTTTCTCTTAGTATTTAATTTGAAAATTCCTTTTTTAAAACTTCTTTTCTGAATGCTTTTAGGTGTGACTAAACTTTCAATTAATCCAAATAAAAAATCGACTACCAATGCTAATAGACAAGCTGGAATTGCTCCTCCTAAAATTTGATAATTATTAACAGTTCTTATTCCTGAAAATACCAAATATCCAAGTCCTCCTCCGCCAATAAAGGCAGCTATTGTCATAAGTCCAACAGCTGTAACTGCTGAAATTCTAACTCCAGACATAATAACTGGTAATGCTAAAGGCAATTGAACTTTTGTTAATATTTGAAACCTTGTAAGCCCAATCCCCCTTGCTGCTTCTATAGTCTGTGAATTTATATTCTTAATTCCTGTATTTGTATTCTTTATTATTGGTAATAGTGAATATAAAACAACCATTACTATTGCAGGTATTTTACCTATTCCTAAAAACGGTATTGCAAAACCTAACAATGCCATACTTGGAATTGCTTGAATTATATTAGCTATAGCTAATACTGGTTTACTCATTTTCTTTATATAGCTTATACATATACCCAAAGGCATTGCAATTATAATTGCTAATCCTACAGACAATGCTGTAAGTTTTATGTGATCAATTAATAACATAAATATTTGAGATTTAGCTTCTATTAAATAATTAAAAAATCCCATAATATTAACCTACCTCCTCAGTATCTAAAAATTGTTGACTTAATGTTGTAACTAAACTACTTTTGGTTATTATTCCTTTTAAAAATCCATTTTTATCAACAACAGGTAAACTAAATATCTTATTTTCTTTTACAATTTTAAGTATATCTACTATGGTATCATCTGGTGATAACTTAATAAAATCAGAATTCATTATATTCTCTACAGATATATTTCTATCCGGTTTATTTTGTATTTGTTTAGCAGTAACGATTCCTAAAATAACATTTGATCTATCTATTATAAACAAACTATCAACTTTTAAACTTCTCATTTTTTCCATACATTTTAAAACTGATGTATTTTTATAACAAGTAACTGGATTTTCAATCATTATATCTTTTGCTCTTATAAATTCTGGTGAAGACCATATTCTATTTGTACCTATAAATTCACTTACAAAGTCATTACATGGATTTTTAAGAATATTTTCTGGCGTGTCATATTGAACTATTTTTCCTTCATTCATTATACAAATCCTATCTGCTATTCTTATAGCTTCATCCATATCATGCGTAACAAAAACAATAGTTTTTCTTAATTTCGACTGTAAATCAATTAATTCATCTTGGAGTTGTAATCTAGTTATTGGATCTAACGCACTGAATGGTTCATCCATAAGTATTATTTCTGGATCTATTGCAAAAGCTCTTGCAACACCTATTCTTTGTTGTTGTCCTCCACTAAGTTCTGTTGGATATCTATCTAAATACTCATCTGGATTTAATCCAACCATGTCCATTAATTCATAAGTCTTCTTTTTAATACTATCTTTATTCTTTTTCTGTATACGTGGAATTAATTCAATGTTTTCTCTAATTGTCATATGAGGAAACAATCCTGTTTGTTGAATAACATAGCCCATATTTCTTCTTAATTTTATTACATCTTTAAATCCAATATCTTCACTATCAATTAAAATTTTTCCTGAAGATGGTTTAATAAGGCTATTTATCATTTTTAAAGTAGTAGTTTTACCACAACCACTCTCACCAATAATACTTACTAATTCTCCTTTTTCTATTTTAAAAGAGATATCTTTTAAAACAGTTTTATTTTTAAAAACTTTACTTACGTTTTTAAACTCTATCACTTAAAAGCCCTCCTTCACAAAGTAACAACTTTATTATACCATAAAGTTGTTACTTTTGTAAAAAAATGAAGACAATAGCTATAATTGTCTTCGTTGGAATTATTGGGGATATATAAAATTGTTTACCCTTTCGTAACATTCTTCATTTCCTACAAAGTAAAAAATATCACCTTCCATAAATGTTGCATATGGGCCTGGAGACATAATTAAAGAATCACCTCGTTTTATCGCAATTATAGTTGCAAATGTATTATGCCAAAAATTAATTTCAGATATATTTTTTCCTGCATAAGGCGTATTCTTATTGATAGTTATTTTAAAAGGTATAAATGGATTAATTGATTTAAATCTATCTGTCTTATCTATTAAATCTAATAAATTTTCTTTAAGTTGTTTACTTTCTTGTGCTTGACGTTCTAAGCCCTCTAATATCTCTTTTTTTAAATCACTTACTGTTTGAATATCTTCACATTGCTTTACAAATTTAATTGCATTTTCACAGGATTTTATTTTAACTCCACTTCCCTTAGTCGTATCTACTATATCCATATCCGACAAAATACAAATAGCTCGTCTAGCTGTTTCTGATGAAACACTATATTGAGCTGCTAATGCCGAACGAGCATATATTTTTTCTCCAACCTTATAATGTCCATTGGCTATCTTAGAAGCAATATCTGCTGCAATACGTTGATATACCGGACTTACTATTTTTAACTTTCTTTTCATTTTTATATCCTCTTAATTTAATATATTAAGTAATTAAATATATTAAATTTTAATACAATATTTAATCACTTTTCAACATGTATTCTACCACAATAAATTTATTTATTCTAATATTTACACTAAATTATATGCAAATAAAATATTATAAAAAATTTTTACCTACATATAAAATAATTTATAATATTTTATTTTAACATAAATAGAATCTTATTATAAAAATTTCAAAACTTCATCATAATTAGGATGTGAACTTATTTCTTCACAATATTCAACATATATAACTTTATTATTTTCATCAACTACAAAGACAGCTCTTGTTAACAATCCTAATTCTTTAATGTATGTACCGTATTTTTCACCAAACTCTCTATCTTTATAATCAGATAATGTTTTAACCTTATCTATCCCTTCACTTCCACACCATCGCCCTTGAGCAAAAGGTAAATCCATTGATAATACATATATATTTACATTAGAAAAACTTGTAGCTTCTTTATTAAATCTTTTTACTTCTAAATCACATACTGGTGTATCTAATGAAGGAACGCTTACAAAAACTTTTTTACCTTTAAAATCTTTTGATGATACTGGATTTAAATTATTGTCAATAGCTGTAAAGTCAGGCGCTAAGTCCCCAACTTTTATAATTGTTCCTTCTAGTGTCATTAGATTTCCTTGAAACTTAACATTCATATTGTCAACTCCTGTTTAAAAATTATTTACTATACTATAATATGTAAAACATAAAATATATATACAAAATAGATTATTTTATCATGTATCTTTATATATATTTTAAATATTAATTATACTAATTTTATCTATTACTAAAGAATATTTTAATATGTATTATTTATTTTTCTTAATTCATCTAAATAACTATCATTTATTTCTGCATCTTTAAATGTAGCCATATTATTCATAGCAGCACATGCTGAATCCATTATCGAAAATGCCAAAGGACATCCACTTCCCTCTCCAAGACCCATATTTAAATTTAATATAGGTTCTAAATTAAGTTCATTCATAGCAAATTTAAAACCTTTTTCTTTTGATGCATGAGATGTAAACATATATTCTCTTACTTTTGAATTTAATTTAAACGCTAAAAGTGCTGATACTACTGAAATAAGTCCATCAATTACTACTGGAATTTTATAATATGCTGCCCCTAAAAAAACTCCTGTCATTCCTGCTATATCAAATCCTCCTACTTTGGCTATTATATCTATAGGATCATCTTTTTTAGGTTTATTTATTTCTATTGCCTTTTTTACAATGCTTATCTTATTGCTATAAGCTTCATCTAAAAGCCCTGCTCCTCTTCCAACTAATTCTTCAACATCTAAATCAATTAAAGAAGCCAATACACTACTACTAGTTGTTGTATTGCCAATCCCCATTTCTCCAACACCTATAATTTTATAGCCATTATCTTTAACATTTTTTACAGCTTCAACTCCAACCAAAATTCCTTCAATAGCTTCTTCATAGGTCATAGCATTTTCTCTAGAAATATTATTAGTTGACTTTCTTATCTTTTTATTTATTACTAAAGGATGTTTTAAATCAGAATTAATTCCAATATCTATAACTTTTAAATCTGTATTATTAGCTTTTGCAAGTACTGCAACACCTGTAAAACCTTTGGTAAAATTTATTGTTTGAGATAAAGTTACAGATTGTGGACATGATGATACGCCTTCTTCAACAACTCCATTATCTGCACACATTATTATAATTGCTCTTTTATCTAAAGTATTTTTTATTTTACCTGTAATTCCTGAAAGCCTTATTGAAATTTCTTCTAGTTTTCCTAAACTATTTAATGGTTTAGCAAGAGAATCCATTCTTTCTTTTGCTTTATCCATAACAATTTTATCTACATCTTGTATATTATTTATAATTCCTCTAAGAATTTCTTCTTTACTCTTCATAATTTATCCCCCGATTTATAATTTTATATATAAAAAAATGGCTAAGCGACTGTTAAACGTCGATTTTTTTAGCCATAATCCCCTTTCAATCCTAGTGCAAAAACAATGGTGTGTCATATAATTATTTTTTAGTTAAAAAATATTCCTTATTTCAATTTGTTTGTGTACTTCTTAAGCACTGTTATAAAACATAATCTACTAAAAAAGAAACTAAGCTCTCTTCATCATTAAATTCTAAATCATACTTAAACTTAGGTTTTTCTATAACTATTAATTTTATATTACATTTCTTTACTGCTTTTAATTTTTCTAAAACACCGCCTTGTATGCCACTATCCTTAGTTATAATACCTTTAATATCATATTGATTAATAAATGCCTCTTCCAACCCTGAGGATATTGGACCTTGCATAGCTATTATATCTTTAACTTTAACGCCATTATCTATCATCTTCTTTAATATTTCAGGAGATGGTAGAATTCTATGAATGATTCTATGATTAAAATCTAAATTTAAAAACTTTAAAAAATTATTGCTCCCAGTTGAATTTAATATATTTCCATTAATTTTTTTTATAATATCAGTAACTTCTTCATAATTACTAACTCTTATTATTTCATCATCTTTTAAATTTTCTAATGCACCTAACCTTTCATACCTTATGTACTTTATATTAAGTCTATCACAACATTTTAACGCTGTTTTTGTAACTTCTTGAGCATAGGGATGTGATGCATCTACTAATACTTTTATATTATTATTATTAAGCCAAGTTAACATTTCTTCTTCATTTAATGGTTTAGTATTTAAACATTTTATATTAAATTCTTTTAAAAGTTCACCACCATATCTAGTCGCTGTACTTACTGCTATATCATCTGTATATCTGTTAATTAAAGATATTATTTTTTTGCCTTCAGAAGTTCCTAATATAAATCCAATCATTACTTCATTGCATCTCTTTTCTTACAAGCATATCCTCTTGGAGTTATAAAATATCCATCTTTAAGAAAACTTTTTGAATTTCCTACAATTACAATAGACATCATATCAACAATACTATCATCAAAGTCTTTAATTTCAAATAATTTATAACTTTCATCATCTCTTAATGCATTTCTAACTACTGCAACAGGAGTATTATCTTTTCTAAATTCTCTTATTATATCAATGCACTCTTTTAAATATTTATCTCTTCCCTTACTTCTAGGATTATAAAGAGAAATTATAAAATCACCTTCTGCTGCTAATCGAACTCTTTTTTTAATATCTTCATAAGATGTCATTAAATCACTTAAACTTATATTACAATTATCATGCATAAGAGGTGCACCAACTACTGATCCTGCTGAACTTGAAGCTGTTATACCTGGAATTATTTCAACATCTTCATCATTTTTCATTTCAAGAATTAATCCTGCCATTCCATAAATTCCAGAATCTCCAGTACTTATTAAAGCTACATTTTTATCTTTAGAAAGATTTAAAGCTTCTCTACATCTAGCTTCTTCTCCCATCATTCCTGTTGAATAAACCTCTTTATCTTTAACTAATTCTTTTATCATATCTATATATTTTGTATATCCTACAATTATGTCGCTTCCTTCAATAGCTTTTTTAGCTCTTATGCTCATATTATCTATTGACCCTGGTCCTATTCCTATAACTTTAAGTACTCCCAACGTTTGTTCCTCCTACAATTCATCTTTCTTTATTCCTATACATAAAGTGATTCCATTATCCTTTATTTTGTTTATTATTATTTCTGCACCTTCTAAGTACACACAAGGTTCACATACTGAAGATACTCCTACACTTTTTAACACAAAAGGACTTCCTTCAAATTTATCTTGAACTGTTCTTACTTCTTCTATTGAAAAAGTCTCAAAACAACACTCTAATTTATTACTTAAATCAATTATTGCTTTTTCATCTTTTTTTAAATCAATGGATACAATTTTCTTCACGGCCTTAATTTCTAAATTATTAAGTAAAAGATGTTTTCTTACACACTGTTCTAATTTTTCACTAGGCGTATCTCTTCTGCATCCTATTCCAAGTATTAAATTTTTCTTTATAAGCCTTAATATCTTTGAATAATCTAAATTTGGATTTTCAATTATCTTATTAGTTATCCATATAGAATTTTCTTCTAAAACATTTAGTTTTTTATATCCCTTATTAATTTTTATATTTTCATAATCATCTTTTAAACCAACAATCTTTTCATTCACTAAAATAGACGCTATATATTTAGCTTTTTTTAAATCTTCTATAGTAAGATTATTTTTCTTTGCTAAAATATCCGGTGCTATAATTCCCATATTATCAGTAGCAGTAGTTATTATAGGAGTGTTATTTAATATTTTAGATGCTTTTAATGCCAAATCATTTCCTCCACCTAAGTGACCTGCTAATAAACTTATAGAATACTTATTAGCTAAATCTACAACAACTACTCCCGGATCTATATCTTTACTTTTAATAAATTGTGACATTGCCCTTACTGCTATTCCTGTTGATGATATAAATATAATTTTATTAGAATGTTTAACAGCATATTTTGTTATATTATATAAATTAAAATCACCTGTTTTAAATATATTATTAATTAGTTTTATTTCACTATTACTGCATAAGTTTTCTTTATCTATGGTACTATTTAATCTTTTTTCTTTTATATACAAACTACATTTCAACTTTTCTTTTAGGATATAAGCAATCTCCTTCCCCTTAGGAGATGGACATATAATGCTTATCATTTTTCATTCTCTGCCTTTCTAAACATATGAGAAAAATTCTTATCATATAATAAACTTTTTTCAAATTCACTATTTATAAAATCTCCAACTAATATTTGAGCACATTTAGTTATGTTATTTTCCTTTACCTTTTCAACAATATCATCTAATGTTCCTATTATCGCTCTTTCATCATCCCATGTTGCTCTTTCAACAACTGCTATTGGAACATTTTTCTTATATCCTTTTCTTAATTTATCTACAACTTTATCAATCATAGAAACTGATAAAAATATAGCCATAGATGCCCCTATAGATGCTAAAACTTCAAGATCCTCAGTTTCTGGCACAGGAGTTCTTCCTTCAACTCTTGTTAAAATAACTGTTTGCGTAATACTTGGAAGTGTAAATTCCTTCTTTATTGATGATGCTGCCGCTGTAAATGAACTTACTCCTGGTACAACTTCATATTTTATATTAATTTTATCAAGTTCCACCATTTGTTCTCTTATAGCACCATATATTGATGGATCACCAGTATGTAATCTTACTATTATGCTATCTTCCGTTTTTTCTGCTTTAATTACCTCAATAACACCATCTAAAGTCATAGACGCTGAATTATAAAACTTAGCTTCTTTTTTACAATATTTTAAATGATCCTTTGACACTAAAGATCCTGCATATATAACAACATCTGCTTTTTCTAGAATATCTCTTCCTCTAACTGTAATTAAATCAACAGCACCAGGTCCTGCTCCTATAAAATAAACCATTTTTCTCCTCTTTTCTTTATGTTTTAGGCATATGAAAATAAATAATAAGTCAAAGATGTGACGGATATTTATTTTAATGTGCCTTATTCTTTGCTTGCTATAACTAACGACATGTAATCACGAAGTTTTAATATTTCTTCTCTATTTTTTAATACAGTTTCTCCATCTCTTCCAACTCTACTAATATAAGTATAGTCAAATCCCTTTTCTTCTAATACATCTAAAACCTCTTCTTCGTGCTTGTACATCTTCATGATTACAATATATTTTTCATCTGTTATTTCTCTTATTTTACTTGCAGGAAGTATAACTAATTTTTCATCTCCAACCACTAATGTTTTATCTATTAAGCTTGCTGCTGCACAAAATGAAGTTATTCCTGGTAAAGTATTAACTTCAAACCCATGTTCTTTTACATGACTTAACATATGAATATACGTACTGTACACATAAGGATCTCCAATAGTTAAAAATGCAACATTTTTTCCTTCCTTTAATTTATTTTCAATAAAATCATAAGCTTCTTTTGATTTTTTTAGCCTATCCTTTCCCCCCATAGGAAAATGCATTATTGCTACTTCTGCATTATCTCTAACATATTCTTTTGCTGTTTCAAAAGCAATACTTTCTCCACCTTCTGTAGCTGTTGGTGCAACTATAACATCACACATATTTATAGTTTTTGCACCTTTTACTGTTATAAGTTCCTTATCCCCTGGTCCTACACCTATTCCATATAATGCTGCCATTTTTTACTCTTCTCCTCTTCTACATTGAATTATATATATTGGATTAAGAGATATCATCATTAATGTATCTCCTTTGTTTTTACTTACATTTATCATAGAAATATCTACTTTATAATTTAATTCCTTCATTTTTTCTATTGCTTTATATGCATTGTCTAAAGTAATAAAATTCATTACAATTGTTCCATCATTAGTTAAAAGTCCATTACAAATTCTTAATATTTCTTCTAACTCACCTGAACTTCCACCTATAAATATAGAATCAAATTCTACTTCTTCATCAGCTAATGCATAAAGTGCACTAGTAGCTTTCTTATTTAAAATCATAACGTTATTACATTGAAATTTTTCTATATTACATTTTGTTATATTATAGGCTTCTTCTTCTTTTTCTATAGCTAAAACTTTTCCTTGTTTTGCAATTTTAGCAGCTTGAACTGTAATACTCCCAGTTCCACTTCCTATATCAAGTACAAAAGAATTTTCTTTTAAATTCATCTTACTTATTGAAAGTACTCTAATTTCTTCCTTTGTCATAGGGCATTTTCCTCTTATAAATTCATCATCTCTTATAAACATCATACTAACACCTTTACTCTCTATTAATTATTAAAATACTAAGTTCACTAAATTGTTTATCTATAAACTCTTCAGGTTTTCCTATATTTATAATTTCGTCCTCATAAGAAAGATTTTGACCTATAATTACATTACAATCTATTGAGTTAGAATATAATATTTCACATAATTTTCTAGGATTATTTTCTTTATCAGTTAACCAGACAGTCATCTCATGCTCTTTTACCTTATTTAAAAATTCTTCATTTCTTCCATGCAAACTACCTAAATGTGCATTATTCCAAGGCAATTTAACCTTTGAAGCTAAATATTGGAAGGAGCTTATACCAGGTATTACTTCAAAAGCATCCGTTACGTTATTTTTTAAATAATTCACTATGCCATAAAACATTGGATCTCCTGAAGCCACTAGTGAAACATTTAAATTTTTATTCTCTTTTAATAGTTCTTCTAAATCCTTTAAACTATGTAAATAGATTTTTTTACTATCAATAAAATCAAGAGAATCTATTGCCCTTTTAAATCCTATAATTACATCACATTCTTTTAACATTTTTATTGCTCCACCTATGATATAATCTTTATGTCCTGGACCAATTCCAACTACAAATAACATATACTTATCACTCCAAACATGAACTCCAAAGTAATATTGGATTTGATGCACCATAATACATAATTCCATCTACTTTTAATTCATCATAAACATAATTTTTCATACTATTTATTATCTTTTTACCTATATTAGCATACAACTTTTCATATCCATCACCTAATAACTTTACAGCACCTTCGCAAGTTTTTTCATTTAAGACTTTATTTATTAAAGAAATATCATATCCTAAAAGTGCTAATTCTAAAGCTATTACTTCTAATCTCACTCCACATACTCTGCTATGAGTATTAAAGCACCCATAAGCTATTTTGCTCATCTTTCCTATATGTCCAACTATAATTATACTCTTTACATTACATGATACACAGCATTCTAATGCAAATCCTATAAAATTTGAACATATTATAATTTGTTCTTCATTGTATCCTAAGTTTTTACAGTAATTTTCTCCTAAATTTCCAAAGGTAAGTATAAGATTCTTATTCTTTAAAGACTTCTGATTTATCTCCAACTTTATAGAAGACTTTAATGCATCTTCTGACATAGGATAAACTATTCCAGATGTACCTAATATAGATATTCCCCCTTCTATACCTAGTCTTGGATTAAAAGTTTTTTTGCCTATTTCTTCTCCTTGTGGAACAGAAATTGTTATCTTTACACATTGTTCTTTAGGTAAAACATCTTCAACCTGTTTTATAATCATTTTTCTAGGAACTGGATTTATAGCTGGTTCACCTTTGGCCACAAACAAACCTTCTTTTGTAGCTCTTCCAACTCCAATTCCACCATCTAATACAATAGTATTGTTTTTATTGCTAATTAAAGATTCAGATAATTTTCCTGCTTCTTTTTTGCTAATTTTCTCTACCTTAGCTTGTATTTCTAATCCCATTGTGATATCTTTATCATCACCACTAAATTTTAATATAGTACACTGAACAAAATCTTTTCCTACTAATACCTTATCTATTGGCATCTGAATCTTTATACTCTTTGGTGTATCTATCTCTATTTCATTTAATTCTTCTTCATTATCTAATAAATCAAAAAGTAACATAGTTGCTGCTTTAGCTGCTCCTGTAGCGCATGATCCAGTTGTATAACCACACCTTAATTTATTCATTCCACTTTCAATATACATTTCAAACATAAAATCTACCTCCAAATTACGGTCTTTGAAATGTGATTATTCATTTATCTTTTTACTTAAAGCACATTCAACTCAATAACTAGTCAGTATACTAGTTTATTTTGTGAACTACGTCTTCCCTGTAACCTACTAATAGCACAACTATTAGAAAAACCCAAGTCATTGTATTTCAAAAAAATATCCATTGCATCTTTGACTTGTTACTTATTTTTATATGCCTAAAAGCTCTAAAAAAGTCATTCCAAAAGTTATTCCTAATGGATGATAAATATGATCTAATATGTTGACTTCATTTTTAATTAAATAAGTTAATTTTATTATTTTCTTCTAACGATCATATATAAAAGTGCATTTACAATTGCTGCTCCTACAGTACTTCCACCTTTTCTTCCCTTTACTCTTATATACGGAATTTTTAATTCATCTAAATTTTCTTTACTTTCTGCTGCTCCAACAAAGCCTACTGGTACTGCTATTATAAGTTTAGGATTTGCTTTTTTTTCTTTGATAAGCTCCTTAAGTTTAAATAATGCAGTTGGTGCATTTCCAAACACAAATATATCTACATTATCACTGCAAGCTTTTTCAACTGCTGCCATACTTCTAGTAATTCCTTTTTCCTTTGCTTCTTTATGCACATCAGGTTCATTTACATAACAAATCACCTTACTATCTGTTTTAGCTAAAGCCATTTTATTTATTCCATTTAAAGCCATATTAGTATCTGTATATATTGTAGCACCTTTAGATAGAATTTCCTTTCCTTTATTTATAGCATCATCGCTTATCTCAATTAAATCTTTATATTCAAAATCAGCCGTTGTATGTATAACTCTTTTAACTATTAAAAGCTCTTCTTCAGTAAAAGAATGTTGTCCTAATTCCTCACCTATTATTTCAAAACTCTTTTCCTCTATCCCCATAGGATTCTTCAAATAATCCATATTCTCTCCTTTTCTTATCACAAAATTAATTTAATCTATATTTTATTTAAATTTAAGTTAATATATACATTAATTTATCTATTTATTAAACTTTCTAATAATTTAATATTTCCCAAGAAATTAATATGAGCGTAACCTGCTAATGTATTATTTTTTAAATATCCACACTGCCAAGTTAACTTTTCGCCATCATATTGTGTTTTTTCAACATTATATATTTCATTTTCATTTAAATTAACATCTGATTTATGAAATTCATGGGCATTTATTTTAATGTCTTCTCCAAAATATTTTCTATCTATATTTACTGTGCAATATCCAAATCTTTTAAGACCTTTGGTCACTTCACTTTTTCCATCTAAAAAACCTACCATACTATATCCATCAATTTCTTCTGTTAAATACATAAGACCCCCACATTCAGCATAGCACTTTAATCCTAAATTCAAAGCATCTTTAATACTTTTTCTCATAGATATATTTTTTTCTAATTCTTCTTTAAAAACCTCTGGATATCCTCCTCCTATATATAAAAAATCCAAATCATCTGGCAATTTCTTATCATTTAAAGGACTAAAATAAATTATATTTCCTATAGATTTTAAAAGTTCTATATTATCTTTATAATAAAAGCTAAATGCTTTATCTAAAGCTATTCCAATATTTAGATTATTATTTTTTATATGAAGTTTTGTTTCATAATTATATATAGGATTCTTAACTTCTAACATATTCCCTAAAATTCCATCTATATCAACATATTGATTTATTAAATTACTACATAATAATAACTTTTCTTGTAAATTATCTATTTCCATACTTTGTACAAGACCTAAGTGTCTACTAGAAATTTTTAATTCTTCATTTTTAGGAATATATCCAAATACTTTTATATTGCAATTTTCTTCTATAGCATATTTTAAAAGTTTATAATATTTTTCACTTACACAATTTAATACAACTCCAACAATATTAGCATTTCTATAACTTTTAAGACCATTTATTTCTGCACATAATGTTGAACTTTGTCCTTTTGGAGAAAGAACTAAAAGTATAGGCATGTTTTCTAATGTGTTAGAAACATCATAAGTTGATGAATTAGTTGTTGTTCCTAGTCCATCATATAATCCCATTACTCCTTCAATTATTCCAACATCACCTTTACCATTAAAATAACTTTTTCTAACCCCATCCTTACCCATTAAAAATATATCAAGATTTCTCGACTCTATTCCTGTGGCTTCTTTATGAAAAGCTGTATCTATATAATCTGGCCCTACTTTATAGCCTTGTACACATAATCCTCTTTCTTTTAATGCTTTCATAATTCCTAAAGTAAATGTTGTTTTACCTCCACCACTACAATTAGATGAAATAATTATTGATTTCATATACTTAACCCTTCTTTTACATATGCACCTTTTCAAAACTTAATCGAACTAATAATGATGCCTTATATAATTATTTATTAGGCACATTCAAATCAATAACTAGTTAATATGCTAGTTTATTTTCATATGCCTTATTGTTGAATTTATTTATATATTAGTATTACACTAAACAGAATGTAATTTTTTTGTATTACCTACATTTAAATATCTATTTTCAATAAGATCATAAATCCTTGAAATATAAAGCTGTACAAATTCATCTATCTCACCTAAACCATGAACATATGCTTCAACATTTATTCCTTCATTTAATAACATACTTTTCCATGAATCTTCTTCATCTGATGCCATATCATTTTTAACATGATCACCTGCAACAACCATTAATGGTACCAACATAACATTTTCAATATTTCTTCTTCTTATTCTTTTTAATACTGTTTCAAAAGTAGGATAGCCTTCTACAGTTCCAACAAAAACATTATCGTATCCTTCATCTACTAGAACACTTTGAAGACAGCCATATACTGAATTACAACAATGAGGTGTACCATGTCCAAATAATATAGTGCATTCATTTTTCTTTAATAATCCTTCTATACTATTAATAAATAATGAATAATCCTCTGGAGCATCTTCTATTCCTTGATAATAAAATATTGGTCTTCCAAGTTTAATAGATGAAAATTTATCTTTAAAAGTATTTACTACTCCCTTTACATAATCAAACTCTTCACCTGGAATTATATGTAGAGGTTGAATTATAACTTCCTCAAAACCATCTTTATATAATTTCTCTAAAGCTTCTTCTGGTGTATCTATGTATAAATTATGAACAGTCTTTAATTTCTTTATTATTTTATGTGCTGTAAAAGCTCTGAATATTTCATACTCTTTAAATTCATCCCTAATTTTATTTTCTATTCTTTCAATAGAATTTTCTAATGCATCCATATGGCTTGTGCCAAAACTAACTACTAAAATTGCTTTTTTCATCTTATCTACTCCACCTTATTAATTTATTTTTTACCTTCATTCTATAAATTCCTCTATACAATAAAAAAATCCATACTAAATGCATTAGTAAGGACTCATTTAAATACATAACAAACTAAGAAAATAAACCTATATTTTCTTTAACTTTGCTATTGTCCTTCCCTCCGAAAGATAGCATAAATTTTAGGCAGGTCTCCTGACTTAGGGATCATCCTAAACATTCTTTTCCTTCCCAGATAAAATTCCAGTGGATATTAGGCACATTCAAATAATTAACTAGTCAATATGCTAGTTTATTTTCATATTCCTTAAAGAACTAGTCACCCTTTACAGTAGCGGGGGCTGTAGTGGCTTTTAACCACTTTCCCTATTAATCTCAAGTAAAATCAATTACTTATAGAACCTAAAACATAAATATTTTATTATGGATAAATTATAAAGTACTAATTACTTTTATTCAACCTAAAATTATATCCATAATTTTAATGTTCACTAAATTTATTAATTGAATAATATATTATAAGTGTATTTGTGTAGGAGTGATAAAATGGATTTTAATAATTTTGACTTTAATGACTTTTTTAATTACATACAAAATAACTGTAATTCATCAAATAATAACTATAAATATAACAATGAAAATTCTTCATCAGATACACAACAATGTAAAGATAACTTAAATTGTAATGATATACCTGGTGGGTTTCAAGATTTAGCTCCTGGGCTGTTTCCATTATTAGCACAAATAGTTGGTATAGTTATATCTGGAAACTTGCCTTTCAATTTGCAAAATGCAATTGGGAATTGGTTTGAATTACTAGGTCAGATTATCTTAACTTTTAATTCTCAACAACAATATTTTCAAAGTGGACCTGGAAGATACTATAACCCAATGTATAAGAATGTCTCTAATCCATTCTGCCAAACATCAACAACTGAAAGCACTACTAATGAATCTAATGATCATACTAATCCTTCGTCTATGAATTCAAATAATAATAAATCATCAAGTATATATGAAAAAGAAATTAAAGAACTAAAAAATAGTATTGAAGAATTAAAAAAAGAAATTAATAAACTTAAAAATAATAAATAAAAAGTTACCTTACAGAATTATTCTATTTAAGGTAACTTTTTATCTTTAATTTTCTTTTATATAATTATACTTAATCATATTCAAATAAATAACTAGTAGATATGCTAGTTTATTTTCATATGTCTTAATTTAACCAATTCCTCCATATAAAATACCAAGAATTATTATAATTATTGTTGCAGGAACAAATATGTATTTACCAAATTTAATAAATCCAATACCCAATTTATGTTTTGCTCCCTTATTTACTTCATTTAATGCTTTTTTATTATCTACTATATAATAAAAAATAAATGCTGTTATTACTGCACCTATTGGTGATAATACGACGGTTATGAAATTGGTAAATTTATCAAATAATTCACCATTAAGACCTAATGGAATAGCAAAAATAAATGCTACACTTGCTACAATTATTGTTGCCTTCTTTCTACTCCACTTAGTTACACTTAAAATTGCTTCTACTGGTCCTTCAAGCATTGCTATGGATGAAGAAATTGAAGCAAATATTATGCTTAAGAAAAATAATGCACTTAATAAACTACTTAAAGGCATTGTTTGAAATATACTTGGTATAGTAACAAACATCAATGCCGGGCCTGCTGTTGGATTTAATCCTAATGCAAATACTGCTGGCATAATCATAAATGCTGCTAGTATTGCTGATAATGTGTCAAATGCAGCTGTATTTAAAGCACAATTAGGTATGTTGAATTTATCACCTGCATAACTTCCACAAGCAACCATACAACATCCTGTTATTGATACTGTAAAGAATGCTTGTCCCATAGCCATAACCCATGTATTTGGTTTTAATAAATATCCCCACTCAGGTTTTAATAAATATTCTACCCCAGCAAGTGAATTAGGTAAACTTAACGATTTTATTATTAATACTATAAAAATTACAAATAGTAATGGAATAATTATTTTATTAATTTTTTCAATACCCTTTGCTACACCAAAACTCACTATTATTAATGTTATTATTACTGCTAAAGCATGCCATATAACAACATTAGGACTATTGGCAAAATTTTTAAAATATACTTCTGTATTTATTGATGATATTTCTCCGGTTAAACTTATAAAAAAGTACTTTAAAACCCATCCTACAACAACAGTATAAAACATAAATATACCTGTTAATCCCAAAGTAGGAATTACAGATATAATTTTTCCTCCTTTTATATTTTTTTCTTTAAGAGCTTGTCTTATGCCTCCCAATGAACCTTGCTTATACATTCTTCCAAATGAAAATTCCCCCATTAATCCAACTACGCCTAAAAGAATTACAAATAAAAAATATGGGATTAGAAATGCTGCACCACCATTTTCTCCTAGCTTATAAGGAAACATCCATACATTTCCTAATCCTATTGCAGCTCCAACGCAAGATATTATAAAACCTAATTTGCTTGAAAAGCCTTCTCTTTTACTCACTGTTTTCCTCCTCAAATTGTTAAATTTAAACATTATAATTAATACACATCAACTATTATATGGAAAAAATATCATTATGTAAACAAATTATGTGATTTTTTTATATTTTTTTCATTATAATATTATATTTTTTAACATTTTATCATATTTAATTCCTTAATTCAAAAACACTTTTCGACGAAATTGTGGTCAAAAGTAAAAAAACAGAGTTAATATTATTTTTTACTTATTTATATCAACTCTGTTTTTTACTATATTTTAATAAAATTAATTTCCAAAACGATTATAATGTTGACTAGAAAATCCTTCTCTTTTTACAGATTTATGTTTTGCATTAGGGTTATGATTATGTCCTTCTTCTGTTATTGGTGTTTGATAATTACATTTTTCCATTCTTGCTTTCTTATTATCTGGTTGACTATCTTTTGCCATCAAAATCTCTCCTAACTTAAATTTATAATTATTATAGATTTAGTATGTGCTATAAACTTAGTTATTATTATTTTGTTAAATATTAAATTTTTATACTTTAATATTCAATATAAAGCCATTTTAAATTTTATAAAATATGTAAAATAAATTTATTTACAGAAAATATTGACACAAAAAAAATAAAAGCGTATAATCAAACTTGTAATAAGGCCCATTGGTCAAGAGGTTAAGACGCCACCCTCTCACGGTGAAATCATGGGTTCGATTCCCGTATGGGTCACCATTGTAGTAAACATCAGTATTTAAGGTAATTAAATCACTGATGTTTTTCTTATTTTAACAACATTTTAACAACATTTATTATTTATAGCTTATTTTCTTCTTAAGTTCTTCCATAACATAATCTAGCCCCTCTGGTCCTAAACTCTCCTCTAATATAGTAAGCATTACTTTTGCTTGACTTGCTTTTAACTCCTCAATACCTTCGGGTGTAGTTGGGTAGTGTACCCTTACTTTTATATTCTGTTTTTTTCTTTTTGGTGGTCTTAAATTACCCATACTAATTCTCCTTTATAAACAACCTTGTTTTAATTTCAAAAAATATTATTTAAATTTATATCCGTTCTACTTATTCCAATCATCTTTTGGTGAACTACCTAATTCCCAATTACTTGTAAACTTCTTATCTTCTATTTTAAAATAAACTGATAACATTTTGACTTCTGTTTCAGTTCTTGCTAACCCAGCATCTGTAAAATAGTCATATATATTTCTTGTTATACTAGTTAATTCACCTTTAGTTATATCAGATAATTTTATACTATTATCAAAATCAATGCTTACAAAAGATTCAAAAACAGTAAGTTTATATTTATTAGCGAATTTAGAATTATCTAATCTTTTTCGTATTAATGATTCTACTTCTTTGATAGCTGCATCCTTGTTCTCAGCTACTTTTACGTGACTATACATACTATCCATTTCTATTTTCTTCTCTGCATTTCTTTTATCATCTATTTCCTGTTTTTGTTTCTTTAATGTTTCTACTCTATCTTTATACTGAGAATCATAGTCTGTTTCACCTCTTATTAATTTATTCATATAAAGGTAATTGACGCCTTGTTCTTCATTGTCTAATTCCTTATAGGATTTATCACTGTTTAATATATAATCATATTTTTCTTTTTCCTTCTGTAATTGTAATTCTTCCTTAGTTGGCTCTTTAGCTTGAGTTTTTGAGGTATTATTAGAACCACATCCCATAAAACTAAATACAACTAAACTACACAGTAAAGCACTTATTATTTTCTTTTTCATATAATTAAACCCCTCTCGTTTCCGATAATATAATTGTATATTATATGTAAATTTTGTCAAATAGATTAATACTGTTACAATGTGAACAGATTTTCTCTATATACATATATACGTGTATTAGGCATGTGTATTATATGTGTATATGCCTATTTATAAAATATACTATATAAATTATATTTTGTTAACATTGTTCACAATATAGCTTTAAAGCTTTATCGTTACTAAGTTTGAGGTGTGAACAGAAATGTATACACAGTAATAAATTCCGTTAACATTGTTCACACCTCAAAATGTATAAGTGTGAACAAAAAAAGACCCAGATAATAAAATCTAGGTCTATTGAATTAAGCTGTTTTTATTTTACTCATAATATCTCTAACAGCTACATATCTAAAAAATAAGTACTTATCTTCTCCAACTAAATGATCTGATAATCTATTTATTAATCTTTCTTCTTCATCTTCTAAAATATCTAAATAAAATTCATTATTAGTTTCATGCAATTTTCTCATTTTTAATTTTCCCTCCACATTAACTCACTAATCTATAAAATAGATCATGTAATTATCCGTTATTAATATTTTAGAAGCGCTCCATGATTCAATTATAGCAACTCGAATATTTCTGTCAACCCTTGATATAACTGCATTTGACAGCTGTATCAAGTATAGTTGTTCGCAATATGCAGTAAGTACGAAATATTTAAATTATGTAAACTTATGTATAATCTAAATAATATGACTATTTAAAGAAATTGTGTAGCTTCACAATACAAATACTAACTATATCTATAAATATGACTGTATTTATAGTATAGAAAGATAACTTATTACACATCATAATATCAATAAATACTAGATAACTATATTAAGAATATATAGTATGTTAAGTAAAGAATGAATGAGGCTTGATGTTATGAGAGTTGAGACAGTTATTAGTAAACAGATTAAAAGAAGATATATTTTAATAGATGACAATGGAGAAATTGTAGAACCAGTATTAAAATTTCTTAAGTATAGAGATAATATTGGAAATGCTAGAAATACACTAAGAGCTTATTGTTATCATTTAAAATTATACTTTGAATTCTTAAATCAAATTAATGTTAATTATTTAAATATAGATATTGATCAAATGGCTAAATTTATAGGATGGCTTCAAACTCCTGAAGGAGTTTATAACGTTAGTTATCTTAATATTCAAGAAAGTAAACGTAACAATAGAACAATTAATACAATTATTAATACTGTGTTATTATTTTATGATTATTTATTAAGACATGATGAATCTCAAATATCTATATTAGGAAATTTAAAAGAAAAGATGTCATATTCAAAGCGTGGATATAAAGATTTTTTATATCACATTAATAAAGATAAAGGTTTTATGGCAAACATAATTAAACTTAAAGTTCCAAAATCAAAGCCAAAGACATTAGATAAACAACAAATTCAAACCATATTAAATAATTGCACTAATGTACGAGATTATTTCCTTTTAAGATTACTATGGGAGAGTTCAATCCGAATAGGCGAAGCCTTAAGTTTGTGGATAGAAGATTTTAATATCTCAGAAACAAAAATTGAAATAAAAGATAGAGGTGAACTTGAAAATTATTCTGAAATAAAAACAGTTAATAGTCCAAGATGTATTGATGTTAGTTGTGAACTGATGAATGACTTTATGAATTATATTGCTGAAATGCATGATGATAATGTAAATACAAATTTTGTGTTTATTAAACTAACGGGAATAAATAAATATAAACCTATGGAATATCAAGATGTTGTATCTCTCTTTAATAGATTAAAAAAGAAAACTAAAATAGATGTTAATCCTCACATGTTAAGACATTCTTCACTTACCGAATTGAAAAGATTAGGATGGGAAGCTGAATTCTTAAGAATTCGAGCCGGACATAAACATATTCAAACAACGTTACAAATGTACATCCATCTTAGCGACGATGATTTAAGAAAGGAATGGGAAGAAGTTGAGAAGAATATGAAGATTAAATCTAATAGGAGTGATACAAGTGAATTTGAATAATTTAAGTAATGGAATTTCAAGTTATTTATATGATTTAGATGAACCTTGGAGTGCTGATATATGGAATTTACAAGACTTGCTAAAAGAAATATATAATCCAAAAAAAATTAAATTATCAGGTAGCTTGAATTTTACTATATTAAAAAATGAAAATTTAAAAAAAGAAATAAAAATTTTTCTGTCAAAAAGAATTAGGAATAGAATCGTAACCGCAGGTTCAATTGAATATAAGTTTAAAGTTTATAATAATTTATTTGAATTTATGTCTAAATATAAAAAATATAAAACATGTATAGACATTGACTATTTAAAAATAGATATTGAGTTGAACAGTTATTATATAGATAAAAAAATTTCAAAATCAGATATAAAGAGTATTAACTCCACACTTAGGCAACTTAAGAAATATTGGTTAGAAACATATGATACCCGAAGTGAATACGAGAAGGATTTGTGGGATATTAGGAAGATAAATCCTAAGAAGGTTTCTTTAAGTCAATCAAAGTATCATTTGAACTTTACAGAAGTTCCTGAACCATATAAAAATTTAGCAAAAAAATATATGAGAGTATATATACACAAAGATAGTTTTGGATATTGTGAAAAAAGATTATATAGTATTAGAGTATTTTTTACATTTATTTTTGAATCTCATAACGATTGGGTCGATTTAAAATTATTACAAAGAAAAGATATTGAAAATTTTATTGAATGGGTTCACGAATGGTTTAAGAATAGAGGTACTCAAAGAATCGATATGCAAGTGTGGAATGTTTTAATAGATGCTAAAAATTTCGTTGAATACATTCAATTAGCAGAATATGAGGAAGCTCCATCTAAATTGGTAAATAGATTATTTTTTAAAGAAGATAGACCTTCTAAACCAATTTGGAATTTAAACAATGAAAAATATATACCTCAAAATATATTGCATCAATTAGAAGAAAATATTGAGTATCTTGATAGTGCATATATTCCTATAGTTATTATATTACGTGCAACCGGATTAAGAATTAGTGATGTATTAGGTATAAGATATAACAAATGTCTTGAATTAATAAATGATGGATGGTACGTCGTAATGGATATTAGTAAGACTAAAATTGAGAATCATAGAATTCCAATTACAAAAGAAGTAGCTTTCATATTACAAGAACAAATAAAGATTGCAGAAAAACTTTATGAAATGAAAGAAAATCCTAATAAATATATTTTTGTCAGAGAATCAGGGGTGCGTGCTGGGCTACCGCCGTCAGCGAGATCGCTTGAACTTGCTTTAAATAAATTGGCAAGAGAAAGAAATATAGTTGATGATAATGGGAAGGTTTTTCACTTTAAGAATCACGCATTCAGGCATACCAAAGCGGTTGAACTTATAAACAATGGAATGAATTTATTACATGTTCAAAAGTGGTTGGCACATTTAAGTCCTGAAATGACATTAAAATATGCTCAATTATTAGATACTACATTGAGAAAGTCGTGGGAAGCAGTAATGCAATCGGGTTTATTTAGAATAAATACCGATAATGGTGCAATTGAAAAAATTGATTTAAATATAGAAAATAGTGATTTAATTGAATGGGAATATATACGAAAAAATTTAGATGCTGTTAGAATCCCGTTGGGATATTGTTTAAAACCTAATAAAGTTCAATGTAATCATCAACTAAATCCTTGTTTAACATGCAGTAATATGTGCACTAGTCCCGAATTTATTCATGAGTTTGAAATCGAGATAAATGAAACATTAAATCAAATTGAAAGAGCAAGACAATTAGGCAGATTAGTTTGGGTGGAAAAGAATGAGATTGTTTTAGAAAAATTAAAAGCAATATTAGATGTTTTAAATGAAGGGAAAGTATATCATAAAGCAGGTAAACAAAGACGTGAGTTTGTAGGTGATGAAAGGAATGTCAAATAAAACTAATATCAATATAAATGGATTGCAAAAGTATGCAAAAGAGAAAAAAGAGAAAACCTTAAATAAAGTTGATTTAGCTATAAGAACTTTAATAAAAAATCAGAAAAATATCAATTTTAATTCTGTAGCTCAAACGTCTGGAGTGTCTAAAGCATATTTATACAACAACAAAGATGTAAGAAATCGTATAGAAACATTACGAGAAAAGGGATTTAATACAATAAGTTCTAAACGGTCATCTAAAATAACAACCGAATCTGCTAAGGATATTATTATAGCATCTAAAAATAAAAAAATTAAAGATTTAGAGACAGAAAATAGAAGATTGAAAGAAGAACTTATGATTTTGAGAGGTAAGTTATATGATTCAATATAACTTACCTATATGAATATATAAACAAAGCATAAAGCATTGAAAATTGTACAAATATTATTAACTAGTATAGATAACTAAAATATTGCGAAGAAAGTAATTATTTTAAAAATTTTTCATAAATCTTTAAACAATCATTGACATATGATGATTTTCTTTTATCTTTAATATATTGCTCTCTTATATTTGTGTATCCACATAAGAAATCTATACTTACATTATAAAAACTAGCAATATCTTTTAGGACAGATATTCCTGGTTCAGCTCTTCCTGTTTCATAATTTGCATAAGTGCTTCGTCCCATATTTAATTTAGCTGCAACCTCTTCTTGTTTTAATTCTATTTCTTCTCTTAATTCTTTTAATCTCTCACATAACATATCTAAATCACCTCTAATTCTAGATTTTACAAGAATTAGAATTATGATATTGATTTAGTGCTTTATAAAAGAATTTTGCGAATATATTCTTCGTTTTTACACATAATAAGCTTAATAAAATAAAATTTATCTATATGAGCGCTTCCTGCAAACTATTATAACTTAAAATTTGTTCACTACCAGTAAACTTTCGACAATGAAATTTTTAAGGTGAGTATATGCTAAAGAAGAAAAGAGTAGAAAAAAATCTAACAGAATTAGAATTTGCAAAAAGAATAGGAATAAGCAAGAGTTATGTAAGTAAATTAGAAAATCATCCAACTGAATGTAATCCAACTATAAATTTAATTATAAAGATATCTAAAGAATTGGATGTAACTCCCTTTTTTGTCTTTAAGTTTTTTATAAAAAATAGAAAACGCTAAAAAGCAATACACAGAACTTAATCTACATACTGCTTTTTAGCGTTTTCTAATTTTATGTGTAATTTAGCAATATTTATTATATACTATTTTATTGCATAAAACCAACTTCCTAAAATGTTTTTGAGTTCTAAACACTTAGAATAAGGTAATATTTGCGTTTCTATCCACACGCCTTTAGAATCAGCTTTAGCATAACATCTGACACCTTCAAAATAACTTAATACATATTCTAAGTCAATTCCTTCAAATTCATTATTTCCTCTATATCCATTAGGCAAATAACCTGTTACTATATATCCCTTTGTATTAGTTACTGTTTGCCCTACTAAACCTTTTACGATTGCATCTGCTATATTTTCTGCACCAATACTATTATATAAATCTATGTCCGATTGAGTATCTATAAAACATATTTCTATAAGCATAGATGGTGCATTAGTATGTCCTGTTACATATAGATTGTTGCTCTTTATTCCTCTATTTTTAAAACCTAGATTAACTAGATTATTTAATACTGCTCTAGCCTGTTCTAGTTCCTTTCCCCTATAAGTAAACACCTCTGAGCCTATCCCACCCCCAGCATTAGCATGAATTGATGCAAACAAGTCCACACTTTCAAAATTAGCTTTATTGGTTCTTTGTTCTAAAGCATCTGTAACACAAGCTGCTGCAACTGGTCGTGTTTCTATTACTGTATGTCCTAGTCCTTTTAATTTACTTATTACGAGTTTACCAACATTATTAATAATTGTTTCCTCTGCTATAATTCCAACTGCTCCCCTGTCTGGAGAACATCCATGACCTAAATCTATTGCTATTTTCATAAAATCATATCCTTTCTTTTTTGTATAAAAATAGAGCAACCACTAAAGCTGCTCTTTTATCTCTTTTTTTTCTCCATCTTTAAGTTGTGCTAGTGCATCTAATAATTTTTCAGGAACTGGTGCACCAAGTGCTGCACAATTTTCTATTAAACTTAATCCCTCATTGGATATATAAAAATAGCATACAAGCGTTCTAAATAACCAATTGCCAGTATTAAGTAGCCTGTCTAATGCAACTGCGACTATAAGAACTATAAATATTACTGCTTTTCTTGCGATACCCTTTAATCCTATATCACTACTTAATTCCTTATTGACATACCCTCTAAGCAATCCTGTAATATAATCTAGTACCATAAATAATACTAATACTTCTAATGCTAAATCCCACGCTCCAAATAGCCAAGTGAACCAGGTTCCTACTGCTGCAATTATTGTTTTAAAAATATTTCCTTTTTCCATATTTTAACCTTCTTTCTGATTTTGAAGCAATAAAAAAAGACCTATATGGTCCTGATCTATTGCTTTTAATATTTAATTTAATTTTTCATCCTATCTGTCTATTGTGTAATTTCTTCGTTGTTTTCTTCTATTTTAGTTTCTACTACATCTTCTACCACATCTTCATTAGTCTCAGTTTTAGTTTCAATAGATTCATTTTCTACTATCTTTTCTTCTTTAACATTATCAACCTTGACGTCTTCTTTCTTTTCAACTGGATTAATCATAGCTAATAATTCTAAATATTGACTTTCTGTTATTTGATTAACTAGCATAAATACATTTAATTTATTAGTCATATCCTCTCTTTCATAGTAATTGTGATTAATTAAATTTTTAATTATGTTATATAACATTTTACATCTTTCCTTTCTTTTTTATATTTATTTTATAAAGACTTTTCTAAGTCCTTATTTGTTAATTTATATTGTAATTCTAATATCATATTTTGAGTTTCTAATAGTTGTTTTTGTAATATTTCTTCTTTACTAGGTTCTACTGGTATAGGTGGAAATAATTTTCCTTTTTCATTTTCTACAAGTTCTATAAGCTCATTATTAACTAGCTTATAATTACATCTACCTTGATTGTCCATTAAAGGCTTATCTAAATAATTCCCTTGAGCGTGAGCGTATTTATCTCCAAGCCCTTCATCTATTTGTATATAATTATCTATATTATCTATAAATATAGATGAATTAATATCTATAATACAATTATTTTCATCTATCTTCACATAAACTTTTATTTTGCTTTCTTCCATATCACCACCTCCTAATATATCTCTGCATCAAGTTTAACGTTTGCCATACCTGAAGAATTATTATTCTTTGCACTAGATTGATTTACTGAACACATTAGATTATTAGGTATCTGAATTTTAGTAGATGAACTTTCCATAAAAAATGCACTATCACCTAATGCGATTTTAGTAATGTTATTACCAAAATCATAAACTTTACCTTTTCCGTCATGTAAAAAAATAGATGGATTTTCGGTTAATGAAGGTTTTGCCCTCATTTTATTTTGTAATGGTACACATATAGCTATTTGATTTTCGTCACACATAACCATTTGAGTAGGAACAGTTGCAACTTGATAATATCTTTGACATAACATCAATTCTTCCCCATAACTTCTAGGAACAAAAGGTGTTGCTACTGAACCTAGTTCAAGTTTTATATATTCTATATCTAAAATACCTTCTGATAATTTTTGTAAATAAAAAGTAAATTTAGTGCAATTAGAAGAACAAACTGGAACGGTTGTTGTCCATGTATAAAAATCCTTGCTTTTCGTATTAACTATTCTTTTAGAGTTATCGGGATATGCTCTCAATCCAATATAGTTTATCAAACTTTTATTTTTCAATTTGATACTTATAGTTACTTGTTTTCCCTTTAATTTTTCGTATAAATCTAAATCAAAGTGATACTCCATATTAAGATATGTTCCTTGAAATTTTGTTACATTCAATTTTAATCCATTACTTTTACTAACTTCATAATCACTACCATCACCACAAAAATACCATCTGTCAGCAGTAAATGTTCTATTAGGTGAATCAAACCTTTCTCCTCTTTGCCAAACTTGAAAACTATCATTTATAAGTAAACTTGGATTACTTAATTGTGTTATATTTTTCGTATCTTCCTCTAATCTTTTATTAAGAGTAGCTTTACCTTTTCTAGCTTCGTCTAATTCTGCATCCATATCACTAATAGTTATTTCCACATTAGTAACATCATCTACTAGCTTATCAGTAATTTGAGTTAATCCATCAAGAGCACTAGGAAGGTTCGTACTATATTCCAAATGCGTAACTGGTGTTATTGCATTATCTAGTTGCATATATCCATCTGTGAATGTTTGCAACGTGTCTTTTATATCTAATTTTTCAGTAATTGGATTAGCTAGTCTATAATATACTTCTAATTTATTATCTTTTATCCATTTTTTAACCCCCGCTATATCTAATGTAGATAATTCAGATTTTGGAATCCTAAGTGCAAATTTATTATACTCTGACCATTGAGCTATTACTGGAGAATCCCATTCTTCATTATTTATAGAAACAACGGATTTTGCAGTCGGAAGCTTATTACAAATTACTGGATTTTGTGAGTAATAATCTACATTTCTAATTAATGGATTAAAATATATAACACCTAATGTTTTTTTAGTATCAGAATTTCTCCACAATTCATAATTTCCAGCTTCATCTAACATCATCTGCCCAACATTTACAGTTCTCTCATTCTTCTCAACATCAATAATATCAGCAGTTCCATCAGGTAATCCTTTAAGTGGCTCATTTCCAACTAAAATTGTTGTTTTATCAGTTTTTGGTTCTACATAATTAGTGTCGTCACTATTTGCTACTATGATAATATCTGTATATTCTGTCTTTCCTAAAGCTTCAGTATCACCTGTACTATAAAAAATAATATTATAATAGTCAGTATTAGGAACAGTAAAATTAGTTTTTGGATTTGCTTTAGTAATATAACCATTATTTAATGTTTTAATATCGCACATTCGTATACCTGAAATAATATTAGGCTTAAAGTCTATTTTATAATTTACACCCTTATATAATTTAATTTGAAAGTAGCAAGCAAAGTATCTAGCTGGTTTATCTCCAGTATCTACTACCAATTTATTTCCGTCCCACGAACAATATCCGTTGGGATTAAGCCTTAGTTTTACATCATTATTAGTATCTAGTAGATTTTTTGATTTACTTAAAATACTAATTTTATTACCTTCGGCTTCTCCTGTAGATTGTATTCCTTTGAAGTATGGTGGGATTTCTTTTACTTCCCCTTCTAATATCATTACATCTGATACTATTATGTTAGCTGTACTTTTAATAGTTTCTATATAAGGGTATTCAATATTAGAAATAGGCTCTGTTTTAATTACTTTTATTATAGTACCTGTTTCACCCCCATATATTTTAAAATATCCTCTGTCCTCTGTGTTATAGTTATTTAAATTAAACTTTAAAGCAAGCTCCCCTTTTGGGTAGTCATTTTTTTCTACAGTAAGGATAACAGTATACAAATGATTATCTTCAATTAAGCCTTCAGAGAAGATTAATCGAGAATCTTTTTTTGTATTACTTTCACCTTTAACAATCCACTTACTACCCTCTACAATAGAGTTTGAAGGAACGGCTTTTGCTCCTACTAAATTTTGCAAAGTTTTACCCAATATCTGCATATTGCGAACAAAACTATTCTCGCTGTTAGGCAATTTAGTTAGGGTAGAATCTGTTGTTATAGATGTTAGTGTATTTTCTAAGACCTTAGTTTTCAAAGTAGTTACGTCCTTAGTTAATTGACTTGCATCACCGAAACTGTTTAAAGTTTCAATATTTTTTTCAGCTTGTACATTGCTTTTATCTAATTTTATTTTCTTCGATGTAGCTATTGTAGAACTATTATCTATGTCTTTTTTTATTTTATTTCCTGTACTAACTAAATTATCTTTAATAGAATTTGCATTTTTTATAGCTGTATTAACTTCTTGCTTTTTATTATTTATTGTATTAGCTAAACTATTTTTAGTAGCATCAGCATTTTTTATAATTCCTTCTACTTCTTTTTTCTTGTTATTAGCTGCAGTAGTAACTTGTACTAGATCCTTTTTACTTTTATTAGCTGTATTAGTTTTTATAACTAGATCATCTCTTGTTTTTTTAGATTCTTCTAATACATCTCCTATGTTTTCTACTTGTTCTAATTTTTTATCTATTATTTCTAATAATGTGCAAGTTGGTGTACTAATAATTCTATCTATACCCAAAACACTTGCTACAACTTCTATATTGATATAAAAAGTACTTTTCTTTTCTCCTGTTGTTTTATTGATAAACTGTAATTCTGCTTTTACAGTTCCTTGTGTTGTTGTTAATTGTTTACTAGCTTTTATTGTTACAACATTACCTTTAATACTAATATTAGTATTTTGTATAACTGGAACTTGATCTGCTTTAAATGCTTTTAGTCTACAATTATAATTACTTAAGTCAGCAGGCAAACTCTTATCATAAACTATTATACTTAAAATAATATCATCAAGCTGTTTACAGCTAAAATCAATATTATATTTATTATTAATATCTAATATACCTGTCTGTAATTCTTGTATCATTTAATCATTCCTTTCTTTTTAGATTAAGCCTTGACTTTTAAGCATTTGATGACATTTTTTTTCAATATATTCGTCTAGGTTATACCCTCTATTAATATAAAATGTGTCAGAATTACAATTTAGACGACTTCCAATTCCGACTTCATTAAACCAAACACTCTTCATATTTGCTAATGAACTATAAAATGAACTTTCTACATCTAATTTATCAATACTTAAATCATTTATATGTGCAAAATTTACATGACAATTTCCATTTTTATCAAACCACATAAGGTCATGCCCTCTTCGATCTTTAACTATAAGTCCTCCATCATATATTGCAATTCCATCTGATGTTATTTCGGTCTTCTGACCACTTGCTTTGTTAAATAAAAATTGAAAAGTAGTTACATTTTGTCTCATCTCACTAGAAAATTCTTCTCCCGAACTAATTTTTTGACTAATTTCTTTTGAAGTTTGTCTTTTGTAAGAACTAAAATCATCTTCTGTTACTCTATTTTCTATTTTCCCATCTAATATTTCAATAGCTGTTTCTCTTGCTTTTTTTTCGTTTTTAACAGATAAATCAATTTTACCGTCTAAAACTTCTATTGCACTTTTTCTTTTTTTCGCTTCATTTTCAACCGATAATTCAATTTCATTATCTTTTTTTTCCATAGTTACTTTAAGATTATTAGTTTTTTTGCTTAATTCTTCTTTAGCCTTTTCTAATCTACTATTAGTATCGTCTATCTTACTATTAGTTTTGTTTAAAGTATCAGCTAAATTTCCACGTTTATATCCTATTTCACAAGATATTAATCTACCAGTTATTGCGTCTCTTGTGAGCCTATAAATACGTCCTTTTTGTGTTAAGCCAAATGGTTTAATATTAACATTAATAGTATCTCCTATTGCTACCCTAGAATTAATATCAGAATAGTCATTTTCTTCAAAATTAATACAATCACATAACTCTACAAAATTAAGGTTAAGATTAAAATTAATTTCATTGACATGTTCTATATTAAATTTATCTAAACAGGCTTTTCTTAATTTCTTTATAGCTTGTTCTTCTGTACATATCTCATCTTCATTAGTAATATTTCCATCATTATCTTTTTGTGCTTCAACAACCCCAATATTACTAAATTCAATTACACGAGTATATGGATTATTAACATCAAAATTACTTGCTTTAACAGATTTTTCAGGAATCATCAAACCATTAGCTCCAACTGGAATTATTTCTGTAATTAAATCTATATCCCCAAAAGTTGCTTCTGCACCAGTTATATTTTTGGCATAAGTAACTTTAATTCCAGTATATTTACCTCTTTTATTTACAAAATCTACAGTAAAGTTATCAGGTACTAACTCACCACCATATCTATTTTTTATAGTATTATCTTTAGATCCTATTAAAGCGTCAAGCACAGAATACCTAACAATTCTTAAATTATTAGTATCTGTGCTCTTATCTTTATTCCCTATATTAAATTTATGTGGATTAATGGTATTATTAAGTATTTGTTGTACAGCTTGTTTTCTAGTTTTTCCTTCAATAAATGTGTCTAATACAACATTTCCATCCATTTTACTAAAAAATATATGCTGTGCATATACACTAATACTATTATTTAAACTAGGCTTAAATCTTCTTATAACAAATAATTGTTCCTTTCTATCATCCCAAGATGGAACTTTTACAACTTCACCAGGAACAAATAAATTGCTAAAATTCTTGCTATCATGTAATGGATATTCCAGGTTAATCTCATAACTATTATTTATTTCTTCCGTAATTTCACATTTAATAGTTTCATTAAGTACATAAGCATTATGTTTAAAATTAGTTTCATTCTTTTCATATAGATTTATCATATCCAAGTCCTCCAGTAAGGGGTTATAATTACTTCTGTAACACTACCAGTCCAGGAAATATTGTTCTCTCCTGGATCTAAATAAGGGAATTCACCTTCCATATATTCTCCTCTATCATTTGATACACTTTCCTTTTCACTATTAATAGTAATTTCTCCATTGATATTAGTAACTTTAAAACTTCTATTATTTATAATAAAAGTAGCTGATCCAGTTCCTTTTATTGTTATAGTAGGTAAGGACTTATAAGTACATTTAACATTATTCAATTTAGTTTGTTTAGTTATCGTAATTGGTATGCCCCCATCTAATAAATAACCGAAAGGCTTACAGGTAAAAATCACAGGAAATTTATATAGCTTATTTCTTAAAATTTGTTCTAAAGGTATCTTATTTCCTATATAAGATTTATAATATCTATCTTTAAGATTACCAAAAATTACTTTTCCACTACCTCTAAGCCATTGTAATAATTTATCTAGATTATTTCCTTCATAATGGCAAGTGCAAGGTTTTTCTAGTAAGCCATGCCCCCAATTTTGTAATATCGGAACTCCACCTGGAATATCTAATTTATTTAGTGTTTCCTCTGGTGAAGATATAGGCGGTAGTTCTCGCACTACTAATCCCATATCTTCACTAGATATATTATTAAATTTAAACATAATATACCTCCTATACTGTACAAGTCTTTCTATAAAATTCAAACTCCTCTGCTAATTGCTTAACATCTGTATTTCTATTATTGTTAAAATTCTCGATCTTAAGAGTAAGCCCATTATTAGATGTGTTATTTCCTTGTATATATTCTTTATTTTCTTTAGCTGTTAGTACCCTTTCACCCTTGTGTAAAGTAGCATTATAGCCATCAAATGGGACGTAATTTAAACCATTATAGTGACTTCCATTTTGCTTATAGCCATTAATATTTAAGTTTTTAACCTTTTCTTCTGTTTCGTCACTTTTGCTAAATAACCACGTGAAAAATCCGGATACCTTTTCTTTTAACTTATCATAAGAATTTTTTATCTTACCTGTTTGAGTATCAACTTCTTCTTCTATTCCTGGTGTAGCATTACTTATTTCTTGTTTTACTCCATCACAAGTTTCTGTTGCCGACTTTATGCTTTCATCCTTTGCTTCTTTAGCTTTTGTAACCATATCATTATATTCTTGCTCAGTTATTAATCCAGCTTCTTTTAATCTAGCTGCTTGTTTTATTATTTCTTCATACTTTTCATTAGCAGCTTTTATTTCACCATCTCTTGCTTCATTAGCTTTTTGTATCATCTCACTAGCCATTTCTGCACTTAATCTTCCTTGATATTCCTTCATTCTTTCTCTTATAACAGCTGCTTCTTCTTCTGTAGAGCTTAATGTTGTTATAGCATTATCTCTCATTTGTTGTTGAATTGTATTAATCTCTTCCATTTCTGATTGTGTTATTTCTTGATTCTTATTTTTTGCATTAGTATATATTTCTGTAATTCTAGCCATAGCATCATCTACGACCTTTTGTCTTTCTTCATGTTTAGTAGTAATATTTGATAATATTTCTGCTTCTTTTTCTTCTGTTAGTACGCTATTTGAAACAAAGAAATTAGCTGTACTATTATACATTTCGTCATAACCCTTTTGTTGACTATTTTTAATTGTCTCAGCCATGTTTTGAAACTTATTTATAGTATCATTTGCTATATCAGACGTTATAACAGCATGGTTAACCTTTTGACTGTATAATGCTTGAGTAGTTTGATTATCCATATCCATATAGGCCTGAACAGCTGTTTGAGTAGCTTCACTTATAGTAATAGTACTGTTAGTAGCATTAGAAGCCATGCCTGCATAGCCCATAGTTACCTGTCCAGATGCAGTAGTTACTTTATCTGCAAATAAGTCTACAGTTGGGATAACATCTTTACTAAGTTCTTTATGAATTTCATATCCTGCTATTGCTACAGCTCCTACTGCTAATGCTGCTGGGGCACATGCTACTGCTACACTTCCTAAGCTTGTAGCAAGTCCACCAAGTGCTGTTGCACCCCCAGCTGTTGCAGCTGCTGTTGTTACTCCTTCTGTTGCAACACTTGCTACAGTTGCACCAGTTTTAAATAATCCTAAAGCTGTAGATACTCCACTTACTGTATTTTTTAATATAGAAAATGTAGAAATACCTTTACCTATTATTTTTAATACTGGTCCAGCTGCAATTGCTATTGTTCCCCATTTTAATATGTTTTCTTGTTGCTCTGCTGTTAAGCTGCCAAACTTATCTGCTAGCTTTCCTATTAAATCAGCACCTTTATTGACCATCGGAATCAAACTTTCACCTAATTTAATACCGGCATTTTTCAGTTTATTAAGTGATCCTTTTAATTGTTCTGCTGGAGTTGCATCTATTTTATTAAATGCTTCTTGAGTTGCTCCAGCACTACTTCCCATATCTTTTAATATTTCATTATATTCTTTTCCGTCTCCTGAAGCTAAAACCATAGCAGCAGAACCAGCTTCTACAGAACCAAACATATCTTTAAGAGTTATATTATTTTTCTTAGCATACTCATTTAGCATATTAAATATTTCAGTAGTACTTTTGCCTTCTTTTTTTAAGTCAGCAAAACCTTTATGGGTAAGTTCCCTTAATGCTTTGTCAGTAATACTTCCACTCTTAGTTATTTCACTAAGCATAGATTTAACATATGTTCCTGCTTCACTCGTAGCAATACCTTTCTTAGTCATAAGAGCATAAGAAGCAGATAATTCATCTATGCTATAATTAGCAGCTGAAGCTACTGGAATAACAGAACCCATACTACTTGCTAATTCATCAACTGTAGTTTTACCAAGGTTTTGAGTAGTAATTAATAAATCACTTACTCTTGTGGCATCTTCTGTTTTTAATTTGTAACCGTTAATTGCTGTAGTCATTACATCTACAGCTTTAGATCCACTAGTAAATCCACCCTTAGCAAGTTTCATTGCATTTGTTGTAAATTCTATAGCTTTTGTTTGGTCAACACCAGCAGATATGGAACTATAAACAGATTCACTAAATTCATCTATTGCAATTTTACTATCATCACTAGCTTGTAATAAATCTTTCTTATAACTATTAAAATCAACAACATTAGAATCTAAAAGAGTTGATACTTTAGCAAAGTCACTTTCAAAGTCCATAGCCATTTTACCTGTAGCAACTCCTATTCCAGCTAAAGGTAAAGTAACATGTTTAGTTAAGTTACTTCCTACTGTAGATAATCCTTTTCCTATATTTTTCAGCTTATTATTTACTTTAGTTGTTACTTTATCAGCTTCTTTTATTGCCTCTTGAGTCGCACTATACATTCCACTTTTAAATTCTGTGGCATTAACTATAAGTTTAGTCTGTAATGGAGCTAATTCAATTCCCGTCAAAGTATCACCTCCTTGTTTGGAATTCTCTTATTGCTTTTGTATCTGCTTTAGTTTGTTGTAATCTCCATAAAGTTTTCAAGAATTCTTTACCTTCTTCTGTTCTACCAAAGCTATAAATCCAACTTTCTTTTCTGTATAACAAAAACAGGCTCAGTGGTAGTTCTTGAACTTCATTAAAACTTAAGCCTGTATATTTGCTAATTCTTTTAACTTCATTTGTGCATAAATAAAATGCCCTTTCCCAATCTTCTGTAGGAAAGTACTTATTAAAAAGTGCTTTCCTTATCCTAAGATCATCTGGAAGGGGCATTTTTAGTTTGGGTTCTCAAGAGCTTTTCTAGTAAGCATTCCAACTTCTTGATATACTCTAATAACAGCTGCTTGAGGTAATTCCTCTATATCCTTAGTAGTAAATTTAATTCCTTCTTTATTTCTATTTAACTGTTCTAATACTAATTTTCTTTGTTCTTTAATTGCTTCTTTATTATCTGTTATAGCCTCATAATTAATCATTTTCTCGTATAGATTATTAGAAGCCTCTTTAACACTAACTGTTTTATTACCTATCTTAAATTCTATTGTTCTATTTTCATAATCATTTAAATTTATCATCTATGCTTCCCCCTCTATTTCAGCAGCTTCTTCATCTGTCAATTCTTCTTCAAAAGAAGCTAAGAAGCCCTTAATATATTCTATTGCTGTTATTTCACTATCTACTGTTAACTCTTTATCACTAAATTCTAAAGAGAACCCATTTCCACCCTGACCTATCATGGTAAATCTTATTTTCTTACCATTTTCTTTTTTATGAACAAATCGTAGTAAAACAGTTTTAAGGGAACCACCACCACCAAATGTTAATGTCCTAATTTTCTTAGTCTTATCTTCTTTAAATTTAGCTGTAGAAAGTAAAGCTAAATTCTTTAAGGCCCATGTTAATATACCTGTTTTAGCTGTTAGTTCTTCTTTAGTTATAAAACTCTTAACTGTTTTTCCATAAGAATTTACTACATCATATTTTTCTGGCTTATAATCTATAGAAAATCCTCCAGAACAATGTCCTACATTATGTTCATCTTTTTCTATCTCTGCATGTTCTGGTATTGTTGTTCCTGAAAATTCATACATAAATAATTCTCCAGCACCTAATACTATTTCATTATTATCTTTAGACATTACTTACACCTCCACTTAATAATAAAAATGCAGGATACTTCCCACATTTGAATACTGTCATTATAAAGAGAACCTCCACCAGCTAAACCACTTCTTAAAACAATATCGTGGTCCACTAATGAAGGTTCTCTATCTTCCATATCTAATTTTTTTAATACCTTTTCCCTTAATTCTAAAGCATTATCAAAGTCACTCTCTATAATTTTAACTTCACATTGACTTTGCTTAACTACACCACCATTTATAGGAATTATCGTATAAGTAATAAAAGGTCCTTCACCTACTCCAAATACTGGAGTAACCTCTAGACCTGTTACCTCATCTAATATATTTTTAATTGCTATTTCTAGCATCTAATCACCTGCCAGTATTCTAGATATTTTATCTTTATTACTGTCTCTTGCCTTTTGTAAGAATGGCTGTGGCTTCTGTCCTCTAGTAATATGCCATCCTTTATATTTACCTGCCTTAACTTCATACTTCCATGGTGTTTTACGACCATTCCCATCTTTAGCATATATACCTGTTCCCTGATGTACATATGGAGCATACTCGGAACTATTAGAGATAATTCCTGTTATTTCAGAATCACTTATCTGAATATCATGCTGCATACTTGCTCTTAAAGGTCCCTGGTCTACTGGACACCCTTTCTTTGCTTCACCTTCTATAAGTAAACATGCTATCTCCATATTTTTAGAAACTTTCCCTATAATCTCTAAAGTGGCACTTTCCATACTTCTAATAAATTCACTATTAGACATTAGTATCAACTACCTTTAATAATAAATTATTTAATCTACCTTGTGGATTAGCACTAGTTACGTTATATACAAGCTTATCTTTAACTAATCTATTTATTCCTTCTTTTACATCTTTGTAAAATGTAAGGCCTGTATGACTACTCTCATTATACTTAATACTATTTGTATTCAGCATATCATTAGTTTTGTATAAGGCAACATTAATAATCTTAACATCCACCCATTGTTCTTTTTTTGCTCCAGTAGGAGATTTAACCATTTTTTTCTTTTGTAACATTATAGGCTTCATATCTGCGTTAATACTCATAACATCACCTTGGTAGCTTTCTACATCTTCTTAGTTTTCTTAGTATGTCTTTAGGAATATCTTCAATATAAGATTGACTTACACCACTATAACTTTCACTAGATACACCCTCAGAGCCTAATTTATTGATTTTAATAACAACTATATCTTTAACAATACTAATACATTTTGTAGGAAGTTCTTTTCCATCTTCAAGGTTAATATATTCTGATACATCATCAATAATATCTTGAACTATATCTCTTAACAATACTTCGTTCATGTCAGATA
Source organism: Clostridium taeniosporum (assembly GCF_001735765.2). NCBI lineage: Bacteria > Bacillati > Bacillota > Clostridia > Eubacteriales > Clostridiaceae > Clostridium > Clostridium taeniosporum. Next base: position 2,498,161 of record NZ_CP017253.2, read on the forward strand.
TTCCTGGTCTTAATTTTATAGATTCTATTATCTTCTCTACTATTTTAATCACATCCTAAATTAAGGTGTTCGTTATGAACACCTTTTTACTTAAGCTCCTGTTACTTCCTTTGTATTTACAGGATTTTCTTTAGTATTTGCAATTTCAACTTTTGTTGGTATTACTTGATCTGTTGGTATTATATTATAATTTAATATTGCAATTGCATCATCTCTTAAAACTTTTGAGCCATACATGCACAATCCTCTAACACCATCAGCAAAACTTGTTTGAAGTCTCATAGCTTCCATTTCATCTAGCTGTTTAGCTGCACCAATAGCTCCTTTGTAATGTGCTATTATTTGACCTGCTGGCTTTTCTTCTGAACAAACTACTTTCATTCCATTAATGGTTTGTCCATCAACAAAACCATTAGCTAAAACACTTGGATTAGGAGTAAATCTTCTATCCTTTGATAATAACCCTAGTATTTCTGAATCTACAGTTACATATCTATCAGCTTTAGGTATTTTATTCTTTGAAAGTATAGTTCCTAGATCCACTATATAATCATATATATTAGCAGGTGATACATCTTTCTTTGAAGATTTAGAACCAATTATATTTTGAGTTTTTGCTCCACTAGCTAACGTAATAAAGAAATCTTTATCATAAGTTTCTGCTAATACTGCTGCATGTTCTGCTGTAGTTGTTGCCATAACATCTAATACAAGTTGAACCTTGTCACAATCATCTAAAGAAAAGGCAAAATACTTTTTCTTATCAAAAGTCATTTCAATAGGAGTTGTATTAATATCATCCCATGAAATACTACCCTCATAATCTTTAATAGTACCTGCTCCTACTCTATTAAAAATAACTTTGTTTCCTTGAATTTTAGTTGGTTTTGTTGATACTGAATTAGCTACTGATACAGTATGAAAATTAGCTAATAATGCACCTTCCCATAATGTTGCTTTAAAATTATTTACTGACATTTAACATTCCCTCTTTCTTCTATTTATTTTCATTCATTTTCATAAATTGAGCTGCTACTTCTTCTGCTGTCATATTATCTGCATTGTTTACTAAAGCTTCAAAAGTATTATTTGATAATGAACTTTCTGTATTTACTGGTGGTTTACCACTTAACTTTTCTTCAAATAGGTCTTTATAACTCTCTTTTAATCCTTTAAGCTGTTCATCTAAACCACTAACCTTACCATCTTCACTGATTACTAATTTTTCTCTATCAATCTTAGTTGCTAGTAAATCAGTATGTTTTGCTTTTGATTTAATTAAAGCTTTTTCGATAGCTCCATCTAAAGTAATATTTCTTATTTTAGCTTCACTATCTTTCTTAAGAGTTTCAATAGTAGCCTCATGGTCTTTAATAGTCTTTTGTAAAGCCTCGTTATCACCATTATTTTTCTTTAAATCCTTAATAGTAGTATTAGCCGTTTTAAGTTGACTCTCAAGATCTTCCTTTTGACCTTTTAACTTTGTGTACCTCTCCTCAATATTTTCTTCTTTAGTTGTATAAATTTTTTCATCCGATATGCCTTTAATAATTTTTTGAATCACATCATCAGCGATTCCTAACTTTTTTAATAAAGCTTCTAACATTGTTTTATTCCTCCCTATAATTACGCCTTTATACGTGAGTTGCACCACTTTATATGGTTTTACTAATCCATTCTTTTACGCCTTGTGTATAGTAATAAAAGGCAATAATAAAAGCACCTACCTAAGTAAGTGCTTATTTAATCAATATTAATTATTTTAATTCTTTGTTTAATTAATAATCCGCCTTCTCATCATATTCAACTTCAAAAGGCTTATTCTCTTTAATACATTTCTTTATGCTATCCATTATTTGCTCATCCTGCCAATCACAAGGTATGCTTCTAATAGGATAATTATCTTGAAATTTTTCTTCATATTCCATCAATAATTTATCTAACATTTCTAAATACCACCTTTATTAATTTCATCTAATATTTCTTCAAATACTTTATATGACTTAGGAAAATATTTTTTTATACTTTCTAATGAACCTGGATTACACATTGTAGCTTGAAACATTTCTGCAAAGGCTTCTTTACCATTATCTCTTTCTTTCCAGTAGCTTTTGCCATGACCAAAACCACCTCTTACCTTCGCACCAGTAGCTCCCTCAAACATATCAGAAATATCCGCTCTATCCTTAGCTTCTAATTCTCTTATTTCTTTTGACAGTGCATCATAGGCTCGTGCTTTTATTGGCTTTCTTAAATCATCATCCCAAGTTGCCTTTATTTCTTTAAATATTATATCTACTCTTTTCTTAGCCTCTTCTTTTAGAGTTTTTCCTAGTAGTCCATCTTTAAATGTTTCTGAAATTGTTCTAAATTTTTGGCTATCCCCTATAATCATATTAGCTTCATAGTCAATATTATGACCAAATTCATGAAATGAAACACCATAAGGTACTTCAAAAGATGATCCTTGTGAATCCTTCTTAATATTTATCTGAACGCCATCATAAAATCTATTATAATTTGCTCCACCATTATGTGTACTACTTCTTATTTTAAGCTTATTTTCAAAAGTATTCCACACTTTTTTAACATTATCTGGTGAATTATCAACTATATCTCTCATTAAGTTATAATGTTGTTCCCCATATTTCTTATACAAATCATTTTCTTTATATTCTTCTTTTTTATCATCTAACTCTACTATTGGCAAGTAAGTACATCTACAATTAGCATGAAGTGGTAATATAGGTCTTTTATCTATATCATATGGTTTTCCATGCTTTGGTCCACATCTTTCACATACTCTTTCATCTTCTGCCGCCCAATATTGAACTTTCTTGCATCCAGCATCAACATAACCTTTAAATGCACTCTCATTAAGATAATGCATTATTTCCGTTCTTACTAATCTATGGGATACATTAAATCCCTCATTCATCCTATTATTAAGCTGTATAGCCATTTCTGTTACTGTTTTACCTTGTGTTAATCCATTGTTGATTATGTCATTTAGATTAGATGCTAATACTTGTGTATTTTTCCATAGCCTTGTTGAAAAATCAGAACCTCGCCAAGGTCTATTTAACATTTCTTCCATAACCTTTTTAGGTACCATATCAAATTCAATATTACCTAATTCAATCATAATATTAGAATAAATATCTTTAAACCCTTCCATCATATTGTTTCTTCCAAAAGCTTCAACCTTTTCTCCAAGATCCCTAATGATGTTCTCCATATTCTTTTGTAAACCACTAAGCCTATTAAATTTATGCATATCTGATAACATAAGAGTACTTGTTTTCATCTTTTCAGCTACTCTATATAATTCATCTGATATACTTAAACTAGCTTCTTGATACATTTCTAATAAAGCTCTATTCTTTTCCTCTAAATTATTATAGGTAGTCCAGGTATTATTAGCTATTCTTTTTTCCCAATACTCACTATTCTTCATCAGATCCACCACCATTTATAGGAACTTTATCCTTGAAGGGTAGATTAGCTTCAGTTTGTTCTTCTAGTTCTTTTTCTTCTGCTTCAACGTCTTTAACCCAAGGATGGTTAGCTAATATAGTCTTATCAGACGTTATACCCTTAGATTTTGTACAATTCTCTATAACCTCCGATTCGTTTATCTCCATATTTCTATTAAATAATATATCTGCATCAGTTTTATCAGTAGAAACTCCTGTTTCTCCTAGATAAATATTAATGAAATATAATAAAGTTTCAAAAGACATTTTAAACTCAGTTTCTATAAGATTACATTTTAAATCTAATCCACTATACATGAATTTTAAAGCTATTCCTGAAGGTGCAGAACCAAACCTATCTAAATCCTTATTTAAAGATTGTCCATCTTCAATTAAATCTCTCTTAAGTTGTTCATAATGCTCCTTCAATGCTGTAATATCCATTGTAGGTGTTAGCGTATCAACTCCTCCATCTTCTGGATCATCAATTGGGATAGCTCTATCCTCATTTAATCTTCTCATAAATTCAGATATATCTTCTCCACCATAACCTTTAAGTATAAAAATAAGATTTTTAACTTCTTCCACATAATTAGCTGCTTCACTTCTACTTAAATCATAAGCATCTAACAAAGTCTTAATAAATTTTATATCTGGAAGCTCTATTCTATTATTCTTAAAAGATATAAAGGGCACCTTACCCCAAGCTAACCAGTCATCACCCTTTTTATAGTGTGCTACTGGACCATTATCGTCTTCATTCTTATCTGTATAAGGTATTAGCATCTTACCATCTTGCCTGTAATAAGTAACACCTTCAGAAGTCCATACCTCAACATTAGTTATAGTCTTTTTCTTATCATACTCCCATATAACAGTTTCATATACTCTTATCATTGTATCTAGTTCTGTATGGCTATTATCTTTCCATATTGGTATACATTGCTCACTAGGTATAATCATTGTTTTAAATTTTCCCTGTTCATCAATGTAAGCTTGTAACCATGCAATCCCTTTATTACTTGCCTCATAACCTAATCCACTAAGTTGATATTGAAAGTGTTTTCCTAATACCTCTTTTACCTTGGTAATATAAAAATCATCATCACACTTTAAGCTATAATCTCTTGATAATATATAAGCTACTTTTTCATCAACCATATTCTTATATTTGGAGTGAGCTAGTTTATTATTAGCTTTGTATGTTTCTTCAATTTCTGTTCCTTTTACTTTTTTAGTTATCTTTCTATTAAATATATCATTTTCAACTTCATAGTATTTCTGACCTGTTATCATCCATTTTCTTTTATCTGATACATTAAAATCATTTATCAATTCTATTATTCTAGCATCTGTTAATGAACTATTATCCTGTATTGCCATAATTCCTGCTTTCACTCCTTTCCTAAGTTTATTCCATATATCTTTAACTCCCAACATATCACCTCCAGTAAACAAAAAAAGACCTAGAATGTTCTAAGTCCTCTCTTTTCCATATTCTCAGCAACTCCTGTTGTTGCATCTGGTGCATCATCATGCTTATTTTTACCTTCACGTTGATATTTAATCATAGCATCATAATACTCAGGCCATCTTTCTCTCCAATTCTTAGGATAGTATATGTGATCCATAACCCATGTCGCATTAGAAAGTATTCTAGCAATTTTATTTTGACTTTGATGAAACCACTTAATTCTAGTCTTATTAGATTTATACTTTTCCTTAAGTATTCTTTCAACAGCTCTTGCAAATCCTTTACCACCATTATTAGATTCTATCAATGCCTTATTAACAAAATTATCATATAAAGATTTAGCAACTTTATCTTCTGTTATTTCCATAGGTTCTTGTGTATATACTATATCTAATATATAGGCTTCTTTATTATAAGTTCCATATATAATATTACACAACCAATCTGAACCATCATCAGCAGTATCACAATATGCATGTATACCTGTAAATAAACTATTACCTTTTTCATCTCTTGGAATATCAATATATGTTTTAAAGCTATTATATAACCTACCTTTTAAATCAATAGGTTCTTGTTGATAGTTAGCACTTGCTATATCTGCTCCCATAGCTTTTTTCTTTGCTTCATATGATTTTCTCGATAATACTTCATCACATAACATTGTGCCATCATCTTGCAATGCTTTCATACTAATATGTTTAATCTTTGCACCCTGTTCTTTGTAATGCTCTAATGCTTTACCAGCTAAATCATCACTGGCCCATCTAGTCATTATTATAATTATTTTTCCGCCTTCTTCTAAACGTGAAAGCATTGTATTAGTAAACCATTCCCAATGTTTTTCTTTGACATCTGCATTATTTGCTTCAAGTGAATTCTTAATTAAATCATCTATAATCATAAGACTACAACCAAAACCTGTAGCAGTTCCAGTAGGACTTGTAGCTAAATAATTATTATAACCACCTTCTAAACTCCAAAGGTTCATAGCTCCATCACCACGTTTGATTTTAACAGTAGGAAATACATCACTATAAACTGGTTTGTACTGGTCTGCTTTTTCTTCTTGGATAGAGTTTCTCACATTCTTTGAAAACATAGTTGATAAGGTTTCATTGTATGATCCTGTCATTATCTTTTCATTTTGATTATTGCCAAGTACCCACTGAACAAATAGACCTGCTGTTCTTGATTTACCATGTCTAGGAGGTTCATTTATAACTAATACTTCATCATCACTTTCATAAAACTCCTGTAAGTCGTTACACAGTTCTACTAGATATTCTCTATTTTTCTTATAAAAATTAGGTGCTTTTAAATTACAATAAAAAAAGAACTCACGTCTTGCAAGTTCTATCTTAGCACCTAACTGTATTAATCTTTTATCCATCATCTTCACTAGCTATAGTTAATAACTGTTCCTTTGTTAATCCTTCATATGGATTATTTATATTTCCACTATGATCTATTTCTTTTCTATCTCTCCAATCTTTCGGCTTTCTATTCTTTAACCAAAATATCTGAGCTGTAGTGTCTGGCTGAACTTCTTTAGTAATTATCTTAGTTACTTGTAATTCATATTCTTCAGTTTCTTTATTAAATACTTTTTCTTGTGTTATTTCATTGTATTTATAGCCCAATGCTCTTTTTAAGAGTGCATTTTCAACTTCTATGTCTACTACTTCTTTACCTCTTTTTAAGGCGTCAGAAAACTCGGCATGTTCTCTTTTATATTTATAGAATGAATCTTTACTTATACCTAAATTCTTTCCAATTTGTTCATCAGTGAGCCCATTTCTAGCCCACGCTTCTACTAATAACAATTTATCTTTTACATTAGTTTCATATTTTGACTTTGCCATGAACTCACCTACATTCTTATTATTAAAAAAGAACCCTATTTCTAGAGTTCATATTATTAATATCTACTTACTATATATCTTATATTTTCTAACGATAACTTATCATACTTGCCTGTCCTAACCTCTTTCCACCTACTTATCATTCCTGTATATCTATCAATTTTGTTCCAATGAGAATTAGTGTCTATTTTCCCATCCTTATAACTTTCCTCATAAATCTTTAATTTTTGAAGAAGAAAACATGCATACCAATAATATTGTGGTTCTTCATTTCCATCAAACCCTTCAAAAGTTGTATTTAGCTTATTATATTCTTCTTTTTCTTCATCACATAAACTATAATATGAATCGTTTATACATCTATACATTTGTAAAACATCATAAACAAATTCTGATACTTCTTCTGGCGTTTCTTCACCAAAGTGTTCTATTAAATTATTATAGTTATGCTTAAATCCATTATAAACAATTTCTTGATTTTTCTCATAATCTTCTTTTTCTTCTGGATTTAAATGTTTAAGTATTTCATATTGATTATAAAGAAATAGTCTTTCTTTTTTAGTAAGTTCCATTTTAATCATCTACCTTTCATATAACATAATTATACAAAAGAAGGTAAATTCCTCCTATAAATTACAAAATATATAAAAAAGCCAGTAGAGTTTGTGTACTATATATCGTGTCCGGAGGTTTACACCTACCTTTCACAATTAAATTAATTAGGAGGATAAAACCCTACTGGTCTATAAGCATAACAAAAATACCCCATATCGTGAAAGGATATAGGGTATTTTTTATGAGAGGTTTAAATTTAATTCTTTACACTTACTATTTTAAAACTTTAATCTTAGAAAATTATTCTTTTTTTATTCCTTTTTTATTCCATGATTTAATATTTCATTTTTCTTCCTTTCTATTATTGATGAAATTATTGTTAAATACAAAAATACTTGATGCAACATTCCTTGAATTTAGTATCGTGAATTACTCTTAACTTAAAATAACACCATTTATAGTTATTGATAATTCCATAATTTTAACAGTTTTATCATAATGAGATTGTGCTTCTTTTGCTCTGTTTATATCTTTATACTTAACAGCTTGCAAGACATTATCATTCCAAAAACTCATAGATGATAAATACGTCTTATCTTCTATACAGTAAAGAACATAACATTTAATATATTTATCCATTATTTTCACCATTTCTAATTCCACTTTTCCCACATGAATATCTGCTCCAATATCTTATTCTTTCTCTTATTAACTTGACTTTGACTTAGATGTAATTTAAAAGATATTTGAATTTCATTCATGTTATCCCTGTATATCATAGAAAGCATTCTTTTATAATTATCCTTAAGTTGTCCTACTTTCCATTCCATTTCTGCTACTATTGATTCAAGATCACTTAGTTGACTCAATAAGATTTCTCTTTCTAGTTCTTTTTTTTCTTTTCTTCTCAACTTCATATCTGTTAATTTAATCACTTGGCTTTCAACATAACTTGTACAACTAGATGATGTTTGTACACGTTCATCAAATCCTGGGGATGATGATTCTTCATCTACATTTATATATTTACAATCTTTTAGTTCATTGTTTAGTTTATCAATTTGATTATTTAAGACATTTAATTGATTAGTTAAACCTTTATTTATATTTTCTTTATTGAAATATTTATATAATTTATCTTCTGTTTCCTTGTAAAGTATTCTTTTAAATTTTTGCATTCTACCACTCCATTAATTTATTTATAAGATACTTACCATCTATATCCACCAAACCTAACATTACAGGATTTTTTTCTTTTACTCCACTTTCTTTTTGATAACCATAAAATTCTCTATCCGCTTTTTCTCTTTTAGCTGCTATATCTTTAATTGTTTTCTCTGCTAATTCTTTGGGAGACATTCGTTAGTCCTCCTTAACTCTAGGTCTATCTTTTAGTTTAGCTAAGTGCTTAGAATATCCTTTCATTACTTCATCAGCCTTTATACCTAACTTATCTAATACGCCTAAGTTAGCTTGTACTATATCCCAAAATTCCTCTATAACATGATGCTTTGCTTTTTTAATATTTTCATTTTGAGGATTAATATTTGAGTACATATATACAAATAATGCTTCTTGAAGTTCTTTTGATTCTTCATCCACTTTATTTAATTCTTCTATAAATGTTATTCCACTTAAATCTATATTTTTAAGCTGTATACTTAAATTTAATTCTCTCACTACATCATCCCCTTAAATTTACTTTGAGTAGCTTTTCCACCTCTAATATGTCTTTGAGCCTTGTTTTCTTCTAATACACTGTGTACTTGTTTATATAAAACAGTATCTATACAACTTAAACGTTCTGTTAAATCTTTGTGTATTGTAGCTTTTGAATACATAAATGCTCTTGCAGTTTCTCTTACTGTAGATTTAGTTTCTACTGTAAACTTAGCTACTTCCTTTACTCTATTTTCTATATAATCTTTCATTTTTTATTGCTCCCTTCTTGAAATTGATAATTATTTGAGAATAAAAGTTTATAACTATAATGCTATTTGCTCTTATTCTCTATTAAATTATCTTAAAACCTTAACTATCCTTATATCACATTTAGAATTATATTTTCCTGTGTTTCTTTTTCTATGATTGTATTCGGATGCTCTTATGCAACCATCAGTTACATTTAATTTTTTAGCTAATTTTTCGGATGTTTCTTCAACTATAAGTGGTAATTCATATTTATCTGGACTTACTGCCATCCAAAGGTATTTATTCATGCTAAGTACCTTCTAGAAAGGACAATCTCCATCATCCACAGGATTTATATCTTCTTCAAAATTTCCACCATCAAAAGGACTTGATGATTTATTCTTCTTTCCTCCTAATAATTTAATTCCTCCATACATATCAGCTGTAATTTCTGTTGCATATCCTTTAGTACCATCTTGCTTATCCCACGATCTAGTACTTATCTTTCCACTTACAGCTACCTGTGTACCTTTTGTTAAATAGCTAGATAAGTTTTCAGCACTTTTACCCCATAAGATTATAGGGATAAAATCTGTCTTCTTATGTTCCCCATATCCATCATCTATAGCTATCTTAAATTTTGCTACAGCTGTTCCTTTACCTGCTGTAAATTGTAATTCTGCATCTGATACTAATCTTCCTATACCAATCCATTTATTCATTTTAAATTCCTTCTTTCTTTAATATTCATTTATTTCAAAAACTACACATTCTTCTTGATCAGTCCATTTTTTAGATACTATAAGCCTAACTACTTGTGAATCATCTTCAAATGCCACTTTATTTAAACCATCTAAAATTATCTTTCCTATATTATCTATATCAGGCTTAATTGTAGGGTGTATATCACCATTTCTAATGGCTTCTTTTATCTTTTTGGTGTAACTCTTCCTAATTTTAAAATAAGCTGTTATATTAATCTTTATAGGTGTTTTAAAACATGTACCATTTTCCTCTAGATAAGCCTGTTTAACCTTTTTTTCATATTCTTTTGTAGCTGGTGGTGTTACTGCATGACCTTTCCAAAAACGTGGTCTGCCTTTGCCAGTTATCTTACCTTGTACCACTATTTGCATTTAATACTTTCTCCTTATTCCTTACTTTTCTAGTTTGGTAGGTATTGTTTTTACAAAATCCATATATACCACCTCTTTAATATTGATTTTTATTTGAGAATGAAGTTTTATCGCAATAGTTCCACTTCATTCTCATATTTAGTTGTTTCATCCTGTATTTGTTATCTATACTAGTTAATAATATTTGTACAATTTTCAATGCTTTATGCTTTGTTTATATATTCATATAGGTAAGTTATATTGAATCATATAACTTACCTCTCAAAATCATAAGTTCTTCTTTCAATCTTCTATTTTCTGTCTCTAAATCTTTAATTTTTTTATTTTTAGATGCTATAATAATATCCTTAGCAGATTCGGTTGTTATTTTAGATGACCGTTTAGAACTTATTGTATTAAATCCCTTTTCTCGTAATGTTTCTATACGATTTCTTACATCTTTGTTGTTGTATAAATATGCTTTAGACACTCCAGACGTTTGAGCTACAGAATTAAAATTGATATTTTTCTGATTTTTTATTAAAGTTCTTATAGCTAAATCAACTTTATTTAAGGTTTTCTCTTTTTTCTCTTTTGCATACTTTTGCAATCCATTTATATTGATATTAGTTTTATTTGACATTCCTTTCATCACCTACAAACTCACGTCTTTGTTTACCTGCTTTATGATATACTTTCCCTTCATTTAAAACATCTAATATTGCTTTTAATTTTTCTAAAACAATCTCATTCTTTTCCACCCAAACTAATCTGCCTAATTGTCTTGCTCTTTCAATTTGATTTAATGTTTCATTTATCTCGATTTCAAACTCATGAATAAATTCGGGACTAGTGCACATATTACTGCATGTTAAACAAGGATTTAGTTGATGATTACATTGAACTTTATTAGGTTTTAAACAATATCCCAACGGGATTCTAACAGCATCTAAATTTTTTCGTATATATTCCCATTCAATTAAATCACTATTTTCTATATTTAAATCAATTTTTTCAATTGCACCATTATCGGTATTTATTCTAAATAAACCCGATTGCATTACTGCTTCCCACGACTTTCTCAATGTAGTATCTAATAATTGAGCATATTTTAATGTCATTTCAGGACTTAAATGTGCCAACCACTTTTGAACATGTAATAAATTCATTCCATTGTTTATAAGTTCAACCGCTTTGGTATGCCTGAATGCGTGATTCTTAAAGTGAAAAACCTTCCCATTATCATCAACTATATTTCTTTCTCTTGCCAATTTATTTAAAGCAAGTTCAAGCGATCTCGCTGACGGCGGTAGCCCAGCACGCACCCCTGATTCTCTGACAAAAATATATTTATTAGGATTTTCTTTCATTTCATAAAGTTTTTCTGCAATCTTTATTTGTTCTTGTAATATGAAAGCTACTTCTTTTGTAATTGGAATTCTATGATTCTCAATTTTAGTCTTACTAATATCCATTACGACGTACCATCCATCATTTATTAATTCAAGACATTTGTTATATCTTATACCTAATACATCACTAATTCTTAATCCGGTTGCACGTAATATAATAACTATAGGAATATATGCACTATCAAGATACTCAATATTTTCTTCTAATTGATGCAATATATTTTGAGGTATATATTTTTCATTGTTTAAATTCCAAATTGGTTTAGAAGGTCTATCTTCTTTAAAAAATAATCTATTTACCAATTTAGATGGAGCTTCCTCATATTCTGCTAATTGAATGTATTCAACGAAATTTTTAGCATCTATTAAAACATTCCACACTTGCATATCGATTCTTTGAGTACCTCTATTCTTAAACCATTCGTGAACCCATTCAATAAAATTTTCAATATCTTTTCTTTGTAATAATTTTAAATCGACCCAATCGTTATGAGATTCAAAAATAAATGTAAAAAATACTCTAATACTATATAATCTTTTTTCACAATATCCAAAACTATCTTTGTGTATATATACTCTCATATATTTTTTTGCTAAATTTTTATATGGTTCAGGAACTTCTGTAAAGTTCAAATGATACTTTGATTGACTTAAAGAAACCTTCTTAGGATTTATCTTCCTAATATCCCACAAATCCTTCTCGTATTCACTTCGGGTATCATATGTTTCTAACCAATATTTCTTAAGTTGCCTAAGTGTGGAGTTAATACTCTTTATATCTGATTTTGAAATTTTTTTATCTATATAATAACTGTTCAACTCAATATCTATTTTTAAATAGTCAATGTCTATACATGTTTTATATTTTTTATATTTAGACATAAATTCAAATAAATTATTATAAACTTTAAACTTATATTCAATTGAACCTGCGGTTACGATTCTATTCCTAATTCTTTTTGACAGAAAAATTTTTATTTCTTTTTTTAAATTTTCATTTTTTAATATAGTAAAATTCAAGCTACCTGATAATTTAATTTTTTTTGGATTATATATTTCTTTTAGCAAGTCTTGTAAATTCCATATATCAGCACTCCAAGGTTCATCTAAATCATATAAATAACTTGAAATTCCATTACTTAAATTATTCAAATTCACTTGTATCACTCCTATTAGATTTAATCTTCATATTCTTCTCAACTTCTTCCCATTCCTTTCTTAAATCATCGTCGCTAAGATGGATGTACATTTGTAACGTTGTTTGAATATGTTTATGTCCGGCTCGAATTCTTAAGAATTCAGCTTCCCATCCTAATCTTTTCAATTCGGTAAGTGAAGAATGTCTTAACATGTGAGGATTAACATCTATTTTAGTTTTCTTTTTTAATCTATTAAAGAGAGATACAACATCTTGATATTCCATAGGTTTATATTTATTTATTCCCGTTAGTTTAATAAACACAAAATTTGTATTTACATTATCATCATGCATTTCAGCAATATAATTCATAAAGTCATTCATCAGTTCACAACTAACATCAATACATCTTGGACTATTAACTGTTTTTATTTCAGAATAATTTTCAAGTTCACCTCTATCTTTTATTTCAATTTTTGTTTCTGAGATATTAAAATCTTCTATCCACAAACTTAAGGCTTCGCCTATTCGGATTGAACTCTCCCATAGTAATCTTAAAAGGAAATAATCTCGTACATTAGTGCAATTATTTAATATGGTTTGAATTTGTTGTTTATCTAATGTCTTTGGCTTTGATTTTGGAACTTTAAGTTTAATTATGTTTGCCATAAAACCTTTATCTTTATTAATGTGATATAAAAAATCTTTATATCCACGCTTTGAATATGACATCTTTTCTTTTAAATTTCCTAATATAGATATTTGAGATTCATCATGTCTTAATAAATAATCATAAAATAATAACACAGTATTAATAATTGTATTAATTGTTCTATTGTTACGTTTACTTTCTTGAATATTAAGATAACTAACGTTATAAACTCCTTCAGGAGTTTGAAGCCATCCTATAAATTTAGCCATTTGATCAATATCTATATTTAAATAATTAACATTAATTTGATTTAAGAATTCAAAGTATAATTTTAAATGATAACAATAAGCTCTTAGTGTATTTCTAGCATTTCCAATATTATCTCTATACTTAAGAAATTTTAATACTGGTTCTACAATTTCTCCATTGTCATCTATTAAAATATATCTTCTTTTAATCTGTTTACTAATAACTGTCTCAACTCTCATAACATCAAGCCTCATTCATTCTTTACTTAACATACTATATATTCTTAATATAGTTATCTAGTATTTATTGATATTATGATGTGTAATAAGTTATCTTTCTATACTATAAATACAGTCATATTTATAGATATAGTTAGTTTTAGAATTACGAACTAATCCCAATCAAGTTTTTGTCCACATTTTGGGCAATAATTAATAGTTTTATCCTTTACATTAGATAAATAATTACCACACTGACAATAGAAGTCAAATCCACCATTTGTGCCTTCTTCAACTTTTACAAGTGTTTCATTCCCAAGCTTTTTTATTTTTACAACTGCATTGATTATATTACTTCCTTCTTGCACTGTAGGATTTTCTCTATTAAATTTCAAATCACAGTATCTGGAAGGTGCTATTTTACACATTTCAGCAAACTTTCTTGTAGTTATTTTGTTTTGCTTTCTAAAATTTTCTATTGATGTTAAATCCATATTTTATTCCTCCACATTCTTTACAATTAACTCGTCTTTAAATACTGTATATTCACTTCCGTCATATGTTTCAACTTCATAAGTATTTCCATACTCGACTAACGCTGTTACTTCTGTACCGTTGTATTTGCTTAAATCAACTTCATAAGTATTTTCACTGTTTATATTTCTCAAATTTAATATACCCTTCACTTAATCTGACAAGTACGTACTTTACATATAAGCAAAAGTTGCTTTTAATTCTTCTATCCTAGCATTAAATGCTTTTAACTCTTCTTTCTTGTAAGCTTCCAATGTTTCTAAGTCCTTAAAATATTCTTTACCTGCTTGTACACCATTTTTAGTTATTTTATATATTCCAAACTTTCCTTCTAAAGTTATTTCTTTAGAGATAATCCTAAAGGTATCTTCTATAACCTTCTTGTTAGTTTCTACAGGCTTTTCTACTTCTTTAGGTATAATTGCATTACTTGTTTTTTGTTTCTCTTTATAAGCCTTATTTTTAGCTTTAATCTTTTCTCTATCATCTTTTGTTAATTCAGCACATTTTTTGCACCATTCTTCTTTAGTTTCCTTGAAAATATAAACTAAATCTTTAGTTGGAATATCTTTAAATTCTTTTTTTAATGATTTAACACTATCTGCTTGATTAAAATTATCATCTAGTAATGCTTTTGACATTGCTTGTATTCTTGGTTTTAATTCATTAATTTTCATATCAATCCTCCATGCACTGTATATACATATTATTTACCTTCTTTAATTACAACTTCTTTATTAGTTAACATTTTTATAGCATCTAAAAATCTATCTTGTATTACCTGTTGCCTAAATTTTTCTTTAACAGTTATAGTTACACATTGATCTATAGTTTCTATTGTTGAATCTATAAACCATGTTTTATAAGTAACATCTCCAAATTGATTAAATATTAATTCATGAATCGGAGTAGGAAAAGAAAGGGGGAGTTGAGTTGTGTATATTTCTTTTCCTTCTTCATATTCTTTGTCATTATTATTATTCTTTATATTCTTATCATTCTTGTTAGTTGTTACCTCTTTGTTAGCTCTTTGTTGGCTCTTTGTTGGCTCTTTGTTAGTGCTTTGTTGGTCGTTTGTTACCTCTTTGTTAGTTTGTTTGTTACCTTCATCTTTTCCAACTTGGTAAAGCCCCCAATTTACTATGGTTATAAGCCTTCCTGTCTTTGTTACTTCCTGTGTTAGAAATTCGTAATTTTCAAATTTTTTTAATGCACTACGTACATTTTGTATTGAAATTCCTTTACCACACTTGTTACAAATACTTTCAAGTGAAGTTACTAACATACCTGGTTCAGCCTTAAATTGTTTACCCTTCCACTCCCATTCTCTACCAGAATGATTAGCCATTCCTAGAAGGGTGATAAGAATGGTCTTATGCTCTGGTGTAGAGTTTTGCCATATTGCTTTTTCAAATAAACACCTATGAAGTTTTATCCACCCTTCATTCATTTGGTTTCACCTACTTATTTTTCTTTTGACAATCCATGCAAAGTATTTGTTTATCAAATTTTTGATAGCTATACTTAGCAACATTTTCTGGTACATTAGAACCACAGCATTTACACTTATAAGTTTTATTTGAAGATGACTTCCTAGTTACTGCTCTATTTCCTGTATTTCTACCATCTGGATCATCACCATCTGTTGGTGCTTGAAAAAACTTAAGAATGAAATATCTTTCTGAATAAGTTAATGCCGAACCAAAAGCTTTAGATATATCATCTTGAGCACCATAATACTTCCATGGCACTGATATTGTTTCTTCTGGATTATCTGCATTTTGCCATGTATAAGTCATATCTCCATTAACTATAAAATCAGTTTTTTCCTTTCCTTTATCATTTGTGTAATCAAAAGTTTCATGGTTATCTAAACCAACACATGAAGGAATTAATAGAACTCCTAACTCGTCCATCTTGGTTCTAATTTTTCTTATAGCTTGACTTCCACTAACATATTGATATCCATATCCTTTTGTATCTTTAGTAAACTCAACTACATCTTTTCTTATTTCTATTAATTTTTGTTGCAAATTCACAAAATCAACTCCTTACTCTGCTTTAACTGTAATAGTTTCAGTTTCTTCAATTCTTACTCCTGGAAGTATTTCACCTGTTTCAGTATTAACTCCATCTTTACAAATCTTCTTAAGAGCTGTTTTATTAAGTTCCTCTTTAACTTTAATAGCTTCTATTTCATTTTCCTTAATATAACTCTTTAATGTTTCTTCATCTTCATAAATCCATTTTTTAGATTTTCTGCTGTTAACTTTTCCATATGGTGTAGATAACTTAAACTTCTTATCTTTTGCTTTTTCATCAACATAATAAGAACTTAGTAAACCTTCAAAATATTCTTTATCAGCTTCATATTGCTTGATTTCTTGTTGTTCCCATGAATCTATCCTTGCTTTTTCTTCATCTGCTATAGCCTTAATTTCTGCCTTCTTATTTTCTATTGCTCTAAGCTTTCTAAAAGCCCATGTTGCACCTTCTAAATTTTCTATTTTAAAACCTTCTCTTCTTTCCTCTTGTAAATCTTGTTTTAATAATGTATTTTCCATAATAAAATCCTCCTTATTTTTCTATATCTGAGGTAAGAACATCTAAAGTCTCAGATAAATCTAAAATCATAGAATAAAGTTCACCATGATTATTTTCTAAGTCCTCGCCCAGTTCTGGGTTTTTAACTGATAATTCATTTACTACATCTTCTACTATGCTATTAACTACTGCTGACTTTTGTTTTAATATTTTAAGACTTACCATTGCTATCCCTCCAATATGTGATATAATCTAATTGAATTATTTGTTGTGCTATCTTGGACTACTTGCCGGTGTCCTTGGTAGCTTCTTCTTTTATCTTGTCTATTTCCTCCTGTAGAATATCTCCAAATCTTCTACATTCTTTAGTTCCTCTATAAATGACTTTATTAGTTATTTCTTTCGCTTTTTTTATATCATCTGTAATTTTATTTATTGCTAAGATATTCCCCATATTTACCTCCAATTCTTAAAATCAATCTTGCACATCTTGTGCAAATTTTTATATAGGTTCTAGAATTAGTTTTTTTACCAAACCCAATTCTGTTAAATTTAATATCTTGGTCTGTTGCTTCTAAAATCTCCTTAAATTCTTCTTCTGTTACATTTGCTTTAAGCTGTTTTAGAAACTGAAATACCATAATTACCTCCTTACAATTTATTTATTCTGTAAACCTCCAACCCCATATTTAATTGCTAACTTACTAATAATGTTTATATAGCCATTAATAAGTTTCTTATCTTCTGCTATAACATCTAAGTAATTAATTTTATTAACTTTATACTTTGGTGTACCTTCTAATGCCATTTTCTTTTGTTTATTTAAAAGCCTAATCTTAAGATTTACACCATAGCTATTATTCAAAAGCCTATATGCTTCTTCTCTAACTGGTTTAATATGTTCAAACCCTCCTAGCTTATTAGCAATTTTATTTATTAAAGCTGCTGTATCTTTTCTCCATTGATTAGGTTCTAATGTAACTGCATCTCTTATTCCTTGTATTTCTTCTTTGGTTTCTACATTTGCTTGTTTTATAGCTTCTACATCACCCTTAATTGCTTTCATTTCCTGTAAACTAGATATTAAAATATCTTCTATACAAGTTGGTTTGTTATGAATAAATGTTTGAGCTAGTATATCTTTAGCCTTTAATTGATAATTTACTAATTTCTTAGCAACCTGAGGTTGTTCTTCTTTCATGTTCGGAGTAATTGAAATCTTTGCTAACCATAGTGGCAAAAAATCTAATTCTATTGCTAGAACCTCATTATTAGGATCAATTACCCCTGCTTCAAATTTCAGGCACCCCCTATTTAAGATTTCGTCTTCCTGAATATTCTTTACTTGTCTATCTTTTTGACCTTTAGTAAACCCTATTCCTTTGCATATATAACTTACTCCGGTATAAATTTTTCCTGTTTCCTCATTTTTTATTGCTATCAATTGGTCTCCTAAAAAATCTACAGGCCTTATTATTAATTCATTCATTTTTCTTCCTCCTAATTTATTCATTTATAATTTTCTATGTTCTTTTGCTATACTCTCTATCCATAAATCTAATCTAGTCTTGTCAATTAAAACTTTTGCACCAACTTTAAAGTATGGAAAATCTGTATTAACTTTATTAACTAACTCCCTGATTTTATCCTTACTTACATTCATATACTCAGAACATTCAATAACAGTCATTGTTGCTTTAGGCTGACTATTTTTTAATGTCCCTAATATTTCTTGTAGTATCTCGTGTAATTTCATTACAGTACGTCCTCCTTTTTAAACTCTTCTGGAAATACATCATCTAAATTTCTTTCTAAAACTTCACAAATTCTTCTTGCGTTCGCTAAACTAGGAATAGATTTTCCATTCATAATATCATAAAATGACGACTTAGCAAGTCCGACTTTATCTAAGACATAGCTTATCTTTAATCCTTTTTCTTTAATAATTGTATGGATTTTGTTCTTCATTATGTCCACCTCCTGTATATAATATTACCTGTTTACCGAACATAAGACAAGCAGTATTTTACCGTAAAAACGAACATTTTTTACCTTTTTGGCGAACTTATTCTATGTTTTAAGGTTTTTGCTCTAATTTGCTTTAATTTTCTTTAATTTACAGGTTTACTTTCCCGAACGCAATGGTATAATAAAAGTACGGTAAACAATACTTTATGTAAGGAGTAATAATTATGTCATTAGGTGAAAATATACGTAATATAAGAAAAAATAAAAGGTATTCAATGATGAAAATCAATGAACTTACTGGACTTTCTAAGTCAACTATTAGCGATTTAGAAAATGATAAAAGTAGTCCAACAAGTGAAACACTTCAAAAGTTAGCTAATGCTTTAGACGTATCTATAAGTGATTTTTTTGATTCAGACATTCCTAAAAGTCAATCTAAAAATCAACTTGGGTATTTAATAGAACAGTACTTGTGTAATCTAAACTTTAATATTATATGTGATTCAGAAGGTAATATTATTTTAGATGCTAATGATGCACAATATGAAATATCAGAACTGGATATTAAAGATCTTCAAAAATGTGTAGATTCTTTTATAAAGTTTAAAGTATCTGAAATAACAAATAAGAGTAGAAAAATATCTAAAATTAATAATATACCAATTGCTGCTCATAATGATTTTGCCAGTGATGAAGAACAACAAAAACTTATGAAAGAAGATTTAGACGAACTATAAAGGGTGTTGGCGTATGAATAAATTCGAGAGACTACTAGCTGAAAGTGAAAAAGATAATATTATTGTGGTTGAAAAATATTTTAAATCAAAAGCACTAGGTCTGTGTAAAGGAAATAAAATAGGGCTAAGTAAGAAACTTACTACAATCGCAGAAAAAGCCTGCATCTACGCCGAAGAGTACCATGGACACTTTAAAACTACTGTAGGAAATATAACAGATTTAAAAGATATAAGCAATGCTAAACAAGAAGCAATAGCTCATGCTAAAGCTATTGAGAGATTATGTAGTATATCGCATATAGTTGCAGCTATTAAATCCGGAGCTAATGATAGATATGAGATTGCTGAATATCTAACAATAACAGATTCTTTTTTTGATGAATCTATACAGTATCATAAAAGGAAACATGGTATTTATTGTGAATGTGATGATATAGTTTTATATTTCAATAATGGATTGGGAATTATAAGAAAGGATATTAGCTAAAGGAGTTGATTAATATGGCTAAAAGTGGCCCCAATTACAAAGTAAATGGTAAAGAGTATTATAGAGTCTCTTTAGAGATTGGAAGGGATGCAACAGGTAAACGTAAAACTAAATTTTTTACTGGTAAAACTAAGAAGGAAGCTAATCAAAAAAAACAAGAATATATAAATAAACAAATTTTAGGTTTAAAAGACACTAAAACTCTATGGTTTGCACAAACATTTAACTCATGGCTTTTTGAAGTGGTTAAAATGTCTGACATAAAACCTACTACATTTGCAAGATATGAAGGCCTATATAGAAATTATATAAATGATTCTCCTCTTGCATGTATAAGTATAGATAAAATCGAGCCTATGTCTATTCAACGTTATTATAATGATTTGTTTAAAAAACAAAAAAAGAGTAGTTCGCAGATAAGTTATTTAAATAAATTTATCAGAAAGTTTTTTAACTATTGTGTGGATTGTGGCTATATAGTTAATAATCCATGTTCAGGTAATAAAATTTCATTACCAAAAGAAAAAAGAAGCGAAGCTATTGCTAAAAAAGTTGAAATTTTTACAGATGATGAACTGAACAAAATGCTGAATTCTGATGATTGCAAAATTAAGTATATTTCTTTATTCTCACTTGCTACTGGAATGAGACGAGGTGAGGTTATTGCCTTGAAAGAAAGTGATATTGATATTAAACATAATGAAATTCACATAAGAAGAACTATAGCAACTACTGCTATATTTGACGAAAATAATATTAAAACAAAACAAACTATTGTTCAAGAACCTAAGACAAAAAATTCAATTCGAGATATACCACTTCCAAACTCACTAAAATCCATAATAAAAAAAGCTAAACTTATAAGAAACGAAGAAAAGTTTAAAGCTGGAGAAAGTTACTCCACTAAAAATTTAGATTATCTATTTTTAAGCGAACGCGGTAATTTTATTAATGCTGGAAACCTGGATAAAACTTGGGCAAAATTTTTAAAAAATATAGATATACCACATAAAAAATTTCATACTCTTAGACATACTTATGCTACAAAACAGTTCGAAAACGATATCCCACTAAAAACTGTTTCAACTTTGCTCGGACATGGTGATATCGGAATAACAGCTGATATTTACACACATGTATTAAAAAAACAGAAAGAAAAATCAGTTGATATATTAGAAATAATTTAACAACATTTTAACAACATTTTTTAACAACATTATAGATATTTATAGATATAAAATTACTTATAGTGTTAGTATCACTATATTTATAAATACTTATATACATTTATTCTTATATTAGTGTGAAATCATGGGTTCGATTCCCGTATGGGTCACCATTGTAGTAAACATCAGTGTTTAAGATAATTAAACCACTGATGTTTTTCTTATTTTCCCGACTTTTTCCCGACCTAGTTTTTTATTAAATTTTTAGGTTTGATTCTAATAATTACTTTATATAAAATAATAGAAAATTATTGATACTATAAGAAGCCAAAGTAGAAATTTTAAATTTATAATAAAAATCTCTGATCAATTATGCTAATTTTATGTAACATATTTTAATTGAATTCATACATTATTAATATAACAAATGATAATGATGAACAAAGGAGTAATGAATTATGAGAAATTGTTGTAACTGTTATTGCAATTGTTGTTGTAATAACTATTCTAGATATAGAAATTGTTGTGGATATGGATATGGATTTAATAATGCTTGGTTCTTATTGCCATTCTTATTTTTCTTATAAAATATTCTAACAACAGCTTTATTCTAAAAATTATTATTATGCTATAAATATAAATTTTAATAATATTGAATTAAATTTAATTAATATATTGTATAAAAATGGACCTAAAAGATAATTAACCCTACTCTTTTAGGTCTTATTTTTTAATTTTGGCATATGAAAATAAATAACAATTGAAAGATGCGACAAATATTTTGTGAAATACAATGACTTAGGCTATACTAATAGTTAATCTATTAGTAAATTCCAAAAAAGAATTAGTTCACAAAATAAACTAGCATACTGACTTAGTTATTTATTTGAATGTGCCTTATATTATATTTATAATCCACATTTTATATATATTTCTTCTATGCATGGACTTTTATATTTAATATAACTATCTATATCTGTAGGATAAAGCAAAGCTGCTTCTTCTTTTACTTTGCTATATCTTATAACATCCTCTTTATGCTTTCGCAAATAATCTCTAAACAAAATATGTCGTTTAAGCTCTTTTGAATTTTCAGGACATACATATAAATGATGTTGCATTAAATGAGGTTTATTAGTATATTTAAATACCTCTCTATCCTTAATTCCTAAATCACCTTCATGCTCATATCCTATAGTTGATAATCTCTCAACCACTTTTTCAAAATACTTATAATCAGGGATAACAACATCAATATCAATAATAGGTTTAGCTGACATTCCATCAATTGATGTACTTCCAACATGTTCAATATATATAACATAATCACTAATAACTAACATCAACTCACTTTTTATTTTTTCAAATTCAAGTACCCAATTATTATCATATGGTAATACTATAATATTTTTTGTTCTCATAAAATCTCCTCTGATTTTTATATTTATTGTTCATATTATTAATATAATATACTTCTAAAATTACCATAAAAATAAAAACAAACGATATATATTTTTATGGTAGTTATCAAATTATTTTTTAATTCTTGTCTTAATACTTGTTCTTCAATTTTTATTACTTTTTATATTCTTTGTACGGCAATCGAATTACAACTCCTTTATCATCAAATTTATAATTTGTATTCTCAAGAGGAGGTTTTCCACAAGCTAAATTCATTCCAACCTCATAAAGAGCTTTAGCATTAGCATAAGGATCCTGAATAACAGTACCTGTCATAAACCCCTTTTGTATTAAATCTTTTGCAGCATCTATGCCGTCTATTCCAACAACTGGAATAGACATTGATTTGTCACCTTTGTTATATCCATATCCCTGTAAAGCTTCAATAGCTCCTATTGCCATAGCATCATTATTTGAAATTATTGCTTCAATTTTGTTACCGTATTTTAAAAATAAAGATTCAATAGCCTTCTTAGCTATATTTTTATCCCACTCACCATGGACTGATATAAGTTCTTCTGTTTTTATTCCAGCTTCATTAAGTGTTAAAATAGAATACTTTATTCTTTCATCTACTAATGGATTGCCAACTCTGCCTTTTAACATAATATATTGCAATATGCTATCACCATTTTTATCTATAACTTCTTTATGCTTCTCCCATTCATTTACAAGAATTTTTCCCTCTAGAATACCTGATTCCTTACCAGAAGTTGCTATAAAAACACCATAAGGCCTAACAAATTTTATCAGATTTTCATCCGGTTCATTAAATAAAATTAATGGTATATTAGTCTTAATTATTTTGTCTAAAGTATCCCCTACTTTATCTAATTTTATGGTATGTAAATTTACAATTAAAAGATCAAAATTTTCTGTAAGAGCTTTATCAATGCTTGCATTTTGTATAGCCTGATTTTCCTTTGCATCAAAGAAAGTAAATTCAACTTTATCTTGATTTTCTTTTTGAATAGCTTCTAAATTTTGTTTTACAAGAGAAATATATTCATTAGAACTATGTAGAAATACACCTATTTTAACAGGATATTTTTTACTAAAATTTGAATTAGCAAATGTATTATTCTTAGAAATTTCTATTGGTAAAACCATTATTATAATTAAAAACATAATAAATATTAATAATTTTTTTAAAATCTTCATTTCACTCTCCATAATATTTCTTTAATTATTCCAATTAATCTTAGTATGTGTCTTTAATGAAAAAATATTATACTACGTTTACTTAGATACCTATAAATAAAGAACAAAAAAGTCATCCAGACCACTGTAGAACCGTGGATTTTTTTACGCATCTGCCTTTTCCAACGTATATGAGAAAAACCTGACAGGCAAATTTATTTTGTTTTTTATTCTTTAAGGGTACTAATAACCTCTTTGAAATACAGTATTTTTCAAATTATTCACAGATATTTCAACCATATAATTTCATAAAGAATAAAAAAATATGCTCACAAGTACGTTGAAAAAACGTTCTAGTGAGCTAAAATAAATCTCTAAGCTAAAGCTTTATTATTTTTATATACTATGCTATTTTCATAAAAAAATGTAAACCATGCAAAGTTAATAAAAAATATACACCATAAATAATTTTCAGTAATGAATCCTTTAAGTCCTATTAATGATATTAATCCTAAAAATCCTAAAAATTTATGCTTTTTAAAATTCATTATAGTTCCCCCTCAATAAATGAATCTATATTTCTTTTTTGTACCATTATACCATAATAATTCTTTTATTCCATATTTTATTCTATAAATTTATGTAATACTTCATTTCCGGCCTTCCTATATTACCCATATTCATTTCAACCCATACACTGTTTATACTTTCAAGATAGTCCATATATTTTTTTATAGTTACATTACTAATACTTAATTCATAAGATATTTCTCTTAATGTCCAAACCTTATTATCACTTTCTTTCAAAAAGCTTATAATTTTATCCAAAGTTCTTTTATTTAAACCTTTTGGTAATAATACTTCATTTGCTGTATTAACAAAAATAGAATCTAGTTGTTCTTGATTTACTTTAACTTTCTTAGATAGTATATTCTTCTTCATTTTATATTTATTAATCGCTTCTTCAAATCTTTTAAATTCAAATGGTTTAATTAAATAATCAACAACTCCATAAGCATATGACATCTTTAATTCTTCTACACTATTAGCAGCTGTTATCATAATAACATCTTGAATATATTTTTTACTTCGTAAACTTTTTAATATTTCTATACCACTTTTCTCTGGTAAAAATACATCTAATAATATTAAATCAATCTCTTCTTTTTCTATTATATCTATTATTTCTTTTTCATATATTGCTGGTCCAAAAATTTTTATACCCTGAATTTTTTCTAAATAAGTCTTATTTATCAATGCTACCATTGGATCATCTTCAACAATTAAAACCTTTATCATTCGTTTTCTCCTTTAGAAATTATTATAACAAATACTTTTGAATGTCTAAATTCATCAATCTCTATTTTTCCATTATATAATTCAACCCTATTTTTTACTAAATAAAGACCTGTACCTCTTTCCCCTCCTTTAGAAGATATACCTTCATTAAAAATACTTTCTCTTATATCTTTATTTATTTCTATTCCATTATCTTCAACTTGAATTTCAATAATTTTATCATCTTCATATAATGAAATTTTTACAAACATGTTATTTTTATCACTTTGTGAACAAGCTTCAAAAGCATTCTCAATCAAATTACCTATAATAGTTATCAAATCTAAAGAGTCTACAATTTTATGATTTTCAAATAAAAATGACTCTTCTGTTAAAATTAACGTAATTTTTCTTTCTTTAGCTACTAACTCTCTACTTAACAATAAAGCTCTTACATAATAATCATCAATATTATTAAATTTATCTGAATTATTCTTTTGTATTTGCCTAATTTTCAAAATATATTCTTCTGCATCATTATACTTTTTCAACTGTAATAATCCTAAGATTACATATAAATTGTTTTTAAACTCATGTACATTTGCTCTCAGATTTTTAATTACTTGGTCTACTCCAGTTATTTCTTTAGCAAGTTTACTTATATTATTTTTATCTATTAATGTAATAACTGCTCCTAAATACTCTTTATGATTTTTTATACTCTTAATACTTATAAATAGCTTCTTTCCTTGTATTATAAATTCCTTCATTTCAAATTCATCATGAGAATTTATATACTTTTCTAACTTTGAAATCACCTTTTCAGCATCAAATCCATCTATTAATTCATAACAAATTCTATTTATTTCAGTTATTTCATTATTCTTATTTAGTGCTATTATTCCTTCATTTACAGTATTTAAGATTATCTTTTTTTCACTATATAGCTTACTTATTTCATATGGCTCCATATTATGCATAGCTTTTTTTACTTTAACTGCAAGTAGCTTTGAAGCTATAATTGCTATTCCTAATATAAGAATAAATTGTATTGTATATGTAATTTTTATCTTGGAATTTATTATCACTATATCTTTGTAATACTTTCCAACCATAACAAATCCCACTTGCTTGTCTTTATTATAAATTGGTTGAAACCACCTTAAAGTTTTTCCCATAGATCCTTGCATTAAAGAATAGTACATTTCACCACTTTCTAATACATCTTTTTTATCTTTTCCAATAAATTTTTCACCAATTTGATTTTCATCAAGATGTGAATATTTTTCACCTGTAATATCTGCAATTACAATTATATCGATATCTTTAAAATTTCTTATAATATCTTTAGTATACTTTTGTATTGTATAATCATTCTGTCTAAATTCCAACTTATTTTTTACTAAATCACTTCCACCAATATAATTAGCAATTTCTTGTAATTCTGTTTTGGTATTATTTTCAATATCCTCCAACTTAGAAAATAATAAATTAGTATATGATAAAATTAATGGCAAAGAAGTTATTAATAAAGCTATAGCAATTAATTGTTTTTCAAATGTAATTTTCCTTTTTATATTAATCTTCATTTGTTACTCCTTAGAACAAAGTATCTATTTTATTTAGGGTTATTAAAAAAATTTAAAAACTATGTCGAAATATATTTTAATATAAATTATATATAAATTCCACTTTATTATAAAAAAATAAAAGACTATATTATAATACAATTTTCGTTAATTGTACTTTATAATATAGTCTCATTTATTTTATTCAATTTTTTATGCTATGCTATTTTTGCATGTTCCTTCATTTAAGTAGTCTCTTAAATTTTCATATGAAAATTCAATCATGTTACTTAATGCTTCATCTGTATAAGAACCCATATGTGGTGTTAATAACACTTTAGGATATAAGCTGATTAACTTTTCAAAAACTTCATTAGATAATTCTTGATTTTTTAAATCTTTAAAGAATATTTGTGATTCTCCTTCTAAAACGTCAGTACCAAAACCGCCAAGTTTTCCACTTTCAATTCCTCTAACAATGGCTTCTATGTCTTGAACTTCCCCTCTAGCTGTGTTCACTAAAATAGCTCCATCCTTCATTTTGCCTATAAATTCATCATTAATCATATGATAATTTACACCTTTAATGTATGGCATATGTACTGAAATAATGTCTGCTTGTTTTAATAACTCATCTAATTCCATAAATTCAACAACTTCTTTAGCTGCATCACTTTGATATACATCATATGCAATAACTCTTGCTCCTAATCCTTTAAATAACTTAGCTGTTGTTAAACCAATTCTTCCTGCTCCTAAAACTGCTACAGTACAATTTCTAATTTCTTTACTAAACATAAATGCATCCACAGTAAAATTCTTTTCTCTAGTTTTGTTTACTGTATAAGCAGTGTGTCTTAATAACATCATTGCTAGTGAAACTGCAAGTTCTGAAATTGCATTTGGTGAATAGCCTGGTACTCTAGCACATTTTAAATCTAAATCCTTAACTGCCTCTAAATCAACATGATCAAAACCTACAGTTCTTGTTAATAAATATTTAAGTCCATTTGCTTTAAGTAATTCTAGATTTTGTCTATCTGCCATACAATTTCCTCTAACCATGACAGCTTCAGCACCAATAGCTTCTTTAACATTTTCATGATTTAGTCCCAATGTAACTAGTTTTATATCATACCCGAATTTTTTATTTATTTCTTCAAAATATGGAACTTCTGTTTCTCTTACTCCATAACAAACTAATTTAACCATAATTAATCTCCTTTATCATCAGCTACTTAACTCTAAAATATTCCTAAACTTTTTATAACTTCTAAAATAACTATCCAAACTGGCATTGCAAATACTGCAAATACAGTAGATAATAATGAACAATTTGATGTAAATAATGCTTCTCTATCATAACTAATAGCATATGCTGCTGCCACTGTAGCAGTTGGTGCTGCCATCATTATAACAGTTGCTGCTAAACCTTCAAATGAAACTGGTAAAATGTTTAATTTATTTAATACCATTAATAATACTAAATTCAATACTGGTACTAACATAACTTTAATTACACTGTATACCCAAGCATCTTTTTGTGATACGGCTTTCTTGAATGGTACTTCTGCTAAAGTAGACCCTATTGATAACCAAGCAAGTGGTGATGCTAATGTTTTTAAATAAGTAAGTGGTTTATATAACCATGGAATTGTTTGGTCAATTCTTAAGAAAGCAACTTCTTTTACTTCTCCCTTAACTTGAACCGCTACTTGTGGTAAATTTTCTTGGAATAGCCAAATAAATAATCCTAAAAATGTTGCAATAATAATTGGATTTAAGAAAATTTCCTTCATATTCTTCTTGAAATTATCCTTGTCCATTTTTGCTCCTGACATTTTAATAAATGCATATGAATACAAGAATACTCTATAAGCAATATTAAATATATTTGCATACATTACTCCTACTACACCATAAACTACAGCAATAATTGGAGTAGAAAAGAATGTAGTTGAACCAAATATAGTTAAAACTCTGTATACGTCTTGCTTATCTCCCTTTACTTTTAAATAAATAAACTTAGTAATTGGAATTAAA
Source organism: Clostridium taeniosporum (assembly GCF_001735765.2). Classification (NCBI taxonomy): domain Bacteria; kingdom Bacillati; phylum Bacillota; class Clostridia; order Eubacteriales; family Clostridiaceae; genus Clostridium; species Clostridium taeniosporum. The sequence continues at coordinate 2,527,152 of NZ_CP017253.2, forward strand.
ATAATATAAATTGCAAATCCCCATACTAATATACTTAAACCTTCTCTTAATTGCTTTCCGTTTATATCCTTCATAAAAGCTGTAAATGCTAATGCTGGTAGTGAAACGGAAAGAACAACTTTAGTAAGCATCTTAGATGCAACTGAATTTAATATCTCTTTCTTTCTTAAATAAAAACCTAATAAAATAATAAATATTGATGAAAAAATTGCTCCTAAAATTGCATTATCTGTTATTGTATTTTTTATAATTCCTAACACACTATCTTCTCCTTTGTTTATTTTTTAACATTAATTCGTAAATTCGTATAATGTTCTCTCTACAAAAGGATTTTATTATTTTTATTCATCAAATACAATTTTTCAAAGTTTTTAAATAATTATTTAAGTTATTTAAATAATTTTTCCCCTGTAATAAAATAATCGACAATATTCCCATAATTTAATTTTGTTACTTGATTAAAAGTTAAATTACAGTTTATATCTATATATTCTTTAATAGCATCTTCTATATAACTAATATCTTGCAAATCAAATTCATTTTTCGAATATATTGTAACTATATAGTTTTTACTATTATTTAAAAATAATAAATTATTTAATATATTTAAAATCATTCCACCAACTGGGTTATTAACATCCTCTTCGCCTATAATTGCATAATTTTCATACTTTCCACTTTTTATTTTATATAAAATACTTTCATTAGAAATTATTGTTATTAACATTCTTAATTTTATCTTTTCCCCATTTTTTAAAGCACTTATAAAAAGCGTATTTTTAAATTCTTCTTCTGTTAAATTCTCCCCTGCAACTATTAATATATTCTTTTCTCTAATCAAGCTTTTAATTTTAATTATATTATTATTAGTTATTTTATTAACTAATAATATAGTTTCTCCTCTATTTTGTTTGAAATTGTAATTTTCTAATTTATCTAAATAAATTACTTCTATAATATCATTATCTACTCTATAATAATTAATATTATTATCTTCTAAAAAAGAAAGTGCTGGACTACTCTCCTTTAACTCTATATTGTTTCCTAAACAAATAACTTTGTACTTCATAAATCTTACTACCTTATCCTTAATTATTATTAAATTTATAATCTCAACACATTTAAAATACCACTGTTATATAAACATTATATAATATTTTACTTTTATATTTATTTATATTTTTCTTATTATGTAACTTTCTCTCAAAAATTTCAGTATTAAATCACTATTTTTTATACATATACCCTTTCCAAACGTAATAAAGGAATAACGATATAGAATAAAAAAATAGTTTACTCTTAATAGTATTATCTATAAATTAAATACTATTAAAGTAAACTATTTTTGTACTATATAAGTTGCATTAAAGATTTCACAACATATTATTAATATTTATAATTAATTGTAATATAAAGTTATTATTGCAACTTATATATATTATACTATAACATTATATTTTCAATTTCTTTTAATTCTGGTAATGCTGATATAGCACCACTTCTTGTTGTTGTAATAGCTCCTGCTACATTAGCAAATTTAATGATATCTTCAATTTCTTCTCTTGTCATTTTTTCAATATCTGCTAAACTTTTTCCTATTAATTTATAATGTAATGCACCAAAGAAGGAATCCCCTGCTCCATTTGTATCTATTGCTTTAACTTTGTAAGGTTCAACTAATCCATAAATATCACCTTTTCTATAAAATGATCCTTTTTCTCCAAGTGAAATCAGTACTAAAGTCGCACCATTTTTTGATAATTCCTTTGAACCTTTTATTAAATCTGTTTCACCAGTTAATAACTCTAATTCCTCATCTGAAACTTTGATAATATCTGCAAATTTTAATCCTTCTAACATCATCTTTTTGGCATATTCATTATTATCCCATAAAAGTGGTCTATAGTTAGGATCATAACTTATAATCTTCCCTTTTTTCTTTGCATATTCAACTGATTTTAAAGTTGCTTCTTGAGATGGACCTTTTGTTAAAGATACAGATCCAAAATGAAAAATATTACACTGATCAATGACTTCCTTATTGACCTCATCATATTGTAGCATCATATCTGCTCCTGGATTTCTATAAAAACTAAATGAACGTTCCCCGTTCTTATCTATATTTACAAAAGCTAAAGTTGTATTTACCTTATTAGTTCTTACTAATCCCTTTATATTAATATTTAAATTTTCAAGTGTTTCTTTTAAAAATTCTCCAAATGAGTCTTGTCCAACTTTTCCTATAAAAGCTGTTTTTCCACCTAATTTACTATTTGCAGCTAAAACATTTGCTGGTGCTCCACCTGCTTTTTCACAAAATATAGTATTACCAGCATCATCTTTCCCACCAAATGTAAAATCTATTAATAATTCACCTATTGCCACTACATCAAACATTTATACTACCTCTCTTTTTACGACTATTTTTTGATTATTTCTGTAATATTATAATTTTTGGCAAAATTCTATTTTCTCTTCTGAAGGACCTTTTATCATAAAGAACTTAACACCATTGTCCCAAAAAGGTAAATATTGAATACTATCATGTAATAAATAATAATCTCTACTTTTAATTTCATTAAATAAATCTTCAATATTATTAACACTTATAGCTATATGATCTACCGCCCCTGATTTTCCAGCTACATTTAATGTTTCATATGTTTCTAAAACCATATCATTTAGTTGAAGAAATGCTACTTTTTCTTTTGCTTCTTCATTAAATGTTTCCATTAAAGTTTTAAAACCTAAACTATTATAAAATTTCTTAGTTTTTTCTATATCTTTAGTTGGAATTCCTATATGGGCCATCCCTAGAATGTTCTCAGTCAATTTTGTAACCTTCTTTCTTAATTTCTTTAAGCACTTTCTATTTAGAAATTTTTACTACTGCTTTTACAATTTCAGCTTTATTCTTTACGCTATAATCCATTGCATTTTGGACATCATCAAATTCAAAAATATTTGTAACAATTCCCTTTAAATTTACTGCTCCACTTTCTACAGCTTTAATTGCCATTGGATAAATATGTCTATATCTAAATACAGTTTTAAATGTAATTTCTTTATCTAAAGCTAAACTCATTGGCATATTAATCATACCAGTTTTACCATATCCAACTAATACTATGTTTGAACCTTTCTTAACCATACTAACTGCTTGTTGAGAAGTAATATCTGTTCCAGCTGTTTCAAATGCCAAATCACAACCTTTGCCATTAGTTAATTCTAAAATAGCCTTTACTGCATCTTTTTCTTTTCCATTTATTACTGCTGTTGCTCCTAATTCTAATGCTTTATCTAATCTATTTTTCATAATATCTACAACATATATTTCTGTTACGCCCATTGCTTTTAATGCAAGCATTGTAACAAGTCCAATACAACCTGCACCTAATACTACTGCACTTTGTCCTGCATGAGCATCCCCTTGTTTTGCTGCATGGAAACCTACAGCAAGTGGTTCTATTAATCCACCTTCCATAGTACTCACATTATCTGGTAACTTAAAACAAAGATCTGCTTCATGAGCTACATATTCTTGAAATGTTCCTCCAACTGGTGGTGTTGCAAAAAATATTACATCTGGACAAAGATTATATCTTCCAGTTTTACAAAATTCACATTGACCACATGTCTTTCCTGGTTCTAATGCTACTCTATCACCTACTTTTAGATGTGATACATTTTTACCAACTTCAACTACAACTCCACCTGGTTCATGTCCTAATACAAATGGTGGTTCAACTATATAATCACCTATTCTTCCTGTTTCGTAATAATGAAGATCTGATCCACAAATTCCAACATAATCTATTTTTACAAGGACTTCATTATCTAATACATTAGGTATTTCTCTTTCTTCAAAGCCCATTTTTCCAATTCCATTCATTACTGCTACTTTCATTTTTCCCTTCATCTTTAATCATCCTTTCAAATTTTCATATTATGCTATGTCTTAATATTGCTCATCATACTTTTCTTCTGAGAATATAAATACATTTCTAAAACATAGCAATTCATTTATAATTAATAATTCATCTATTTCTAGATAAAATATTTTTCTATTTAACTTTTTAATTTTGATTTTCTATATCTTTAAATTTAAATGCTATTGTTAATAAAAAACTTATTATAAAAGCAATTATGCATCCAAGTAGAAAACCTTTAAATCCCATTCCTAAAAAAACTGGTATTGTTCCTAAGCCTGGAAATGCAAAAGACATAGCACTTGAACCACTTGCTCCAACTATAGCACCACCTATTCCACCAGCTATACAAACAAAAAGTAATGGTCTTTTTAATAAAAGGTTTACACCAAATAATGCTGGCTCTGTTACTCCAAATATGGCTGAGATTGATGCCGATGCTGCTACTGTCTTTAATTTTTTATTTTTAGTAATAAAAAATACTGCTAAAGCTGCTCCAGCTTGTCCAAAAACAGCTGGCCCCATTAAAGCTAAAATTGTATCAGATCCATTTAAGGCAATATTATTAATTGCTAAAGGAACAAGACTCCAATGAAATCCAAAAATAACCATAGGTTGAATCAAAAATCCTAAACATGCTCCTGCTAAAGCTGAATTTAATTGGTAAATATTTGTGTATGCATTTGCTAAAACATTTCCAATTACAGTTCCAATAGGTCCAAATATTATAAATGTTATTGGAACTACTACTAAAACAGAACATAATGGAGTAAAAAATTCTTTTACTACATTTGGTATAATTTTGTTAAAAATACATTCAACATAATGCAAAAGTGCAATTGCTAAGATTATTGGAATTACACTTGATGAATAAGTTACAGAATTAATATTAATTCCTATGAAATCTATTATACTTTTCTCTTTAAATAAATTTGTTATATTAGGATGTAGCATTATAACTGCTACAAAAACTGCTGTATATTTATTAGCTTTTAATTTTTTAGCACAAGTAAATGCTAAAAATACTGGAATATAATAAAAAAATGCATCTGCTATACCATTAAAAATTACATATGTATCACTACTTGGTGATATTATATTAGTAGCCTGTAATATGGCAACAATTCCCTTTAAAATTCCTGCTGCGCTCATTACATTAATAATAGGTATGAACATACCGGATATAATATCTATAGCTTTCTGTAGTAAATCGTTTACTTTTAATGCATAATTATTTGACATAATTGTTCCACTTCTTATTTTTTCAGTTCTCATTTTAATCCCCTTTGCCTCGTACTTTTTAAAGTAGTTTTATAAAAGTTCTTTAATATTATATTAAAAACCTTTTCTTTATTTGTCAATAGTTTTTTATAAAATAATATTTTTTTATTCTTTAACAATGCTCTTAAAACCTTTCAAACACAACATTCCAAAGTTTATTAAAAAATTTAGTATTTTTATAAATTTATAAAGAATAAAAAATAGCCATTATGTATAATGACTATTTTCTTGAATTTTTATATATTTTATTTTTAAATTTGCTTTATAAAATCTTCTATATGTAATAACGCTGCCCCTACTGCACTAGATTCTAATTTATAATGACAAACTCTTAAATACTTAATATCTATTTCAAATGTATTATATTTAGATATACTGTTTTTGACTTCATCAATATGTTCATCTAAATATGCTCCTACATATCCTCCTAATATAATATTACAATCAAATGCCATTCTTAAATTATTAATAACAATAGCAAGCTTATTAATATAATCTTTCCAAATTTCAACCTGTTCTTTGTTACTATTATTAAGCAAAGTAAAAAATTCTGATAATTTTCCCTTAGTACTATCTGACAATACTTTTGCTGAACAATACGCATCTACACATCCTTTCTGTCCACAATAACATTGTTTTCCATTTGGCATTATTACCATATGACCAAATTCTCCAGCACGCTCATTATCTCCAAGATACATTTTTTCATTATAATATATTGATCCTCCTACACTATTACTTAGTGAAAGATATATTATATTTTTTTCACTATCTTCATTCCAAAGTTCTGCTTTCCCTGCTGCATTTGCATCATTACAAAATATACATTCATAAGGTATATGTTTAATTAATTCTTCACATCTTGTATTCTTTATATGTAAAACATGAGAATCTATTATTTCTTTCTTATCTGAAGAAATAATTCCAGGAATAGAAATTCCAACACCTAAAATTTTTGAATTTCTAAATTCACTATTTTCTATAAATTCACATAATATACCTGCAACATTCTTATAATATTCATCACTATTTTCAAAATGTTTTTCTATTCTTATGTTCTTTAAAATATTTCCTCCTAAATCAACTAAAACTATACTTATATGATTTTGAGTAATATCCAGACCTGCCGAAATTCTTGAATCCTTAACACAAACTATAGCCTTTGCTTTTCTTCCACCAGTAGATTTAAACTCTCCATCTTCACTAATTAATCCTTCTTCTGATAAAGTCTTTAAATGTTGGGCAATAGTAGGTAAACTAACGCCCAAATTTTTAGCTATTTCTTGTTTTGATGTTTTTTTACTATTATATATAAATCTATAAATAGTATTTCTATTGTATTTTCTTACTTCTATATTAGTGGTTTTTTCATATAACATAAAAATACTCTCTCCAATATCTTTTTACTTTAATATAAATTTTAATTATTAAATAAAAACATTATTTACAATAATATTTTAACATACAATTTTACAATAATATAATTATTATCACCTTAATGTAAATATATGTATCCTGTGAATAAAATTATTTATTTTACTAAATATGATACAATATTCATATATTGCATGAAATAGTTTTAAAACTAAACTGCACAGAAAGGAAGTGAATTACTAGAAAGTTTACTCAATTATACTTTCTAGTTATAAATTATGAAAATATCAATAATTTATTTTAGTAAAACAGGAAAAACAAAAGAAATGGCAGGAGTTATTGCTTCTGGGATGAAATTAGAAAAAAATATTGAAGTAGGAATTTTTCATATTGATAATATTGATTATAATTTTGTTGATGAAAGCAAAGCTGTAATATTTGGTACCCCAACTTATTATGCTAATACATGTTGGCAAATAAAGAAATGGTTTGATGAATCTTCTGGATGCAATCTTAGTGGGAAAATTGGTTCTGTATTCGCAACAGCTAATTATGCACAAGGTGGTGCAGATACTGCTATACTAACCATTATTAATCACCTTATGGTTAAAGGTATGTTAGTTTATTCAGGTGGTTCTTCTTTAGGACAACCGTATATTCATTTAGGGGCTGTTGCACTAAAAGAAAATTTTGAAGAAAGTAAAGGAATGTTTAAAATATTTGGAACTCGTATAGCTAAAAAAGCAATTGAATTATTTACAAACTAATATATAATCCTTAATAATAAACTTAAAAAGAACTGTGTGATAGAGAATGTAGAATAATTTGTGTAAATTAAATATTTTAATATATTGTATAACTGGAAATTATGTTTCCAGTTATATTTTTAATATTTTTACAAATACTAAAACTACGTGGTTTCATAATTTTAGTATGCACTAAAATAAGTATTATATACTGTAATTTTCTAATAAGTACAAGCTATATTGCTAACGCTTCCTCGATTCTATCTTTGAACATTATTTCTAATTTTAAAAGAGTTATTCCCCAATTAGCTATTGGTGAAGTCCATTTTTTCATAACTTGATCTGTTGCTAAATATAATGATTTTCGCAAAGAATCATCTGTTGGAAATACTGTTCTAATTTTAGTGAATTTTCTTAATTGCCTATTAAATCCTTCTAGTGCATTAGTAGTGTAAATCATTTTTCTAATTTCTTTAGTATATGAAAAATATGTAGACAATCTATCCCAATTTTCATACCATGAATCTGTTACAGTACTATAAACATCATCCCATTTATTCTTTAGCCTATCGAGCTGCGTTAGCGCTATCTCCTCTGTATCTGCTTTATACACCAGTTTTAAGTCTTTCATAAATTCTTTTCTATTTTTATATGATACATATTTCATTGAATTTCTTATTTGATGTATTATGCAATTTTGAATACATACTTTTGGAAAAACAGCTTTAATAGCATCTGGTAATCCTCTTAAACCGTCCATACATGCAATTAATATGTCTTTAACACCACGATTATTTAAATCATTACAAACGCTAAGCCAAAATTTTGCTCCTTCGGCTTCGCCAATCCATATTCCTAATATATCTTTATAGCCTTCCATATCAACACCCATGCAAATATAAGCAGCCTTTGTAACTATTCTATGTTCGTCTCTCACTTTAAAATGAATAGCATCCATATAAACTATAGGATACACAGGATCTAACATTCTATTTTGCCATTCAGCAGCTGCAATCATTACTTTATCTGTTATTTTAGATATCATTGATGGAGATACATCTATTCCATATAATTCTTCCAGTTCGGATTGAATGTCTCTTGTAGACATTCCACGAGCATATAAACCAATTATTTTTTTATCTAATTCATTACAATCAGTTTCATATTTTCTTATAGTTCTTGGTTCAAACTCTGATTTTCTATCTCTAGGAATATCTATAGGTATCTCCCCGTAGCTGCTTCTAACATCTTTTTTTGAATACCCATTTCTATAATTCTTGTCACTATCGTTATCGGTTCTCTCATATTTTTCTCTACCTAAATGTTCTTCCATTTCAGCTTCAAGTAGTTGTTGCATAACATCTTTTAATAATCTTTGCATTAACCCATTCTTACCCACAACATCGTCCATACTTTTGCATTTCTTTATTTCTTCTTGATAATTTATATCTGGTACTCTCATTTGTAATCCTCCTCTAATATTCATAAGTATATTATTCCAAATCTACCATAAAACCATTCAAAAAAAGATGTAGTAGATTTGCTTTTACACAAATCTCACTACATCCCCGTGTGATATTAAATTTTCTAATTCAAATTCACATAGTTCTTATTGTTTATAATTACTAAATTGTATTTTTTTCTAAAGATATATTAACATCTATTATGCATCCATTTATCTCCATGGATATGCATGCTACTTTATCAGAACTAGAGTTTGTAGTAAACTTTCCATGTATAAGTGTTGGCGTAGATATATCTACATTTACATCATTATTAGAAAAATTAGTTGAGGCATTTGCAGTCAACATATTAACTAGTTCAGAAATAGCACTTTGTGCTAATTCATTAAATTCATCTACAGGCATACCCATCATCATAGTTGATGCAATTTTTTTAGCATCTTCTTCATTCATAGTATATATAATATTCCCTTTGATATCACCAATAAGTCCTATTATAATTATAACACCTGGACTTTCTATAAATCTCCCCTTTAGACTTACTCCCTTTTTTTTAACATCACCTAAACCTAACTGAGGCATTACATTTGTAAATGCATCTAATATAGGATTTATATTATTGACATCCATTCACTTTCACCTCTTTTAAATCCTATATTTATTGACAAATATCCAAACTGAGTTTTAACTTTTGCAGAATAATCATTATCTACTTCCACTCTTGATATGTTCATTGATTCTCCATGAAAAGTAGTTGGTGGTGCAACTCTTAATCCAAACACCTTATTATTCTTATTTATCATTGAACATGCATTTCCTGCAAACATATTAGCAATTTCGGCTACTACATTAAGTAATTCTTTTGTATCTTTTGCCTCTCTTTTTAATAATATTTTTACAAGATTTTTAGCTGTTTCAAATGACATATCAAAAATCATTCTTCCTGAACATTTTCCAATAATACCGACAATGACCACAATACCTTCACTATGTATTTCTTTGTCAATATTATTTTCATCAATAACTTGAACCTCTGTTTTTGTCAGTCTATTAAATAAATTTATTATAGATTCTTTAAATATATTTGGATACAAATTTTCTAATTCAGAATAAAGTTCTTCATCCCCCATAACTCTATTTATTAATAAAGTTAATTCTTCCGAATCAACTGGTTTTTGAATATAACCTGATATATTAGTCTTTTTAGCTTTCTTTATAAGTTCATCATCCATCATTGCACTAACAACAATAACTTTAATATTTTTATCAATTTTATGAATCGCTCTTGTACATTCGAAACCATCAGTACCTGGCATAGTCATATCCATGGTAACTAAATTAGGTTTCTCTTTTTTTATAGATTCAATGGCTTCTTCTAAAGATTGTGCTTCACCAACAACATTAAATCCATTTTCTGTTAATACATCTCTAAGTAATGCTATTTGAAATGGTGAATCATCAACTATTAAAATTTTTATATCTTTCATATATTACTCCACCTCTTTTATTATATAATATAAGAATATTTAGCATTTAATAGAATTTTTTTACTTTAACCATAATTAAATTGCTCATATAATTCATATTTAATATTTCGAGTATATTCAACATTTCTTGATACTTTGAGTTTGTATAGCATTACTTTTTTACTAATTTATAATTTTATTAATAATTTTTTTCGTTATTATTTTTTATTTGTTTAAATATATATTTAGCTTTTTCATCTGATTTACTAGATATCTTGCATAAGCCTAATATAAAAAATATAGTTATAATTGTTACAGATATAATAATTATTTTCATCATCTTAACGTCCTCTTTAAATAAATTTTGTATTATTATAATTATCGAAAATATAAAACTTTTTTTAATGTATATAGTAATTATTCCTAATTAAATTAAAAATATACATTATAAGCTACTTATACTAATTTAGATAATTCAATGCTAAATTCTTTACCATTACTAATATAACTTGCAAATTCTACAATGATTTTACCTAGCTTTTTCTTATGTTCATTTACTTTTGTTGGCTTGATATGCCTACTTAACTTTATTGATAAATATACAAATAAATTTTTATTAGTAAATTTAACCTTTTATCTATTTTATATACTAAGCATTCATCATTTAAACTTAACATTCATACGTTCTTTAAAATTCAAATGTTTATTTTTACATAATTTTGTGTTATGATTTTGGTTGTCCATATTGATTATCCTAGGTGTTTAATTTTGTTTATATATTAAATCATCATATAGATAATCCACTATGGATTTTTTGTTAGTTCGATTCATTATAAAAATATTCATTTAAAATATATTACATATTATTCAAGGGGGAAATTTTAATATGAAATTTAATTATAACCTTCCAATAAATCTTTTATTTGGAAGAGGTAAAATAAATGAAGTAGGAAAAGAAGCAGCTAAATATGGAAAAAAAGTTCTTATAGTAACTGGTAAGAACAGTACAAAAAAAAGTGGATTACTTGATAAAACAATTAATTTATTAAAACAATCAAAAATTGAAGTTGAAGTTTTTGATAAAGTTAGTCAAAATCCAGTTACTACAACAGTATATGAAGGAGTTGAAGTTGCAAAAACAACAGGATGTGATGTCATTTTAGGACTTGGTGGTGGAAGTATTATGGATGCTGCAAAAAGTATTGCATTTTCAACTAGAAATCCTGGTGATATATCTGATTACATATTTGGAATAAAACAAGGAACAGAAGCATTACCAATAATTTTAGTTCCAACAACATGTGGAACAGGAAGTGAAGGAAATAGTTTTTCAGTTCTTACTAACCCTGAAACTAAAGACAAAAAATCTCTTAGAACCAATGCTATTATTGCCAAAGCATCAATTGTTGATCCAGAACTTATGGTTACAATGCCAAAACATATAATTGCATCAGTTGGATTTGATGCATTAGCACACAATATGGAAGCCTATGTATCAAAAGCAGGACAACCATTAACTGATATACAAGCCCTTTATGGAGTTAAATTAATCGCTGAAAATTTACCTAAAATATATAATGATCAAACAGATTTAGATGCCTGGGAAAAAGTAAGCTTAGGAAGTACTTTAGGTGGTATGGTAATTGGGGTAGCAGGGGTAACAGCCCCACATGGACTAGAACATCCTGCAAGTGGATTACGTGACATTGTTCATGGAAAAGGTCTTGCTGCATTAACACCCATAATTGTTGAAAAATCATGGCAAAGTGACATAGAAAAATACACTAATATATCAAAATTATTAGGTGGCACAAATGCTGAAGATTGTTCAGATGCTATAAGAAATTTCTTAAAGAAAATTCACTTAAATATAACATTAAGTGAACTTGGAATAGAAGCAAAAGATATTGATTGGATGGTAAAAAATTGCATGAAAGTTTCAAAACCAAGCATTACAAATCATCCTAAAGAATTTACATTAGAAGAAATAAAAGATATTTACTATAAATCATTATAATAAATTAAAATATTCTTGAATATTAATAATTCTATTATAATAACAAAAAACTATATCATATTATAACTAATAATTATAAAAATGATATAGTTTTTATATTATAATATCGTCACTAATTTAAATATAGACTATCTTCTAAACTTAATTTTGTTTAATACTAGATTAAGTATTACTCCAACAATTGCTGCAAAGCTTAATCCAGATATAGATACTGCATCATTTATTTTTATACCTATTAAAATTCCAAATTTCTTTTCTATATATGTTCCTAAAAAACCTATTATCAATATGACTGCAATTATAATTATATTTTTCCAATTCATTTTTACTTTTTCGTATTTCAAAGTTTTAAATCCTACTAATGCAATCATAGTAAATAGCATTAAACTAATCCCACCCATTACAGCTTGTGGAATAGTGCTTATTACTGTACCAAATTTAGCTATAAAACTTAATATTATTGCAAATACAGCTGCTAATCTTAAAATTGAAGGATCATAATTTTTTGTCATTGCTAAAACTCCAGTGTTTTCTCCATATGTAGTATTAGCTGGTCCACCAAATAATGCTGCTGTCATAGTAGCTAGTCCATCACCTAATAATGTTCTATTTAAACCTGGTTCTTCAATAAAATTTTCTCCTACAACTTGACCATTAGTAGTTATATCTCCTATATGTTCCATAAATGTAGCTAATACTACTGGTACAATAATCATTATAGCTCCTAAATCAAATCTAGGTAATGTAAAGTTTGGAGTTGCTATGAAACTTGCTTCTGCAATTGCTTGAGTATCTACATATCCAGTAAAGTAAGATATTAAATATCCTACAAATACACCACATAATATTGCAATTTGTGATATAAAGCCTTTTCCTAAATATTTTACTGCTAATGTTACTCCTAGTGTTACAACTGCAATCATTATATTTTCTTTTGCCATATTAAATGCTGTAGGAATCAAATTTAATCCAATTACCATAATCATAGGTCCAACAACCTGCGCTGGTAATATGGCTTTTATTTTATCAGTACCAATTTTTTTGATAATAAAAGACATTAAGACATAAACTAGACCTGCTATCATTATTCCACCTTGTGCATATCTCAAATCTCCATATGATTCTTTAACTGCACATATTACAGGAATAAATGCAAATGATGATCCTAAAAAGACGGGAACTTTCATCTTGGTACAAACATGAAATATTAATGTTCCAATACCAGCACAAAATAGTGATACAGAAATATCAAGACCTGTTAATATAGGAACTAAAACCGTTGCGCCAAACATTGCTATTAAATGTTGTAATGCTAAAACTAACTTTCTAGCAATCCCCTTTGAAGAAACTTCTTCCAATTGTTCTTTTTTATTGTTACTTACGATTTCTGACATAAAAAAAATACCTCCTTAAAAATAAGAGGAAAATACTATTATCTATCTCCCCTTTTTAGCCTCTCTGGACTAAATTAAAAGTTTTTGTTAAAATTTTAATTTTTTAATAATCTAAATTACTTTTAAATCGTTCTTTATTTTATTATATCTAAAATTTTTTAAAAGTAAATAAATTCTTTTAAATTCTTCTAGAAATTTATTTCATTATTTTGTATTTTTATTCTAAACTTATATAAAAAACCTATAAAGTAAATATTATTTTCAATATTTACTTTATAGAAAATATTGATTAGTAAAGTTATACGTTTATATTATAAATGAGAATAAAATTTTATTCTTTAGGTATCCAACTATTTACTAAATCTTCATTATTTTTCATCCAATCTTTTGCAATTTCTAAAGGATCTTTATCACTATTATCTTGAATATCACCCATTAAAGATCCTAGTTGTTTACTATCCACCTTAAAATTATTTAAGAATTGTGCAACCTCTGGCATTTCTTTTGAGAAACCTTTTGTTGCCACTGTATAAATATCCTGAGCTTCACCATAAACTTTTTTTGGATCTTCTAAGAATTTAAGATCCCAACGAGCAAACTTCCAATGTGGTTTCCATCCTGTTACAACAATTGGTTCCTTTTTATCTATTGCTTTTTTAAGCATAGCTGTCATTGTAACGCCACTACCTTCTACAAGCTCTAAATCTAAGCCATACTCTTGTATTCCTTTATCTGTAGCTTTCATTATACCTGCACCTGGATCAATACCTATTATTTTTCCTTCTAATTGATCTTTAATTTTATTTAAATCTTCTATACTGTTTATATCCATATATTCAGGAACTACTAAACCTATCTTAGCACCTTCAAAATTAGTTCCTATTTTTTCTATATTTTCTCCATATTTATCCATATAATCTTTATGAGCAAGTGGTAACCATGAATCTAAAAAAGCATCCATATCACCAGTTGATACTGAAGTATATACCATACCTGGTTCTCCTTGCTTCATTTCAACTTCATATCCCATTTTATCTTCTAATACAGCTTTAGCTAAATTAGTCATAGCTACTCCATCTGCCCAGTTTACATATCCTAATGTTACTTTTCCCTTTGAATCTTCTGTTTTTTGTGTTGAATTTTTCCCACATCCACCTAGCATTCCTACAGCTAATACACCAACAAATGCTAATGACATAATCTTTTTTAAACTTTTGTTCATTACTATTCCTCCTTTATTATTAAATCTCTTTTTAAAGAGATATGTGTAACTAAATTAATTATTTTCTCTTAAAACTTAAGTAATTCTATATAATATCATAACTAAAATAAATACGACTAACTCATGTTTTGAAAACCTATACCTAAGTTTGTTTAAGTAATACCATCATATATATGCATATCTGTCAAATATAATTATCTCTTATGATAAATTCAAAATAGAGTATTTTTATTAGTAAATTTTAATGTTATTAAAGTAAGCAATATTATTATAACCATACTTGGTATAATTAATAACAAATCTTTTAATCTATATGTTTACATTGTATTTATGCTTTTTATAAAATTATAAAACATTCAATTTTAATAAAACTTATCTTGGTTAACATATTGTATTATTACTTATAAATTTATATGATATAAAAAAAATCCTCCTTACTTAAAAATAAGAGGAAAATACTATTATTTATTTTCCCTTTTTAGCCTCTCTGGACTAAATTAAAAGTTTTTAAAAATTTTTAATAATATAAATTGCTTTATGATTATTTTTTTATTCTTTATGGGGTACTCATAAAACCTTTAGAATACAGTATCACATAAATTATCCACAGATATTTAGTAATATAATTTCATAAGAATAAAAAACCTATAAAGTAAATATTATTTTCTTATATTCACTTTATAGGAAATATTTCTTAATAATGTTATTTGTTTATATTAATATAATATCTTCATTTTGAATAAGAATAAAATTTTTATTCCTTAGTTTTTTACTCCTTAGGTATCCAACTATTTACTAGATCTTCATTATTTTTCATCCAATTCTTTGCAACTTCTAAAGGATCTTTCTTACTATTTTCTTGAATATCCCCCATTAAAGATCCTAATTGCTTATCATCCATTTTAAAATTATTTAAAAATTGTGCAACTTCTGGCATATCTTTTGCAAAATCTT
Source organism: Clostridium taeniosporum (assembly GCF_001735765.2). Taxonomy (NCBI): domain Bacteria; kingdom Bacillati; phylum Bacillota; class Clostridia; order Eubacteriales; family Clostridiaceae; genus Clostridium; species Clostridium taeniosporum. The sequence goes on from NZ_CP017253.2 coordinate 2,542,998, forward strand.
TTCGTGCAATTGTATAGATGTTTTCAGCTTCACCATAAGCTTTTTTTGGATCCTCCAAGAATTTAAGATCCCAACGAGCAAACTTCCAATGTGGTTTCCATCCTGTTACAACAATTGGTGTCTTTTCATCTTCTGCTTTTTTAAGCATAGCTGTCATTGTAGCTCCGCTACCTTCCATAAGTTCTAAATCTAATCCATAATCCTTTATTACTTTATTGGTAGTTTTCATTATACCTGCACCTGGATCAATACCTATTATTTTCCCATCTACTTTATCTTTAATTTTATTTAAATCTTCTATACTATTTATATCCATATATTTAGGAACTACTAAACCTATCTTAGCACCTTCAAAATTAGCTCCAAGTTTTTCTATACCATCTTTGTATCTTTCCATATAATCCTTATGAGTAACTGGTAACCATCCATCTAAAAAAGCATCCATATCTCCAGTTGATAATGAAGTATAAATCATTCCAGCTTCACCTTGCTTCATGTCAACTTCATATCCCATTTTATCTTCTAATACAACTTTGACTAAATTAGTCATAGCTACTCCTTCTGCCCAGTTTACATATCCTAGAGTTACTTTTCCTTTTGAATTTTCTGCTTTTTGTGTTGAATTCTTTCCACATCCAGCTAACATTCCTATAGCTAATACGCCAACAAATGCTAATGACATAATCTTTTTCAAGTTTTTATGCATCATTATTCCTCCTTTATTTATTAAATCTATTATATTTATTAAATAAATATTTGTAGTTAAATTATTTATCTTTTTTGTTTTTTCCTAAAGCTTGAGTAATCCTATCTAATACCATAGCTAAAATAACTACGGCTAACCCACTTTCAAAACCTGTACCTACATCCATTTGAGTAATACCATTATATACTTCTCTACCTAATCCACCAGCACCTATCATAGCAGATATAACGACCATTGATAATGAAAGCATTATTGTTTGATTTACTCCTGCTAGTATAGTTGGTAAAGCAATAGGTAATTGTACTTTATATAACATTTGATTTTTTGTAGATCCAAATGATTTTGCTGCCTCAATTACATCTTCTGGAACTTGTTTAATACCTAAATTTGTAAGCCTAACTGCAGGTGGCATAGAGAAAATAACAGTAGCTATAGCTCCTGGAACTTTTCCCATTCCGAAAAATAAAACTGCTGGAATTAAATATACAAAAGCTGGCATTGTTTGCATAAAATCTAATATAGGTCTTAGTATTTTAGCAACTCCATCATGCCTAGCCGAAAAAATACCAAGTGGTACACCTATTAGTAAAGAAATAAATGCTGATACCAATATAAGTGCAAGTGTTTCCATTGTTTGTGGCCATAATTCCATAGCATCAATAAATAGTAATCCTACTAATGTAAAAATAGCAGTTCTTTTATTAGTAAGTTTAAATGTTATTAAAGTAAGAGCTATTATTATAACTATACTTGGTATAATTAATAATAAACCTTCTAATCCAGATATTAATGCTTCGTTTATAACTTTTATAAAATCAAAAAAAGGCTCAATATTATTTTTTAACCAATCTATTATAAGTTCTATATATGATCCTATATGTAAAGTAAACATATTATTCTACATCCTCCTCTCCAGCAATTCCAGCAATTATTGTAGATCTTTTTATAATTCCCATTAAAATATCATTTTCATCAATAACTGCAATAGGATATTGTGTATCCTTAGCTACAGATAATAAATCAGAAATTGCTTCATCTGGAGATGCTTTAGGAACATCTTTTATTATTATATCTTCTACAGTCTTTATATTTTTCTTTGCAAGTTCTAATGCATCATCAATATTTACAATTCCTCTTAGTTTTCTTTCTTTATTAATTACATAAATACTAGAAATACCTTCATCTTTCATGATTCTAACAGCTGCTTTCGGACCATCTTTTTCAATTCTTATAGCTTTTGCCATTTCCATAATAGTAGATGATGTTATTACTTTTGTTCTATCTACATCTTGAACAAATTTTCTTACATACTCACTAGCTGGATTAGTTAATATGTCTTCTGACGTACCTATTTGTTCTACAACACCATCTTTCATGATTGCTATTCTATCACCTAATCTTAAAGCTTCATCTAAATCATGAGTTATAAATATTATAGTTTTTTGCATTTTAGCTTGTAATTGTAACATTTCTTCTTGCATTTCTTTACGTATTAATGGATCTAATGCACTAAAAGCTTCATCCATAAGAAGTATTTCTGGATCTGTAGCTAATGCTCTGGCCAGTCCAACTCTTTGCTTCATACCTCCGCTCAATTGATCTGGCATGCTTTCCTCGTATCCTTTTAAGCCTACCAATTCTAAGCATTCATATGCTTTTTCTTTTCTGGTTTTAGAATTTACTCCTTGTATTTCTAAACCATATGCCACATTATCAGCAATTGTTTTATGAGGGAAAAGTGCAAAGTTTTGAAAAACCATAGCAATCTTTTTTCTTCTTACTCCTAAAAGTTCATTTTCATTACATTTTAATATGTCTTTTCCATCTATTAAGATCTGTCCACTTGTAGGTTCAATAAGACGATTTAAACATCTTATTAATGTTGATTTTCCACTACCCGACAATCCCATAACTACAAAGAACTCACCTTTGTCAACTTCAAAATTAGCACTATTTACGCCAACAGAATTTCCTGTCTTACTATGTATTTCAAGTTTATCCATTCCTTTTTCCAACATAGGAATAACTTTTTTAGGATTTTTTCCAAAAATTTTATATAAATCTTTTACTTGTAATTTTGACATATTTACCTCCTCTTATAATTATTTTTAACTTATATTTAATATTATATTTAATATAAATTAAAAATTTCTTTAACTTATCCTTAGTAAATAATCATTTTTAATTTTAAATATTAACAATATTAAATATGATATAACATTTGTTATCAACTAAGTAGCAACTTTAATTTATCATAAAGTTGTTACTTTTGTCAAATTAATATACTATAATAGTGCAAAAATGCTTGAATAATTTTACAACTGAATAAAATAAAAAAACATTTATGATAAATCCTTGTTATAATTGAGTTCCCACACAACAACGACAGCAAGGAGCTATACATAAATGTTTCAGAACACAATTATATCAGATGAACTATCAATACACAATTTTTTTAAACAACTAAATTTTGATTTATATCTAACTAAGCCACAATTAAATCATCTAGAAAGTATCATGAATGCAATGATTTCAAGAGGTTACAATGGTAAAGTGTCTGATATAGCGGAGCTTGCTTCGCATACGCATCGAACAAGTATCACAAGATTTTTATCAAAGAGTACTTGGAATGAAACACTTTTAAGCAAATCATTGAAGTCCCTAGTTTTACAACTAATATGGAATAAATCAAAAGAAACTAAAAAACCTATATATTTTATTATTGATGACACTATTTCAGAGAAAACTAAGCCCTCGTCAAAGGCTAAAAATATTATTGAAAAGTGTTCATTTCATAATTCTCATTTAAAAGGTAAAACAGTATATGGTCATCAAATTTTAGTTTCATTGCTTTCTTGTGATGGGTTAGTACTTCCTTACTCAATAGATATCTATGATAAAGATTCTATGAGTAAAATAGAATTAACTCAAAATTTAGTTGAATCACTACCTAAACCTGAAAATAAAGGTTATGTTTTGTGCGATAGCTGGTATAGTTGTAAAGCTATTTTTAATAGTTCCATAAAAGCTGGTTACAGCTATATAGGAGCTTTAAAAACTAATAGAGTTATTTATCCCGAAGGACATAAAAGATTAGGAATCAAACTTCACAAATTTGCAACAACTTTAAATATAGATGATTTTAACCTTGTCACCGTTAAAGATAAACAATACTATATTTACAACTATGTTGGTGATTTAAAAGATAGAAAAAATGTTTCAATTGTTCTTAGCTACCCTAAAGATTCATTTCAAAAAGAAGGAGCATTAAAAACATTTATTTCTTTAGATACATCACTAAATCCTTTAGATATCTTAACTCAATATACTGACCGATGGGCGATTGAGCCATTTTTTAGAGATTGTAAATCTTATTTAGGTCTTAATGGATATCAAGTAAGAAGTGAAAAGAGCATCAACAGATATCTTACAATAATGATAATAAATTATACCTATTGTAAATTGTATTCTAATAGCTCATACCACTTTAATACTGGATATAACTGTGCTAAGAAAGATTTAGAAAAATCTAAAATTATATATATCTATAAGGCTGCCGCTAACGGAAAGCCGTTAGACGAAATTTTTAAAACATTAAAAATAGCTTAGAAATCTATTTGGTTATTCAACTGTAAAATTATTCAAGTAAAAATGCACTATCATAGTAATATAAATAATCAATACAATAAATACAAATTATAGAAATATATTCATATTGATTATCCATATATTCAAAAATAATATCCTAATAAATATTTATATATTTTAACTTCAAACTTATTATTTACTTTATTTCTAAAAATATTTATTAAAATAGAACATTTAAAATAAAAATCTAAAATTATATAAGTATAAAAATCTTATTCATATAAATAACGATATTACATAAACATCAAATAAAATTTTTAGATAAATAAAAAGGAGTAATTCTCAACTTTAGAATTCTCCTTTTAATTTATTTTTATAATTTAATCATATTTTTTATTTATATATTTCCTGTATAATCTTCGTTTAAAAACATTGCTGCTTCTTTATTCCTTCTTCTGTATAATCCTTCTAATCTCCTTCCTCCTGCATTACTCCATGCTTGAAAATTAGACGTAATTATATCTTTATCTCTTATTCCAGAAATAATGTTTTTATATAATGTAGATACAAGTAATCCTGATATTCCACAGTTGTATGCAAACGAAACCAAAGCATCAAACTGATTTTGTTTTAAAAATATCCCTTTATAATCTAAATCTTTCTTTATTTCTTTAGCATATTTATTATTAACTAATTTTTTTAACATTTCACTTGCTTCACTTTCAGTTATACTAGATAATCCTTTTATTTCATCTCCAGTCATACCATATCCTATAGTTAATACCCCCACAGAATCATAATACGGAATAGATGAAAATCCCTCCCAAGACTTTATAAAATTGATACATTTATCTGATACCAAATTATCTTCTATCATATGACCATTTTTATCAAAAGTATATTTTTTACCATCAATAGTTGCAGTACAATCTATATAACATTTACCTTTATAGCCATTACTAGCTTCCTCAAGATAATACCAATTACCTTTTAATTGTATCCAACCTATCTGCATTACTCCATTTTTATTCATATAATACCATGAACCATCTTTATCTTTTACCCAACCAGCTTGCATTATACCTTCATCATTTAAATAATACCATTTGCCTTTTTCCTCATACCAACCTTTTATAAGTTTTCCATCATCACCTTCAACACACCATCTCCATTGCGCCATATGATTTTATCCTCCTTAGTTTAAAATAAAGGTAATCTAATTCTTATTTTTAAAATATTAACCTCTAAAATTAAAAAAATTTCAAGGAATTGAGAATCATATATAGTTTATAAAACTTATACTACATAATATGAACTCACTTATTAATTAGTTCACATTAAAAATATATATTTTATTAATTTTTTTTCTCAAACTATATATTTTATTATTAATTATAAATTAGAGAGTATATAATTTACACTTTCATAACCAATATTTATACTAAATTAGTTTTTATCTATTTTTTAAGCTTCAAAGATTTTATAATTTTTTGCATACTTAAGAGTGGAAATCTATTAAAATTTCCACTTCTTTAAATATATATTTTCTTAGTTTAACTCTAAAATTGTACCAGTTCTATTTGTAAATGATGTTTTACATTCTCTGTTAAAAATTTCAACAGCTTTTTCTCCAGTACAATGAGATAATCCTAATATTTCAACACCAGATTTCTTTAAATATTCAACCGACTTCTTAATCCTTTCATCATCTGCTTCTATAAGGTGTGTACCACCAATTATACCCACTATTTCTTCATTAGTTCTTTCTTTTATAGTTTTTACCATATTTAAAAATCCTGGATGAGCACATCCAAGTAATACTACTAAACCTTTTTCTGTTTTTATTCCTAAACATATTTCTTCATCAAATGTATCAACTACATATTCACCATTAACTTTACGTTTCATATTAGAATTTATTTTTTCAAAATCATAGTATTTATTAAAATTAGAAAATACAAAAATATTATCACATATTTCTAAAACATCTTTTTGTAAACTTTCTATTGAAAGTCCTTTACTTTCAATATAATTTTTATCAAAATTAGTTCCTATATAAGCATACCCAGGTTCTTTAGAAAAATCTGATTTAAGAGTTCCATCTGAATAATGATATTTATCTGTTCTATCAAAAAAATTATGGTTTACTATAAGTTTAGGCTTTATATTATAAGTTTCCAATAAACGTTTAACCCCACCGCAATGATCATAATGAGCATGACTTAAAATTAAAATATCAGTCTTTTTAAGATCAACATTTAATTTGGCAGCATTTTCAATAAAATCACCTGTTTTTCCTGTATCAAATAAAACATTACAATTATGCCCTTCAATAAACATAGAAAGACCATGTTCATTTTTTAATTTTTCTTCTTCATCCTGTGTATTTTCTATTAATGTAATTATTTTCATATTAACATCTCCCATTTTATATTGTAGCTGCAAACTCCTTTAAAAGTGCTGCAGTAGAATTAAGTTCTTGAACTGTTGCAGTAATTTCTTCTAATCCTGATGCTTGTCCATCCAATAATGAATTTGAAGCATTAAATCTATTATATATTTCATTTATTGAATTTTGTATATCACTTAATATTTCATTAATCTCACCTATAGATTCGCTACTTGATCTAGATAATTTTCTAATTTCATTAGATACTACACTAAATCCTTTTCCATATTCTCCAGCTCTTGCTGATTCTATAGCTGCATTTAATCCTAGCATATTAGTTTGTTTAGCTATACTCTCTATAAATTTTAATACATCATCCGTTTTCTTATAATTATCATTTGTAATCTCTATAAATTTTTCTATATCTGTATTAGTTTCAGATATTTTTTGAAGTCCAGATGACATATCAAATAAATTACTTCCTATTTGTTCTAATGATTCTGATAAATTATTTGACATATGTACCATTTTTTCTTTTCTTTCTACACTCATTCCAATTACTATTGTTCCAGCCATTTCATTATTTTCAAAAACCGGAATTGCTATAGTTTTTAGTGGTACACCAAAAACATTTTCAGGAACCATAACAGATACTTGTTTCTTAGCTTTTAAACATACATCAGCTGCACACCCTTCTGGTATTGTATCTCCTGTTTTAGAATTCATTTTTAAATTTTCACTCTCTTTAACTAATAAGAAATTTTCAGTATTAGAGATTGTAAAGATTAATTCATCCTCAAAATAATACTTAAAATAAGGCATTAACGTGTAAAATGCTTGCATTAGTTCATTGTCCGATATTTTGTTTATCATTAAAAATCACTCCTAAATTACTATTTATTTTAATAATGCACCTTTTGGAAAAATAGTAGTAAATTATACCGTTTTAAATTTAAATAATACTACTCATATAATTTTAATATCGTCCAAATCACTTTCAATATTATATCATCTTTTCATTTTTTTTAATAATTCTTTCATTATTAACATATTTGTTTAAATGTGTAATATCTCTTTACATCTTTAAAAACTCTATATTTTACACTGTATAATAGTTATTGTACCTGTTTTTTATAATATTTAATCTGTTGTTTTATACTTCCTAATATTTACTTACAAATAAATAGACCTAAATATTATTTAAATTAACATTTAGATCTATTTATATTAGGCATATGAAAATAAATAACAAGTCAAAGATGCCCAGGATATTTAAACTGCTTCTGATTTTTCAAATTGTGAATTATAAAGATTCGCATAAAATCCATTTTTACTTAACAGAGTTTCATGATTTCCTTGTTCGATAATATCTCCATCTTTCATTACAAGAATTAAATCAGCATCCTTTATTGTTGATAATCTATGTGCTATAACAAAACTAGTTCTTCCTTTCATTAGATTATCCATTGCTTTTTGAATAAGTATTTCTGTTCTTGTATCAACTGAACTTGTAGCTTCATCAAGAATTAGAATCTTTGGATCTGCTAATATAGCTCTTGCTATTGTTAATAATTGTTTTTGTCCCTGAGAAATATTACTTGCTTCCTCATTTAATTCCATATCATATCCATCTGGTAAAGTTTTTACAAAATTATGCACATGAGCTGCTTTAGCTGCTTTAATTACTTCTTCATTAGTTGCATCTAACTTCCCATATCTTATATTTTCCATTATGCTTCCATTATATAACCATGTATCTTGTAATACCATCCCAAAAGCTTCTCTAAGCTCACTTCTATTAAAGTTTCTCAAATCATTACCATCAATTAATATTGCTCCATCATTCACATCATAAAAACGCATTAAAAGCTTAATCATTGTAGTTTTACCAGCTCCTGTTGGCCCTACAATTGCAACTTTTTGTCCTTCTTTAATTTTAGAACTAAAATCATTTATTATAATTTTCTCTGGATTATATCCAAAATGTACATTTTTAAACTCTACACTACCATGAATTTCATTAATAGATACCGAATTTTTTACAGATTGCTCTTCTTCTTCCTCTTCTAAAAATTCAAAAACTCTTTCAGATGCAGCTGCTGTTGATTGTAGTAAATTTGAAACTTGAGCAATTTGACCAATGGGTTGAGTGAAATTTCTACTATATTGAATAAATGATTGAATATTACCAACTGTAATTCTTCCCTTAATTACAAAATATCCACCTAAAATTGATACTACTACATATCCAAGATTACCAACAAAAGTCATAATAGGCATCATAAGTCCTGATAAGAACTGTGATTTCCACGCTGATTTATATAGTATATTATTAGATTTTTCAAATTCATCAATTACCTTTTGTTCCTTATTAAATACTTTAACTATATTCTGTCCACTAAAAACTTCTTCAACTTGACCATTTACATGACCTAAATATTTTTGTTGTTCTTTAAAATATTTTTGAGATTTTTTTACTACAAAACCAATTATAATCATAGAAATTGGCAATATGCATAAAACTACTAAAGTCATTATCCAATCAATACTAAACATCATTACCATAATCCCTATAACTGTTGTAATTGAAGTTATAAGCTGAGTGGCACTTTGATTTAAACTTTGAGATAAAGTGTCTATATCATTTGTGAATATTGATAAAACTTCACCATGTGTTCTACCATCAAAGAACTTCATTGGCATACGATGTATTTTTTCTGATAGTTCTTTTCTTAATCTATATGTTAACTTTTGAGAAACATTTGTCATTAATATTCCTTGTATAAAAGAGAACACTGCACTAACAATATATAAACAAATTAAGATCCCTAATATCTTTGCAATTTTATCAAAGTCAATACCAGGCCCTCCAGAAATTTTTCTCATAAATCCTTCAAATAATTCCGTAGTTGCATTACCTAAGATTTTAGGACCTATTATAGAAAATATTGTACTTCCAATAGCAAAAATAAATACAAGAATAATAGATATTTTATATGTACTTAAGTATTTCATTAATTTATTCATAGTACTTTTAAAATTCTTGGCTTTTTCGCCTACCATCATTTTTCCACCCATTGGACCTTTTCTTTGCATATTCCTATTCATTTTCAAGCTCCTCCTTTGAAAGTTGTGATAAAGCAATTTGCTTATAAACCTCACAGGATTTTAACAATTCTTTATGGGTACCTTTTCCTACTATTTTTCCTTCATCTAAAACAATAATTTGATCAGCATTTAATACAGTACTAATTCTTTGTGCTACAATTAAAATAGTACTATCTTTTATTTGTTCATTTAATGCTTTTCTAAGAACAATGTCTGTCTTATAATCAAGAGCTGAAAAACTATCATCAAAAATATATATTTCTGGTTGTTTTGCAATGGCTCTTGCTATTGATAATCTTTGTTTTTGACCTCCTGATACATTATTTCCTCCTTGAGAAATTGAACTATTATACCTATCTTCCTTTTTCTCTATAAATTCAGTAGCTTGTGCAATCTTAGCTGAATTTATCATTACTTCATTTGAAGCATTTTCAACACCATATTTAATATTTGATTCTATTGTTCCTGAAAATAAGATTCCTTTTTGAGGTACATAACCAATCTTATCTCTCAAATCATGTTGAGTAACATTTCGTATATCTACACCATCAACTAATATCTCACCTTCTGCTACATCAAAAAAACGAGGGATTAAATTAACTAATGTTGTTTTACCAATGCCTGTACTTCCTATAATTGCTGTAGTTTCACCTGGTTTTGCAATAAAATTAATATTACTTAAAACATGTTCTTCTGCATTTGGATATTTAAAACTAACATTTTTAAATTCTATATAACCTTTTTTATTAACAGCAAATGACTTAGGAGAAATAGGATCTTTTATAAGTACTTCTGTATCTAGCACTTCTGCAATACGCTTTGCTGATACTTGTGCACGCGGCATCATAATTGATATCATTGAAATCATTAAAAATGCCATTATAATTTGCATTGTATACTGAATAAATGCCATTAAATCTCCAACTTGCATTGTTGCATTTTCTATTTTGCTAGCACCAACCCATACAATTAATACCGTAATTGCATTCATAATAAACATCATTGCAGGCATCATACAAGTCATTATCTTATTTACAAATAAATTAACATCTGTTAATTCTCTATTTGCCTTGTCAAAACGTTCTTTCTCATGATTTTCAGTACTAAATGCACGTATTACAGGAAGTCCTGTTAATATTTCTCTAGCAACTAAATTTATTCTGTCAACCAATTTTTGTAATTTTCTAAATCTAGGCATAGCTATTACAAATAATACAAGTACAAGACTTAATATCGAAAGTATTGCTACACCAATTACCCAAGACATTGTGCTATTAGTATTTAATACTTTTATAAATGCACCTATTCCAAGGATTGGCGCATATAATACAAATCTAAGTACCATTACTGCAAGAGTTTGAACTTGTTGAATATCATTAGTACAACGTGTAATTAATGATGCTGTTGAAAAATCATCAAATTCTTTATTTGTAAATCCAACAACTTTTTTAAATACGCCACTTCTTAACTTACGGCTAAATATAGCTGCTACTCTTGAAGCTAATAAAGTTACAAGTATTGTTGCCATCATACTAATTAATGCAAATCCAATCATCTTTGTGCCAGTTGAAAATATATAATTAGTCTGATATTTATCCATATTAATGCCAATTTTAGTATATTCACCTCTTACAAATGAAACTGCCATTTGATTAATGCTGCTATTATCTAATTTACTAAGCATTTCATTCATATTTGATGTTATTTCTTTTAATTGTTCCTTGGACATAATTGCAAATGCATCAAATATATCAGGGTTTTCTGGCAATGCTCCAGTAGGAAATGAACTTATTATTTTATTTTCCATGATTTTAACTTCATCTGATTCACTTTGAAAATTTTCAAGGATAACCATTGGTTTTGCAAATATTAAATTCAATTCTTCAATTTTATCTTTATCAATATTTTTACTTACATAAATATTTTCTTTTTCTAATATAGGATACTTATCATATAAATTTGATCCTCTGCTAATCAAATCATAATTTTTTAATACTATTTCATAATCTTTATCATCCATAAATAAAGAAAGTTTTTTCATTTCACTTTCTCTAATTACATCTGGAGTTATTTTCTCTACCCCTTGATGTTGAATTCCTACATTAACAATATTTGAAGTATATTTAGGTAATGTTAAATCGCAAATTGATTGTACTACCAATAAGATTATTATTGCTAAAATAGGTAAAGTTGATTTTTTTAGATATTTTAATAATTTAAACATATCTCTTTATCCTTTCTTCAGTTGTTTATGCTTAGATAACTTTATCAATATTATTTGTAATATAAATGATATTAATATTTCTAAATAAATGTTGTTGGTTATCTTTTTACAATTATCAATGTTTGTTTACTATGTCATTCATCTTACAACGAAAATCAATGTATGTCAATAAATATTTACTATAAACATTTGTTGACATATATATAATTAGTGTATAAACTTAATATAACTATAATGTATAAAATCTTAATGAAATGTTAGGTGATTTTCTTGAAAAATAAAGATACTTTAGAAATTTTAAATGAATTAATGGAACTTTCATCTTTTATGAAAAAATTAATAATTAGGCCCACAGAAACAAACTCCGAAATAAATATTAGTCGATTACAAATGCAAACATTATCTGTATTATATAAATTTAATTCTATCAATATGACCAATTTAGCTAAACAACTTATGGTTACTAAACAACAAGCTACAGGTATAGTAAATAACTTAGTTAAAAAGGGCTATGTAAGTAGAGCAGTTAATCCTGAAAATCGTAAAGAAATCTTACTTAATAATACAGAATCTGGTGAAGAAATGATTAAAATGGTTAGATCTCATATGACAGATCGATTATATAAGTATTTTGATATACTATCACCTGAAGATAAAATCAAAGTTCTTGAAGCTTCAAAAGCAATAAATGAAGTTGTCAAAAAAATAGAACCAAAACCTTTAACTTAGGAGAGAATTTTATAAATTTTCAAAATATTTTCTGAATTATGAAAATGCCCTTGTTTTTTAATTTAAATCTGCTAAAATATAATTAGAGTTAGTAATAAACTAAAAAATAAATATATTCTTATTTGAATATATGAAAATTTATTTAATTATTTGAAAATAATAAATTACGACTCCTTTTTAATATTATTTAAAAGAGCAATGCTCACTATGTTAAAAAATCTTTTTAATTTAGTGAGCATTGCTTTTTTATTTCTAACAAATTAAATTTCTCTTATAAAAAAATATTTATAAAACCTTAAATTTAACTAAAATATATATCTATTTGTAATTTTATTACTCTTATAAGAATATATAAAAATATATGACTAAGGCTTATGAAAATAAGTAACAAGTCAAATATGTAACGGATATTTTGTGAAATACAATGACTTAGGTTCTGATAATAGTTGTGCTATTAGTAAGTTCCAAGGAAAAATTAATTCATAAAATAAACTAGCATACTGACTAGTTATTTATTTGAATGCGCCTAATTAAAAGAGGTGTAAACGAAATGGATAATAATGCAGTAATCGCTTTATTACTTTCTTTTTTGGCTGGTACATCAACAGTATTAGGAGCTATTTTTGTATTATTTATAAAAAAGAAAAGCGATAAAATAATAACTTTTGCTCTTGGTTTTTCTGGTGGAGTAATGATTTGTATTTCTTTTACAGACTTGTTTCCTAATGCGAAAGAATCTTTAATAAAATATTATGGTAATGTTTATGGTATATTAATAACAATCTTTTATATGCTAACTGGCGTTATCTTTGCCTTGCTTATTGACAAATTTATTCCAAACGAACCAAAAAAATTTATGATATATGGTAGTGATAAACATTTAAATCTTTTCAAAGTAGGATTTGTATCAATGATTGCAATTACACTACATAATTTTCCTGAAGGTATCGCTACTTTTATATCAAGCTACCAAAATATCACTCTAGGAATTTCTATTTCTTTAGCTATAGCCATGCATAATATTCCTGAAGGAATTGCCGTTGCTATGCCAATATACTATTCTACTGGTAACAAGAGGAAAGCATTTAAGTATACTTTATATTCTGGTTTATCAGAACCTTTAGGTGCTATCATTGCTTTTTTTCTTTTAAAGCCATTCATTAATGATTTTATTTTAGGATTAATTTTTGCATTTGTAATGGGAATAATGTTATATATATCTTTTGAAGAATTAATACCATCATCTCGTGAATATGGATACAATAATCTATCCTTATATTCAATTTTTTTAGGAATATGTATAATGCCTATAACTCATATTTTTTTAAATTAAATATATAAATTACACTTTTAATTATTCATTAATTTTTAAACATATACTAAATTATTTTTTAATTTATGTGTAACCGATATTCTGTACATTAAAATATATATTTTCACATTTATCACTTTTAACTATTAAATTTTAGATTCAACTTTTTGTTTACAAAACTAAAAGGATGTATCTTAAAATAATTTATTTAACAATATTAGATACATCCTTTTAATTATTTACCTATTAATTTTTAAAATATAAATCTTTTAACTTTCCTGCAATCTCTTCTAAACTATTAGAAACCTGTTTTAATGAATACCCAAGTAATAATGGTGAAGTAACAAAGCGTGGAGTTATCTTACATATAATTTTTTCATTCCAATGATAAAAAAATAAATTGAAGCTATCGCATTTAGCAAAATAATCATTTAATATATATTGAACTATTTTTCTTATTCCATTAGATAAACTACATATATTTTTTAAATCATCACTTATTATAATATTAAATTCACTAAAACCATTTATGGGTTTTGTAGATAGATTTATCTCACAACATTCATTTTTAAATATTTCTACACCTTCAAAATATTTTTCATCTATATTCTCTCGATAATCTATATTATTTAACCCAACAATTTGCATATGAGCATGCTTTATGCTTCCCCCTGAATGTGGTCCATGATTCTTATAAAATATTACTGACTTATATTTATTGCTTTTTTCTATATTAAGCCAATGGCGTAAACTAAATCTAATTAGCTTTTCCATATATTCCGAATCATAATTTCCCATATTTAATTTACAGTCATACGTCTCTATAATGACTAATTGAAGAGTATCTTTTAATGTTGGAAATTTATTTTTTAATAATACAAATGGTCCATTTTCTTCAATAACATCTGTAAGTTTTTTTCTTTCACAAAAAGGACATTCTGTATTTTTATTATTAAAACTATTAGGTTTATTTTTTCCAATATCATTTATAAATATTATATATTCATCATTATGTTTAATCATAAATTCACCTGCAATTCAACCAAAAATTCAAATTTTTAATTTATATTAAAATACCTTAATATCACTAATTATATTATATTTCTATATAAGTTACAATTTTAGAAACTTCTAATTTATACTTCTACTGTTAATATTGTAAACTTATTTAAAATATTCTATCCAAAATTCTTAAAAATATTAAATTTTAATTTAATATTAACTTAATATAATTGAAATTAACATAATTATACTGTATGTTATAATATAACTGTAATTATTCTTTTTAGTTTAATTATATTTAATATATAAGGTACAATCAAAAATAATAAGTCATCTACCAGTATATTTTACCTCATGCTACGTCAACAAAATATCATGATAGATCCACTATGATAATACTTTGTCTCCTTACCTGCTGAAAAATATTCATGGCAGTTTTGAACTTATTATTTTATTTCATGTGCCTAATAACAAAAGGAGATTAAAATTATGAAATTTATTAAAACTATTTCAAGTAAATTTTTGATTATATTTATAACATTATGTTTATTTATTTCTTTTAGCCCAAAAATAACAGCTTTCGCTGATTCTTTTAAAGTCGTTACATTAGGTGGGGATTTAACTCAAGATCAAAAAAATCAAATGCTTAATTATTTCAAAGTCGGTAAAAATGATGCAAATATTTTAGAAATTACAACAAATGAAGAAAAAAATATCTTGGAAATGTTGCATCCCCTGCACAATTAGGTAATAAATCCATCTCTTGTTCTTACGTTGAACCCAAAAGTAAAGGTGGACTAACTATTTCTACATATAATCTTACATGGGTTACTGAGGGGATGATACGAAATGCTTTAATTACAGCTGGAGTTGAAAATGCTAATGTAATAGCTGCTGCACCATTTAAAGTTTCTGGTACTGCTGCTCTTGCTGGTATATTAAAAGGATTTGAAAATAGTTCTGCTGGTTCTAAAATAGATGAAGAAAAAAAGAAGTAGCTAATGAAGAAATTGTTGTTACTGGTTACCTTGGCGATAAAATAGGACAGGATGAAGCTGCACAACTAATAAATGATGTAAAAAAATATGTAGTCAAAGAAAAACCTGAAACTGATACTGAAATAAAAGAATTAGTTGAAAAGGCTATTAAAGAATATAAAATTAATTTAAGTAATGAAGATAAAGAAAGTATAAATTCTTTAATGACTAAAATAAATAATTTAGATCTTAACTATAGTAAAATAAAAGATCAATTAAATGATGCTGCTAATAAATTAAAAGAAGCCTTAAATAGTGAAGAAGCTCAAGGATTTTTCGCTAAATTAAAAGAATTCTTCGCTAATTTATTCCAATCAATGGCAGATTGGTTTTCAAAGGACTCAAATACTAATGAAGAACAATCAAAAAACAGTGATACATTAACAAATACTGAAAATTCTAATAAGGACAATACTTTAGATGGAAATTAAGATATAGATAAAAAATTTATCTTTTAAAATAACTAATAAAATTAAATTTAGAAAATAAATGAATAATATAAATTAAATTTAAATGTTATATTTTAAATTAATTTATGAAATAAATAATTTGGAGTGATAATTTAGCTATACATTTAGTATTTTTAGGTTAAATTATCACTTCTTTTTTTCTTGTTTATACATGAATACTCTTATAAAACATAAATTGCTAAAAAAAATAATAAATTTCTTAAATGTTTCACATACTAATTATGAAATTTTAAATAAATAAAAAGGAGATTTATTATATGAAAAAAACATTAATAAAATCTATAGCTTGTTATCTTTCTATAATTAGTATTACTGCTGTTATTCCTCAAAAAGTTAATGCTACAACTTTAACTTCAAGTGTAAGTTCTTTTAATAATGATTCTGCAAAAGATAAACATACTGGTAGTTGGATTTTTGATAAAGATAATTTAAATTATCTTTCAAAAAAGCAAAAGAAACAATTAGAAGAAATTAAAAAACTTAAAGATAATTGTAAGGAACTTTCTGAGGAACAAAAACAACAATTAATTGACATCAAAGAAACTGTTTTAAAGAAAAAATTAGGTGATGAAAAATATAAAGATTTTAAAGCATTAATAGAAAAGAAACATTGTAAGAAAGAACTTACTGAAGATGAGAAAGCTAAACTAAAGGAATACAAAGACATTATAAGATCATCAAAAAAAGATTCTAATCGTGCTACATTTAAAGACTTTTTAAGATAGTCATAAAGCAGAGAATAGTTTTTAGCTAGTTCTCTGCTTAATTTTTATAAATATTTATTTCAATTTTATTCTAAATATTATGAAAAATTTCTCGAATATAACTATTATATTTATTATAAATAACTTTCAATATCTATTTGATTCTTAACTTCTTCAAGGCCTACTCTCTCTATATAATCTCCTAATCTTTCTCTAGCTGTAGCATTTTCTGAATAAACTTTAATTATTTTTTCAACTAGTGGAAATAACTTTTCTTCTGAAACGTTAACCACAATTTTATCTGCAAGCCTTGGTTTTAATCCTCCTTTTCCACCAATTTGAACTGTCCATCCTTTAGGCATTCCAAATATTCCAATATCCTTTATATGGTTATCAGCACAACTTTGTGGGCATCCGCTAACACCAATTTTAAGCTTATTAGGTAAATCCATTCCATGATATAGTCCATCTAATTTACTACCAATTGCTACCGAATCTTGTAAACCTTTTTTACAGAAAGTTGTACCTGGACAAACCTTAACACTTCTTACACATAATCCAACAGCAGCTCCTGGCTTCATTCCTAAGTCTTTCCAAGCACTATCAATTTCTTCTTCTTTTATTCCAACTAATGCTATACGTTGAGCTCCTGTAACTTTTATAGCTTTAGCATCATACTTTTCTGCAACATCAGCTAAAGTTCTCAATTGACCTGGAGTAACAAGTCCAGCTGTTAAGTGAGGTGCTATAGCATATGTCTCCTTATCTCTTTGCAAAACTGCTCCCTTATCTAACAAATCTTTCTTCATGTCCATTGCCTCCCTAAGTAATACTATAAATAATTATTTAAAATTATTATTTTCATTTTTCTTAAATCAAATTATTGCTAAATCCTTATTTTAATAAATAAGTCTCTATTTATACATTTTACAAAGTACTAAGCTATAGGTGGTTAGTACTTTATAAAAAAATTCATTTTTAATTTAAAAATTCCACTAATATTTTATCATATTAATTTTTATCGGTAAATAATTATTTTTTACTAAAGTATGTTTAATAACAATTGTTTTCTTTTAAATTTGATTTTCTTTATTATATTTTTTACATTTAAAAAGATTTATATTCTCTTTAAATTTTTAATTTCCTATTATATATTTTAAAAAGCAAAGTGGCTAGCCATGTACCCTTTTCAAACGTAGTACAAGAATAGTGGTACAGCATATGATTATTTTTTATTCTTTAGGGATACTCATAATATCTTCAAAATACAGTGTTTTATAAATTATTTGCGGACCTTCCTAACGATATAATTTCCTAACTAATAAAAAAATGTACTCTGTATATTCCAGAGTACATTTATAATAAAATATTTATCTAACTAAAATTTTCTTTTTTAATTTTATTTACTAGATTCAAAACAAAATATATCATTATTATATTTATAGGAATCATTGTCAAATTCTTGAAAACCCTTAAATGAAGAAGTGCATAAAATCCCTTACCAAATAATATAGATAACCAAAAAGTATTCATCATTATATCTACAAAAATAACTGATATAATATTAGCAATTGCACATCTTGTCACTGTTATTTTCTTTTTGTATAATATACTTCCATATATTAATCCTGACATCATTGCGGATAATGTAAAACCAACAAAAAATGCACCTTTAGGATTTATTAAATAATTAAGTATATCCGATAAACCACCACACATTGCACCTACTATAGGTCCAAATAACATACTTATAGTTACAGATGCTAAAAATTCAAAACTAACATGTAAAAATGGTGTAATTTGGATTGTAAATAAATCTAAAATAAGTTTCATAGTTATTAATAATGAAGCTATAACTAGATTTCTTACATTTTTTAGTTCCTTTGATGAATTTAGAAATGTTGTATAAAAATTTCTCAAACAGAATCCCCCCCTTTTATTATATTTGCTGAATAAAAAAGAGAATTACTCTTTAATATTAACAGCGGAATGCAATATTTACACCGCAAACAAAAAGTTTTTCGTTTAAGAGGCAACTTCCCGTCCTCCTAACACTTAACGCGCAAATATCTACTCTGTCAATCAAGAAATTATGTGCTAATTCTATCAAAGTGGATTAACCTTGTCAATATAAAATATCATAAAATAAATTCTTCTACAATTAATCCCTTATCTTCTCTTAAATCAAGAAATTTATTTTCTAAAAATATAAGTGGTTTATCCAATTCATTAATATTCATTTGTACTATTTTACCTGTTTTATTGTTATTTAATTTAACTTTCCTACCAATATAATAATTTAATATATGCTTTAAAAATATATTACAATATTTATAATTTAATTTACCAAAACTCTCATCTTTAATTATCTTTATTGCTTCAAAAGGATGTTTTTTATTTCTATAACATCTATTAGAATTTATAGCCTCAAAAACATCTGCTATAGCAATTATCTTAGCAAAATCCGGTATCTTATCTCCATTTATTCCTAGTGGATATCCACTTCCATCCTCTCTTTCATGATGTAATAATACAGATTGACAAACAGATTTATCTAAAAAATTAATTTTCTTAATTATATTATAACCTAATACAGGGTGTTCTCTTATTTTCTTTAAATCATTAGAATTCAATCTTGTACTTTTATTAATTATACTATCATCTATCTTACATTTACCAATATCATGTAATAATGCTGAATATATTAATAATTTTATTTTATTATTTTCAAACCCAATCCAATTTCCAAGCAAACTGCTTATATATGCTACATTTAGGCTATGCCTATATATTGAATCATTCTCACTACCATAAAAGAGTAAATTGTTTATTAATACATCTGGTTCCTTAATAACATTTTTTAGCTCTGATATTAATTCTCTAAGCTCTTTAAGAGAATCTTTTTGTAACTCAGCAGTATTATCTAAAACATAATGTAAATCCTCACATATTTTATTTAATCTAAATTCTACTTTTTTAAGTTGTTTTTCTGAATCTTTTTTGCTACTTTCAGCTTTTTCTAATGTATCTTCTCCATAAACCCATACTTCATATATATTATATAAAGTTTGTAATTTTTTTAGTATTTTCTCCGTTACAATAACATTTTTTGATAATAATATATTCTTATTGTCTTGTATATCCTGTCCTATTACCATTCCGATTTTTAATTCACTTGTCTTTAAAAGCATTAAATTTTTTTTCACATTAATCACCTATAATTCAATTATCTATGCAATATCAGCAACTTATTTTTAAATTAATATTCTATCAATATATTATTATATTCTATAATTATTAATAATTTTCCTTTCATTCATAAAAAGCAAAAAGGGGCTGTTGCGAAATGGTTAAATTTTAATCATGAGCGACGCTCCTTTTCGATTTAAATCAATAAATCTCCCAATAATTAAAAGAGGATATAAATTATTGGGAGATTTTTTAATTTTAAACGCACTTAAATAAGCCTACTTAATATATTCCATAATTAGGCAGAGATTTTTAATTCATGAAGATGATTTTGAGTTCTTTCATTTTGGATTTTAGAATGTAATTTATTAATATTAAAACCAAAACAAAGCAAAATAAATTCCGTTTTAACGCTATTTTTTCCACGTGTTAAAAATCTATTGAATTCATAGTCACTTTTTAAAACTCCAAATGCTCCTTCGACCTGAATAGATCTATTCATTCTTAGTTTAGCACCTTTTTCAGTAGTAATATTTTTATAAGATACTTCACGCTTTTCTATAAAAGTTTTTGAAACTTGCATCTTTCTATTTGCTTTCGCTTTCGTACATTTTGCTTTGTAAGAGCAGTTATCACAACTTTCACATTCATATACAGTAACTTCGGCTTCATATCCACTTGCAAACTTTCTATGAATGATTGAAAAAGGTTTTAATTTCTTGCCATTATGACAAGTATAAGTATCTGTTTCTGAATTATATTGCATATTTTCACGTTTGCTTATATCATTTTTAAAACTTCTCTTTTTCCACTTTTCATAAGTTTGTGGTTTTATATATGGGATTTGATTATTACTTTCTAAAAACAAATAATTTTCTTCACTTTCATACCCTGAATCTGCAATTACATTGAGATGTTTACGTCCCAGCTTTTCCTGCATATTGTTCAGCATAGGTATTAGTGTTGCTATATCATTTCTATCTTGAAATATTCCGACACCGGTCACGTATTCACTTTCAACAGCTATTTGTACATTATAACCAGGTTTTAATTGACCATTTCTCATATGATCATCTTTCATATGCATGAAAGTTGCGTCAGTATCGGTTTTAGAATAACTATTTCTTTTTGATAATATTTCCTTGCTTGAATCATATTTTTCTTGTCTTTGCTTGTATTCAATCAATTGTTCTGTCCACTTTTGAATCTTACTTTTTCTTTTTCCAATTCCATGAACAAATTCTATGTTTCTATTTTGTTTTTCTAATGAAAGCCAGTCAAGAATTGCATCAATATTTTCTATCAATGTTTCTTTTCCTATAATAAAGTCTTTTAGCTCTTCAACATTGACATCTTCGATAAGTGCAACTATTTTATCAAACATTTTTTCTTCATTTTTATAAATTGATTTCTTCCAAACAAAAGTATAACGATTAGCATTCGCTTCGATTTTAGTACCATCTATAAATACATTTTCAAATAATATTTCCTTTTGCTCTGCTAAATATTTAACTTGCTGATAAAATAAATCTTCAATTACCTCATTTGAAAGATAATCTTTACGAAATCTACTAATTGTAGCATGATCAGGTGCTTTATAGCTTTGAAGCAACCACTTGAAGTTTATATCTCTTTTGCATGCCTTTTCTATTTTTCTGCTTGAATAAATATTTTGAGAATAAGCATAAGATAATATTTTGAACATGATTTTAGGTTCCACTGCCGGTTTTCTTCCAACGGAAGAGTACGCCTTATACAACTTTGTGTAATTTAATCCCTCCAATACATGGCTTAGCAAGCGGACAGAATCATCTTCTGGTATTAAGTTTTCTAAATTTAATGGTAATATAAGTTGAAAATTATCATTAAATTTATTATAATTTTTAATGTATGATTTGTTTATTAGCATAAGTTAATTATACAACTAATGTGAGTTCTTCGGAATTCACATTTTTTTATTTTCATAAAAAAATGAGCCGCTACAAAACTAACTATGTTAGTTTTGCAACAGCCCCTCTTATGTTAAATATTAATTTTTTCCTTCAAGATAACATTTTAATTTTTGAAGCATTAATATTATAGCTCCACCAATTATAAAAAACAATATATTAAAAGTATGTAAACTCATAGGTGGTTTAGGTACTTTTAGTGATGTAGGACCCATAAATACTGCATATATTGATCCAATCATAAGACCTAAAATTAAATATATTGTTTGTGATCTATAATTACTTAATAAATATTTTACTCCTTTTATTGTAATTAATATTCCAAAAAGAATACCAAATCCAAATACAATGCATACAAGTAAATAATCAAAATTTAATTTTAATACCTCTTTTACTGCATTCATTATAGGTGCATATAATCCAAATATTAAAAGTAAAGTTGAACCTGATATTCCTGGAAGAACCATTGCAGAAATAGCTATCATAGCTACTAAAAATATGTATATGCCTAATCCTAAAGTTAAATTATCTAACGACATGCCTACCGTATCTTTACTTCCTGCAACTGGATTAAAATAAGTTATTAATACAACTATACCTATACCCACTAAAGAAAAAAATATATTCTTATATTTATTTATAACAGAACTTTTTTCTTCTTTTATAATTACAGGTATAGCAAATATTATAAAACCAATAAATAGTGAACTTATTTTATAAATTTCCTTATCAAAAATTAATGTTAAAAACAATACAGAAGAAACAAAACCTGCAACCCACCCTATTCCTAATTTAAATAAAAATTTGAATGATTCTATCTTTTCTTCTTTATTTCCTGAAATAATATTACTTAATGAATTAATAAATTTATCATAAAATCCTAAAATAAATGCTATAGTTCCTCCTGACACCCCTGGAACACTATCTGCAAGAGCCATGCAGAATCCTCTTATAAAGTTTATTATATACATTACTAAATCTCCTTGCTTTTATTTAATACTTCACAATTACATAATTATACTATAATTACATAGTATTTTTAATAATTTTAATCTATTTTTAATAAATATATTTATATATAGGATTATAAAAAAATAACTGTCTAAAATAGAAATACTATTTTAGACAGTTATTTTTTTAATATTTTATAGGATTGGTTTTTTTATTCCCTGTTTTTGCTTTACCTTGAATTTCTGGTACAGGTTCAACATCATTCTTTTTATAATGTTGTTTATGATTACTTTCTGTTCCATGTGCATCATTAGGATCTGGTCTTCTCATTCCTGCTTTTGCCATGTTTTTCCCTCCTAGCAAATATATAATCTATCTATTTTAGTATTATAAAAAACTCTAAAGACTATACATTGAATGAAATTGAAATTAATATAATAAAAATAGAAGATAATAATATGCTTTTTAGTATTGCATCTTCTGGTACATTAAATTTATAAATATTCAATTCTCACTTCCATATATTCTAATTTTTCAACCACAAATGTTTTTTGATTCAAACTATCTATTATTCTTATCTAAATCTTCTTTTGTAAATGCACCTGGTAAAATTTCTCCCATATTTGTTACTATAAAATCATCTTCGCCTTTTGCAAGTATTACTTTTATTTCTGAACCTCCAAATTCACTTATAACTTGACGACAAATTCCACAAGGATAAGTATTTTCTTCTAAGCTTCCAACTACGGCAATAGCATTAATTTTAGTTTCTCCTTCTGCTATTCCACTAAAAATAGCTGTTCTTTCAGCACAGTTAGTTGCTCCAAAAGAAGCATTTTCAATATTACATCCACCATACACTTTTCCACTATCAAATAATACAGCTGCTCCTACTTTAAAATTAGAATATGGTGCATATGCCTTTTCTCTATATTTTAATGCTATTTTAACAAGTTCTTTATTCTCCATTTTTCATAACTCCTTCTATTACAATTTATTTTTTACAATATTAAAATATTTTTAGGTATATAAAAATAAACAATGATTCAAAGATGCCAATGATATTTTTTGAAATACAATGACTTGGCTTCTGCTAATAGTTGTGCTATTAGTAGGTTCCAATTGATAATTAGTTCAGAAAATAAACTAGCATATTGACTAGTTAGTTATTTGAATGTGCCTTAAGAAATATATGATGAATTTCTTATATTATTATAATTTATTTTAGGCTAGATAAGCTAACAGTATTATAAATAATACTATTAGCTTATCTTAAAAAATTAAACTTTCTTTTTCATATTAGTATTTTATTATCTCTTACCTGAATCAAATGGTTCTCCAGATGCTCTTGGAGCTTGTGAAGATTTTGAGAATAATACTAATGCAATTAAAGTAACCACATATGGGAATACTTTTAATATTACTGATGGTATAGATTCTAATGCTGGAATAACTTGAGATACATTAGCAACTGTAGTTGCAAATCCAAAGAACAGTGTAGCTCCAAGTATACCCAATGGTTTCCATTGACCAAATATTAATGCTGCTAATGCTAAAAAGCCTAGTCCTGCAACACTACCATTAAATTCCCCTGAATATGTTACAAGTATTATTGCTCCTCCAAGAGATGATAATCCTCCTGAAACTAATACTCCAATATAACGCATACGATAAACATTAATACCTGCTGCATCTGCTGCTTGTGGATGTTCTCCACAGGCTCTTAGTCTTAAACCAAAACTAGTTTTATATATTAAGAATATACTCACTACAAGTATTAACAAAACTATCCAAGTAGTAATGTATGTTTTTTTAAAAAATAAATCTCCTATTATAGGAATTGATGATAAACCTGGGATATCCATTGGATAAAACCCTGTTTGAATTCTTATACGACCACTACCTGAAATAGTTCTAGCTAAAAATACAGTTAATGCTCCTGCTATCATATTAATAGCCGTACCACTTATTACTTGGTCTGCATTTAAATTTATACTAGCAAATGCATGTAATAGTGAAAATAACATTCCAACTACAATAGATACAAGTAATCCAATCCAAAGAGGAAGAGTACTATTTGGCATTGATTGTTGTAATTTAAATATTGTTAAAGCTCCTGAGAACGATCCTATAATCATAAATCCATCAAGTCCAATATTTACAATTCCACTTCTTTCACAATATAATGCACCTAGTGAAGTAATTAATAGAGGAATTGTGTATGCAATAGCATAAGGAAAAACTTGTTGTATTATTTGCCACATATTATCTATCCTCCTTATTATTTATTTTATTGGTATTATTATTCGATTCATTGTTTGGCAATATACCTGTTCCTGTACTGCCTACTTTTTGTTCATTTTTTAATTCTCTTTTATGTTTAAACTTATTATATAACATAGGTACAACTGCACTTGTAGCTGCAAAATATATAATAGTTGCTATTATAGTATCTGCAATTTCTGGTGGAATACTTGTATTGGCATTCATAAATCCTTTTCCTGAATATAATAATCCAAAGAATATTGCTGATATAAATACACCAATTGGATTGTTGGCACCTAATAATGATACTGCGATACCATCAAAACCTTGAGTTGGCATTACACCAATTTGAATGTTAGATGCATTTCCTACATATTGAGTTACACCTGCAAGGCCTGAAAGTGCCCCTGCTATCATCATAGAATAAATTACGTTTTTATTTACAGACATACCTGCATATTCAGCAGCATCTCTATTGAATCCTACAGCCTTTAATTCATAACCTAAAACTGTCTTTGTTAATATAAATCCAACTATAATAACTGATAAAATTGCTATAAATATACCTAAGTTAATATAAGACCCATCAAATAATTTAGTAAGTATTGGTGTTTTTAATGATGCTACTTCTGGAAGTAATCTTGATTCAGTCTCTAAAGATTCTCCTTTAAAATAAGC
This sequence comes from Clostridium taeniosporum, assembly GCF_001735765.2. Taxonomy (NCBI): domain Bacteria; kingdom Bacillati; phylum Bacillota; class Clostridia; order Eubacteriales; family Clostridiaceae; genus Clostridium; species Clostridium taeniosporum. Next base: position 2,569,299 of record NZ_CP017253.2, read on the forward strand.
TGGTATAGTATAATAAACTACCCAATAACAAGCCCAATTCATCATTATAGTAGATACAACTTCGTTTACATTAAATTTAGCTTTTAACAAACCGGGTATAAATGCCCAAAGTGCACCTGCAATCGCTCCCACAATTATCATAAATAATAATAGTATTGGTCTTGACATACTGTTACTATATGTTAAACCTATTGCTGTAGCAGCAAATCCACCAAATAACATTTGTCCAGGTGCTCCGATATTAAAAAGTCCTGTTTTAAATGCAAAAGCAACTGAAAGTCCTGTAAGTATTAATGGTGTAGCTGTAGCCAACGTATTACCAATTCTTTCTATATTCATTAATCCACCTCTAAATAGATATGAATATCCATCTACAGGATTATCTCCAATAAGAGCCATTAATATTGCACCTGCAATTAATCCTAATACAACTGCAAGTATAGAATTTAAAGCTTCTTTTTTACTCACGCTTCTTTCCCCCTTTGAACACCAGCCATCATTAAGCCGACTTCATTTTCGTTTGTTTCTGAAGCATTTACTGTTCCTATTAATTTACCACTATTAACGATTGCAATTCTATCTGATAAATTTAAAACTTCACTTAATTCTAAAGATATAAGTAAAACAGCTTTTCCTGCATCTCTTTGTTCTACAAGTCTTTTATGAATATATTCTATAGAACCTACATCTAATCCTCTTGTTGGTTGAACTGCTATTAATAATTCTGGATTTAATTCAATTTCACGACCAATTATAGCTTTTTGTTGATTCCCACCTGACATAGTTCTAGCAAAAGATGCTCCACCTTCACCTGATCTAACATCAAATTCTTTAATAATTTTATCAGCATAATTGTGTATAGCTTCTTTGTTTAACAGTCCATACTTAGAAAATGGTTCCCTGCCATAAACTTCAAGAACTATATTATTTTCAATAGTATAATCTAAAACTAATCCTCTTTTTTGTCTATCTTCTGGAATATGTGCTATCCCACTATCTATACGATTACGTATAGACATATTAGTAATATCCTTACCTTTAAAATATACTTTACCAGATTCTACACTTCTCATTCCTGTAATAGCTTCAACTAGCTCAGTTTGACCATTGCCTTCAACTCCAGCAATACCAAGAATTTCACCAGCTTTTACTTCAATTGAAAAATCCTTAAGACCAAGCACTTTCTTATTATTTAATACTGAAACATTATCAACTTTTAATATTACATTTCCTGGTTCTTTTTCTTCTTTATCAACCTTAAAGCTTACAGGTCTTCCAACCATCATTTCTGCCATTTTAGCTTCTGATGTTTCTTTTACATTAACTGTCCCTATATACTTTCCACGTCTAATAACAGTACAATTATCTGCAACTGCTTTAATTTCCTTAAGCTTGTGAGTTATGATAATTATAGATTTTCCTTCTTTTATAAGATTTTTCATAATTTTCATAAGTTCATCTATCTCTTGAGGTGTAAGCACTGCTGTTGGTTCATCTAAAATTAATACTTCAGCATTTCTATAAAGCATCTTTAGAATCTCAACTCTTTGTTGCATACCAACAGAAATATCCTCTATTTTAGCATATGGATCAACATTTAATGAATATTTTTCAGATAATTCTTTAATCTTCTTGGCAGCACTTTTAATATCAATAGTTAAACCTTTTTTTGGTTCACATCCTAAAATTATATTTTGAGTTACTGTAAAATTATGAACTAATTTAAAATGTTGGTGTACCATTCCTATGCCTAAATCATTTGCAACATTAGGATTAGAAATCTTAACTTCTTTTCCTCTTACCTTTATAACTCCTCTTTCTGGTTGATACATACCAAAAAGAACTGACATTAATGTAGATTTACCCGCACCATTTTCACCAAGTAATGCATGAATTTCGCCTTTTTTTAGTCTAACAGTAATGTTGTCATTTGCTACTATACCTGGGAATTCTTTACGGATATTTAGCATTTCAACTACATATTCCATAGTAGAGTCCTCCTTTTTTAGATTAGCAATTTCTAATTGCCAATTGATAATATACAATACTTCAATTCTAACTATTGTACATTGTCAATCATCAATATGTAGAAATTTAATACTTTTAATATAATATTTAACAATGAAGAAAACTACTTATTTTACTAATCCAATAATAGTTTTCTTCACTGTTATTATTCAAAATAGTATCTATTTAATAAATTAGAAATTATTTTATTAAATTTCCTTTTTCACCTGAAACTTTTATTGTTCCATCTTTAATTTTTTCAGTTACTTCTGCAACAGTTTTCATTGTTGCTTCTGATAAATTAGGATTCTTTCCTGGAATACCTACAGCATCTTTTGTAACATCAAATGTTAAAGTTTTACCACCAGGGAATTTATCTTCTTTAACTGATTTTACCATATCAAAACTTGCTGCTTCTACTTTTTTAACTGCTGAAGTAAGGATTACTGATTTACCTTCTGAATATACACCATCATCAAATTGGTCTCTATCAACACCAACAACCCAAACATTTTGTCCAGTACCTACTCTAGTTTTAGCTTCTGTTATAACACCATTACCAACACCACCAGCTGCGCAGAATATAGCTTTAACTCCTCTATCATACATTTGAGCTGCTAATTGTTGTCCTGCTGCTGTATCATTAAATGTACCTTGATATATTATATTATCTTCTTTTAATGTCATCTTAGTTCCTAAATTTTCATTAGCATAAGCAACACCTTGTTGGAAACCCCAATTAAATTTTTGTACTGCTGGTATTTCCATACCACCTATAAATCCTAAGTCTCCTTCCTTTAATTCAACACATGTAGCAACACCTGCTAAAAATCCTGCTTGATGTTCAGCAAATAATATTGAAACACTGTTTTCATCTACTTTAAACTCTGGATCTTTTCCACCACTATTTGGAGTACCATCAATTAAAACAAATTTTGCATCTTTATATTTTTCTTGTGATTTATATATAGCAGTTTCAAATTTAAAACCTGGAGTAGCTATCAATCTGAATCCAGCATCATAAAGGTTTCCTATTTCCTTCATATAATCTGCTTCAGTTTCACCATTTGGTTTTAAGTATTTAGGTTGTGCAATTCCAAGTTCTTTTTCGGCTTTCTCTATTCCTTCCCAAGTACCTTGGTTAAATGACTTATCGTCTATGGTTCCTGAGTCAGTAACCATACCTACTTTAAGTTTTTCTCCACCCTTTGAATCACCAGCTCCTGTACTTGATCCTCCACAACCTGCAAACATCGATACTGTTATTGCAGAAATAGCTAATAATGATAATAATTTCTTTTTCATTGCTTTTCCTCCTATTATCTTTAATAATATATTTAAAGTTATAAATTAAATCTATAACCCAAATTCAAATTCTCAATTAAATAAATTCTTATTATAATAATTTTTGTAAATAGTCTATATACTATTCATTTAATAAATCTTTTTTTCTGAACCTTTACAGATTATTCTTGGAGTCATTATAGATCTCCTTACTGATTTATTATTTTTATCACTTATTATTTCCCAAAGCATATCCATAGAGCTTTTTCCAAGTTTTATTGGTGAATCTTCTACATATGTAACTTGTAAGCCTACTATATCTAAGAAATCAACCCTATTAATTCCTACAATAGATATATCCTCTGGTGTTTTCTTTTTTAAATCTATAAGTGCCCTTACTACTCCCATAGTCATCATATTACTGCAAATAACTAGTGCAGTCGGTTTATCTTCCATATTCAAAATATCATTAGTTAGTTTATAAGCTATTTCTGCTTTAAAATCTGCATTAAAAATATATTTATTTAAAATTTTAATACTATTTTCTTTAAGTGCTTTTTTATACCCACAGAGCATGTCCATAGTTGCATCAGAATTTATATTTCCTGTCATTATAGCTATTTTTTTATGCCCTTCTTTTATCAATAGGTTAGTAGCATCTAATCCACATTTTATATTATCTACAAAAACTCCACTTAAATTACTATGCTTTATATCTGCTGATACCAAAACAACTGGTATATTTAATTCTTCTATTAGATCTGTGTATTTATTCTTGAAGTTGCCATCTCCAAAAGCCGGGGTCATTATTATCCCTTTAATTCTTTGAGCTTTTGAAGACTTTAAAGCTTTTAATTCTTTTTGTAAAGAATTATCTGTATTGAATAAAACTATATTTAAATTCTTTTCTTCTGCGACTTCACTTATTCCCTTTATTATTTCTCCAAAATAATTGTTAGTTATGTCCGGAACAATAATTCCTATAGTATTGGTTTCACTTTTAGAAAGGCTTCTAGCAATATCACTTGGAGTATAATTCATTTTTTTTATAACATTTAAAACCTTTTGTCTAGTTTCTTCTTTTACATACCCTGAATTATTTAATACTCTTGAAACTGTTGTAGACGATACATGTGATATTTTAGCAATATCATTTATAGTAAGCCCCATCAAAATCCTCCCTTAATACTTTCACATAACTATAAAACTATTTTATGCTTTTTGTAAACGATTAATTAATGATATTAATAACTTATTTAAATCTTTTTAATACCTTGCAATGTTACCGGTTACACAAATATAGTATTATATTATTTTAACAATGTCAACGATACGATAACCTTTTCGCTATTAAAGCACTATAAATCATTTTGTTTTTTTCTTAAATTAATATTTTATAAGTTTATTTTTGTGAATTTATTATTTTTTCATATAATTTCCATTGTTTTTTATAATATTGAATATTTATATATAAGTTACTTAATTTAAATAAAAGTAACTTTACTAAAAAATTACTTTTATGTATAATATTTAATTTGAATATATAATATCACTTTCCAAATATCAAGTCAATATATATGTATATTATTCGCCTTGTTTTATAAACAATAAAATAAGACTACTTTTAAATTAAGTAGTCTTATTTCTAATATATTTCTCTATTTATTTATTTTATTAATAAATCTTTCTATTCTTTTAAGAGCTTCTATTATATTTTCCATAGATGAAGCATAACAAGCTCTAATAAAACCTTCACCACAATCACCAAATGCGTTTCCTGGAACTGTAAGTACTTTTTCGTTTATAAGAAGTTGTTCACAAAATTCATCTGATGTCATCCCCGTTGATTTTATAGATGGAAATACATAAAATGCTCCTAAAGGTTCAAAACAGTCTAATCCCATTTTTCTAAACCCCTCAACTAATACTCTTCTTCTTCTATTATATTCTCTTACCATTTTTTCTACACTTTTATCACATTTTTTCATGGCTTCTATTGCAGCATATTGTGATGTTGTAGGAGAACACATTATAGCATATTGATGTATTTTTTTCATTTCTTCTATTAATGTCGGATGACCACATAAATATCCCAATCTCCATCCAGTCATAGCATAAGCTTTAGAAAACCCATTTATAACCAATGTCTTTTCTCTCATTTCAGGAAAAGATGCAATAGAAATATGTTCTTTATCATAACAAAGTTCTGCATATATTTCATCTGAGATAACGATTATATCTTTATCCTTTAAAACTTCTACTATTTTGGCTAATTCATTCTTAGTCATAATTGCACCAGTTGGATTATTGGGAAATGGAATTATTACCACCTTAGTTTTAGGCGTTATTGCTTCTTTTAAAAGTTCTGGTGTAAGTTTAAATTCATCTTCTTCTCTAAGATTTATAACTTTAGGTGTTGCACCTGTAAAAGTTGTACACCCTTTATATGCAACAAAACTTGGTTCTGGAATTATAACTTCATCACCAGGTCCTACTAATGCTCTAAGTGCTATATCTATTCCTTCACTTCCACCAACAGTTACTATTATTTCATCAGTTGGATTATAACTAAGATTAAATCTTCTATATAAATATTTAGATATTTCATGTCTAAGTTCTATAAATCCAGCATTTGACGAATAATGAGTATGACCTTTTTCCAATGAATAAATTCCAGCTTCTCTAACATTCCATGGAGTAACAAAATCAGGCTCTCCAACACCTAAAGATATAACATCTTCCATTTCATTAATCATATCAAAATATTTTCTTATTCCTGAAGGTGGCATTTCTCTTACATTCTTCTTAATCATATTCTCTAGTATCATATAAATATTGCCTCCCTATCATCTATTTTCTCTTCTTTAAATATTGTTCCATGATCTTTATATTTTCTTAAAACAAAATGTGTGCTAGTACTTACCACATATTGTTGTATTGCAAGTTTTTCTGATACAAAAAGAGCTACTTCCTTCATAGTTTTTCCTTCTACTATAACTGTTAAATCAAATCCACCAGACATTAAATAACAAGCTGTAACTTCTGGAAATTTATATATTCTTTCTGCAACTTTATCAAAACCTTCTCCCCTTTGAGGAGTTATTCTAACTTCAATTAATGCTGTTACAATTTCTTTACCTGTATTCTCCCAATTAACCAAAGTAGTATATCCTGCTATAATGCTTTTATCTTCATAATCTTTAATTGCTTCTTTAACCTCATCAACACCTTTTCCAGACATAGTTGCTATCTGTTCATGAGTATAACGACTATTTTGTTCTAATATTTCTAGTATTTCTTCCATAAATAAATACCTCCTTAAAATTAATGACTATTAGGCCTATGAAAATAAATAACAAGTCAAAGATGCCACGAATATTTTATGAATACAATGACTTTAATTCTACTAATAGTTGTGCTATTAGTAGATTTCAGGGAATAAGTAGTTCACAAAATAAACTAGCATACTGACTAGTTATTTATTTGAATGTGCCTTAGATAAAATTTTAATTGTAATATACATCTCTAAAACTTAATTCTTTATTTAATTAGCTTTTCAAACTAAAAAAATTTTATACTTTTCTATATAAAAAAGTGGGTATATCACACTTTTTAGTTGAGAATAGAGAGTTGAGAATTTTAGCTGGAAATCTTAAAGACCTTATAAATATATATTTTTTTATATATTTTTTAAAACTCCACTACCCCCATTTATAAGTATACATTTGGTGATTATATATTTAAAATACAGTATTTTATAAGTTACCCAAAGACCTTCCAGCTACATAATTTCCTAAATAAAAAAACCCCCATCCCCAACAAGGGACGAAGGATAAACTACGCGGTACCACCCTAATAAGTATAACTACTCACTCCATAGAAGTGTTATAAACACTTCAACCTCTATAACGTAAGGAACACGTCATCATCTAATTAAGAATATTAATTCTTATTTTTCAATGTGAAATTCAAAGGCTGCTTCTATAAAGTTTACTTACTGGACTCCCACCGCATATCCAACTCTCTGAAAAGCTTACTAAATATACTCTTCCTTATCACAATTTTTAACATATCATTTTAATATATTATACCTATACATTGGTTTAAATTCAATAGTATATCATGTTATTTTTATTAATTTGCTAATTAGCTTAGATAAAATTACTTTTTACTTTTACTTTTTAACTAACACATAACAACTTAATTTAGGTATTTTTAACACATTTCCTTCTATATATGTTAATTCCTCTATTCCTGCTTTATTCTCATTAACTATTACACTCCAACTGCTTTTATCTAACTTAATTTCTTCAGAATTAAAATTTGCGTTATATATTATACATATTTCTTTCCACTTACTTTGTAAATTATTTAAATTTATTTTAAAAGCAACTATCTTATCATTATAAAAATTTATATTTTTCTCTAAAAATCTTAAATTTTCTCTTATCTCATTACTACTATTCATCCTAAATCCTTTGCAAAATTTTCTTAACTTTATAAGACCTTTATAATAATCTAATATATCTTTATATTTTATCCTTCTGCTCCAATCTAATGCATTGACATAATCAGGAGCATTATAACTATTACTATTTAAGCTTCCATCTTTATTTTTCTTAGTTCGCAAAAATTCTTCTCCTGCTTGAAAAAAAGCAATTCCTTGAGATGTTAAAACTATAGCTGCTGATAATTTATTCATTGATTTTAAATCTTCTTCTAAATAATTTCTATTAGCCATACACAATTTATCCCATAACGTATAATTATCATGTGATGAAGTATACGTAACTGTTTGATAGGGCTCATTTGCCCATGGAAATTTACTATATCTTAATTTATCATATTTTATCTGATCATGTTTTACAGAAGCAACTACTCCAAATTTTATAGTTTCTTCTAAATTATATTCTCCACTTATAAACCCTTTTGAGTTTGAGTCAAAAACATTTCCTTTTATTCCATCTCTAATATCATCACTAAAAACTGCTAATTTCATATCTCCAAATTTACTTATATTAAATTTAATAGTTTTATCCCAATCTGGTAAAGGTGATACTCCCCCAGTCCATCCTTCTCCATACATAAGTATAGACTTATCTATCTTATCTAGCTTTCTCCTTATATCTTTCATAATTTCTATATCATATAACCCCATTAAATCAAATCTAAATCCATCTATATGATATTCTTTTGCCCAATAAATTATAGAGTCAATTATAAATTTCTTAACCATATTTCTCTCAGTAGCTAGTTCATTTCCACATCCTGATCCATTTGAAAACCTACCATCACTATTTTGCCTATAGTAATAATTAGGAACTATACAATTTAAATTAGAATTATAACCTGAATGAGTATGATTATAAACAACATCCATGACTATTCTTATTCCATATTCATGCAAAGTTTTAATCATATTTTTAAACTCTATTATTCTCTTTTCTCCATTAAACGGATCTAATGAATATGAGCCCTCTGGTACATTAAAATTTTTAGGATCATATCCCCAATTATAATTTTTAGGATTTGATTCATCTACTGTAGCATAATCAAATATAGGCATTAAATGAATATGAGTTATTCCCAGATCTCTTATATATTCTAAACATGTTGGAATATTAGTTCCCGGTATATGGGTTCCTTTTTCATATACACCATCATACTTACCTCTAAATTTCTCAGTAACACCAGAGGTTTCACTTACTGAAAAATCTCTTATATGCATTTCATATATAATAGCATCTGTTGGACTTATAAATTTAGGCTTAATATCATTCTCCCATCCTTCTGGATTTGTGGATTGCAAGTCAATTACCATTCCCATATTTCCATTTACATTAACTGCTTTAGCATATGGATCAACAACTTCTATTTCATTTTCTCCATTATTAACTATATAGTTATAATAAACCCCATTTAAATCTTCATAAATTTCCAGACTCCATATTCCTTTTTCTTTTTTTTCCATATCCAAAATCTTATTTTCTTTTTTATAATATAAAACTATTTTTACAGTTTTAGAAACTGGAGCCCATAATATAAACTCTGTTTTTTCTTTTGAATAAATTGCACCTAACTTACCACAATAATTTTCATGTTCATATAATATGGATTGCATCATAATTCTTAGCACCTCTAATACTTTTAATAAATTTATATTTAAAACCTTATTTTTAAATATATGGATAATATTTCAAAACATATACTTATATTATAACATTTTTGAAAATTAAGATACGTAAAATTAATAAAAAAATAGTCAAAGTAACTATAGATCTAATAAAATATAATCTAAATTATCTACATATACTTTAAAAATAAAAAATGACTAAGGATACTCATATAAATCCTTAGTCATTTTTAACTCTATTGTAATTTTAATTTTTTCTCATTATAAATTGTTATACCTAAGGTTAATGTTAAACCTCCCCATAAAACTATTGCTCCTAATGCAAAAAACGTAGTTGCTATACTATTCATTAAAAATTCCTCCTATAGATTATTAATCATTCAAATCATTTATATTTTTATTTTTCCATGTTTTTTTACTTATAATAATTGCTCCCAATATTCCAATTAATATTGCACTCCATCCATACATAAATAATGCTTTTAATGGATATCCTCCATATGGAGACTTAATTTCTGTAATCACACTTTGTATTAACATAAATATTAATATTGCAGGAGTTATATATTTAACTGTAGCATCCCACCATTTACCAATTCTAAAATATGATATTTCATTGGTGTGTTCTCTTATTATATATGGTTTTAATATCCAGCCTACTAAAAGTACTTCTAATAATCCCACAACAACTATTCCATAATTATTTATAAAGTTATCTATTATATCTAACAGATATAATGCTCCTCCAGTTGCAAAAATTATGCTCATTAAAAAGCCTATCATACAAATCACTGTTATTACCTTATTACGTTTCCATCCAAATTTATCTATAAACGGAGCTGATACTGCTTCTGTTAAAGAAACAGAAGATGTTATCCCTGCAAATATTAAACAAGCAAAGAATAATACCCCTAATATTGTTCCCCACAATCCCATAGCATTGAATACTGTTGGAAAAACTATAAATGCAAGCCCAACTCCACTTGATACTACTTCTGATACTGGAACTCCTTGTACTGTAGCCATATATCCCAATATTCCAAATACTGCTATAGCACATAAAAATTCAAAACCACAATTAGCAAAAGCTGTCATAAATGCGCTATTGTTAATATCTGTTTTCTTAGGTAGATAACTTGAATATGTCACCATTATTCCCATTGCTAAACTTAATGAAAAAAACACTTGCCCATACGCTGCTACCCAAACTTTTGGATCTAATACCTTCGACCAATCTGGTGTAAATAATGTATTTAATCCTAAAGTTGCTCCTTCTAATGTTGTACCTCTGATAGCTATAACAATCATAATTCCTATTAAGGTTGGTAATAATACTTTATTTACTTTTTCTATTCCACCTTTTATTCCCTTATAACATATAGTCCAGTTTATTATCCAAATTAAAGATATTCCTATTAATATAGGCCATACCATACCACCAATTTCAAATGGTGATGATGTTAATTTTAAAAAATCACTATAGAAAAAAGAATTAGAATCACTTCCCCAACTCTTATTAAAACTAAATTTTAAATAATTAATAGCCCAACTTAAAATCATCGAGTAATAAGACAATATCATAAATGCGCTAATTGTAGGCCACCAACCAAGCCACTCCCATTTTTTATTAGCTCTTGACATTGCAAGTGGTGTTGAACCCTTATATTTATGACCCATTCCATATTCTAATATTAATAATGGTATACCTGCAGTAAAAATAGCAAAAAAATATGGAATTAAAAATGCTCCTCCACCATTTGAATATGCTACATACGGAAATCTCCATATATTACCCAAGCCTACTGCTGAACCTACTGCTGAAAGAATAAATCCTAATTTTGTACCCCATTGATCTCTACTTTCATTCATGTCAACTTTCCCCCTTTGTAAATAATAAATAAAGCCTCTAATCTTAATTGTATTTATATAATATAATAATTTAATATTTTTTTCAATGCTTTATTGAAAAAAAAATATTTTTATAGTGTTTATATTGAAAATATATTTTTAAAATAAGTATATTTTTGCGTTTTTGTTAATTGATTTATTGAAATTATTTTTTGTTTTTACATATTATGTTACTTTACTAAAGAACTAATAATTATAAAAAAAATTTTTATTAAGCTATGTTATTAATCTATAATAGTAGTTTCTACATTATTAGCATCTATATCCCTTAATGTTTTTACAAATACGAAGAAATATACCCATTCTTGGAAAATAAAAAAGGTAATATAAATAGTTCTAAAATTTATTTACATAATTTAATAATCAAACTAAATATAAAAAAAATGGTTAAATAGATAAAAGCTGACTTTTGTTAAATACAAAAATCAGCTTTTATCTATTTATATAATTTATAATATACAGGCACGAGTGTTTACATAAGAGTTATGTTTAGAATTAATTATTTATTTGAATGTGCCTTATCTTATTTTTCAATTATTCAGTTATATAATCAACAACCTCTATGATATTATTTTCTATTCCGATTATACTTTTTTCATTCAAAATATAATCTTCTATTATGTTAATAGCATCTTTAGTAATTACTTCTCCAGGACAAACTAAAGGTATTCCTGGTGGATAAGGTATTATCATGTTTTTAGATATTTTATCTTTACTTCTTTCAATTTTACATTTTATTCCTTTTAACTTAAAAACTTCATATGGTTCTAATTTCTTATCCGGAATAAAATTATAATATTTAGCATCAGTACTTCTATCATTTTTTAATATTTCTAAGTCTAAATTTTCTATTACCTTATAAATACATTCAAAATTACTTTCAGTATTAAATGGAGATAATATTAAAATTACACCTCTAGAAAAACTCATTTCTGCTTGTATTTTATTTTCTCTTAAATAATTTAAAAACTTATGTCCACTATATCCTTTTGGTAATATCATAATATATCTAGTTATATCTATATCATATTTGGCTTGTAAATCTTCCTTAGAAAGTATAATAACTTTATTTAAAGCATTAATTTGATTTTTATATTTTTCACAATTATCTATTAAATTTTTATAATCATATTTTCCATAATTATCTAAATAGTATCTAGCATAATCTAAAGAAGCCATAATTAAATATGATGGTGAAGTACTCATAAAGCTTTTTAAATAAAACTCTATACTTTCACTATCATTATTAACCAAAAGATATGCACCTTGAGTTAATGCTGGTAAAGTTTTATGTGCACTTAAAACTACATAATCTGCCAAATAATAAATATCTTTAGGTAACTTTTCATTTTGTCCAAAATGTGCTCCATGAGCTGCATCTATAATAATTTTTAAGTTTTTATTCTTTAAATCTTTTATAATTTCTTCAATATCATATGTTATTCCAAAATAATTGGGATAAGTTAAAATTATGCCTTTAGGATTAATAATTTTCTGTAACGTATTATATATATTTTCCTTATTAGGTGGTAAAAATATATCTTTCTCAAAATCTATTATAGGTTCTATATATTTAACTTTTAATTTTCTTAATATTAGTGCATTGTATATAGATTTATGGCAATTTCTTTCTACTATTACTTCATCACCTTCATCAAATGCATCAAATATTGAAGATAAATTTCCACATGAACTTCCATTAACTAAAAAATACGCTTTTTTTGAATTATAAGTTTTACTTAAAAGCTCTTGTGCTTCCTTTATAACTCCTTCTGGACAATGTAGATTATCCAAAGGATCTACTTCAGTAATATCAAGTGAACCTAATTTTTCCTCAAATTCTTTTCCAATATCATCTCTTAAAAATCCTAATCCTGCTTTATTGCCTGGCATAGAGAGTAATAAATTATTTTCTTTATGATATTTTATTAATTCTTTTAACAATGGAATACGTCCCTTCATACTACTTTTCCTTCCTTTTTATGTTTTTAATTAACATTTTATCTTTCAGTTAGAAGTGGATATTTTCATAATCAATGTGGCATTGTAATTTGATTTTGACAATACTTAATGAGTATTGTCACATTTGCTACTTGTATCAATTTTATATTGAAAACAAGCTAAAATGGCACTATAGGCATTTTTAGTATTCCTAAGTTCAATTACTCAGTCCACTTTGAGTACTTCATATATCAACTACTTTTCAAGATATAATTTCTATAGATGCATTTTTTAATATTTTTATTGCTACATCAAATATCTCTTCTTTTGTTATATTCTCTAAGTTTTCATTTGTATATATTTTATAATCACCAAACATAGTATCATAAGTTGAAATTTCTTTTGCTAATACAATACTTTTTTCTTCTTTAAATAACTTCTTTAATTTATAAGACTTTACTAATTGCTCAAAATCTTCTAAAGTCATCTTATTTTTTATTTCACTTAATTTATTTATACAATCATCTATTAGTTCTATTGCTGTATCCACATTTTTCTTTGCAGTACTAAATGTAATTTTATAGAGTTTTATATATTTTTCATGAGCTATATTTGTAATAACATCATAAACTAGTCCATTCTTAGTTCTTAGTGTATCAAATAATACTGAATTTACTCCTTGTCCAAAATATTCATCAAATATTCTTAAATATTTAAGTTCATAATTACTTAATTCATGTATAGGATACACCATTTGTACTTTACATGTTTTTATTCCATCTCTTTTATTTGTAAACTTATTACCTACATTATTTTCATAAAAAACATCTTTTATTTTATTATGTTTTGCTTCCCATATTCCGAAATATTTTTCTACTATTTTTTTAACTTCTGCAAACTCTAATGAACTTATTACAGCAATAGACGCATTTCCTGGAAAATAAAATTCTTCATAGAATTTTTTAACATCTTTTAATTTTATAGATTTTAATTGTTCTTGAACTCCTATTATAGGATATTTTATTCTTCTATTTTCAAAAGAATTAAAAAATAATTTATCTTCACAGTATTGTTCAACTTCTTCATCCCACTCATTAAGTTCTTCTATTATAACATTCATTTCTTCTTTAAATCCCTCTTCAATAAATTGTGGATTTATGATTATGTCTGAAAATATTTCTAAACCTTTTTCAAGTTCCTCACTAAGTAAAGTTCCATAATATATAACATAAGGATAATTAGTCATTGCATTATGAAATCCAAATATAGAACTTAAATCTTTATTTATTTGCGCTTCATTTCTTTTTTTAGTATTTTTAAATACCATATGTTCAGTAACATGAGCTATTCCTAAAATATCTCTTTCCACACCAGCTCCAGCTTCTAAAGATATACAAATAGATGATAACTCAGACTCACTTTTTTTATATATCAACTTTAAATTATTTTCAAAAATATATTCTTTCAAAAAGTCCTCCCCCTAAAAGATATCTATTTAAATATATATCTTTTTATCATAAATAAAAAATATATACTAAAGTTTAAATTACTTCTACAATGATTTATTATAACATTACGATGTTTTGAAAAACAAAATATATATTATATTTGCACAAATTATATATAATACTAAATCAAAAAACTCCAGTAATAAATAATTACTGGAGCAAATATCATAATTTTTAAAATATATAATTAAACATAAACTAGTAGGTATATGAAAATAAATACGACGGATATTTTATGAAATACAATAACTTGAACCTACTAATAGTTGTGCTATTAGTAGGTTCAAAGGAAGAAGTAGTTCACAAAATAAACTAGTATACTGACTAGTTATTTATTTAAATGTGCCTTATATTAACTAAAGTTTAAATTTGTTTACTTCTTCTGTAAGAATATTTGAATATTCCTGTAACTTTTCAACTTCAGCACTTAGGCTTCTCATACTTAATAATTGTTCTTTAGATATACTACTAATTTCTTCAGTAGATGCAGTTGTTTGTTCTGATGCTGCAGAAGTATTTTGAATTATATCTAAAATATTATCCTTATTTCCTATCATAGTTTTATTATACTCTACAATTTTATCTATAATTTCTGATAAGTTAAATAACTCTCCAGAAAGTTTATTGAAGATTTCTTCAGTTTCTACCACAGCTTTATTATTTTTATTAACTACAGCAATATTTTCTTCAACTGAAATAACTGCATTATTAGATTTCTCTTGTATTGAATCTATTTTTCCTCTTATCTCATTAGTAAATTTACTAGTTTCTTCTGCTAATTTCTTAACTTCTTCTGCAACTACAGTAAATCCTTTTCCACTTTCCCCTGCTCGTGCTGCTTCAATAGATGCATTTAAAGCTAAAAGATTTGTTTGATTTGCAATTTCATTAATTGTATCAACTATGCTACTTATTTCTTTAGAATGACTGTCTACATCCATAACTATAGATTTTATATTATTAGAAATTTTTTTATTTTTTTCTGAACAATTAGATAAATTGTTCATAACACTAATGCCTTGATCACTTAAAGCCTTAGTATAATTTATTTTATCGAAAGTTATTATTGTTTCATCAGATATATTATCTATTTCATTGCTTAAGTCATTTATTTGTGAAACTTCTTCTTGAATATCTTCTGACTGTTTTTGTGAACTACTGGCTATTTCTGATATTGCATTCGAAATTCCATCTAATGAATTAATAGACATTTCTGTAGTATTTACTAACTTATTTGAAAATTCATTTATTTCATTAGAAGTATGTTTTATTGATGAGGCCATTGTTTTAAGCATATTTCTCATATTTAAAATGGATTTTGATATATTACCTACTTCATCTTGTCTTAAAGCATACCTTTCTAATAAATTATTTTCTGTAAAATTTAAGTTACTTGTATCATCAATAATCTTCATAATCTCCTTTAACGGCTTTAAAAGTTTATTTAAAAGAACAACTAATAATATGGCAAGCACAATTATTGATACAACTGTAATTAAAATTTGTACTTTTGCAAAATCATTTATAACTGAATTAATACCTGTTATAGGTATTCCTATATCTAATGAACCGTATATTTGTCCATTTATATTTATAGGAACCATAATATCATATGTCCATACCTTTTGAACATCCGCATAAAATTTGCTTGATGCTATTTTACCATTCTTAACAACATCTACTGTATAATCATCATCATATACTTTCCCTATCTTTTGTTTATCACTATGTGCTATTGCTTTAATATTTTTATCTATTATAACCATATATGCAATGTTATCTAAATCAGCTTTCTTATTAACTAATTCTTGCAATTTTTCAATAGGATTGTCTTCATTCTCAATTATATACTCAACTAATGAATTCATTTCATTTGCTACTTCAATTGATTTATCTAATAATACCTTAGTCATACTTTTCTTTATATTGAATATACTTATTATCGTTATTAACGAAAAAATAACTAATAAAGATATTAATATAACTCCTGTGAGTAAATTTTTTATTGACTTTTTATTAACTTTATCATTTTTCATATTTTTGCCCCCTATATCTTCTTTATTTTTAATTATCGAACATATTTTAGCATAAATTTATATACTACTTATTTTTTATAAATAAAGTTACATTTTAGCAAAATTTTGCATTATTTTTTCAGAATTTATTTTTGTTCTATTTAAATAAAATAAAAATATATTATAAAACAATTATTTATAATATTTAATAAATAAAAAATGGAGCTTCGTTTTTTAGTCATACCCACTTTACAAACGTAGTGCAAGAATACTGGTTAGCATATGATTATTTTTTATTCTTTATGTAATACTTATAATACCTTTTAAATACAGTATTTTGTAAATTGTCCACATATTCGTTTCATAAAAAATAAAACCCATGAATTAACAAGATTCCTCTCTATATTAATACATGGGTTTATATCTACACTAAACATTTATAAATTATATAATAACATATTTATATATTCTATTCAGCTTTAAGTGCTATAGCACACTCAATTCTCTTCTTTTGCATTTTACATCCTATTTCATATGGAATTTTCATGTCACCATTAAAGTTAAAGTTATTAGCTTGGCAACCACCACTACAATAGAATTTAGCCCAACAATCTTTACATTTAGGCTTATTATATATATGTGCTTTCTTAAATTCCTTACCTAAGTCAGCATCATAAGTATCATCATATATACTTCCTAATTTGAATTCTTCTCTCCCAACAAATTGATGACATGGATAAACATCACCTTGAGGAGTTATTGCTACATATTCAAATCCTGCACCACAGCCTGAAATTCTCTTATAAACACAAGGTCCACCTTGAAGATCTATATTAAAATGATAGAAGTTAAATTCATCTTTTCCTTCTCTCTTTCTCTTAGCCATTTCTTCATATAGCTTGTCATAATTTTCAAAAATAGTTTCTAAATCCTCTTCTCTTAAAGAAAGTGCATGCTCATCTGGTAAAACTACTGGTTCAATTGATATTTCATCAAACCCTTCATTTATCATAGCCATAACATCTTCATAAAAATCTGTATTATTTCTTGTAAATGTTCCTCTAACATAGAATGTTTTTCCTTTAGTTCTTCTCTTTATCATTTCTTTTATGTTAGGTATTATATCATCATATGATCCACTTCCGTCTGCCTTAATTCTAACATTATCATTAACGCATTTTCTTCCATCTAATGATAATATTATATTTCCCATTTCTTTATCCATAAAATCCATCATTTCAGGATTTAAAAGAGTAGCATTAGTTGTCATTGTGAATCTTATGTTCTTATTCCATTTCTTTTCATTATCTCTAGCATATTTAATAATATCTTTTATAGTGTCCATTATCATAGTTGGTTCTCCACCAAATAAATCTATTTCTATGTTTTTTCTTGGACCACTTCTCTTTACAACATAATCAATTGCTTTTTTAGCAACATCAAGGCTCATTACACCTTTATGCCCATGATATTCTCCTTCATCTGCAAAACAATATTTACATCTTAAATTGCATCCATGAATAATATTTAGACAAACAGCTTTTATGTAATCTCTATCATCCATAGAGCTATGAGCTATTTCTTCATATTGATCTTTAGAATAAAGTATTCCATTATCTATAAGTTCAAGTATTTCATCATATGCTTCTAAAATAACATTTTCTTCATATTTATTATTTAAAGCCTTAATAAGCTCTTCTTTAGATTTTAATTTATCATCATCAACTAAGTCATATACTAATTCATCAACTACATGTACAGCACCTGTATTTACGTCTAAAACAAAAAAGTTTTCACCTTGTTTAAATTTGTGTATTAAAGCCACAATCTTTTCCTCCTAAATATATAATAAAAAGTAAGCAGTAACTACATAGTTACTGCTGTAAAAATTAGTTTTCGCATTCTAAGTTTGCAACTGTGCAAGATGTCTTACATGCTGATTGACATGAGTTAGCACATTCTTTGCATCCTGGTTTGCATAAACTGTTCTTTATATTTGTTTTATTGATTGTTTTAATGTGTTTCATTAAAAAATCCCTCCATTCAAAAATATACGGTGTAATTATACCATAATAGTTCAAAGTATTAAAGCTTAAGCTTTCCACCTTTTTAATTTATACTCAAATTATAGAATTAATATTCTTTAATTATACCACTTATGTAATAATTGATAAGTTTAAAATTACACTTCTTCGTTGAAAATGGATAATTGAGAAGTTTGATTAAAACTGTTAAGACTTTCTAAAAATATATATTTAAAATTCTATAACAGATTTTTTCCCAGAATTCCCAATTAATATTTGATTTAGCTTAGATTTTATCAGTCATGCTTTCCTAGACACTAAAAAAGGTACTAGACTTTTTTCTAGTACCTTTTCTTAAACTTAAAATTTAATTATTACTTTAAATATTAAGTTTATTTAATATTATAATAGTATTCTGCTTAATAACTCATTATTTCTCTTTATAAATTCATCCATATCTTCTGGACTTAATTCCTTATTAGCAATCTTAGCTAAATCAAATATGTGTTCGCAAATAAATTTAACATCCTCTTTTTCAGATTCATCTTCTGATAAAGTTATAAGTTTTTTAACAATAGGATTATTGTGGTTTATAACTAAAGTTTTTTCTTCTGCAAACATTCCTGCTGGCATATTCATATTTGCATACATTTTACTCATTTCTGCCATTCTTCTTGAATGTTCAGATATTAATATCATAGCTGGAGTTCCTATATCCTTTAATCCTTCTACTGATATATTTTTTATCTTTTCACCAAGATTAGTTTTAAATGTTTCTTCTATTTTTTTATTTAATTCTTTTAATTCTTCTGTATTAGAATCTTCATTAGATTTTAACACATCTGATATATCTGAATCTATTCTAGTAAATTGTACTCCACTTTCCTTCATTTCTAAGAAAGATACTAAATGATTATCTAAGCTTGCATCTAATATAATAGCATCTAATCCATATTCTTTAAATAATTTTATATATTGAGATTGTTGCCTTTCATCATTTACATAGAATACTTTGTTTTCATGTTTTTCTTTAGCTGTTTCTAAATAATCTTTCAATGTAACATATTCATCATTAATTGTTTTAAATATTAATATATCTTTAATTTTTTCATAGAATTTTTCATCTCTTAAGCATCCATATTTAATGAATATTTGTATATCATTCCAGAATTTATTATACTCATCTCTACTATTTTTAAATAATGAAGTTAACTTATCAGCAACTTTTTTAACTATATGATTAGATATCTTAGCTACATCTCTATCATTTTGTAAAAAGCTTCTTGAAACATTAAGAGGTAAATCTGGACAGTCTATTGCACCTTTTAATAATAATAAAAACTCTGGAATTACTTCTTTTATATTATCCGCAACAAAAACTTGATTGTTATAAAGTTTGACTTGACCTTCTGTTGCTTCTAATTCATGTTTTAATTTAGGAAAATATAATATTCCTTTTAAATTAAATGGATAATCTACATTTAAATGAATCCAGAATAATGGTTCATTAAAATCAGTAAATACATGTCTATAAAAAGCTTTATACTCTTCATCTGTACATTCACTTGGTTTTTTCATCCAAAGTGGATTAGTGTCATTTAATGGCTTTGGTTCTTCTGGTTTTACAAGCTCCTTATACTCAGTTCCATCTTCATTTTTCTTTGTTTCATATTTAGGTTCTTCTTTTGGTTTATTGGCATTTTCTAAATATATTTCTATAGGTAAGAATGAACAATACTTAGTTATAATAGTCCTAAGTTT
The DNA here is from genome assembly GCF_001735765.2 of Clostridium taeniosporum. Taxonomy (NCBI): domain Bacteria; kingdom Bacillati; phylum Bacillota; class Clostridia; order Eubacteriales; family Clostridiaceae; genus Clostridium; species Clostridium taeniosporum. Next base: position 2,589,880 of record NZ_CP017253.2, read on the forward strand.
AAATTCATCTAAAAATTCATTACTTTCTTCATTAATATATAAAGTTATTGTTGTACCTATTTCATTTCTAGCGTCTGAGTTAGAAATTTCAAATTCAGTACCACCTTCGCATATCCATCTTGTAGGTTCTGCACCTTCTTTATATGATAGTGTATCAATTTGAACTTTATCAGATACCATAAATGCTGAATAGAATCCTAATCCAAAATGACCTATAATATCATTTCCTTCGTCCATTTTATCTTTGTATTTTTCTACAAAATCTTCTGCTCCTGAAAAAGCTACTTGATTTATATACTTTTTAACTTCTTCCTCAGTCATTCCGATTCCGTTATCGATAAATTTAATAGTTTTTTCTTCTTTATTTACTACGACTGTTACTTTAAATTTTTTATTTTCATCTATATTTGCTTCACCTAAAATTGATAATCTTTTTAATTTACTTATAGCATCACAAGCATTACTTATAAGCTCTCTTATAAAAATATCTTTATCAGAATATAACCATTTTTTTATAATAGGGAATATATTTTCTGTATGAATTGAAATATTTCCATTTTCTTTTATCATAAAAAATCACTCCTTTTCTAGTAAATATTTTAATTAATATATCTAAATAATGTCAATACCAAAAAGATTAATACTTTTTAAAAATTCTTTAATTTCTTAAATATTTCAGTATAAATCTAAGTTTTTCTTTAAATTAGACTTTCTTTGACCTTTGTTAATTTTTCTATAAGGCATATGAAAATAAATATAAGTTAACGCTGCAACGGATATTTTATGAAATACAACGGCTTGGGTTATACTAATAGTTGTGCTATTAGTATAACCCAAAGAAGAAGTAGTTCTCAAAATAAATTAGCATATTGACTATTTATTTATTTGAATGTACCTAATAATCAATATGTTTAACTTTTCTCTAACCTTACCTTACTCCCTCCTCTCCCACATTCAGCAGGAGTAAGTATTAATTTTACGGGGACCCTATTTTTAATAGCTTCAACATGACTAATTATTCCAATTTTTAATTTTTCATTATGCAATCTTTCTAATGAATTCATAACTACTTCTAATAAATTGTCATCTAAAGTTCCAAAACCCTCATCTAAGAAAAATAATTCTAATGGTGCTGTTCCTTTAAGCTGTATTTGTGATGATAAAGCTAATGCTAATGATAGAGATGCCAAGAATGTTTCTCCACCTGATAATGTAGATGGGTCTCTTTCAGCGCCACCATTTTTATAATCTCTTATTATGAATTTCCCATTTTCATCTACTTCTAAACCATAATTTCCATTAGTTATTTCTCTTAATTTTTTAGATGCTTCTAATGATATATATTTTAATTGAGTTATAGCCACAAACTCTACAAACTTCTTGCCTTTAAATAACTTATCTAAATCATCTAGTAAAGCTAATTTATGATCTATCCTTTCCTTTTTAGTTAATAGTTCTTTAAGTTCTTTAAGTTTATTATTTAAAAATTTATATTCTTCCTCTAATTTAATCTTTATTTCAGTTAAATTTTCTACTTCATTTTTCTTTTCCTCTATGTTATTCTGTATACTTTCCCATCGCTCTTTTGTAATCTCTCTGCCATTTAATTTTTTTAATGAGCTTTCTATTGCTCCTTTAATTTTAGATAATTCTTCTTTATACTTCTCTATTTTCTCTTTTAATCTTTCAATTTCACTTTGACTGATAATATTTTCTTTAAGTTCCTCTATAGATTTAAATTTCTCTTCTTTTAAAATTTCACTTAACTTCTCTTTTTCAACTTTACACCTTTTTATAAGTTCATTTTCCCTAGTTACTAAAGATATATATTCTTCATTACATTTTTCATATTTTAAATAAATCTTATCTTTTATTTCATTAAATGATTTAAACTTTTCTTCCACAAAATTTATTTTTTCCTTTATTTCATTTAATAAGTAAATTAATTTTTCTTTATCAATATTTTTAAACTCCTCTACTTTATTAAATTCATTTTTTAATTTATCTTTTATTATATTGATCTTTTCTTCTCTGTTTTTAATTTTTTCGTTTAATGAAGTACGTGCATCTGTACCTTTTTCCATAATTAACTTTAAATTATCTTGTAATATATCTTTTTCTTTTATTAAATTTTCAAAATCATTTCTAAGTTCTTTTATTTTAATTGATACCTTATTCCTATTTTTTTCTATTTCAATAATCTCTTTATTTTTTTCATGAAAATTAGTAACCTTAGTTTCTTCTTTTATATCATCTAATTTTTCTTTTAATTCACTAAAATCTTTTATACTAAAATTCAATTCCTCTGTTATTAAATTTATTTGATTTTCTTTTTCCTTTAATACAGTTGATATTTCGTTTATATGATTTTCCAATTTATAATTTTCTTCTTTTAACTTCTCTAGTTCTTTTTCTAAAAATTCTTTTTTACTTTCATAATTATTAATGGAATTTTTTAAATTATTAAATTCTTCCTGAATATTTTTAGGTTCTAACTTTTTAAATTCTTCTCCTAATGCTTTTATTTGAAGATTTTTTTCTTTGATTCTTTCTTCTTCTGCATTAATTTTAGTATTGTATATAGTTATTTCATTTTCTAATTTCTTTAACCTTTTTTCATTTTCACTTATTTTATCGTTTAATTCATTTATCTTTTCATCATCTATATCACAAGCTACATCATCTTTAAAATTTATTTTATGTTCTGTAGATCCACATACCGGACACGATTCCCCCTGTTCCAAATTTTTTCTTATTTTTAAAGATAAATTTTCTATTTCATAATCTCTATATTTTTCTTTTAATAATAATATCTTTTCACTAAGAGTATCTGTCTTTTCATTTTCTAATTTTAATAACTCTTGGTATTCCCCAATTAATAATTTAGACTTTTTAATTTCTTCTGAATACTGATTGAAATCGCTCCATTTTTCATTACAATCAGTTAATCGTTTTTGAAAATCTAATAAATCTTCTTGCTTACCTGGTGAATTTTTAATAAGTTGTTCTAAATTTTCTTTGCTTTCATTTAGTAATTCATATTTTTCACTATATAATTTTTTTAAGTTACTAATATCTAAATTTAACTTTTCTTTATCATTATTTAAATTATCTAATTTCTTTTTATTAATTGCTATATTCTTTTCAAATAAATTATATTTTTCACTAATTAAAAGACCCTCTTGTATCTTAGATTTAAACTCATCATCTAATTTTAAACTTTCAAATTCTTCTTCCAACTTTTTAATACTAGTATCTGTATTTTTAATACTTTCACTTACAATACCAAGTTTATTATTTTCTTTTTTATACTGTTCTCTAAGTGTTTCAACTTTATAAGAAATATCCCCTATTTCTTTTTCTAATATATCTAACTTATCTTTTTCTTCCATTGCATCTTTTATTTTTTGTTCTCTTAGTTTTAATTCTGGTATCTCTTTATCCTTTTTTTCTGTTATTTGTAATAACTGTCTTTCTGAATTTTCTTTTTCTAATTTAATTTCTCTAAAATCTATTTCTAATTTTTCCTTTTGTTTTTTTATTTCACAACTTTCATTTAAAGTATTTTCATAACATACTAAGTAAGGATTAACTTTTAATGCTGATTCTCCAAATTTAAGTTTAACTTTATCCTCTTCTATTTCATTAGCTCTATAATTTAAGATTTCTTCTCTTTCTTTATAGGACTCTAATTCAAGTTGCAAATTCCAAATTTCTTCACTAGATTTATAAGTTTTTTCTATATCTCTAAATTCTCTAACCTTATAATCTAATTGTTTTTTAGCAAGTTCTAATTCTTCGTTTTTTAAATTAAGCTTTTCACTGCTAACATCTTCATAACCTTTCAATTCTCCAGTTAAAAGGTTACTCTTAATTTTTTCTTCTTTTATGCTCTTAGATAATTTTATAGAAAGTTCATCTCCATACTTTTTAAGATTAAATAATCTTTCAAGCATTTCTCTTCTATTTCTTCCTTCTAACTTTAAAAATTCACTGAATTTTCCTTGTGGTAATACAACAGTTCTAGTGAAATCATCTATTCCAAGTCCTATTATTTCTTCACACTTTTCTGTAACCTTTTGAACCTTATCAGCTAAGACATCATCTAATCCATTAGTTGTATCAATGATTTTAGCTCTTGAAGTTCTAGGATTTCCAGTTTTATTATCACGTTTAAACTCCCTACTTACAACATAAGTTTTCCCATAAGCACCTGATATTTGAAATTTAAAACTTACATTTAATGAATTACAATTAATATTTATATAATTAGAACTTTTTCTTGAAACCTGTCCATACAAAGCTAATGTAATTCCATCTAATATAGTTGATTTTCCACTGCCAGTTGGACCAAATATTCCAAATAAACCTCTTTCAGTTAATTTAGTAAAATCTACAGTTTGCTCTTCTATAAAACTATTTAATCCCTTAACTTTAAGTTCAATGGGTCTCATCTTCTTCACCTTCTTCTAACATTACGTTTAAAAATAGTTCAACAACTTCTTCGTCTGCTTCAACGCCTCTTTCCTTTTTATAAAATTCCTTAAATATTTCATCAAAAGATTTTTCTGATATATTTTCTATATTATTCTCTTCAATATTTACTTTTATTTTAGGAATTATCTCTAAAATATCTTTTTTAAAATCTTTCATTTGTTTAATTTCATCTTCTCTAACATACCTGTCTGTTTCTATTTCAAGATAAACAAAACTTTCTCTATCTGAATTTTCTTTACACTTTAATATAGCTTCATCAATACTTCCACATTTCCATACTTCTATTGGCTTATATACTTTTAATTTAATCTCCTCTATCTTTGGCTCCTCTTTACTTTTCAAATCTATAACAAAACATTTTTTATCAAAACTTATTTCCTTTTTATTATAATGAATAGGGGAACCACAATATCTTGCTCTCTTATTTGTTCCTGGAACAATTTGTGGTTTATGAACGTGCCCTAATGCTATATATTGTGCCTCACTTGGAAAGCATTTTCCATCTACTATATAACTTCCTCCTAGCTGAATGCTTCTCTCTGAACCACTTTCTTCACTTCCCATTGCAAATAAATGAGATACCACTAAATTAATAGTATCATCTCTATAATAAGTCTTTAAAGAATTAAATAATGAATATATTCTCTCACTATAAGACTTAACTCTCTCCTCCTCACTATCCATTTCTCCATATAAAACTTCATTTAATCTCTTTTCACTAGGATATGGAACAGTTAATACAACGGCTTTTTCACCGTTTATTTCCAACTCTATATATCCTTCTCCAGATTCTAATACTTTATGTTTTCCATAATCTCCACATTGAACTATAGTCTTCGGTGTACCAACCATAATTATTCCATGATCTCTTGCAAGAGGTCCTGCTGATACAAGTCTTTCTGGACTATCATGATTACCTGATATAACTAATGTAATTCTTTCTCCATCTGATGATATTTTTTTTAAAGTATCATAAAACATTTTTTCTGCTCTTGCTGGTGGATTACTAGAATCATAAACATCTCCAGCAATAATAACTAAATCTATATTATTCTCTTTCACTAAATCAACAAAATCATCTAAAAATAATTCTTGCTCATCCATTCTACTTTTTCCTTCTAAGTTTTTACCTAAATGCCAATCACCAGTATGCAATATTCTCATATTAATCCTCCCAAATTAGCGTAAATATTTTATTAAAACATATCTTCTTAATCCACCATATTTTAATTTATCCTTACCAATTTTATAACCTATTGATTCAAATGTATTTAAACTATATTTATTATAGGGAGACACTGTAGCTGTCATGATTGAAACTTTATCATTTAACCCTATTTCCTCTAAAATTTCACAAAGAATTCTTTGAAGTTTATTTCCTCTAAAATCCTCTCTAACTATAGTAACTTCAACTTGACCTGTTTCTAAAAGTTTTTCTCTCTCTATATTTAAATCATATCCATAATTTTCTTTTTTATATCCTAATTTTCTATATACTCCTAAGGCTATTAATTCATCAGAATCCAAAGTAACATATCCTATTACTTTTCCTTCACCTTGAATATATTCTATAAATTCTTCTTTTGTTGATAAAACATATAATTCCTTATTTTCTAATGACATATCTACATATTCTTGTAATTCCATTATTTTTTCAATATAACTCTCATCTAATATCTTTAGTTGTGCTTTTAAATTAATACCATCTTTTCTTTTTAAATCTATTATATTTTTCATCTTTTCTCTCCATTTCATTTATATAAAAAAAACGCACTAAAAACATTGTGCGTACTCTATATTAATTTTATAATAAAATCTATTTATATACAATTTTAAGTAAATTTAAAATAACACTATTTAAACCCTGCTATGATAAAATATTTGTGTATTGCTAAATAGTTTAATAAAAAAAATAATGTGTTGCTTTTTATTAAACAACACATTATTTTTTAGATATTAAATATATATTATTTTTAGTTACTGTGAAGAGTTATTTTTATTATTGCACTTTTAAAAATTTTTATTCATATAAAAATTAAATTTTAAAATTTTTATTTAAATGGTAACTATTACAGTAGTTAATTTTTTAGTTATATTTATATACATTTTACTTATTTATATCCATTTTGTTTATCCATTGCTTCATCTTTAATTTCTGATCTCATAGCATTGAGAGATTCTTCTCTTCTACGATTTTTATCACTTAATATTTCTTTCATATTTTCATCATCTGTTTCTTCAATCATTTCATTTGCACGATGAATATTTTGAATGGTATTACTAATATTGTGTTGAATTCTATCTACATTATTTCTTCTATCATCTGGATTATTTTTCATATTCTATCTCTCCTTTATTTTTAAAATAAACATCTTCTTTCTTTATTGTATCTATAAGTATATTTATTATGTAGTAAAAATATTTGTTTAATTTCTTATTTCTTCAAATTGTATTAATATCTTTTATATTTAAAAATTATTTCAGTTAATTTTTAATTTATTCTGTAAAATTTTGAAATTTGATAATGATTTTCATTTACAAATAATATCTTCTATGTTATATTATTTTCAGGCTTAATTTTATCGCGGCAAATCTTTTTATCGGAGATGATATTATTATGGCAAAAATTAAACAATCAAGATTTAAATTATGTAGAAGATTAGGATTAAATGTTATAGGTCATCCTAATGCAATGAAAAGAGCCAATAATGGTAGTGCTAGAAATGCAAAAAAACTTTCAGCTTATGGTATTCAACTTCTTGAAAAGCAAAGACTTAGAGCATATTATGGGGTAATGGAGAAACAATTTTCAAATTATGTTAAAAAAGCACTTAAAGATAAAGAACAAACAGGTTATGCTTTAGTAAAATTATTAGAATGTAGACTAGATAATTTAGTTTATAGATTAGGTTTTGCAACTTCTGTTGCTCAAGCTCGTCAAATGGTGGTTCATGGACATATTTTAGTTAATGATAACAAAGTAGATATACCTTCATTTAATGTAAAAATTGGAGACATAATTTCTTTAAAAGAGCATTCTCAAAAAAATAAACTTTTTAAAGAAAACTTTTTATCACAAATTCATAATGTATATCCATACTTAAATAAAAATGAAGATAATTTTTCAGGTGTTCTTATGAGATATCCTGAAAGATCTGAAGTTCCAATACAAATTAATGATTCACTCGTAGTAGAATATTACTCTAAACTTTAATAACTAATAGACTATATTTAATATATAGTCTATTAGTAAAAATACATATATCTATGATTAAAAATAAATCATATTAGTTTTTTGTTGAAAAGAGGTGTCTTATGTGAGAAGTAATATTAATAAAAACCTAAAACAAAGAAATAATTATAAGGAATACTTATTTTGGGAAAATAAAATCTTAAATGATTATCCATTATGGGAAGGATACTTTAATAATAGATCTATAACCACAGAATCCAAAATCGCTTATACGGGAATATTAGATTCAGAAAAAGGTATTTTAAAATGTGGTTGGGTAGTTTATCCTTCTACATATGCTCTTTTAGGTTTTTTACAGCATGTATTCTTACCTACTTCTTTTTTGACTTATTTTGATCGTACATGTGAAGGTTTTTTTATTCCAGTATCAACATTTAATATTGTAACTGAAGAAGTAATCAAAAATAATTCTATAAGTATAAATAATCTTGATCTAATGATAAATTCCTATAATTTTCTAAATTCACTTTGGGAAAATAATGAGGACAAACTATTATTAAACTTAAATTCATTTTGTGATGAGTTTAATAAAAACTGGGACAATGATCCTAAAAGAAAATTATTTATTAAAATTTTCAATTCACCTTCTGAAACATATGACTTTATAATCAACTCAATTGGATGGGATTTTAAAGAATTTATTGAAGAAGAACTTTCTATGAATTTAGATGATTTTAAATTTACTTGCAATAATGTATTTAATGAGCCTTTAATTAATAAACGGTTTATTGATATATTAAATATAAATATACCAATATTATTTTAAAAACTATAAAAATTTAAAATAATTAACCTAATCATTTTAGTAAGATATAACAATTATAATTATCAACATAAAATTGTTATGCCAAAACAATATACACCTTCTATTACAATGATTATTTATCTTACTAAAATGTAAAACTATAAAAATATATTAATAATATTATAAAAAAACTTAAAAATAAGAGAAGATGATTTTTTAACATATAAATTGTCTTCTCTTATTTTTATATCATGATTATAAAAATTTTACCAATACTATGATTTTAAATTATTATCAGCAATTAAGATTATTAAAGTAATATTTTTACATTGACTTTTAATTTAATGCCAAATAATATCAATATAACAACTAAAAAATTTATATGGAGGTATATAATGTTCTTTTTATTAGGTTTAACATTAATTACATTGTTAATTTTTATAACATCATATCTAAAAGATTCAAGAAAATTAATTAATGGTTTTTTGTTTAATATTTTCTTATTTTCAGCAATGATAACAACTATTGATATAGCATTCGAAACACAAAATCGTTTTTTAATTCTTCTAGTTATTGCTTTTGTTATAATAATATTATTAGTACTTACATTTGGTATTTATGCATTGATTTTGGCATTACTTATAAATGCTAAAATTGTTCTAAAACGTGAAAGTAGAACACGTGCTAATTCATTAACTTTCTTTTTAGCAATAGGATTGATTTTATACTTAATCTTTTCTACTATTATAAGTAAAAAAATTTTCCCTAATGAAATAAATATGTTTTTAGGTGGTTCTAGTGTTATTGTATTCTATTATTTATTTGATATTTTTAATTTCTTAATGATATCTTTTCTTTATCAATTTAATCGCCCAAAATTGAACCAGGATTTCATTATTGTGTTGGGTAGTGGACTAATTGGAGATAGAGTACCTCCTTTATTAGCTAGTCGTATTAATAAGGCTATAGAGTTTTATAATAAACAAAAACTTATTACTAATCCGCCAAAAATCATTTTCTCTGGTGGTCAAGGACCTGATGAAAAAATTTCAGAAGCATTGGCTATGCAAAGATATGCAGTTAAAAACGGTATCCCCTTTGAAGATACTATTTTAGAAGATAAATCTATTAATACATTACAAAATATGATATTTTCTAAACAAATAATAAACAATTTAATTTCACAAAATTCTGCTAGTATATTTGTAACAAATAATTTTCATTTATTCCGTGCCGGAATTTATGCAAAAAAAGCTGGTTTAAAAAGTCAAGGAATTGGTTCAAAAACAGCTCTATATTTTTTACCAAATGCCATGATTAGAGAATATATTGCTTTTGTAGTAATGTATAAAAAAAGACATGCAATTATTGTTTCTTCATTAGTAATTATAAATTTAATTTTATCTATAATATATCATTTCTTTGTTATATCTTATTTATAAATTTTATATTATTATTTTAAATAAGCATTTATTTTATAGTATAAAACTTACAGATAGAACTTTTACTCTAAAAATCCCCAAATAAGGCTATATAAAAAGTAGCCTTATTTTTTAATATAGCAAAAAATTTTATTCAAATATTTTCTTAACTTTATCTAATTCCTTAAAATTAGTAAAATCAAAATGCAATGGTGTTAATGTTACATATCCTTGAGATAAAAAATATAGATCACTTTCTTCTTTCTCAATTTGATTTCTAACTCCCCTAGTTTGATAAACTTTATCTTCTTCTTCACTTAAAAGAATATATTCTGTTTTATATGTTGATTTACCAATCTTACATACTTTTAATCCTTTTATGTCTTCTTCATTAATATTCGGTACATTAACATTTAAAACTACATTCTTTTTTAAATATTTTTGTTCTGCTAAACCAACAATTTTATTTACCCAATTAGCAGCGTTACTATAATCTTCATCATTCCTGTCCCAATCTACATCCATAGATACGGCAATTGATGGTATATCATAAATTGCTCCTTCTATTGCAGCAGAAACAGTTCCTGAGTAAAGAATATCAGTTCCACTATTAAAACCTCTATTTATTCCTGAAATAACAATATCAATATCTTTAGCTAATAATGATATTCCTGCTTGAGTACAATCAGCAGGTGTTCCAACAAGACTATATGCCTTACAATCAATTCCTGTAATTTTTTCTTCTTTAATTTTAATTGGTGTGTTAATAGATATAGAATGACTTGATGCGCTTTTTTGTTCTCTTGGTGCAACAACTATTATATTGTGCTTTTTTGACATCTTTTCTGCTAAAGTCTTTATTCCTCTAGCATTTATACCATCATCGTTAGTAATTAAAATATTCATATCTCTCCTCCACTACTAAGCACATTCAAATAAATAAATAGTCAGTATGTTAATTTCTTTTCTAAACTACTTCTTCCTTGTAACCTACTAATAGCACAACTACTTAGAAGAACCCTAGTTATTATATTTTACAAAATATACGTCGCATCTTTAACTTATTATTTATTTTCATATGCCTTAAACCCTATATTTTTATTAAATGGTAATTATGTTATTTATTATACACTATAATTTTATTCTAATTAAATATACTAATATTCTTTAAAATAAATTAATAATTACATCATTTTATTAATTACAATATTCTAATAAATTAACGAGGCTTAATTACATCAAAAGCCTCGTTTATATATTTTAAACTTATTATCTTATATTAAATTTGTTCTCTCAATTTAATTCTTTGCATCATTGTATTTAAAGTTTCTGCTTGTGCTGTTAATTCTTCACTTGCAGCAGCACTTTCTTCTGAAATTGCTGAATTAGATTGAATAATATCTGAAATTTGAATAATACCATTATTTATTTGAGAAATTGATTCAGCTTGTTCTTCTGATGAAGACGCTATATCACAAACTAATCCTGTAACTTTATTTGCCTTGCTAACTACTTCTAATAAATTTTCAGCTGTATTATTTGCTAAACTCTTTCCATTAGTTATATTATTTATTGCCTCTTCAATTAATATGGCTGTTTGTTTTGAAGCTTGTGCACTTTGATTTGCTAATTTTCTTACTTCTTCAGCCACTACAGCAAATCCTTTTCCTGCTTCCCCTGCTCTAGCAGCTTCTATTGCAGCATTTAATGCTACTAAATTAGTTTGTTCTGCAATATCATCAATAGCTTTAATAATATTATTTATATCTTTAGATGATTTTTCTATTTTATTCATTGATATTAACATATTTTTCATTTCTTTATTACTTTTTTGCACATCTTCAAGAAGTTTAATAGTTATTTCATTAGTATTATCTGCATTTTCAGCATTATTTTTCACTTGTTCATTTATCTTTTGCATAGATAATGAAAGTTCTTGAACTGAATTTGCTTGATTTGTAGATCCCTCTGATAAAACTTGTGCAGTTGTTGAAACTTGCTCTGCTCCACTATTAACTTGATTAGATGCTTCTCTAATTTCACCAAACATTTCATTTAATGATTGTAAAATATTATGTAATGAATTTTTTATTTCAATAAAATTTCCTTTATACTCTACTTCAGTTTCTACCTTGAAATCTCCATTTGAAATACTTCCTAAAACATTTTTTATATCATCAATATAAACCTTTAAAGATTTAATCATTTTAGATAATTCAAATGCTAATTCTCCAATTTCATCTTTTGACATTGACTCAATTGAAACATCTAAATTTCCTTCTGATATATGTCTAGCAATCTTTACCATATCATTTATAGGTTTGCTTATTAATTTTGAAATATATTTTGCAACTATTATAGATAATACAAAAGAAATTATTATACATAATATTATTAAAAATATTGCAATAAAAGATGCTATTCTTAATTTATTAGAGAATTTATTATATTCAACAATATTACTATTTAAAAGTTCATCTGTTAATGTAGTTATATTTTCTATAATAGGTTTACTTTCTTTTTTTAATAAGTCTACTGCTTCCTGATCTTTATTGTCTAATCCTAATTGAATTACCGTATTTATAATACTATTATACCTTTGAACTGAATCCTTAAGTTTATTACATATATCTTTGTTTTCTATACTTTTACTTTCAACTTTTTCCAAAGATTTAATTATTTTATTTTCGCATTCATTAAGTAATTTTTGAGATTCTAATAATTGATTTTCATTTTCTAAAAATACAATATCACGTGCAATTGCCCTAGCTTTTTGAATTTCCATACTTAACTTTCCAATTTCACCTTGTAAAGTACCATAATTAACAAAAGCATATTGATACTCTTTATTATTTTTTATTAAAAAACCAACCCCAATGGAACCTGATATAATTGAAATTATTGCTATTCCAACAAATGAAACTATTAGCTTCTTATATATTGGCATGTCCTTAATATTCATAAAGTCCTCCTTAGTATTTTTTACAATCTGTTAAGTTATTTTTATTGCAACTTATTGAGAAAATTTTTCCATTAAAAATTAAATCTAAAAATAATATAGCACATATTTTTTCACTTGTAAATGAAATCCATTATCATAATGTAACTTCTTTTATTGTAACAAATATGAAATTTAATAACTATATTTATGAAATAATGTGAATTATGATAAAAATAGCTATATTAAATCTGTACAATAAAAGAACATCTAAAGTTTTATTAAGTTACTTTAGATGTTTTTTTAATTTATAATTTATTTATCATGTTCTACAAATGATTTATCTTAACAAACTACATATTTTTCTATTCCTAATGCTACACCATCATTGTGCACAGTATCAGTAACTTTCTTCGCATATTTTTTAACCTCATCACATGCATTTCCCATTGCTATTCCACATCCAACTGTTGATAACATTTCTATATCGTTTTTTCCATCTCCAAATGCATAGCTATTTTCAATTGAAATATCTAAATACTCTAAAGCTTTTAATATTCCAGTTGCTTTAGTGTTTTTCTTTGCATATAGTTCAAAAGATTTTTCATCTATGCTACTAAAATAATCATACTCAGAATTACTTTTTATTAATGATAAGCATAATTTTGACGCTTCTTCATCAGTACATAGCATTTCTACTTTATGAACATTAATTTCTTCAATATCATAATTACTTTTTATATACCTTCTTGAAATACCTAATCCATCATAAAAATTATAAAATTCTTTAAAACCTTCTTTCATATATGAGTAAAGCTCACCTTCTAAAATATATTGAATATTATATTTTTCAAACTCATCTACTAATTTTTTAACAAACTTTTTGTTTATTGGATCACTATATATAGTCTTATTATTAATTATCACTTGAGCTCCATTGGCTAAAATAAAACCATCAAATCCAAAATCTAATATAGCTTGGCTTAAAAATGCATAAGGTCTACCTGAAGCAATAAAAACATAATCTCCGTTCACTTGTAATAAACGAATCACCTTTTTAACTTTTGGTGTAATATCTAATAATCCGTTAAAACAATCTAATAATGTACCATCTATATCTAAAAATATAACTTTCTTCATAATCCCATCCCTTTATTTTCTTATTTATTCTGATTTTATATCGTTTATTCCCATTTGTCAATTGAATTTATTATAATTTTATATTAAAATAATAATAAATAATAATTTAGGAGATTGGAAAATGTTTATTGAAGAACGTTATAAATATATTTTAGATCTATTAGATAAAAACGGAAAAGTATTAGTTAAAGATTTAAGTAAAAAATTCAATGTAAGTGAAAGTATGATTAGAAAAGATCTTCAAGCTTTAGAGAAAAAAAATCTATTACAACGTACTTACGGTGGAGCCATAAATGTAAGACATTCACTTGTTAATTGTCAAAGCTTTAGTAAGCGTGTAGTAGAAAATATTGATTTAAAAGAGATTGTTGCTGAAAAAGCTTTTGATCAAATAAGTGAAAATGATACTGTTTTTTTAGATGCATCAACTATTTCATATATGATTGCAAAATTAATAGTAAAAAATAATAAACCTATGACTTTAATCACAAATATGTTTGAAATATCATCATTAATTCCTGAAAATTCAAAAACACATTTTATTTTTATTGGTGGCGACTATAATTCATTTGTAGGTGGTAGTATTGGATCATATTCTATTGAGCAAATAAAAAAATATCGTTGTAATAAGGCGTTTTTAGGTTGTACTGGAATTGACCTTAGTGACGGTAGTATAAGTACTGCTATTTCAGAAGATTCAAGCACCAAAAAGGCTATAATAAGCATATCAAAAGAATTATTTTTAGTAATGTTAAATGAGAAATTTAAAACAAATGGTAGCTATATATTTTCAAATGCAGTAGATTTTCATGGTATTATTACTGAAACTCTACCTGATAAATCTATAATTAATTTGCTTGAAGAATATTATGTTAATTTGATATAGTGTTTTATCTAGTAAATAAATTGCATGATTAATAATATATACACAGTTTATGTTTTTTGTATTTTAGAGAATGTAATTTTATTTATGTAAATTTTTTATAGCTTTGTCCTATTTTTAAATAGCTTGTCTGAATTTCTAATCACTGTAAACACTTAATATAACAGTCTTATAGCCTGGTATTGAAATTAATTTAAAATTCAGGTTTTTAGGTAATATAAAAGGACAAAAACAAATTTACACAAACTTATTTATATTCCAGCATTTAATATAACAAATATAAAGAAATACACTTAAAAACTTAATTAGTTTATAAGTGTATTCTTTATCTTTGCTATGTTCTAATTATAATATCTCTCCATTTGACTTTATAACATTCTTATACCAGAAAAAACTCTTTTTCTTCCTTCTTTCTAAAGTTCCATTGCCTTCGTTATCTTTATCTACATATATAAATCCATATCTCTTCTTCATTTCTCCAGTTGAAGCTGATACTAAATCTATACATCCCCATGGAGTATATCCTATTAATTCAACACCATCTAAAATAGCTTCTTTCATTGCCTTTATGTGTTCTCTTAGATATTTAATTCTATAGTCATCTATTATTGAACCATCTCTCTCAACCTTGTCCACAGCACCAAGTCCATTTTCTACTATAAATAATGGTTTTTGATATCTATCAAATAAAGTGTTACATGTAATTCTTAATCCTAGTGGATCTATTTGCCATCCCCATTCTGATGCTTTTAAATATGGATTTTTAACACTAGCAAATACATTTCCTTCTGTTAATTTATTTATTACTTCCGGATCTGCACTTGCACACCTACTTGAATAATAACTAAATCCTATATAATCAACAGTATACTTTTTTAATAATTCTTCATCTCCAGGTTCCATTTTTATTTCTATATTATTTTCTCTAAAAAATCTTTTTGCATATCCAGGATATTTACCTTTTGATTGAACATCTATAAAGAAATAATTTTCTCTGTCCACTTCCATAGCTCTTTGAACATCTCTTGGATTACATGTATGAGGATAACTTACTCCAGCTGCTAACATACATCCCACCATTACGTTAGGAATAATCTCATGTGCTGCTTTTGTAGCTAACGCACTTGCTATTAATTGATGATGTGCTGATTGATATTTTATTAAGTTTTTGTCATCATCTTCTTTGAATCTAATTCCTGCTCCAAGGAAAGGCAGATGTAATAACATGTTTATTTCATTAAAAGTCATCCAGTATCTAACCTTATTTTTGTATCTTTCAAATATAGTTCTTGTATATTTTTCATAAAAATCTATAAGTTTTCTGTTAATCCAACCACCATAATTTTTTATTAATGATACTGGAATATCAAAATGACATATAGTAACTACAGGTTGTATGTTATACTTTAACATTTCATCAAACATCTCATCATAGAATTTTAATCCTTCTTCATTTGGTGTCTTATCATCACCATTTGGGAATATTCTTGCCCAAGAGATAGATACTCTTAAACACTTAAATCCCATTTCAGCAAATAAAGCTATATCTTCTCTAAATTTATGATAAAAATCTATAGCTTCATGTGATGGATAAGTTTCTCCATCTACTGTAGTTAGACTTTTTACATCTCCAAGCATAACTTTTAATCTATTTTCTCCTGATGGACAAATATCTACATTAGTAAGACCTTTCCCACCTTCTAAATATGCACCTTCGCATTGATTTGCAGCTAATGCTCCTCCCCATAAAAATTCTTTTGGGAAACCAATATTATTAATCATATTAATTCAATCCTTTCTAAAATTTATTTCATTATTAAACTCTTTTTACAATTATTTATTTTAATTAATCTTCTTGTTTCTTTAAATTCCTATTAACATTAATTATAATTTATAACTGTGCCTGTGTTGTTATAAATACCGTACTAATTTTTATTCATCCTCTACTTTAGTAAAAAACATTAATATAAATCCTAATACAAATGATACTAACATTGCAATTATCATACCATAAAATCCTGTAGTTATCCCTTCTTTAGGACTTATAAATGAAGGTATTCCAAATATACCAAGTCCACCAATCATATATACAAAAGAATTTGCAAAACCTAATATTCCTCCACCTACTGCACCTGCAACACAACTTAATATAAACGGTTTCTTTCTTGGTAGTGTTATTCCATAAATTGCAGGCTCTGTAACTCCAAATATTCCTGAAATAAATGATGACATACACAATGATTTTAGTTTTCTATTCTTTGATTTAAACATTATAGCTAGTACAACACCTATTTGAGCAAATGACGCCCCAAACATCAGTGCAAGAATCGCATCAAAGCCATTTGTTGATAAGTTATTAAATGCTATTGGTATAATACCCCAGTGTAATCCAAAAATTACAAACACCTGCCAAAATGCTCCAATTAATACTCCTGCAATTACTGGACTTAATTTATAAAGTGATAATGTACCTACACCTAATAATTGACTAGCCCATGTTGCAATTGGTCCAATAAGTATAAATGTTAATGGTATAGTTACTAATAACGTGAAAAATGGAACTGTAAAATTCGCTACAACTTCTGGAATTATTCTCTTAAATAACTTTTCAATTTTAGCTCCTAAATAAGTAGCAATTATTACTGGTACTACACTTGAAGCATAATTCATTAAGATAACTGGAATACCTAAAAAAGTTAAATATACTGGTGATTGAATTATAGTTCCTTCAAATAGAGTGTATAATGGGTTACCTGCCATCAATCCAGAAATAGAAGGATATACAAGGGAACCTCCTATTGCAATACCCATAAATTTATTTAATCCAAATTTATTAGCTGATGTATATCCTAGTAATACTGGAAAGAAATAAAAGCAACAATCTCCCACTATATTTAACATCTGGTATGTACCTGATGTTTGAGTTAATAAACCTAATGCTAAAAATAATGCATTTAAACCTTTAATCATACCTGTGGCTGCTATTACTCCTAAAACCGGAGTAAAAACACTAGAAATTATATCTATAAACTTATTAAAAAGACTTACATTTTCTTTTAACTCTTCATTTTTTTCTGGTTCTTTATCTATAGTAAAATTATATAACTTTACAACATCCTTATATACCTCAGAAACGTTATTCCCAATAACTACTTGATACTGTCCTCCACTTCTGACAACGCTTACAACTCCATCAAGATTTTTTATAACCTCTGTGTTTGCTTTACTTTCATCTTTTAATTTAAAACGTAAACGAGTAATACAATGAGTTAGACTATTTACATTCTCTTTTCCACCGATATTTGTCATAATGTTTTTTGCTAAATTCTCGTACTTCATAGCTCTCTCTCCTTTGTTTAATTATATTAATCTAAAACTGTTCCTTTTAGGTAAACCATTACATCGATGTTTTGTTGTGTTTTTATACTTTTATATTAGCATAAAAAAAATGTAGAATCTTGCTTAACATCTGAAAGCAGATTCTACATTTAAAATAAAAATCAAATTTTGAAAATAAAATCAGATTTTAAATATTCTCTTGACTTTTTTTATTAATTATATTTTAAATAGTATCTATTAATAAGTACTTCTGAGAAAACATGAAGTTTATATCGTCCATTTTTAGCATTTTTATAATTTCCAAGATAAATCACTTTATCACATTGCTTAGCTAGTTTTAATGCAGGATTTTGAGTTATTAAAATAATTTTTCCACCTTTTTCTTTAAGAGTATAAAATACATTATATTTCTTATTTAAATAATTTCCGTCAACTGAAAAAATAATTGAAACACTGTCTTCATTACTTTGCTTTGCTAATCTTTCTTGTTCCTGTTCTCCTTGTGCAAAATTAATGTATTTTCCTATATTAAAGAAAAGATATTGAAGATGTTGCATAAAATATCCTGGCAATTGAAATCCAAAAAAATATATATCTTTATGCTCATATATTAAATCTATTAAGTTATCGATTGCATCCAAATCTAAATTTTCAATAAACTCTTTTAAAGAAACATTTATTGACTGAACAAAGCTATTTAAAATCTCTTTATCATTCTTAAAATCAAAATTCATATTCTCTAAGTTATCATTTAAAAGTTCTGCACCTATTTGTTTTCTTTCTATAAATTTCTTTTTAAGCTCATTAAAGCTATCATATCCTAAACTTTTTATAAATCTACTTATTGTTGATATAGATGTATAACATCTATCGGCTAAATCATTAATTGTTAGATCATTAATATCATTTTTAATACTTTTTAAAAGTACTTTTGCTATAGTAAATGATATATTTTCTTCATCGGATGTATTTACAATTATTTGAAGCTGTGTTATTATATCGTGTTCCATTTTATCCTCCAATCTTTCCTTTGTTGTAATTAAATCTATTTAATTGATTTATAAAATACTTACTTTAAATAAAATTATAACATAATCTTTTTCTCTATAAATTGATGATATATTTTTATAATGTTATTTTTAATAAAATCTAAATATTAATTCTTATATTCTAAATTTACTTATAACGCGGCATTTCCACTTATAAGACTATTTTTATATAGGTAAACTTAATTGTATGCTAGTTTTAACCCCAAATTTTATTTACCCATTCTGGATGATCAATAAACGGATTTCTATTATGTTGGTATTTTTTGTATATTATATCATTTCTTCTTCTTTCAAATTCATCAACAGGATCTTCCTTATTCCATTGAATCAATGTACTTATTTTTCCAAAGTATGGATCAAATCTATTATTAACTTTATCATTTAATTCTAAATCAATTTCTCCATTATCCCCTTCGTACCTTACATCCATATAAAATAACATTCTAGCTACATCACCTTTTACCTTATCTCTTGGTTCCCATGAATCATTATCATATTTACATAAAACAGCTTCACTATGTGGAATCCCACCGTTATCAAAATCTAAATTTCCTCTTGCACTATTTACAGATGCATCTGTTGGTCTTAAATGGTGCAAATCTGTTCCTGGACCTGCTTTAGTTCCAAAATGACCATGTGACTTTGCCCACACATGCTCTCTATTCCAATCATCTACTCCTGATCCTTTCGTAGTTTTTGCTTGTGAACGGCCTGTATATAATAGTATTATGTTATTTGTATTATTAGGATCTTCATCTGTATCCATTAATGCTTTCCAAACATCAGAGTATGATAATTTTTTATTATCATCAATTATTTCATGAAGTGATGACTTTAAAGCTTTTCCTGTCTTTCCAATAGCATCTACATAATAAGTACTATCATATGAAGTTGTAGTATCAATAGTAATTAAATCACCACTTTCATTAACATCTTCATCCATACTATCCTCTGAATTACTATGCCCTGAAATATTTATATCTGATGATTTTACTTTTATTATGTTAGTAATATTTTTTAATCCATTGTGTGAAAAATATGAAGTCAAATACCCTGTAATCTTAACTTGTGTTCCTTCTAAATTAGGATTTGATTTTAGTCCAAAAGAACCTCGATATTTTGTTGGAATCTGAACATAAATCATATTTAAAGTATTTGTTTCTGCTAAACTATCTGCAATTGCAATAGCAGTATCACCTGTATATTTGCTTGTTAAAACTTTATTAACAGCTATGGGTTGTCCAATTATATAACCCTGAACAGTTTCTAATGTATTATTTTGACTTTGTATAGCTTGCATTACTGTATATGGATTTGTAATCATTCCATTTTCTGTTATAGCATATGTGGTTTTAGTTATAGAAAAAGAAAAAACTAAAACTAAACTAAGTATAAATGATAATGTAATCCTTTTAATTTGGAACTTTTTATATTTCAAAGTTACTCCTCCTAAAATATTTATTAATACTCATTTTCATTTCTAATTGCTATCACTAAATCAATACATTTAAATAAATCTGGATTATCCTGTTTTAATATATTCTAAATCTTTAATATATATTAATAATTTTTATCATCATAATTATATAAATATAGACACCTTTAAAAATTTATATAAATATAAAAAAATAGCTAGTAAAATATACTTTTACTAGCAAACACTCCTAATCTCCAACACCGAAATCAGTGTTTTCAAATAATATTTCTATTTTTTCAATATCTCTTAAAAATTGATATTCTTTTATAAACCACCTTATTAACTCTTCGTCCCTTTTTACTTCAGTAGTGTTTTCTGTAAATATATTTATTGTTCCATAGTCAAAATGATGTAATACTATATCTATATCCCTTTTTACCATTTCTTTAGTTTGCCCTTTTATACCAACCAAAAGACAAACTGATTGAAAATATTTTTTTACATCTTTATATGTTTTAAAGTTAGCATTTTTGTTTAAAACTTTATTTCTAAAACCATTATCAAAACTTTCTACACCTATTTTAAAAACTACTTCTATTCCAAAAAAATCTTTCATTTCTTTAAGCCTATTTTTATAACACCAATGACTCTCCAAAAATAATTTTTTTATATCGTTTTTAGTTATTACTTCTTTTATCTTCTTTAATGTTTCTTTTGGTAATTCAAAACAGCTACCTGAGTTTATTACCTCTAAAGTTTTATAAGCACCATTTACATTATTAAGGACTTGAAAATTTAATTTATTTATTTCATCTTCTTTTATTGAGTTATCATCTATATAATCACAAAATGTACATTTACCCCAAACACATGGAAATCCCTTTAATAAAACAATTTCTCTTCTATTTTTTCCTTCTATAATATTATATCTATCCATTAACTTCATTCCCAACTAAGTTCATAATAATTTTTATTGGTATAGCCTTTATTACTGAAAATACTAATATAAAACTAACAGCTTTATCTAATAAATCAGTAAATATTTGAGTCGAAAATACTGCTGTAATTGTACTTATCCCTAAATTTTTAAATATAGCAACAAATATACTAGATCCTGATGAAGTAACTCCATTAAATACAAATGATGCTACTATTGATGCAGTTATTGATCCTAAAATTGTAATTAATATAATCAAAAATACTGATTTAATTCCTTCAAATTTAGAATTTTTAAAACATATACCTGTACTTAAACCTACAATCAATTGTACTGGCATAAAATAAAATGAAATTGGATCAAAAGTCGCCCCATTTACTATTGAAGTCATTCCACCAACTATTCCTCCATTAATCGGTCCTAATAGAACTGCACTTAATAAAGTTCCTATTGTATCAATATATATAGGTAATTTAAAAGTTAGTGCTATAAATCCGCCTACAAGATTTATCACTATACATAAAGACATAAATATCATTATATTTAATTTTTTCATATTTTAAATTCCCCTTTTAATCTATTTTTATAACAACTTAATATTGTTTATGATTCATAAATTTAACATTTAGTTATATTTTTAATATTGCTTAATTACCGTACTTTGAATTATTTAATATATTTAAAATATCTTTTTTATATTCTGGGAATAATTTTGTTAAAAACATTTCCATAAAAGCTTTTGAATTTACTTCCGTTAATACCAAACAATTTGGTTTCTTTCTATAAAAATCCCCTTCATCTACTAAACTCATGCCAATTGCTTTTCCCTCTGTAACTATATCAACATAATATTCTTTTCCACTACAAAGACTTGTATCTATAAAATAAGCTATTGCTAATGGATCATTTATTACGCACCCCAAAGTTTTTTCTTGCTTCCAATGAAAATCAACATAAAATCTTGTTATTTTAACAATTAAATCAGCTAATGAATTTTTAAATTGCTTTAACATTTCTATATAGTTAGGAGTTAATATAATTTCTCTTGTTACATCTAATCCAACCATAGTAATTTTTTTATTAAGTTCATTAAAAACTTTCTCTGCCCCATGTGGATCTACCCAAAAATTAAATTCAGCTACTTGAGAACAATTTCCAAAGCTCTTAAAAGCTCCCCCCATCAGAACTAACTCTTTCATTTTTCTTGTTGTTTCTTTATCCTTTTCTAAAGCTTTAGCAATATTAGTTAATGGACCTATAGCTATTATTGATAATTCATCCTCTTTTTTTAAAGATTCTAAGATAAATTCTACTGCACCTTCTCTATAACTAACCTCTTCTACTTTTGGTAAAAATGTTTCCCCAAGTCCATCTTCTCCATGAGTGTCTTCTGCTGTGATTAATTTTCTTATTAAAGGTTCACCATCGCCTATGTACACAGGAATATCTAACCTATTAAGTTCCTTTAATATTTTAAGAGCATTTTCTGCACCTTTTTTAGCATGAACATTTCCAGAAACAATAGTTATTCCTTTTACTTCTACTTCCTCTGATTTTAGTGCAAGCATTATTGCTAATGAATCATCAATTCCAGGATCACAATCTATTATTACTTTTTTCCTTTTCACTAAAATTTCTCCTTTCATAATTATTGTTTAATAATTCTTGATTACTTCTTAAGATTTAATAAGTAACTATTAATTTTCTGAAATTAAAAACACTCATAACTTATATAAAATAAAAGCTATGCCTTAAACGTGTATTAATATATATAAAAGCAAAGTAACATTGTAATTAGGTTTGTAGAATCCTTAACTTTACTTAAAATATAAACACGCTACTAAAACATAGCCAAACTAAAAAGTCGCACCAACCATGCGACTTATTAAATCTTATTTAATTGCCTAGTTTTTTATAGAGGGATGGTCTTCGAACCTCTACCACTTTTTTGATAAAGTGGTTTTTTTTATTAAATTTTCAAATTGAGTATATCAAATATTTAAATTATTTTCAAGTAATATTTATTTATTTTCAACCTTATCTAATTTTTTATTATACATAAATATATATAATGAAGCTGTAAATACTACTAAATATCCTATAACGCTTAAATAATCTGGTAATGCTCCAAATATAACTAAACTTATTATGGCTGAGAATAATATATTTGAATAATCAAATATTGATATTTCTTTAGCTGGTGCATATTTATACGCTAAAGTTATTCCAAATTGACCTACACTTGCAAAAACCCCTGCAAGTATTAAATAACTTAACTGTATTACTGTCATTGACTTATATGATATCATCATAAATGGAAACAATACTACTGCTGAAAAAGTTGAAAAATAAAATACTACTGTATAATGTTTTTCTTTCCCTCCAAGTACTCTAAGGCAAGTATATGCTGCTGCTGCAAATATAGACCCTCCAACTCCTACTAAAGCTGATATTGCTTCAAGATTAAATGATGGTTTTATTATAAATAACGCTCCTAAAAATGCAATTATTAAAGATATAATTTGTTTTGTATTTATCTTTTCTCTTAAAAATAATGCCGAAAAAATAATTACGAAGAAAGGACTTAATTTATTTAACATATTAGCATCTGATAAAACTAACTTATCTATTGTATAAAAATTTAATACTATTCCTAATGTTCCAAATAAGGATCTTAATATAAGTATTTTCTGATTTTCTATTTTTCCAAAAAACCTCTCTTTATGTTTAATTATTAAACCTAATGCAATTAAACTTGCAACTAAATTTCTAAAAAAAGCTTTTTGAAAAGATGGTAAATCACCTGAAAGCTTAACAAAAGCTGACATCATTGCAAATCCAAATGCTGATAATATTATAAATATTATTCCTTTACTTCTATTACTTAAATTTTCTAAACTCATAATTTCCTCACTTTCTTAACTAAATAAAACTCTCTATATATTTTTTATATAATTTATTTATATTTAATTATTTTCATTAACTATCATAACATATTAAGTTCTCTTCTTTTAAATTTAGTGAAAATTTAAAATTGTATTTATCTTAACATCTCTTAATTGTTGTATTTAATATTGACTATTTATAATGAGCATTTTTTGAAAATATATCTTAAAATAAAAACTGTTGATAATCAAGTTACCAACAGCTTTTATTTTAATACGTATGATTTAATTTTAATATATAATTTGATGAAATGTACTTTATTCTTAGGGAGAACAGAAAAAATTCATAACTAAATGATATGGTCACGCAATTTCTCATTTAGTATATTAGTATTTTGAGTGTGTGCTTTTATACTTTTTAATTTATTTTTTTCTTAGTACACTTCATAAAATTTTTGTGATTTTTTTGTGTATAGCAATAATTTTTCTCACATGTCATTGAATGAGTTTTTGTTTTTGAGATTGATTCTCAATTACAATATTATAATATCTCTATTTAATGATATTGTCAATACTTTATTTGAATTTTTTTATTTTATTTTTAATATAATAAAAAAACAAAAATTCATACTATAACTATACGTTTAATTGCTAAATCAAATCTAACATTATAATATCGATTATATTAATCTAAAATATTAAAATTTTTTCATACTTAAGTCTAATATTTTAGCTGAATAAGTTATCCACCCTACTGATATATAATCTACTCTAACTTAGCTATTTTTATATTATATATACTTGCGTTACTACCATTTTTTATCTTCAATACATCAACAATATAAAACAATTTAGAGTTACGATATTTAAATAAATATTTTTTGCTTTTTAAGGGAATACTTTTATTGTGTGTTAATAAATAGGTTAATAGATTATTATTTAATCTTCACTCATATTAAATTAATCTAAATATATATTTAGATTAAAATTTATAATAAATATTTTTTAGGAGGAACGTTTGATGAAAAAGTTTGTTTGTACAGTATGTGGTTATATTCATGAAGGAGATACCCCACCTGAAATTTGCCCTGTTTGTAAAGTAGGTGCAGATAAATTTATTGAAATGAAAGATGATATGGCTTGGGCTGATGAGCACAAAATAGGAATAGCAACTGGTATCCCTAGTGAGCTTATAGATGATTTAAGAGCTAATTTCACTGGTGAATGCACTGAAGTCGGAATGTATTTAGCAATGTCTCGCCAAGCAGACAGAGAAGGCTATCCAGAAGTTGCAGAAGCTTATAAGAGAATTGCTTTTGAAGAAGCTGAACATGCTTCTAAATTTGCTGAAATACTAGGCGAAGTGGTTGTTCCTGATACAAAAGCAAATTTACAAGCTAGAGTTGAAGCTGAATTTGGTGCATGTGATGGTAAAAAGAAATTAGCTACATTAGCTAAAAAAGAAAATTTAGATGCTATACATGATACTGTTCATGAAATGTGTAAAGATGAAGCTAGACATGGTAGAGCCTTTAAAGGACTATTAGATAGATATTTTAAATAAAACCATTTAAAAATATATAAAATATTATTTTAAGAGGAGTGTTTTTAATGCAAAAAATTAATTGTGACGTAAATAATTGTTCTCATAACTGTTCTGGTACTTGTTATGCTAACCGTGTTGATATAGGTGGAAATTCTGCACAAAAAGATTGTGATACTTGTTGTGGATCTTTTTTAGACAAAAAACTTTATAGTGATTTAACCAATAACTCAAATAGCTCTGGAGAATGTGATTGTTTAGTTTGTACTGTAAAAACTTGTACTCACAACCGTAATAATCTTTGCGATTTATCTTCAATACATGTTAGTGGATCAAAGCCAAATATGTATACAGAAACTAATTGTGCAAGTTTTAAAAATAAATAATAGTTAATATAAAAATAAGCTCTAAATACTTTTAAAAGATTTAGAGCTTATTTTTTATATTAATTATTTTATAAAATTTAAAATAATTTACTATTATAGATTTAATAAAACAACTAAATTTTATTTTATAGTTATACCGTTATTACCTTTACTGTGGCAAATAGCTGCTGATGAACATCCTGAACATCCACAACCACATCCACCTTCACCCTTTTTAGATTTTCTTATACGGTTTACTATTACTAGCGCCATTAAGAAAAATATGATACCAGCTATTATAATTGTAGCTAACATAAATACCACTTCCCTTTATAAAATTTATTAGTAGATAACCTGTCTACAATTATCTACTAATTATTTTGTATAGCTTAGTTGAACTTTACCATTCATACTTGTTTCCTTTTTAGCTGATAATAAAATTCCTATTATTATTACTAATACTATAGCAATTGATATAACTGCTCCTACTACACTTCCACTATAGAACAATGCATTACCTACTTGATTTATTAATAATGCAACAAGATATGCTGTTCCTGTTTGGAATCCTAATGTAATCCAAGTCCATTTCCATGAACCCATTTCTCTTTTTATAGCACCAATTGCTGCAAAACATGGTGCGCAAAGCATATTAAAGGCTATGAAAGCAAATGCACTTACTGCTGTAAACATTCCTGCTACATTCATAATAAGTGTTGGATCTTCTTCTGTTGCTTCTGCAATACCAAATAATATTCCAAAAGTAGCTACAACATTTTCTTTTGCTACAAGTCCAGTAATTGTGGCAACAGCAGATTGCCAATTTCCAAAACCTAATGGTGCAAAAATTGGTGCAAAAACACTTCCTATACTAGCTAATATACTTTCACTAGCATCTACCATTTCTAATGACCAATTAAATGATTGCATAAACCAAATTGCTCCACAAGCAACAAATATAATTGTACCAGCTTTTATAATAAATGCTTTTCCTCTATCCCACATATGCATAAGAACACTTTTTAAAGTTGGAATATGGTATTGTGGAAGTTCCATAACAAAAGGAGCTGGTTCTCCTTTAAATAATTTAGTTTTCTTTAAAAGAATTCCACAAATAATTATCATTATAATTCCTAAGAAATAAACTGACGGTGCTACCCATGATGCTCCACCAAATATTGCACCTGCAAACAATGCTATTATTGGAACTTTAGCGCCACATGGTATAAAAGTTGTTAACATAATAGTCATTTTTCTATCTCTATCATTTTCCATAGTACGAGTCGCCATAATTCCTGGGACTCCACATCCAGAACTTATAAGCATAGGTATAAAAGATTTTCCTGAAAGTCCGAATTTACGGAATATTCTATCCATTATAAACGCTACACGTGACATATATCCACAGTCTTCAAGAAGTGATAATAAAAAGAATAATATCATAATTTGTGGTACAAATCCTAATACTGCTCCTACGCCACCAATTAATCCATCAACGACTAATCCTTGTAACCAATCTGCTACACCTAAACCTTCAAGCCAAGTTGAAACATTTCCACTTATAATATCTCCAAACAATGTATCATTAGTCCAATCAGTAACTATAGTTCCAAGTGAACTTACTGCTATGTAGTATACTCCCCACATAATTAATGCAAAAATAGGCAATGCCAAAAATCTGTTTGTAACAATCTTATCAATTTTATCTGATGTAGTTTCATCATTTTTGCTATTTTTTCTTACTGTTTTAGAAATTACTTTTCCAATAAAATCATATCGTTCTCCAGTGATTATACTTTCACTATCATCATCAAATTCATTTTCACATTTTTTAGTTATATTTTCTGCTTTCTCCAAGATTTCTTTTGAGAATTTATTCTTTTCTAGAATGTTCTTATCACGTTCAAAAAGCTTAATTGATAACCATCTAGAATTTATTGTTTTATTAAAATCACTTCTACTTAAAATATTTTCAATATTATTAATTGGATTTTCTACTTCTTGTGATAGTTCTAATTTAAAATTATTAATATTTGATTCTTTTGAAATTTCAATTGCTTTTTCAACAACTTTTTTGATACCTTGTCCTTTTATAGCAGATGTTTCAATAACTGGACACCCTAATGATTGAGAAAGTTTTTCTATATTTATCTTATCTCCATTCTTTTTAACAATATCCATCATATTAAGTGCTACAACTGTTGGAATTCCTAATTCTAAAACTTGAGTAGTTAAATATAAATTTCTTTCAATATTAGATGCATCAACTATGTTAATTATTGCATCCGGTTTATCATTTACCATAAAATCACGTGTTACTACTTCTTCAAGTGTATAAGGTGAAAGTGAATATATCCCTGGTAAATCTACAATTTCAACTTCCTTATTCCACTTTAATTTACCACCTTTTTTTTCAACTGTTACCCCTGGCCAGTTACCTACATATTGTGTTGATCCTGTTAGGTCATTAAACATAGTAGTTTTTCCACAATTGGGATTACCCGCAAGACCTATCTTTATTGACATTTGTCTTCCCCCTTAATTTATATAGATTATCATTCTCATTGAATAACTTTATAAAATTAACTTAATATTTCTTATCCTACCACTATCATTTCTGCATCAGCTTTTCGAAGTGATAATTCATAATTTCTAACTCTTACTTCAATAGGATCTCCAAGTGGTGCTACTTTACGTACAAATATTTCACATCCTTTAGTTATTCCCATATCCATAATACGTCTTTTTATAGGACCTACCCCTTGTATTTTTAGTACATTAACAGTTTGTCCACATTTAACATCTTTTAATGTATTCATTAATATTTCCTCCCTAAACTATTATTCTACTAGCTATAGATTTATCTAATGCTACTCTACTGCCTTTTACTTTTATTATTAAACTGCCTGCTATTTCAGAAATAATATTTACAGTTTCTCCTACAATAAATCCTAAACTTGATAGAAACTTTTTTGTTTCATCATTACCTCTAATTTTTTTAATTGACATATTTTGTCCTGTATTTGCTAATATTAATGGCATATTTGTTCCTCCTCATATTGTGTATTATACAAAAAATATATAATACAGTTATTATGAAAATGAATGATCTTTTCTATTGATAATTATTATCATGATATGATTATAGCACTTTTGTCCAGGATTGAAAATGATTTTCATTAATTTTTCTGCATTTTTAACTTTTATTCATAAAAAAGGTTTTATAACTATAATATTAATATTTTAATAACCTAATATATACACTTTTCATAATTTTTCTAATTAAGGTAATCTATATAGATGAGAATTTTTAAATTAATAAAGAGTATTAACTAAAAATATAGTTAATACTCTTTGATTCTAAACCTCATTTACATATATAATATCAATACGGTTATATTACTTATTAAAATTTATTCTTATATTAATATTTAAGTTTTATCATGTTATTTATTACTTGCACACATTTCCTGCAACATTTAGTACATCCCACGTTCTTGAAAATGGAGGCGAATAACATAAATCAAGCATACCTAGTTCTTTGGTGGTTAGTTTTCCAAATATACATGCAGCAATAATGTTAACTCTTTGCACAGCATCCTTATATCCTGCCACTTGTCCTCCTAATATCTTTTTACTTTTAGATTCATAAATTAACTTAACATATATCTTATTTTGACCTGGATAATAATTTGTTTGATTCATATCGGTTATAAATTTAGCTTTATAGTCTATTCCTATCTCTTTAGCCTTTTCTTCTGTTATACCTGTTCTCCCTGCTTCCATATCTAAAATTTTTATACAACTAGATGATAATGATCCTTGAAATGTCAAATTAGCTCCACCTAAGTTTTCCCCAACAATACGTCCAAGTTTATTAGCTCCTGTCGCAAGTGGAACATAACTTCTTTCATTTGTAATTACTTGATTTATTGTAGCGCAATCCCCTGCTGAATACACGTCTTCAATTGAAGTTCTACCATACTCATCTACAATAATTGCTCCATTGGGTAGCATATCTATACCACTGTCTTTAATAAATTCTGTGTTAGGTTTAACTCCAGTGGCTATAATTACTATATCAACATTTATTTCTCTTTTATTGGTACGTAATTTACTTACTTTATCATTTCCTATAAGTTCACTAACTGTTTCTTGTAAATATAAATTTACACCTTTATTTTTTAATTCTTGTTCTAGCACATCAGTAATTTCTTTGTCAAAAACATCTTTTAATATTCTATCTTCTAATTGAAACACCGAAACTTCTTTTCCATAACTTTTAGCTGCTTCTACTGCTTCTAACCCAATAAATCCTGCTCCTATTATTGCTATACTTTTGTTATTCTCTTCCATTAAAAGTTTTTTTAATACTTTTCCATCATCCATGTTTTTTAATGTGTATACATTATTCAAATTAATATTTTTGATTGGTGGAACTATACTACTTGCTCCTGTAGCTATCATCAACTTATCATATTTATCATCAAATATAGAATCTGAATTTAAATTTTTTACCTTAACTAATTTATTTTTAAAGTCTATATTAATAACTTCATGATTGTTTTTTACATCTACTCCACTTTTTATGAATTCTTCTGGTGTTCTTGCAATCATATTTTGTGAATTTTCGAAAAAATTTCCTATAAAATAAGGTAAGCCGCAAGCACCAAAAGACACTATATTAGATTTTTCATAGATTACTATTTCTGCATTTGGATTTACTCGTCTCAATTTGGCAGCTGCACTAGTTCCAGCTGCTATACCTCCAACAATTATTACTTTCATTTTTTCCTCCTATATATTAAATATTGAAACTTATCTTAATTATTATTTTTTATTAAATAATAATAATTTTTATTTAATTAGTCAATATTCTTATCAAATTACTCATATTTATTTTTAATGATTTCTATTCTTCAATTGAAAATATTAGTTTAAAAGATAAAAAATATATTTCTTACAAACTAAAACATTTAAATAATATTATAAATAATTTGTACTAAAAAATTCA
This sequence comes from Clostridium taeniosporum, assembly GCF_001735765.2. Lineage (NCBI taxonomy): Bacteria > Bacillati > Bacillota > Clostridia > Eubacteriales > Clostridiaceae > Clostridium > Clostridium taeniosporum. The sequence goes on from NZ_CP017253.2 coordinate 2,621,306, forward strand.
TATGTAAACTCATAATTAAGTTATAAATAAAAGATCAACTATATAATATACATAAATATTCTGTCTTCTTTTAAATTAATTAGTATGCTAAAATAATTTATATGGTAAATATTTTAAAAAGAGGTGTTGATTGTGGATCGCATGAAATCAATGTTAGTCACTGTTGGTATTATACTGGTATATTCAGTGGGCGTTGCATTAATCTATAAGTTATATAAAAAATTTTCTCCTCCAAAAAAGTAGATATACTTTTTATAAATATAATTATTTTAAAAAAGATATGGAATCAATGAAAACGATTAATTCCATATCTTTTTATTTACTATGTTTTATAAAATATTTATATATGGATAAATAAAATATATTAATCAATTAAACTTTACCTATCCATATATATATAAATATTTAAAACATATCATTACTAATATTTTGTATTATTAATATTTAATAATTCTTTAAAATTATTAATCTTATAATCATATTTATCTACATCTCCAAATCCATAACTTGCATATATAAAAGGAATCCCTGCTTTTTCACTTGCTACTTTATCCCATTTAGTATCCCCCACATATGCTGAATTGCTTAGTCTATTTCTCTCCATTACTATTCTTATATTTTTAGCCTTTTCTAATCCTGTTCTACTTGGGTCTTCAAAATCTTTAAAATATTCCTTCAAATTATGTGTTTCTAAAAAACATTGTATATATCCATTTACACAATTACTAACTATAAATAATTTATACTTTTTTGATAACTCTTTTATTGTATTTTGTAATTCAGGATATAATTTTCCACCCTTTTTCAGCAAATATTTCAATTCAATCCTAGTACACTCATCTATTAATTCTTTTCGTGTTTTGTCATTTAAAGTTGGAAAAAACTTTTCTAAGATATCTTCCATAGTCATTCCCATAACACTTTTAATTTCTTTTAATGTCATGCCTTGTTTTGTCTCTTCATATTTTGAAAAAACTTCATTCCAGCATATATAAAAAGCTTCTGTAGCATCCCACAAGGTTCCATCTAAATCAAATATAAGACTATCCATAATCTCGCCTTCCTTCTGTGCCTAAAAATTAATACTTTTTTATAAGTAAATAATGATTTTCTTCTTGACCATGAACATATAATATTATTTTTCCTATATTATTAAGTATAATACTACTTATAATTTTAAATTTTTTAATAAAAAATAATACTGACCTTATTTTATAATGTGAATTAATTTTAAATTTTATTCTAAAAACAATCTACTATAACTACCATATTTTTAATCTATCTTTTACTTTTAAATACATACCATCATTTTCAGTTACATTATAAAGTTTATAAAATTTTTCAAACTGTTTTAAAACTGTATTTACTCTAATCTCACCAGGAGAATGGCTATCTGTTTTTAATAATAATGTCTTATATTCATCACTAGTTACATCTCTCCAAATAGTAGCAAAATTTCTAAAGAACTCATCATAATTTGCATTAGGACTTTTCTCTAAAATATCAAGCATACAAGTCATAGAACCAATATCTGCTATATTTTCTCCTAAAGTAATCTGCCCATCTAATTTCATTCCAGGTAAAACTTCTATATTACCATAAAACTCTTTTATTTTTTTAATTCTATCTTCATACTTTCTATAATCCGAATCTGTCCACCAATTTTTTATTTCTCCATTTTCATCAAATTTAGCTCCGTTATTGTCAAATGCATGAGTAATTTCGTGTCCAATGATAATTCCTAATCCACCTAAATTCTTTTCCTTACTTTCATTTATGTTATAAAAAGGTGATTGCAATATAGCAGCAGGAATTGTTATTTCGTTAGTGTTAGCATCATAATACGCATTAACATCTTCTGGTGATATTAAATTAAAAGGTTCTTTGGAGTTAATTGGCTTTTTGTATGAAAATTTTTCTAAACTTATTATGTTTTCTAAAAGTGATCCCCCATCTTTGTATGATTTTATTTCCAGGTTTGAATAATTTGGCCATGTTTCTGGGCATCCTATATTTATTTTTATATTATTTAATTTTCTTATAGCATTCTCTTTAGTTGAATCACTCATCCAATCTAGATTTTTAATTCTATTTGTATAAACATCTATTATTTCTTCAGTGATTTTTTTAACATCATTTTTTATATTTTCATTAAAAATACTTTCTACATACAATTTACTTAAAGCTAAATTAAAATTTTTATTTACAAATTCTTTAGATTCCTCCCCTAAAGATGCTGGCTTAATTTCATATAATGATTTTTGTAAATTTAGATATTCATTTCTAAAACCTTCACTTAAATATCTACTTGCAGCAGAAATCATACCAACTTCAATATAATCTTTTATAAAACTTAAATTTTCTTCTGCATAAAGTTCATTTAATTTTTCTAACCATTTAGGTTCAAATACTACAATTTCATCTATATTATCATAATTAAGATTTTTTATTATACTAGCTAAATCTACATTATTTGAAAGTTTATTAATCTCATTAATACTATAAGTTTCATGATTTTTATCTCTATTATTATAATAATCTGCAAATTCTGTAACTCCAATTATTGATGATGCTAATTTGCTTTCAAAATAGAATGAATTTTCTACCTTTTTAATTGTCTCTTCTTTAGAATATCCACTTAACTTTAATATATTAACTAAATATTGCTTCATAATATCTTTATTTTTATTATGTTCCACTTGATTTTTATATTCATCTGAATCTCCTAAAGTTAATGTTGATGATGAAATATATAAAATATTTTTTTCACCATTATTTATATCACTTCCAACACTAAAATTAATTAAATTACTAAATATATTTATACTTGGATCTCCTAATAATTTTGTAATTTCATCTACACTTTTAGCATTTTTTATCTTATCTACATACTTTTTTATTGGTTTTGAACCTTGACTATTTCTTTCTTCTAAATTCATATAATTATTATATAAATTTATTATTTTCTTTTCATTAGTGTCATTAGAATACTTATCTTTATGTATTAATAAATTATCAAATATTTTTTTCACCTTAATATTAACTTTATCCTTAACTTCTGTAAATGTACTTTTAGCATCTTCATTATCTTTAAGTACTGAGTTTTTAAGCCACTCTTTATTAACAGCCTTATAAAAATTATCTTGTAATCTTATTTCATCATTACTTTTTGTAATTACTTCCCTTGCAAATACATTATAATTTATAAATGAATTTATAATAAATGCAAATAATATTAAAGTTAATGTACGTGTTGTTTTCTTATATTTTCTCATATTTATTCCTTTCATGATCCATAAATCTTACCATTTTATATTATATGTTAATTATACAAAAAACATCTACTTAATAATAGGATTGTTAAGCAGATGTTCAGTTATTTAAGATAAAATTAATATTTATATATATATATAGGTTATCTACAAACCTTCCAACGATATAATTTCTTAAATAATAAAAAAATCACTTTACGAATGCATATGCATATAATATTTATTGAGCAATCAAAATGAAAGGATAAAATATTTCATGTATAACATGTATAACTTTAAATTAAAAGAATATGCGCGTGCATATATATTACCTCAATGTTATGAAAATTTATTCACTTGTGTAGATGGATTTAAAAAAGGAACTATTTTTAAAGATCTTTATAAACCCTATAATGAAAATAAAAAATATAACTGCTAAGGAGGTAATATATTATGTATGAAAAAGACTTATTAGATAGTATAATGATTTATCAATTTTCTGCTATTGATCTAAATTTATTCCTTGATAATTTTCCTGATAATGAGGATGCAAAAAAAGACTATGATATAGTATCATCTAAATTAACTTGTTTAATCAATGAATATGAAAAAAACTTTGCTCCTTTAACCAATTTTGGTACTTCTGTTAAAGAAAATCCTCATGCTTGGGTAGAAAAACCTTGGCCTTGGGAAAAAGAAAATTAGGAGGGAATATTAACTTATGTGGTATTATGTTAAAACATTGCAATATCCAATAAATTTAAAATGCAAAGATCTTACTATGGCAAAATATCTTATTTCTCAATATGGTGGCCCTGATGGAGAATTAGGTGCTGCTCTTAGATATTTAAATCAACGTTATACTATGCCTACTGGAAAATCTAAAGGATTACTTACAGATATAGGTACAGAAGAAATGGGACATGTAGAGATGATTGCTACAATGGTTTATCAACTTATGGAAAACGCTACATTAGATGAACTTAAAGAAGCTGGTCTTGGAGGACATTATGTTGATCATGGTAAAGCACCATTTTATACAGATGCTACAGGAAACCCTTGGACTGCAACTTATATACAAGCAAAAGGTGATGTAATTGCAGATTTACATGAAGATATGGCAGCAGAACAAAAAGCTAGAGCAACTTATGAGCATTTAATTCAATTAACTGATGAACAAGATATTAAAGATATTTTAAAATTCTTAAGAGAGAGAGAAGTAGTACACTATCAAAGATTTGGAGAAGCTTTAATGAATGTTCAAGATCATTTATGTAAAAAATAAACATTCTTTAAATGATCAATTATTTTTAGTTCAAATCTAAATTAAATGCGTATTAATCTATTTTACTAGACTTGTGCAGTAAATAGGAAAAATTTAAGCTACTAGTCCTAATTTGGAAATAGTAGACTCTAGATTAATCCCGTTATCTGCACATTCATGTGCAAAAGCAACTATTTTTACCAAATAGTTGTTTCGGAAGTGTAATATTACATCACCGATATTTTTCAATTTATATAATTTACCATATTTAACTCTGAAAAGCTCAAGGAAAGTATACGTTAAAAATATCATACTCCAATATCTATGTATTGATTCTAAAGATTGAATTTGAAATTCATCAAAACCAAGAGCTGTTTTATGATATCTATAACTTACTTCAATATCCCAACGCTTTTCGTAGTATGAAATTATTGTTTTATTATCAAGTGAAACATCAGTACTTATAATGAATGCTGGCTTATCAGATAAATCACTTTTAGTCCAGCTTATAAGTACAACGGCATTTTCTATATCGTTGAGTTTTCCTTCATATCTATAAACGTAGTACTTGTTGTTACTAGCGGTAACTAAGCTAGTTTCATTAGTTCTAATGTATGAAGAAAACTCTTTTACATTTGTTTTAATGCCAGCAGGATATATCACTCTGTTAGATTTTATTCTACCGATAGTGTGACAACCATTTATTAAACCGTGAAGCAAAATTTTTGCTGAAGTATACCATGAATCAACTAATAAATAGTTGTTTTTAGTTGCAGGAGCAAATTCATTTATTAGTTCCATTGCAAGTTCATTTTTATCTAGAAATTTTTTAGATAGCTTTTTACTAGATTCCTTTCGGTGATATTGTTTGAAATTCAGAGGTATAGAATAATCATTAATCTTATAGTGGGATGTAACTAAGCAGTGAGACCACTTCGGTTTGTTACCATCAGCATGAGAATTGTGAAAATCTAAACCTTCAATTTTTTTACTTGAAGTATTTTTCTTACTCAAGGTATCATCAATAATTAGGAATCCAACATCACTATCTTCACAAGTATTGGAAATTTCAGAGATTGCATGAAATATGCATTCTTCCGTAACATATTCATGATTCCATGAATATGAACTTAGGAATCTTGAACCAGTACTTCTGTGTCGGTTAGATGTAATCTTATTGTAAGCTGAAGAAATAGTCTTATTTCCTTCGGTTACGATTATTCCAGATGTTAAATTTACCATATGATTCTTTAACGCAGAAGAATATGGAATATTTAACTCTAAAATATAGTTGCTAATAAATTCGTTTTGGTTTAATATTGTTGTCGGCATATAAATCTCCTTAGGTTTTAGTTTTGCAACAATAAATCTAGCATGTTTGAGGTTTATATGCTACTTTTTTATATAATTTTTCTTTTGGTAAAATATGAATTATAAACCAATGGTAAATTTTCTTAAATCAATGCACAAGTCAAGTATTTTAATTAACATAGACTATATGCATAAAATAAATTATAAAACTTTCATAATTTGAAGTTTTAAAAAATCTCTATAGGTTTATATCTATAGAGATTTTTTAATTATTTAATTAAATATTTGGTAGATTTAAACTTATATTCTAATATTATCTTTTAATTTTACTTGTAAGAAGGATTCATACTTTAATGAACACTCTAAAAAAATAAAATAACAATAATTTAATACAACCTTTCTTTATTTTGCTAGATGTTTATTTGCTTTGTAAATATTCATCTATAGCTTCTGCTGCTTTTTTACCAGCTCCCATTGCAAGTATTACTGTTGCAGCTCCTGTAACAGCATCTCCTCCTGCATAAACTCCTTCTTTAGTAGTTAAACCATTATCATCAGCAACTATACATTTCCATTTGTTAATTTCTAAACCTTCAGTTGTTGAAGAAATTAATGGATTTGGTGATGTTCCAAGGGACATTATTACTGTATCAACATCCATAATAAATTCAGAGCCTTTAATTTCCATTGGTCTTCTTCTACCAGAAGCATCTGCCTCTCCAAGTTCCATTTTTACACATCTCATTCCTTTTACCCATCCATTTTCATCAGTTAAAATTTCTTTTGGATTAGTTAATAAATCAAATATTATTCCTTCTTCTTTGGCATGATGTACTTCTTCAACTCTTGCGGGAAGTTCTGATTCACTTCTTCTATAAACTATATGACTTTCTGCTCCAAGCCTTAATGCAGTTCTAGCTGCATCCATAGCAACATTTCCACCACCAACTACAGCAACTTTTTTACCATTCTTAACAGGAGTATCATATTCATCTAAATATGCTTTCATTAAATTAACTCTTGTTAAAAATTCATTTGCTGAAAATACTCCATTTGCATTTTCACCTTGTATTCCCATAAATTTAGGAAGTCCTGCTCCTGAACCTATAAACACAGCTTCAAATTTTTCATCTTTAAAAAGTTCATCTATAGTTATAGTTTTACCTATTATAACGTTAGTTTCAATTTTCACACCTAACTTTTTAATATTTTCAACTTCATTTTTTACAACTTTCTCTTTAGGCAATCTAAATTCCGGAATACCATATTCTAAAACTCCACCTGCTTTATGAAGTGCTTCAAATATAGTAACATCATATCCTTTTTTTGCTAAATCACCAGCACAAGTTAATCCTGATGGACCACTTCCTATTACTGCAACTTTTTTACCATTTGAAGGAGCAGTTTTACTCAAATCAATATTATGTTCAGCTGACCAATCTGCTGTAAATCTTTCTAATTTACCAATTGATACTGAATCTCCTTTTATTCCAAGTACACATCTACCTTCACATTGACTTTCTTGAGGACATACTCTACCACAAACAGCTGGAAGTGCACTATACTTAGCTATTTCTTTTGCAGCTTCTTCAAACTTTCCATCTTTAACATGTGAAATAAATCTTGGAATATTTATAGATACTGGACACCCTTCTACACATTTGGGATTTTTACAATTTAAACATCTTGAAGCTTCTTTTTTAGCTTCTTCCTCATTGTATCCTAAACATACCTCTTCAAAATTTGTTGCTCTAACTTTTGCATCCTGTTCTCTTACAGGAACTTTAACCATTCTATCTTTCATATCCATTACTTATCACCTCCACAACCACAGCCACCATGACTATGCGTATCTCCTTCTTCAATCTTTAATTGTTCTCTACCTTCTTCTGTCTTATACATAGCTTGCCTTCTCATTGATTCATCAAAATCAACTAAATGTCCATCAAATTCTGGTCCATCAACACAAGCAAATTTAACTTCTCCACCAACAGTAACTCTACAAGCACCACACATTCCTGTGCCATCTACCATTACAGGATTTAAACTTACAGTTGTTTTTATACCAAGCTTTTTAGTTAATACAGCCATAAATTTCATCATTATCATAGGCCCAATAACCACTGCATGATCATATTTATTTCCTTTTTCAACTAAATTACTTAGACAATCAGTAACTCTACCATTAAATCCATAACTTCCATCATCAGTTGATATATATAAATTCCCAGCTACAGCTTTCATTTCTTCTTCTAATATTAACAGTTCTTTATTTCTAGCACCAATTATTACATCTACATCAATACCATTTTCTCGCATCCATTTAACTTGTGGATAAACCGGTGCTGCTCCAACTCCACCTGCTACAAAAATAATTTTTTTCTTTTTTAATTCTTCTAATTCTTCATGAATAAATTCACTTGGTTGTCCTAATGGTCCAACAAAATCACTTACATAATCATTAACTTTATATTGTGCTAATTCTTTTGTACTTTTCCCAACAGTTTGAAAAACTATTGTTACTGTTCCTTTTTTACTATCATAATCTGCAATAGTTAAAGGAATTCTTTCACCTTTTTCATCATTTTTTATTATTATGAATTGACCAGGTTTTGCTGATTTTGCTACTCTTGGAGCTTCTATATCCATTAAAAATATATTATTTGTAAGCTCCCTTTTACTAACTATCTTATACATCTCTATTCCCCCTGTTCAGATTTTATATCCATACTATAAATATACACCAATTTAACATTTTTTTGAAGTTGTCTTTGTTATTAATTTACTTAAATGTATATATTTAATTTGTAGGTTTACCTGTAAAATAAAAAAACTAGCTTAATGAAAACATCATTAAACTAGTTTTTTACTAATATCTATTTCTTTCTTTCATAGCTCTTTGCATTTCTCTATTATGAGCCTTTTCTAACATGGAATTTCTCTTATCGTAATCTTTTTTACCTTTACAAATTCCTAGGGATACTTTAACTTTTCCCTGCTTTAAATATAATGCTAATGGTATTAAAGTATATCCTTCTCTAGATACTAAACCCGCTAATTTAGCAATTTCAGCCTTGTGTAATAGTAACTTTTTTTCTCTTAATGGATCAACATTAAATATATTTCCTTGTTCATATGGACTTATATGCATACTTAATATGAAAATTTCTCCATTTTTTATATCCGCATAAGATTCTTTTAAATTAACTCTACCATTTCTAATAGATTTTACCTCAGTACCAACTAATGCAATACCAGCTTCAATAGTTTCTTCAACAAAATAATCATGCCTTGCTTTTCTATTTTCAGCTAAAGTATTTGAATTTTTTTTTCTTACCATTTAATCACCCACACATAATTATAAATTTTAATGCATAATTTAGGTTTAATACTAACTTATATAAAATTATAATATAACTAATATTTTTAATCAATGAATAGTATTTAATTAAGAATGGGCTCTTCTTCTGAAGACAATACTTCTTCTATAAATTCTTTACTATCTTCATTTTCCTCTTCATCATTTTTTTCTTCATTCTCTGCTAATATTAATTTAAAATAAACTTCTCTATTATCCAGATCTACTCTAACACATCTTACTCTTACATCATCACCAAGTTTATAAGTACTTTTAGTTCTTTCTCCAACTAATGAAAGATGTGCTTCATCAAATACATAATAATCATCATCTAATTCTGTAACATGGACTAATCCTTCAATTGTGTTAGGTAATTCAACAAATATGCCAAAAGATGTAACTGAAGATATCATTCCATCAAATTCTTCTCCTATCTTATCAAGCATATATTCAGCTTTCTTTAAATCATCAACTTCTCTTTCTGCTTCTTGAGCAACTCTTTCCTTTTCTGATGATTGTTTTGCTGCTACATCAACTATAGGAATTAATTTCTTATGTCTTGATTCGTCAATTTCTTTATTTAGATACTCTTTTATTATTCTATGAATTTGTAAATCTGGATATCTTCTTATTGGAGATGTAAAGTGACAGTAATACTGCGCTGCTAACCCAAAGTGTCCTATACATTCTGGAGCATAGCGAGCTTGCATCATTGATCTTAATAATAATGTACTTACAACAGTCTCTTCTTTCTTACCCTTAACTTCTTCTAATATATTTTGGAATGTGCTAGGATTTACTTCTTCATTCCAGTTAAATGTATATCCTAAATTATATATAAATTCTTTAAATTTAGTTAACTTTTCTTCATCTGGATTTTCATGAACTCTATATACAAATGGTAATTTACTCCAGAACATATGCTCCGCAACTGTTTCATTACAAACTAACATAAATTCTTCTATAATTCTATTAGCAATTTCACGTTCATAAGGTTTTATATCTATAGGTTTACCCATTTCATCTAATATTATCTTTGATTCTTCAAATTCAAAATCAATGGCTCCCCTTCTCATTCTTTTATTTCTTAATATAATACATAGCTCTTCCATTGATTTAAAGTCTTCATAAAGATAATCATATCTTTTTATTAACTCTTCATCATGATCTCTTAATATCTTAGTTACATCAGTATAAGTCATTCTTTCATTTGTTTTAATAACACTTTCCATAATTTCATGATCTATAACTTTTCCCTTATTATTTATTATCATAAAACAACTTAATGCTAATCTATCAACCTTTGGATTTAATGAACATATACCATTAGACAATTGTTTTGGTAACATAGGAATAACTCTATCTATTAAATATACAGAAGTACCTCTTTTTAAAGCTTCTTTATCTAATATATTATTTTCTCTAACATAATGAGTAACATCTGCAATGTGTACTCCTAATTTAAATGTTCCATCTTCTAATTTTTCTATAGATACAGCATCATCTAAATCTTTAGCATCCTCACCATCTATAGTTACCATTCTAATATTTCTTAAATCTGTTCTTCTTTTACATTCTTCATCACTTATAGTTTCAGGTATTTGATCAGCAAATTTTAAGACCTTTTTACTAAACGCTTCAGGTAAGCCAAATTTTCTTATTATAGTTAAAATATCAATACCTTTATCACCTTTTTTGCCCAATATATCTTTTATTATTCCTTCTGGACTTCTTTTTCTGTCAGGCCATTTAGTTATTTCTACTATAACTACATCCCCATCTTCGGCACCATTTCTATCTTTCTTAGATATAAATATATCTTGAGTTATTCTTGTATCTTCTGAAACAACAAATCCAAAATTTTTACTATCTTCATATATTCCAACTATTTTAGTAGTATTTCTTTCAAGAATTTTAACTACTTGCCCTTCTCTTTTTTTAGTATTTGAATTTTCTCTAGTTATTTGAACCTGTACCCTATCTCCATTTATTGCTCCCTTCATGCATGAGCTTGGAATAAAGACATCTTTTTCTCCTTCTGCATCTGGTATAAGAAAACCAAATCCCTTTGAGTGTGTTTGGAGTTTTCCTATAATTAACCCTACGCTTTCTGCTATAATATATTTATTATTTTTAGTTGTTGAAATCAAGCCTTCATTTTCCATAACTTTTAGTATCTTTTTAAAATCACCATATTCATGTGATTTTATATCAAAAACAAGAGCCAAGTCTTCAATAGTCATTGGATTGTATGCTGGTTCTCTCATAAAACTTAATAATGTTTCTTTTATTGTCATGACATTTCCTCCTGTTATATTAACTGATAGTAAATATTTCTATTATATTAAGTATATAGTACCATAATAACATTTTATAATATATATTTTTTATAATTATATTTATATTTAGTATTTGCTTATAAGCTTAAATTTATTTTATTATAAAAGAAAAAACTGCAAATTATTAATTTTTAGTTAAATCTAATTTGCAGTCTTCCTATTTATAATTAGACACATTCAAATAAATAACTAGTCAGTCTGCTAGTTTATTTTGTGAACTACTTCTTCCTTGGAACCTACTAATAGCATAACTATTAGCAGAATTCAAGTCATTGTATTTCAGAAAATGTACGTTGCATCTTTAACTTCTTATTTATTTTCATATGTCTTATTACATTATTATTTTAAAATATACTATTTATTTAATAAATAAATCTATCAAAACACCACCATATTTCAATATTACAGGAGCAAATACTACTGAAACTATTGTCATAAGTTTTATTAAAATATTCATAGACGGTCCTGATGTATCTTTGAATGGATCTCCAACTGTATCTCCAACAACTCCTGCTTTATGTGCATCACTACCTTTTCCTCCATGTACTCCACTTTCAATATACTTCTTAGCATTATCCCATGCACCACCTGCATTAGCCATCATAATTGCAAGCATAACACCAGTAACTACTCCTCCACCGATTAAGCCTGCTAAAGCTTCTGTTCCTAATAAAATACCTACTAATAATGGTACTAATATTGCTAATAATCCTGGAATTATCATTTCTTTCAACGCTGCATTTGTTGATATTGCAACACACTTTGAATAATCAGGTTTTTGAGTTCCCTTTAATATTCCATCATTTTCTTTAAATTGTCTTCTTACTTCTTCTACCATTTGTGTTGCAGCTTTTCCTACTGATTCCATTGTCAATGCTCCAAATAAGAATGGCAACATACCGCCAATAAAAATTCCAACTAATGTCAATGGATTAAGTAAGTTTATAGTCTCTAATTTTACTATTTGTGAATATGATGCAAAAAGTGCTAATGCAGTAAGTGCAGCTGAACCTATAGCAAATCCTTTTCCAATTGCTGCTGTAGTATTACCAACAGAATCTAGCTTATCTGTTATTTCTCTAATACTTTCATCTAGTTCACACATTTCTGCTATTCCACCAGCGTTATCTGCTATTGGACCATATGCATCAACTGCAACAGTTATTGCTGTTGTTGATAACATTCCTACAGCTGCTAATGATATACCATATAAACCCAAAGCAGTATCTCTAGATCCCCCTATAGCAAAAAATGATATTATTATTCCTATAGCAATTAATAATATTGGAATAACTGTAGACCTCATTCCTACAGATAATCCAGCGATTATATTCGTTGCAGGTCCAGTCTCTGATTCATTTGCTATAAATTTAACATACTTATAATCAGCTGAAGTATAATATTCTGTAATTTTACCTATTATCAACCCTACAAGCAATCCTGCTATTACAGGTAAAAATATTTTATAATTTCCAACTAAGTATTTACAAGCTATAAACCCTGCTATTAAAACTATTACCCCTGAAATTGTACTACCTAAATTTAAAGCTTTTTGTGGGTTATCTCCTTTATATCCTTTTACAAATATAATTCCTATTAATGATGCTATTATTCCTATTGATGATAAAACTAACGGAAAAATTACTATTTCTTTTCCTAATGTACTAGCTAATGCAGTTCCTAAAGTTAATGCAGATATAATTGAACCTACATAAGATTCAAATAAATCTGCTCCCATACCAGCTACATCTCCAACATTATCTCCAACATTATCAGCTATAACTGCTGGATTTCTTGGATCATCTTCTGGAATACCAGCTTCAACTTTCCCAACTAAATCAGCTCCTACATCAGCTGCTTTTGTATAAATTCCGCCACCAACTCTCGCAAATAAAGCAATAGACGATGCACCTAATCCAAATCCAGTTATATACTCTACATTTAAATCAAATGCAATTGAAAAAATACTCAATCCAGTTATGCCTAGGCCTACTACACATAAGCCCATTACTGTTCCACCTGAAAAAGCAACTGATAAAGCTTCTTTTATTCCACTTTTAGCTGCTTCTGTAGTTCTAACATTTGATTTTACAGCTATTCTCATACCAATATACCCTGCTGTTATTGAAAATAATGTACCAACTACAAATGCTATTGCTGTTCTATAATTTAAAAATAATAATATGGCAATGGCAACTACTATTATAAATACGCATAAATAAGAATATTCCTTTTTTAAAAATGCCATTGCTCCTTCTTCAATATAACCAGAAATTTCAACCATCTTTTTATTTCCAGGATTTTTTTTCAAAATATCCTTTACTAAAAAAAATACAACAATAAGAGCAATTAAACCAGCAATTAACGAAACGTATAATAGATTCATAATCTCCTCCTTATATTTTATTGGTTTATATATATATCATTTATTCTTACGTATATTTTTTATATTTTATGATAAAAAAAGATAATTACATCTGTCTATTTACTATAAATTATCATATTATCTGTCTATTAATATATAATTTTGTTTTCATATTTTTATTTAAGTAAACATGTATTATTTATAGATCGACCCAATTAAATTATAGATGAAAAATTTCTTAAAACAATATAATATATTATATGTAAACAAAAAATTTTTCATATAAAAAAAATAAGAACCACTTTACAAAAAGTAGTCCTTATTTTTATTTAAGAAAATTTAATATTAATGTATTAAGTGCAAATAATCCTGTAAAAATCCAAGTTAATCTTACAAGCATTACTTCTTTAGTTCTTGCTTTATTTTTTGAAAAGAATGTATCTTTTGATCCACCTTGTATTAATCCACTTAAAGCATCCGCTTTACTAGGTTGCATAAATATAGTTATTACTATTAACAAACCTAATAGTATTTCTATACCCATTAACATACTTTGCATAGGTAATCCCTCCTATATAATTAACTCATTACAAAATAACATATTTATTAAAATTGTAACATAACATTTATTTTATTACAACTTTACACTAATGTAAAGCTTCTATATTTATACAAAATAAATTCTTTCTATAATGTATTCAGTAATTGTAAACTAATAATTAAATTAAGAAATAGCTACAAAAAAATTGTAGCTATTTCTTAATTTTATTAGATGCTATATCATTTTTTTACTTTGTTTTATAGATTATTTTTTTACATTAAAGAATGCTTTTCTTCCTCTGTATTCAGCTACCTCAGCTAATTCTTCTTCTATTCTTAATAATTGATTATATTTTGCAACTCTTTCAGATCTAGCAGGTGCTCCTGTCTTTATTTGTCCTGCATTAACTGCAACAACTAAATCAGAAATTGTAGTATCTTCTGTTTCTCCAGATCTATGAGAAATAACTGCTGTATATCCTGCTCTATTAGCCATTTCTATTGCATTTAAAGTTTCTGTTAATGTACCGATTTGATTTAATTTAATAAGTATTGAATTTCCTGCTCCAATATCTATTCCTTTTTCTAATCTCTCAGTATTAGTAACAAATAAATCATCACCAACTAATTGAACTTTCTTTCCTAGTCTTTCAGTTAATAAAGTCCATCCTTCCCAATCTTCTTCTGCCATACCATCTTCAATTGAAATAATTGGGTATTTATTTACCCATTCTTCAAAGAAATCGACCATTTCTGCTGATGTTAATGTCTTTCCTTCATTTTCTAATACATACTTACCATCTTTATAATATTCAGATGATGCTGCATCTATAGCAATGAACATATCTTCTCCAGCTTTATATCCAGCCTTAGTTATTGCTTCTATAATTACATCAATAGCTTCTGCATTTGATTTTAAATCAGGAGCAAATCCTCCTTCATCTCCAAGACCAGTAGCATAACCTTTTTCTTTAAGAGTATTTTTTAATGTATGATATACTTCTGCACACATTCTTAATGCTTCACTAAAACTTGGTGCTCCTACTGGCATAATCATAAATTCTTGTAAATCTACTGAGTTATCAGCATGTGATCCACCATTTATTATATTCATCATTGGTACTGGTAAAACTTTTGCATTTACACCACCAACATATTTATATAAAGATAATCCTAATGCGTTTGCAGCGGCATTTGCAACAGCTAGTGATACTCCTAATATTGCATTAGCACCTAACTTTCCTTTATTATTAGTTCCATCTAATTCTATAAGCATTTTATCTATATATGGTTGATCAAATACATTACATCCTATTAATGCTTCTGCAATTGTCTCATTAACATTTTTTACTGCTGTCAAGACACCTTTGCCTAAGTATTTATCTTTATCACCATCTCTTAATTCTACAGCTTCATACATACCAGTTGAAGCACCTGATGGCACTGCTGCTCTTCCCATTGTTCCATCTTCAAGATATACTTCTACTTCTACAGTTGGAAAACATCTTGAGTCTAATATTTGTCTAGCCACAACGTCTATTATTTCTAAGTAATCGTTCATTTAATTATCCTCCTCAAGTTTTATAATGTCATTTGATAATGTTTATCAATATCATTTTAATACATAAAACACAAAATGAAAAGATTTTTTTTATTACCTTAATATTATTACTAAAATAAAGACTTAATATTCAAAAACATTTTTCCGATATTTTGTTCTTTGTAGATTAAATTTTTTATACTCATATTAACACTTTTCTGAGCATCTTAAGCAGTTATACTAATTGAAGATATTTTAGTTTTAGTAACCCAAAACTCTTAATTACCTATATCTTTTCACTTTAATTTTCTTAATAAAAAAAATAATTTAATGTTTTATATTAAATTAGAAAAAGCCCTTAATCTAAATAATTAAAAATTATTTAAATTAAAGACTTTTAATTCTTTATTGTTCATTATTAAAATATCTGTCAAATTTAATTCTCCATTGACTTGCTTTTTTCTTATTTATATATTTAATTCCTTCAAGAAATTCATCTAAAACCCCAATTTTTTTTAACCCTTTCATTAAATGTCTTGGATAATCTACTTTTCGAGAATATGCTTTTTTAGGATCAATTATCATTATTTTCTCATCTTCTGATACAAAGATATCTTTACATCTAGTATCTAATTTAGTAAATTTAAGTCTTTTAAATTCTGTTAACAAATTGTATATTTTCTTTATTAAACTTTTACTTAATCCATTTTTCTTAATATAATAATCTAATCTTTCTCCATTAACAATCTCTCTTACTACATATAACTTTCCTCTTTTATAAAGTTTAGGAAAATACTTAGAGCCATTTGTTCTATAAAGTATTCCTCCCTCATCTTTACATACCCTTTGAGTTAAAAAAATTTTTACTACCTTATTTCCTGGAAGTTCATAAACTATTCCATTATTTCCTTGACCAAGATATTTTCCTTCTCTAAATAGTTTTTCAGTCTTTTCATCAAAATCAGCAGAATAAGCAAAATTTTTTTTCATTTCATCAACCCTAAGTCTTTTTTATAAATATATTATCTAAAGTCTAAATTTATGCAAAAACAAATTTACTGTTCCATACTTTTCAATTACTAATTAATAGATAAATTGAAAATTTTTGTTGAAAACCTTGAATATTTTTTACAATATATATTTTAAAATTCTACTATAAGTTTTTCATTAATTATTCATTTAATATTTTTAATTTTTAACTAATACTTGCTTCAAATTAAATCATATTTGCTTTAGAATCTTTAAAAATATTATGATTTTTCACATAAAAAAAGAGTTTAGTAGATTAATCTTCTAAACTCTTTTAAAACTATCTATTATTTAGCTTTTACTAAATTTTCTCCTGTCATTTCAGCTGGAACTTCTAATCCTAGTTTAGTTAACATTGTTGGAGCTATATCAGCTAATTTTCCATCTGTTAATGTTCTTCCTTCAGTATCATTTGCAACCCATACGAAAGGTACTGGATCAGTTGTATGAGCAGTAAATGGATTTCCTGTTGAGAAATCTATCATTGTTTCAGCATTACCATGGTCAGCTGTTATAAATAAACATCCATCTTTTTCTAACATTTTATCAGCAATTTTTCCTAAACATTCATCAACAGATTCTATTGCTTTTACAGCTGCTGGAATAACCCCTGTATGTCCAACCATATCCGGATTAGCAAAATTTAGGATTACCATATCATATTCATCTGGATCTAATCTCTTTAGTAATTCTTCTGTTACTTCGTATGCACTCATTTCTGGTTTTAAATCATATGTAGCAACTTTTGGTGATGGAATAACAATTCTTTCTTCTCCTGGATTTTCTTTTTCTACTCCACCATTAAAGAAGAATGTAACGTGAGCATATTTTTCAGTTTCAGCAATTCTCAACTGCTTTAATCCTTTTGAACTTACATATTCACCAAGAGTATTAACTAAAGTTTGTGGCTTGTAAGCTATTTCAACACCTTCTAGAGTCTTATCATATTGAGTCATAGTTACAAAAGTAAGATTTAAAGTTTCTCTTTTAAAACCATCAAATACTTTATCATTAATAGATCTTGTTATTTCTCTCGCTCTATCTGGTCTAAAGTTAAAGAATACAACTGAATCTCCATTTTTAATTGTAGCTGTTGGAGCTTCATTTTCTAAAACTACTGTTGGTAAAACAAATTCATCTGTTTTATTATCATGGTAAGAATTTTCTATTGCTTCAACTGCACTATTAGCTGTTTCTCCTTTACCTAATACTAATGCATTATAAGCAAGTTCTATTCTTTCCCATCTGTTATCTCTATCCATAGCATAGTATCTACCACTTATAGTTGCTATCTTACCTACACCTATTTCCGCCATCATAGCTTCAGTCTTTTCTATAAATTCTTTACCTGATGATGGTGCAACATCTCTACCATCCATAAATGCATGAACATATACATTTTGAATTCCTTCTTTTTTAGCAAATTCTAAAAGTCCTCTTAAATGTTGAATATGTGAGTGAACTCCACCATCTGATAATAATCCCATTAAGTGTAATGCTGTATTATTATTTTTAGCATTATTCATAGCTTTCATTATTGCTTCATTTTCAAAGAAATCTCCATCTTTTATAGCTTTAGTAATTCTAGTTAATTCTTGATATACTATTCTACCAGAACCAATATTTAAATGCCCTACTTCTGAATTCCCCATTTGTCCTTCTGGTAGTCCAACTTCTAGTCCACTTGCTTGTAATTCTGATGTTGGATAATTTGCTACTAATCTATCAAAATTAGGTTTTTTAGCTAAACTTACTGCGTTTCCTTCTGATTTTGGTGCTATTCCAAAACCATCTAATATCATTAACATAACTGGTCTTTTTGACATATTCCTATCCCTCCAGATTTATTATTAAAATATCATAATATACTACTATTATCTTTTATTCACTATATTTTTAACCATTTTAATTATATTATTTTTTGAAATGTATTGCAACTTGTAAAACCTTCAAGATTATATATACTACAATGTATATACCTTAATATATATAAATTTCTTTTTTTAAATATATTTTTCCTTTAATTCTTAAATGTAAAAAAAGTCAACTCTAAAATTATATTTTCGCTTTTAATCTTAAATTAAACTTATATGTATATCATTATAATTATATATATTAAAGATTAATAAACATATTTTGATTTATTTAATGCTTTTCTAGTTAAAAAATATTTTATCTAAGTAAATTTAGCAGTAACTCAATATTTATAAAATTCTATAATTATATCTATAAATCTTTATAATATTTAGTTACTATATTATTCCAATTATCTAATATACACTCTACAATTTCAGGATCATACATTCTTCCACTATTTTTTGAAATTTCATTAAAGCACTCTTTATCACTTAATAAATCTCTATAAGGTCTATTAGTCTTCATTGCATCTATAGAATCACAAATTGCTATAATTCTAGCTCCTAAAGGAATTTCATTTTGTTTTAATCCACTAGGATATCCTTTTCCATCCCATCTTTCATGATGATGTAATACTATGTAAGATATATTTTTCAAACTTTTAGCTTTACTAAGAATTTCAAAACCTATTTCAGGATGTCTTTTCATCATTTCCCATTCTTCAGTATTTAGTTTTCCTTGTTTATTTAAAACATTATCTGAAACTCCTATTTTTCCTATATCATGCAAATGAGCAGCCATATGATACATTTCCAATGTATCTTCTGATACTCCTAAAGTCTTACATAATTTATAAGTCATATCACTTACTCTTGTAGAATGTCCTGATGTATATAGATCTCTAGCCTCTAATGCGGCAACCATACTTTCTATTATATCATGATATATTATATTTTCATTTATTGTTGACATTTTTATTACCTCTTTATTTCATTGAATATGCTAATATTTACTAATATGTTATCATATTATCACTCTATAATAAATAATTAATTTGATAATCATTATCAAATTAGTCTTATCTATTTTAATTAGCATAATTAATGTAATAAATTATTTATTAAAACTGATGCTGAAATTATATTTTATCATTTATTTATATTTAATAATTTTACATATAAAAAGAGACCATGATTTAATCATAGCCTCTTTTAATTAGTTCTTAGTAATTAACTATTGCAGAAAAATCTTCTGCTTTTAAGCTAGCTCCACCAACTAATGCTCCATCTATATCAGACATAGCCATTTGTTCTTTTATTGTATTTGGTTTAACTGATCCACCATATTGAATTCTTACTTTATCAGCAACTTCTTTTCCATACATTTCTGTAACAACGTTTCTGATTGCTAATATTGTTTCATTAGCTTGTTCTTTAGTTGCAGTCTTACCAGTTCCAATAGCCCAGATTGGTTCGTAAGCTATAACAACTTTTTCAGCTTGATCTTTAGTTAATCCAGCAATATCAACTTTAATTTGACAAGCAATGAAATTATCAGTAACTCCACTTTCTCTTTGTTCTAAAGTTTCTCCACAACAAACGATTGGAGTAATGTTATGAGCAAATGCTGCTTTAACTTTTTTATTTATAGCTTCATCAGTTTCATTGAAGTATTCTCTTCTTTCACTGTGTCCTAAAACTACATATTCAATTCCCATAGCTTCTAACATTCCTGGAGCAACTTCTCCTGTGAATGCACCACTTTCTTCAAAGTGCATGTTTTGAGCTGCAACTTTTATGTTTGAACCAGCTACTGCCTTTTTAACAGCATCTAAACATACAAATGTTGGACATACAACTACATCACAAGTAGCATCCTTAACTAATGGCTTTAATTCTTCTACCACTTTTACTGCTTCATCAACAGTTTTATTCATTTTCCAATTTCCTGCAATAATTGCTTTTCTCATCGTTTTCACCTCATAATAAAATTATAATAAAATATAAAGTTATGTAACTTTACAATAACTAATTCTACATAACAAGGTAAAACTCCTTTAAGAAGTTTTACCTATTATTAACTTATTTAATATTAATCATTTAATGCAGCTATACCAGGTAACACTTTACCTTCTAAGAATTCAAGTGAAGCTCCACCACCAGTTGAAATGTGAGTCATCTTATCTCCAAATCCTAGTATATTAACAGCTGCAGCTGAGTCTCCACCACCAATTATAGTAGTAGCATTTGAATCAGCCATTGCTTTAGCTACTTCAATTGTTCCTTTATTGAAGTTTTCAAATTCGAATACTCCCATTGGTCCATTCCAAATTACAGTCTTAGCATCTTTAACAGCATCAGCATATAATTTTTCTGTCTTTGGTCCAATATCTAATCCCATGCTTCCAGATGGAATATTTTGATCTTCTGTTACTACAGCTTCAACATCCTTGAATTCTGCTGCAACTCTATGATCTACTGGTAATAAGAATTTAACACCTTTTTCTTCAGCTTTAGCAATCATTTCTTTAGCATAATCAAGTCTATCTTCTTCAACTAATGAAGTTCCGATTTCATATCCTTGAGATTTTAAGAATGTATAAGCCATTCCTCCACCTATAATTATAGTATTAACTTTATCTAAAAGATTGTTAATAACAGCTATTTTATCAGAAACTTTTGCTCCTCCTAATATAGCTACGAAAGGTCTCTCTGGAGTTTCAACTGCATTTCCTAAGAATTTTAATTCTTTTTGAATTAAGTATCCACATACAGCAGTATCAATATAATCAGTTACTCCAACTGTTGAGCAGTGAGCTCTATGAGCTGTACCAAATGCGTCATTAACAAAGATTTCAGCAAGTGAAGCTAATTCTTTAGAGAATTCTTCACCATTCTTAGTTTCTTCTTTTCTATATCTAGTATTTTCTAATAATACTACATCTCCATCTTTCATTTCAGCAACTGCTGCTTTAGCATTTTCTCCTACAACATTGTTGTCTGGAGCAAATTTAACTTCTTTTCCTAACATTTCACTTAATCTTTTAGCAACTGGAGCTAAAGATAATTCTGGCTTTGGTTCTCCCTTTGGTTTACCCATATGTGAGCAAAGAATAACTTGTGCTCCATTATCAACTAAGTATTTTATTGTAGGAAGAGCTCCATTTAATCTATTTTCATCAGTTATAACACCATCTTTTAATGGTACATTAAAGTCACATCTAACTAAGACCTTTTTACCTTTTACTTGAATATCTTCAATTGTCTTTTTGTTAAAATTCATCTCGTTCACCTCTAATTGTTAAATCTTTTAATATTTTAAAATAGTCTGGCCTTATAGCCTTATACTACAAAACCAGACTTATTTATGCTTTAATTACTTTAACTAAAAACTTAAATTATTTTAAGAAGTTAGAGAAGTATTTGATTGTTCTAACCATTTGGCTAGTGTATGAATTTTCGTTATCATACCATGAAACAACTTGAACTTGGTATGTGTCTTCATCAACTTTAGCTACCATAGTTTGAGTTGCATCGAATAATGATCCGTATTTGATTCCTACGATATCAGAAGATACTAATGGTTCTTCAGTATATCCGTATGATTCATTAGAAGCAGCTTTCATAGCAGCGTTTACTTTTTCAACTGTAAGATCTTTTCCTTTAACTACAGCAACTAATATTGTAGTTGAACCAGTTGGAACTGGAACTCTTTGTGCAGAACCGATTAACTTACCGTTTAATTCTGGGATAACTAATCCGATAGCTTTAGCAGCACCAGTTGAGTTAGGAACTATATTTACAGCAGCAGCTCTAGCTCTTCTGAAATCGCCCTTTCTGTGTGGTCCGTCTAATACCATTTGGTCTCCAGTGTAAGCATGGATAGTTGACATAATACCAGTTTGAATTGGTGCTAATTCATTAAGTGCTTGAGCCATTGGAGCTAAGCAGTTAGTTGTACAAGAAGCTGCAGATATTATGTTATCTTCAGCAGTTAAGATATCTTGGTTAACGTTGAATACAACTGTTGGAAGGTCGTTTCCAGCTGGAGCTGATATAACAACTTTCTTAGCACCTGCATCGATATGTGCTTGAGATTTAGCTTTTGATACATAGAATCCAGTACATTCAAGTACTACGTCTACTCCTAATTCTCCCCAAGGAAGTTTTGAAGCATCAGCTTCAGCGTAGATTTTGATTTCTTTTCCGTTAACAACGATGCAATCATCTTTAACTTCTACAGTTCCTTCATATCTACCTTGTGATGAATCATATTTTAATAAGTGAGCTAACATCTTAGGATCTGTTAAGTCGTTGATTGCAACTACTTCATATCCTTCTGCTCCAAACATTTGTCTAAATGCAAGACGTCCAATACGTCCAAAACCATTAATTGCTACTTTTACATTTGCCATTAAAATTACCTCCTAAAATAATGCTTTTTAATGCTTTTTTATAAAAATAAATTTTACAAACTAAATTAATTTTATACATAAATTAATGACTTAATACTTCTAGTATTTTTTTACCAGTTTCTTCGTCAGTGACTAAGATTCCATTAATATCATTAAATTCTGTCGATATTATTGACTCTACTTTATTCTTTCCACCTGCAACAGCAATATGTGTTTTTATTTTTCTTGCTTCACTAATTTTTATTCCAATCGAAGTAGCTTCTGATATTATTTGAGAATCTTTGGTAAAATAGCATCCAAACGCTTCTCCAACTGCTCCATTATCTATAAGACTTTGAATTTTAGCTTCTGAAACTCCTCTTTTTTTAGCCATCTGTACTGCATTTCCTATTCCATACATTAATACATCAGCCTTATGTAAAGTATCTACTACTGTTTTTATTTCTTCTTCTTTAAGTAAAGTATCTAATACATCTAAACTTAAATTTTCTGAAACATGTAACATTTTATAACTACCATTTAACTTTTTTGCTAATAAAGCAGCTAATGTGTTTGCTTGAGTTTCAACATTTTTGCCTACTCCACCTCTTGCAGGTACTACTTGAATATTAGATAAATTGTTTATTTTCGGAAATTCTTCTACTACTGCTTTTAATGTACTTCCGCCAGTTAATGCAATAATATTATTATTAACTAGAACGTTTTTTACATAATGAGCACACGCTTTTCCTAAATCTTTTAAAATTGAAGGATTTTTATCTAAATCTCCTGGAACTATAATAACTTTCTTTACATTAAGACTTTTTCTTAATTCTTCTTCAAGTTCTGAAAGTCCTTTTATTTCATGGATAAAATCCTTTAATTTATTTATTATATTTTCACCATCTTTAGTGACAGTCATCCCTGGAGTATTTATTTCTATTAAACCTTGAGAGTTCAAAAAACTTACTTCATTTCTTACCACTCTTTCACCAATTTTCAATTCATTGGCAAGAACTCTTCTACCTATTGGTTGATTATAGTATATAGTTCTAAGCATATTGTATCTCTTTTCCAATGTTTCAACAAGCTCTGGAACTATCTTTTTCTGTAACTCTAATATTTCATGCAACATAAACACTCCCTTGGTCTTTATGCGTCCCATGCACTTAAATCATGTCCCACAAATAATATTATAAAACACCTTGTCAAATTTTTAAAGGCTTTAAGTGAAATTTTTTTATATTTTTAAAGTTGGTTATATTAATAATGAATTTTTAACACTTTTAAATATATTAAACATATAAATATTTAATTAATATTTATATGTTTAAATTTTCTAATCTCTAAATATGAATTTTCGCAAAACTAGATTCTTTTTCTCTTTGATGAAGATTTAATTCCTAATTCTTCTCTATATTTTGCTATAGTTCTTCTAGAAATATTTATATTTTTTTTATTTAATATTTCAGAAATAACTTTATCAGAAAATGGCTTTAATTTATTTTCTTCATCTATTATTCTTTTTATTTCATTTTTTATTCTATTTGTTCCAATATCGCCTTCAGTATTTAAAGATATACCGTTTTCAAACAATGTTTTTATCTTTATTGTTCCATAACTTGTAAGAACGTACTTATCCTTTATAGCTCTACTTACTGTTGATTCATGCATTTCTATTTCTTCTGCTACTTCTTTTAATGTTAAAGGTTTTATAAATTCATAACCTTTCTCAAAAAATTCCTTTTGCTTTTTTAACAAACACTTTAAAACATTATATAATGTGCTTTTTCTTTGATCTATAGATTTGATTAAAAACATTGCTTTATTAATCTTATCTTTAACATAACATACAGTTTCTTCATCTGTATTTTTTTCCAGAACATTTTTATAAGTTTTACTTATGCTAAGCTTAGGTAATACTTTATCATTCATTATAATAAAATATTCATTTGCTATTTTCTTTATTTCTGCATCAGGTATTATATAACCCACCTGTTCTCCTGTATAAAAACCTCTAGATGGTTTTGGTTCTAATTTTTTAATTAAATCCCCATATCTTTGAGCTTCTTTAGGTTCTATTCCAACATCTTCACCTACAAGCTTATATTTATTATCTGCTATATTACCTAAGTGATTCTTTATTATTTTCTCCATCTTCTCATCTAATATACCTAATTTTTTACTCTGAATTATAAGACATTCTTCTATATTTCTAGCACCTATACCATATGGTTCTAAATCTTGTACAATTTTTAATGCTTGTTCTACTTTTTCCTTATTTATATTAAGTTCATTTCCTATTTGGGTTGTTGATATTTCCAAATAACCTCTATTATCTAAAGATTCTATGATGTATTTTGATATTCCCACTAAATATGGATCACGATTAAGCTCAATTAATTGTTCTTGTAAAAACTCATTTAAAGATTTGCTTTTTTCAATATAATTCCAAGGTGTAGAATCCTTTTCCTTATTATCTATATAGCTATTATCAACTTCATTTTTATAATTACTAGATCCAAATTCCTTTATTAGACTTTTGTAATCATACTTATCTTTTAAAGAATTATTATCTGTTTCATTAATTTCTAATATTGGATTTTCTGCATATTCATTATCAATAAATTCTCTTAAATCATGCATAGACATTTGTAAAAGTTTTATTGATTGTTGCATACTTTGAGTTAATACAAGTTTTTGATCCTGGACAATTTTCATACCATAATCTAATTTCATAAACATCCTCTTTCCTTACACCATATTATAATTAGAATAAAATCACTGCTAATTTTAGTTAAACTAAAATTATTTAAACATATATACTTAAATTTAATAATTTGTATATTTATATATAAATTCTCTATAAAATAGTATACTCTGATTTCCTAAGTCAAAGCAAGTAATCCAATTTTCACTTTACAATATATTTCAAATCTAAAGTTTAATAACAATTAAAAATCGCTAAGCAACTGTGGAAAGTTGATTTTTTTTAGTCATGCATCCTTTTGAAACGTAGTGCAGCAATAATGATGCCACATATGATTATTTTTTATTCTTTAGGTATACTCATAATATCTTTAAAACATAGTATTTTATAATTTATCCACAAATCTTCTAACAATATAATTTCCAAAAAAATAAAAAACCATAATCTAAACAGATAACTTAACATCATGTTTAAATCATGGCTTATTCTAATTTTATTTAGATAAGTATACTAGTCCACAACAATTGGGTCCAGAATGAATACATACACTTGATCCTAATGGACATTCCGTATATTTTAAATTATTTGTTTGTAAATATTCTAAAAGAGCTGCTTTTATCTCTACATTTTTTGCATCTACTAATAATACCGGAACATCTTCATCTAAATTAGCTTGTTCAAATTCAGAAATTATTTTCTTAATAACTTTTTTATTTCCTCTTACCTTATCTTTAACAGACATTAGTCCATCTTTTATATCTAATATTAATTTTATTCCAAATACACTTCCAACCATTCCAGCTGTTTTGGATATTCTTCCACCTCTTATAAGATACTCTAAAGATTCAAAACACATTAATGTTTTCACATTATATTTAACAGAATCAATAATTTTAAATGTTTCTTCTAAACTATTTCCTTTTTCTAAAAGTACAGCTGCCTTTAAAACTAAAATCCCTAATGCTGGTGCTATATTTTGAGAATCTACTACTATTATATCATCACTTTCCAATGTGCTTTTTGCTATACATGCAGATTGATATGTTCCACTCATAGCAGACGACATGTGAATTGAAAATATTTTATATCCTGCATCTAAATATTTTTGATATATTTCTATAAATCTATTAGGAATAACTTGACCTGTAGTTGGTAATATATTTTCTTTTTCTATTCTTTCAAACACTTTATCAGCGTCTATTTCAACTCCATCTAAATAACTTTCTTCTTTAAAATTTATTAAAACTGGTAATACTTCTATGTCATATTTTTCATATATTTCTTTTGGTAAATCAGCAGTGCTATCTGTTATAATCTTTATCTTCTCCATTTGCCTAATTTCCTTCCCCTATTTCATATTTGGAAAACCAAATTGTCTTAAAGCTTCATATGCAACTATTGACACAGTATTAGATAAATTTAAACTTCTAGTACTTGATTGAATCATAGGTATTCTCATTCCAGAAATTACTTGATGAATTTCTTCTGGAACACCACTTGACTCTCTTCCAAACATTATAAAATCACCTTTTTGGAATGATATTTCATTATAACAGTCCCCAGCATGAGTACTTGATAAAAATATTCTTTCATTTTTATATTTTTCCATAAATGCTTCATAACTTTCATGGATTTCCAAGTCTAGATACTTCCAATAATCTAACCCAGCTCTTCTTACATGTTTTTCATCTATATCAAAACCTAAAGGTTTTATCAAATGTAGTTTACTATCTGTAAGTACACAAGTTCTTGCTATATTCCCAGTATTTTGGGGAATTTCTGGTTGATATAATACTATATTTAAATTCAAAAGATCACCTTCTCTTTGCTTACTATTATAGACTCAGTATAATTAAAAAGTATACTATATGGTTTATTAACTGTCTAGTCATTCATCTGTTTAATTTAACTTATTTTTACATTAATAATTAAATTAACCAAAATAAAAGGTATTTTTAAAATACCTTTTATTTATCTAATTAAAAATATCATTCTATTTCTAATTATTGAGCCACTGGTGGTGTAACTACATCTCCTGGTACTTGAGGTGCCGCCGGTGGAGTAGTTGGTGGTGTTTGACCTGGTGCT